>JAVKDP010000072.1:0-59007 GCA_040222185.1 Balneolaceae bacterium | reverse complement strand
GTTAGAACTTATGGAGGAAGTGAGAGAACTTAAATTCAGGCTATCAGCCGCGAAGTTGTATGATGAACTTAGCGAAAGGTTGTCAATCAGTTTAAGTGTTCTTTCCTTAACCTCTCCAGTAGTATCTCTTTTAACTACTTTAGTTTCGAAAACATTGGCAATGCTAAATGATATGGAGCGCTGTTCACCAGACCCGGGGCCGCTAAATACCTCATCTTGAAAAATACTATACCGCTGCGTAGTTCCAGATGTATCTGTTTGAACAGTTCGATAATACCCCCACTTTTCATCGCTGAAATCCGGACGATAGTTAAAGCTAATTGAAGGGCGTATGGTATGCCTGAAGCCTTCGAGGCTTCCGATTTTTCGATTCGATATACCATAGATAGTAGTAGACATAGAAAAGCTGGAATTAAAATCTCTACCATTAGCAAACCCTATAACTTTTTCCGTTTCAACTGTATTAGAGTCCGCATTAAAAGTTCTTCTTATAGAAGTAGGGAACCAATACTCATTCGCGTTGATGGTAGCACTGGAATTAATAAACTGGCTTGGAATAATATTGCTCAGGCTAATAGCGGCAGTTTGTTGTAAACCGGTTCTTATGTAATCATTATCACCAGTAGCTTCACGGTATTTTGAGGGATCAGTTAATGCTTCCAAAAAAGAGATTTCTGCTGAATCAGCATCAATAGGAGTATAGTCAAAGCTGGACTCCAGCCTGTTGTTGTATCTAATAGTTAAGCTCTCATACCATTTTGGGTTTCCAACCCTGTTATTGTTGTTCTTTTGAAAAGGGGAAAGGGTTTTTAAGCTAAAACTTGCTCTTGGTCCACTTAACCTTGTTGAGTTGTTAAAGAAGTTTTGGCTGAGCTGGGCACTTGTACTAAGTGTAAATAAGTTATCTGGTTGTTTAAAGTTATATGCCAGTTTGGAAGTAGAAGAAGTCTGAGCCCTGTTATCAATATCAAAGGAGTTACGTCTATAGAAGTCAGCGGTTCTCAAGTTTACGTTAGCAGTTAAACTTGCATAAGGAGAAATGGTTTGGCTGTGTTGAATACCAAGCGATTTATTTACAGTTTTGGAAAAATCAAGATCAGTAGGTTCTAGGCCTTGTTCACGTGAATACCCTATACTGATAGAACCATTAAACAGGTCCGTTTTCCTATATTGGGTTCTGGTGTCCAGGTAAAAAGATCCGGATGTGAATAAATCCACGCTGGCTTGTGTGGTAACATAATCGTTTATGTATTGAAACCATCCGAGGTTGTTTAACCCAATACCACGGGTCGATTGCGCTTCAAAAACATATGTTGGTGTTAAAAGTCCTGATTGCTTCTGTTTAAACCCAGATGGGACATAGCCAAAAGGGAAAACCATTGGGTACGGGATATCCAGTACATACAACCTGGCGTTGGTAAAAAAGATCTCGTCCTGGTCTACCACTTTCATTTTCTTGGCTTTTATATAGTAATAGAGGTAATCGGGAGGGCAGGTGGAATAAATTCCATCCTCAATAAAAACCTCTGTCGGGCTCACGTTTTTCACTTTGGAACCAATTAGATTTCCTTCCCCGACATTTACCCGTGCTTCCTCAAACTTTCCTTTTTGAGTTTTATAGTTAAACAGAATGCGATTACTTTTTATGTCCTGGTCAGGCAATGAAAGTAAGGGAAGGGCAAGGGTGTCTTCCGGTGTAGCTGATTTAGCTTCAACAGTGCTGGTAGCCAAATCCATTTTTATTTCGCCTGAAGTCAGGGTCCCTGCGGTATGTGCAACCTTAGCTGAGCCAAAAAGAGTGGCAATTCGTCCGTTTCTGAAATCAACGGTCAAAGAATCTGAAGATTGGAATTCAACGGCATCTTTAACAACGCTCTTATTGTTACTTTGAGTCGAAGTTGCCGTAGCCGTTGGTTGGACAGGCTTGGTGGAATCAGCCTTTACCGGATTTTGAGCATATAAAAAACAAGACGTCAGTATAAAAATCAGATACGTACTGAATACATATTTACCAATATGTACCTTACTGACATCAATCATATTTAGTTTATCTAAGAAAAAGACTCAAAAGCCAGACCGGCCCCACCAAGTAAAGCGCTATCGTTGCCTAAGTCTTCATATACAAGTTCAAATCCTTCTTGAAACGGAGCCATCATATGCTTTCGTACAATTTCTCTTGCAGGGTCGAATAACCACTTCCCTGCTTTTGAAACCCCTCCGCTTAAAACAAATTTTCTGATATCCATCATATGCGTGTAATTAATGAGCGCATACCCCAGGCGCTGACCTGTTTTCTGTAGGATTTCGATGGCCAGTGAGTTTCCGTTGTTTGCTTCCCTGGTAAGATCAACAGGTTCTAGCTTATCAAAATCTCGGCTAAACTTTTTATATAGAGGGTTGTCAGGATGTTGAATGATCATATCGGAAGCAAAACGACTTAAGAAGCGTTGCCCAAGGTAAGCTTCTATCGTTCCCCTGGTAACACTATTCGAAAGCGGTCCGTGGTAATCAATGATCACATGCCCAAGCTCTCCGGCCATTCCATTAGAACCTTTAAAAAGTTTCTTGTTTACAATAATACCGCCACCTACACCTGTACCAAGAGCAATAAGGATAAAGCTGTCATAGCTTCTGCCTACACCAAAATGTAAAGACCCAAGAGCACTTATATTGGCGTCATTTTCAATACGGCAGGGCAACCCTACTCGTTCGGTAATCTCATCCGCGGCGTTAACTTCATCCCATCCGGGCAGGTTTGGAGGATAGTAAACTGTGGTCTGATCAATATTAACCATTCCGGGTATTCCCAGACCAATACCAATAGCCCCATCTTTTTTTGTCAGCTCTTCAATTGTACCTGCAATCCTATCAAGTAAATGCTTTTTGCCAAGTTCAGCATGAGTGGGTGTAGTAGTTTGTTCGATAATGCCCAGGTCTTTATGTACCACTGCGGCTTTAATGTTTGTGCCACCGAGATCAATAGCAATCGCTTTCATTCAACAAGTACAATTTTGATAATTAAGATTAGTGAGGAGGGGTAGAATAAACAATGATGCCCGGTTACTTTTTTGGTTTAATTTTATACACCGTTTCACCCGGTTTTCTCATCCCGTACTCTTCTCGGGCAATTTTTTCTAGCAAAGCAGGATTTTTCTCCAGCGATTCCATTTTTCCCTTTAAAAGCTCAGAGCTTTCCGCAAGCTCCTGCGTTCGGATTATTAAGTCCTTCTTTTGCTCGTTCAACTCCCATCTTGTTTGCACACTGTATACATCTACAAAAGTAAACCAAATGAAAAGAAAACCTCCTAAAAAAGAGAGCAGGAAGGACTTTTTCCAACGAAGTGGGTTTAGTACGTCTAGTTTCATAGATGATTTGTTAAGTTTGAACTAAGCAACAAATAAAAATACATTAATTTGATAATTAATAATAATCAAAGCTCATATTTAGATGCGCTTAAAGAGATTGGAGAAATAGGCTGAATTTTTAGGTGTACTTAATGCTGTTGGAAACTGTAGTAACCACATAAAAAAACCCCGTCCGATGTCAGTCGAACGGGGTTGGTCAAGAGAGAGTCAATTTCTCCTCCTTCTCGGGGGATGAAAATGTGAT
Organism: Balneolaceae bacterium; assembly: GCA_040222185.1. Taxonomy (GTDB): domain Bacteria; phylum Bacteroidota; class Rhodothermia; order Balneolales; family Balneolaceae; genus JAVKDP01. The sequence goes on along the minus strand of JAVKDP010000072.1, from coordinate 55,397 downwards.
TCGGGTGGGACTCGAACCCACGACCCACGGCTTAAAAGGCAGTTGCTCTACCAACTGAGCTACCGAATCTTTCACAGACTCAAAAGATAAGACTTTTAACTACACCTTTTCAATCAATTTTTTACATAAAGTGATTAAAAGTTTCTTATCTATTCGCTTTTAAACCAGATTGCAAAATCTGTACTAAATCTTCTTCTAATTTTAGTGCTGGTTCTTCGACAATCCTTCCAATTTCTTTTTCGCGATAGTAAATAATAAAAGTTGGTGTAAGCTTCAAGCCTAAATTCCGGGCGATACCTTCCGGATCACTTTTTTGCTTGGTTACAGCAAAATACTCAATATCAATCAAAGGGTTATCGGCAACCTCAAGTGTTTTCATAAGTTCGGGAAGGTGGCGCTTACTATCATGACACCAGGTTCCAAACATTGCAAAAATCTTTACTGAATCGGTGACTCCGGATAGGTACTCAATTGCGCTGGGGTCAGGTTGATATCGCTTTGTATAAACATCAAAAAGAGGATGTTCCTCCCGAACTTGTTCAGCTGTAGTTCCACCAACAATATGTTCTGCTTGAGCTGAAACTAATAAAGGAGAGAAAATTAATAGTAGAAAGAAAGAGAAAGTCGGAAAGATCTTCATTTGCATAAGAGTGAGGAATTCTGTTTTCGAGATAGTATCTTCCCGAAAAGATAGTGTTTTTAAATAAAGAAAAATGGCGAGCATTTTTACCAAAATCATACAAGGAGAAATTCCTTGCTATAAAATAGCTGAAGATGATCAGCATTTTGCATTTCTGGATATTAACCCCATAGCTGAGGGGCATACCCTGGTGGTTCCTAAAAAAGAAGTGGACTACATCTTTGATCTCGAAGATGAAACAGCATCTCAATTAATGATTTTTGCAAAAAAGGTGGCTCTGGCAATTGATGAGTCTCTGGGTACCATCCGAACCGGGGTAATTGTTGAAGGCCTTGAAGTACCTCATGCTCATATTCATTTAGTGCCTATTTATTTTGAAGGGCAGCCTGTTAGCCTGGGCCGTAAAACTGAAGTTAATAAAGCAAGAATGGAAGAACTCGCGAAGCTGATCAGTAAATCGATTAAACTATGAAAATATTAATAGTAAATGGCCCAAATTTGAACTTGCTTGGAGCGCGAGACACGAATGTGTATGGCACAGGAACACTTCCAGAATTGAATGATTTTTTGAAGGAATCATTTCCGGGTCATGAACTCACTTTTTATCAAAGTAATGTTGAAGGTGAGATTATAAACACATTGCAGGAAGCTATGAAAGATGGAACTGAAGGGTTAGTGACCAACCTTGGGGCGTACACACATACTTCTGTTGCTTTACGGGATGCGCTGGAACCCATTTCCTTTCCAAAAGTAGAAGTTCATATTTCCAATATTCATGCCCGGGAAGATTTCAGAGAAAAATCTTTGACTGGTGAAGTGATGAATGGCATTATTACCGGTTTTGGAAGACACAGCTATGTACTAGGTATACAGGCCGTTGAACAACTATCAGCCTCTAACGATTGAGAAAACTAAAAGAGCTTTTTACTGATACTCTTATTTATGGTATAAGCAGCGTTTTTGCACGCTTTATAAACTATCTGCTTGTTCCGTTATATACGGGTGTTTTTAATCCCGATGCTTATGGGGTGGTTGGGCTTGTGTATGCTGCTATTGCTCTCCTAAATGTTCTTTTCACGATGGGAATGGAGTCTTCTTACCTGAGATATGCAAAAGACAGGGAGAAAGCCAAAAGCTACTTTAAAACACTTCAGCTGTTTTTGCTCGGAGGTTCTCTTGGCTTAGTTGGTTTGTTATGGTTATTACAGCCATTTATTTCTCCACAGCTTGGTATCGAAAGCGGCGACTCCATTTTTCTTATGATGCTGGGCATCTTATTTTTTGACACGTTATCTATTGTTCCTTTTGCAGAGCTTAGATTGGTACGTAAGGCAACTTTATTTGCAGTACTGAAGACAGCAAATGTTGGAATAAATCTAGGGTTAAATTTCTACCTGATATTAGTGAAAGGCTACGGAATAGAGGCAGTGTTTATCAGTAACCTTGCAGCTTCGGCTGTTACTGCTGTAATAATTTGGGGTGCTACCTTTAATATGATAAAAGGGGAGCTAAATAAGGAGTATTTACAAAAGGCCCTGGTTTTTGGGCTGCCATTTATCCCCGCTGGAATCGGGCATGTAATAAATGAAACCCTGGATAGGTTTTTCTTGAAGGGTATGTCGCAGGAAGCGATCGCTTCGATATACGAATTTGATTACTCACCTGAACACATCGTTGGGGTATACAATGCCTGTTATAAGCTGGCGGTGTTTATGCTGCTACTTGTACAGATGTTCAGAATGGCGTGGCAGCCATTTTTTATGAGGAAATCTGATGAACCCGAAGCCCCAGCATTATTTGCTCAGGCTTTTGTCTATTTCAATGTTGCCGCTGCCGGTCTCTTTCTTATTGTTTCACTCTTCCTGGAATATATCGTTGGGATTAAAATCCCATTTTTGGATGCTTACTTAATCGGGGAAGAGTACTGGATGGGGTTATCTATAGTACCGATTCTATTATTAGCCTATTGGTTCCAGGGTTGGTATGTAAACTTTTCAGCCGGAATCTTTATAGCAGAAAAAACAAAAAAACTAGCTCAGATTACTTTAATAGGCGCTTTAATTACTATTATTGCAAACATTGTGCTAATACCGGAGTTCGGAATGCAAGGTTCAGCTATAGCTACTTTGTTAAGTTATTCAGCAATGGCCGTGCTCATTTACAGATATTCCACGAGCTCTTTCGCCGTACCCTACAAAATTTGGCAAAGCCTTGGTGTAGTTGGAATAGCGGCGGTTACAATTCTTATAAAGCCCGTTTTAACTGACAGATTTTTTTCAGACTTTACAGCTTCACTTATATTATTTGGCATTTCTATCATTTTGATCTGCACACTTAGCTTTGGTAAAGCTATTATACCATCTAAAAAGTAGTATAAAGAGACAATATTATTGGGATAAGTATGAGCACTGTATATAGAATTGGCGTATATGTTGATGCGTCGAACGTGACTATGAATGGAGGCTATGGACTCCGCTATGATATTCTTAGAAAATTCGCTACCCGTTGTGGAGGTGTAGCTTCTCGTCTGAATGTTTATGTTTCTTATGAGGAAGAGCGTCTTAAGAATGACCATGATTACCGAAAAAAGACGATGCGATTTTGTGAAATGCTTCGTGATTTTGAATACCGTGTAACCGAAAAGCCTGTTCTAAGCTACACCAATCATGAAACAGGTGAGATCATTAAGAAGTCAACCATTGATATGGATATGGCTGTTGATATGATGGTTCAGTCAGAGTTTTTAGATAAGATCCTATTGCTTACCAGCAATGGAAGTTTTCATAGTGTAGTTTCAGCAGTGCAAGACCGTGGTTGCAAAGTTGAACTCATTGGATTCAACAACATCTCTGGAGCATTAAAGAAAGCTGTAGACTCTTCGGTTTCTGGATACCTTATACCAAAGCTACTTCCGATAGAATCTCCTTATAGTTGGGGCGTGGCAGGTTCAAGGGTGCGTGGTGTATGTTATGACTTTTCTCAAAGTGATGGATATGGCTTCATGCGGTTCCTTTGTAAATATGAAGATAATCTTTGGATTACAGACTCCCGGGCATCAGATTCTCCATACAAAACCGTTTTCGCTCATGTGTCTCAATTCGAAGATAATCTAGAGATGAACCATCTTCCAAGCAGGGAGCTAATTTTTGAGTTTGATATAGTAGAAAATGATAAAGGTATGGTTGCCGAAAATATAGTTTTAATCAGCGAGACCTAGACTATACCGAGAACTTTATCAATCACCCAGTTTGTTTTTGCTGCACTTTCTCCAGTACTGGGGCACTTTCCGATCCCATTCAGTTCTCCAATAATGGTCTTGATAAGAGGCTGCTGAACATGTGCAGGATAAGGCACAGAGAACTCTTTCCAGTCATCCTCGGTATCCAGTGTTACAGGGGTTTCAGAATCAAAACAGGCAAAAGTGATTCTGCCTTTGTCTCCAATAATCGTGACTTCATCATTATGATGCTCCCAGAGAGAAGTAAAAGTCCATGCTCCACTCCCAACTAAGCCGGAATCAAACTTAAAGCTTGCTGTTACAGAGTCTTCTGCTTTGTACAAACCAAGGGCGTTGTTCTTTACTCCATGAGCTTCTACTATATCTCCAAAAAGGAAAGACATTAAGTCCAGCTGATGAGAAGCCAGGTCGTGGAAATACCCTCCACCGGAAATCGCAGGATTTACCCTCCAGTTCGGTAGGTCATCAAAGTCATCATCTTTGGGAGGCTTAACCAGGTTTATACTCACCATTGTAACATTTCCAATGACACCCTTTTTAAGCAGTTCTTTAACCTTCAAAAAGTAAGGAAGACGTCGTCGGTAATAGGCTACAAATAACGGAACACCCGCATTCTTACAAACCTTAATCATTTCCATGCATTCAGCATGGGTTCTTCCCATTGGTTTTTCTACATAAACAGGCTTACCAGCTTTTGCAGCTTTGATGGTGTATTCGAGGTGAGAACCTGGGGGTGTTGCTATATAGATGGCATTAACATCGGGATCGTTAATGAGCTTATCAGCATCAGAATACCATTTTGGAACGTTATGCCTGCTAGCAAAGTCGGCAGCTTTATCAGCATTCCGGCGCATTACCGCTACCAGTTTAGAGTTCCCAAGTTCCTGAAAAGCGGGTCCGCTCTTTACCTCGCAAACTTCCCCGCAACCAACTATTCCCCAACGAATTTCTTTCATTCTGTTAATTTTTTGTATGTAAATGAGCGTCTATTATATCTGATTTTTCTTCGTCAGAAAGATTTCTCTCAAAATTATATAGCGCCTGATCCCAGGAACCATAAATAGGATTAGGAAGGATAAACCACTTAGCACCAAAGTTAGTTCTGTATGTTTCAAGAAGGTTGTCTCTCTCTTTTTCGGAAATATTTTTTGCGGGGAGGAAGTCATTAAAATCATCACCGAATAACATGAGGATTCTGAAACTAGCAGCTACATGTTTCCGCCGTTCTACTTTTGAAGAAGTCCATTCAGGCAATTCATTTTTTAGTAGAACTACATCGGTTTCATCTGAAACTGGGAACCCAAGAGCTTCGAGGTTTTTACGGGTTGCTTCCTCTGTATTTGCCTCACGGTTACTTAAATAGATTACCGTAATTCCTTCATCTGCAGCCCTGTTTGTGAAACTAACAGCCCCTGAGATAGCATCGGCATTGGCTTCAAGCACCCATTTTTCCCATTCAACTGGATCGTACCCTGAGCCTTTTTGCACCATACGAGCCTGGTAAGGAGAGTTGTCCAATACGGTTTCATCAATATCCAGTACAACAGCAGGAGGAAGTTCCTGGATATCTGCATCAACCTGAGTCAGCTCTGCAGTCCAGGATTTATCCATCAGCGCTTCTCTTAATTTCGTTTCTGCTGTTTGATAGCTCATTGAGGCCAGGGCATCAAACTCAACAGCATTTTGCACCCAAAGAGTTGCTTGTAGTGTCGGGTGAACCGGCTTTGTAGAAGAACAGCCTTGGATAAGCATCGTTGCCAGAACCAATAAATAAAGGAAAACAGGGGTTTTAGAAATTCTCATAATCTATAAATATGAATTAAGTCGAGAGTACAACATCTATGGCTTAACTGAAAGGAGTAATCTTTAGTGTTACCATAACAGGGCGTATTAATTAAAAAAATCCCTCATACGAAAATCATATGAGGGATTAAAGTGCAAGTAGTGAAGACCTTAGTCCTCGTTATTTTACTTATTCTGAAGTGCTTTGAACTCGTTCAAAGTACCACGCACAGCGTTTGCTGATGCATTCATAAGATCGGATTCTGAATCGGTTAATTCAACTTCAATTACTTCTTTAATACCGCCCTTGCCAAGTTTTACAGGAACACCGATATAAAGGTCATCGATACCATATTCACCATCAAGGTGAGCACAAACGGGGAAAATTCGGTTTTGGTCAAGTAGAATAGCTTCAACCATTTGAGCTGCAGCAGCACCCGGAGCGTACCATGCTGAAGTACCCATTAAGCCAACAAGTTCTCCGCCACCTTTTTTAGCCCGGTTTACTATTTCTTCTAGTCTTTCATCAGAAATAAAATGAGTAATAGGCATTCCGGAAAGTGTAGTAAATCGAGGCAGCGGAACCATAGTATCGCCATGGCCACCCATTAATAAAGCCTGAATATCTTTTGGAGAAACGTCGAGTTCTTCTGCAATAAATGCACGGTAACGCGCGGTATCCAGGATTCCAGCCATTCCCATTACCTTTTCATACGGGAGACCTGAAGCATCTTTAGCAACCTGAACCATTACATCTAGTGGGTTTGAAACTACAATAATGATTGTATCAGGTGAGTATTTTACTAATTGTTCAGTCACGCTTTTTACAATATTCGCATTGATTGAAAGTAAATCATCACGGCTCATACCCGGGCGACGTGGAACACCAGCGGTAATTACACACACATCAGAATCAGCGGTATCAGCATAATCAGTAGTTCCTTTAACTCTTGTATCAAAAAGAGCAATAGGGGAAACCTGCCACTGATCCAATCCCCGACCTTTGGAAGGATAAAATGTCTTATCTCCATCTTTACGTTCTAAATCTACAGCAATTACTTCCTTTGCAAAATCACGTTGTGCAACACTTAGTGCTACTGTTGATCCTACATTTCCACCTGCTCCTACAACTGTTACTTTCATGTCTTTTTTATGAGTTTGTTTAACTAGTTAATTTGTCTATTTGAAGGTCGGCTTAAATTATGAATTTTATATGTGGAAATGTGAATCAACTCCACATAATTCACATTACAGTATGTAAAATCTTAATCGCCTCTTCTTCTGGAGTCTTGCCCCCACATTAGTTTTTTTCTAAGCGTCTCAAAATAGTTTTGTCCTGGTAACTGGATCAAATTAAACGAAAGGTCAGACTTGATAATTTCGATTTCTAGGGGAAAATTTTCTACATCGCAAAGCACTCCGTCATAAGAAAACAAAATACCACTTTGCTGTTGTTCTGCAGTTACTTTTAACGGTTTGTCAGCCCGAAGAACCAAGGGGCGCGTAGTTAGAGTATGTGGATTTATGGGAGTCACAAGAACTACTTCGGAACCAGGAACAACAATTGGTCCACCGGATGATAAATTATAAGCAGTAGATCCGGTTGAAGAAGCTACAATTAACCCATCAGCCCAGTACGTATTTATAAAGTTGCCATCATATTCAGCGCTGATGTTAACCATTGAAGTTGAGTCCTTCCGGGTAAAAAGAAACTCGTTTAATGCATAAAACTCGTTCCCTTTCTCATCTGTAGCTTTTAGGTAATGTCGTTTATCAAGGGTGTACTGTCCCGACAAAACAAAACCCAGGGCTTCTTCAAGTTCATCGTTCTGGGTATTAGTCATAAAGCCAAGTCGTCCGCTATTAATACCTAATATTGGTTTTCCTGAATCTCTGGAAATCCGGGCTGTGTAGAGGATTGTTCCGTCCCCACCCATTACGAGTATAATATCTGCCAGTTCAATCGATTCTTTATCAGAATTAGTTAACTGGAGTTCGGGCGATTCTGAAATCCCAACCAGCGTACAAACTTCTTTGGATGCAAAAAGCTCTACATTATTTTTCTTTGCCCAATTCACTGCGGAGTGAATTACATCTTTAACTTCATATTTCTGAGGGTTGGCGACAATGGCAAATTTCATAATAAAAGAAGGTAACGATCTTAGCCCTTAATTCCCTTTAAGCCCTTGATCCCTTTCGCAGCTTTTTCGCTTAGTAGATTAGTTTCGTAGCTTCGAATCCGGCCATTTTTAGCCTGATGTTTCTTAAGAGCTATTTCAATCATTTCCTCTAGCAGTTGCGTGAAGTTTAAATCCGATTTATCCCATAAATAGAAAGAGAATGAGCCGGGAATCGTATTAATTTCATTGAAGTAAACCTCTTCAGTATCAGCATTTATCAAGAAATCCAGCCGGGCAACCCCCCCTGCATCAAAGGTTTTGAAAGTATGAACAGCCATACTGCGAATGGTTTCAGTTAGCTCCGGAGAAATATCCGCAGGAATAACACGGTCGGCGGATGCCATTCCTTTATCACTTCCACCTCCGCTTTGGTATTTATCTTCAAACGAAAGGGTTTCTGAATTACCAATAGGCCGCTCACATACACTTGCTTTACAGTTTTCAGCGGTGCCAAGTACTGAACAGTTAATTTCCATCAATGGGTTTACAGCCACTTCAACAAGGAGGTGAGCGTCGTACCTGAAAGCAGTTTCGATTGCTTCAACCAGTTCATCTTTATTTTCAGCTTTGGCAACCCCGATACTACTTCCAAGACTGGTTGGTTTAACAATGAGAGGGAAACCAAGTAATTCCGCTTCCTGGAGTATGGTTTCCTGGTGTGTTGCCCAATCACTTTCATAAAAGTCGAGGCTGGCAGTAACCGGAATCCCATTAGCTTCGCATAGTTGTTTAGCTTTTACTTTGTTCATTCCTACAGAAGAACCAAGAACGCCACTACCTGTAAAAGGGATATTGAACATATCACAAACGCCTTGAAAAGCTCCGTTCTCACCTTCGCTACCATGAAAGGCACAAACTACAGCATATACAGGAGCAGCTTTAGGCTTAGAAAATAAACCAGATGGTGATTGATCTTTTAGTAACGTCCGGCCAATTTCATCCTTTACAAATGCACAGGAATTAGCTTGTTTTTCAAGTGTCGGAAGATCTTCATAGTTGCTTAAATCTTTTAGTATCTCTCCAGATAACCAGCGTCCGGATTTAGTAATGTATAAAGGAACCAGGTTATAGGATGTATCTTCAAGTGCAGAGAGAACCTGCATAGCTGTTAATACAGAAACCTCATGCTCAGGAGAAGAGCCGCCAAACGCGACTATAAGATTTTTTTCAATCATTCAGATAGTTTATGGGAATTAAAAACAGCCGAAATATAGGTACTAAACCCAACATATTCCTTTTTCATGACAATACATTTCTGAGAAGTAATTTTTTGGGTATTATTTCGTTAGTACGCTTATTTATGGGCTGATGTATAAGCAAATATATGGTTTAGGGTTAGAAAATATATTTATTAGTGGCTTATCAAAATAGATAAAGGGTTGTTTTAGTTTTTATAATAATATTAAGTGGTCATCTCTATGTTCTTTATAAAAAAAACAAGTTTGTGCTCTGCACTAATGCTCTTACTTGGAGTATTCCTCGTAGTTCCGGCAATGGGTCAGTCAAGATCTACTCTCCGTGTTATTGTTACTGATGAAGCTGGCGATGCCCTTACTGGGGCTAATGTTCTGGTATATGATGACGGATACAACGATATCGAGCAATTTTGCGTGACAAATTTCGACGGTTTTTGCCAGGTTATTATTCGAGAGCAAGATTGGTACAGGCTCAAAGTTTCATTTATTGGCTTCCAAAATTTCGAAGAGCGTATTTTTCTTGAGGAAGGAGATGTTGTTGTTAAGCGAATAGAATTGATTGAACAAGTAGGTGAGCTTGGTGAAGTGCTTGTAGAAGAAGAAAGAGGATATACCACAGGTAGTTTAGGAATCACCAGGGTTGAAGCAGAAGATTTAAGTAGAGTACCTTCATTAAGTTTAGATGGAGACCTGATGGCCTATATAAAAACGGTACCAGGAGTAATTAGCCTCGGAGACCAGGGAGGAGACCTTTACATTCGCGGAGGCTCTCCAATTCAAAACCTGGTTCTTGTAGATAATATCCCGATCATTAAGCCATTCCACATTTCAAATTTGTTTTCAGCTTTTCCTGAACAAGTAGTAAGCAATATTGATATTCTCGCAGGAGGTTTTGATGCCAGCTATATGAGTTCCACATCAGCTGTAATCGATGTGAATTTAAAAACGGGTGACTTGGTTAATCATAAAGCCAGTGGAAGTTTTAGTCCCTATATCTCTTCATTATTTTACGAAGGTCCTATCCAGGAAAAGAAATCTTCAATGTTAGTAAGTGGGAGGGTGTCAACCATAAAAACATTTTCTGGCCATCTAAGCCCTGAAAAAAAAGATGTAGAATTTTATGATGTATTAGCTCGCTACTCGCTACATAGGGATGGGTTCATTTGTAATTTTACAGCCATACTAACTGATGATAGAGGTAAAATTAGCGACTTAAGAGACAGTTATTTGGGTTGGTCGAACGCGAGTTTTGGAGGGCGGTGTTTTGGATTCGATGAGTACTATGCTCGTCCATTTGAGATTTCAATTGGTACTACCAGCTTTCAGAATAGCGAAAGAAGTACAGATGGTTCTACAAACAACAAGTCGGAAGTTAAGCAGGCATTTATGCGCCTCGATTTTGAAGACTATTGGTTCAACCAAAAATTTGACTACGGAATCAACATTCTTGCTCACACTTATAGAGCAAGAGTAGATAGCCGTTTTACATTTGTAGATGAGGCTAGAACAGACAGGTTTCCAATGTTCCAGATTTATCTACGAACTACGTTCGACCCAACCAGTAATATCAGGATCACACCAAGTTTAGGAACACAATCTACCATTCATTTCGGACCTACTCTTGAGCCTCGCTTAAGAGTGGTCACAAAGCCATTTGGAAATAACAGGTCAGAACTAAGCCTGGCTGTTGGTAAATATCACCAGGCATTGGATGGGTTTTCGGATCAAAGAGATGCGGGTACAACATTTACTATTTACCGACCAAATGCAGCTTTTGCACCATTATTTAGCTCAATACACAGGATTGTAGGTTTAAAAAATAAAATCGGTTCTCGCATAAAGACAAATGTGGAAGCCTATTACATGACTCATAATAATGTGCCCGTAGCAAAATGGACAAACATAGCTCAAACTTTTGTTTTACCTGCCCAGGCTAATTCCAGGAGTTACGGAGTTAATACGAGGGTTGAATATGAAACCAGGTCTTTATATTTGTATTTAGGTTATAGCTGGTCGAAAGTAAGATACAAAGCAGCTACTGATGACCTGGGAGCCTGGCTCGACACTCCAATATTTGAGTATTCACCGCCTCATGATCAAAGGCATCAACTTAGTACTATAGCAAGTGTAGATATTGGAGAGTTTACTGTAAACATAACCTGGGAATTAGGTTCTGGCCGGCCATTTACAAAAGTATTCGGGTTCGATTTTGCGATAGATGTTATTAATACCGATCCAATCGAAGAACCAGGAGTAGCTCGGACATTATTTAGCGAGCCTTACGGTTCTCGATTACCATACTATCACAGACTAGATGCTTCCATTGAAAGAGGATTTAGAATTTCAAACGACTTTTCTCTTGAAGCACAAATTGGATGCTTGAATGTGTACGACCGGAATAATGTGTTTTACTTAGACTTGAATGTATTGGAAAGGGTAGATCAATCTCCAATACTACCTTATGCGGCAATTAAAATTTCGAAGCTATGAAAGAAAGAAATAAAACTAGTTTTATAAACAGATCAATATGTATAGTGCTGTTTCTTCTGGTCTCGCAATGCGATGCTACATTAGATCCTTTGGATCAAAGTAACGGCTCCTTTTCAGTTCACGGAACAGTGAATATGGATAACGAGATTCACTTTTTCAGAGTTAATGATCTCAAGGCAACGCTTCAGCAGGAAACAGTACCAGCAATTGATGCAAGAGTTACCCTGGAAAATATAACAACAGGTAATAGTGTTGTTCTACCTGATAGTATGGTAGATTTCGACGGAGTGTTCACACATAATTTCTTTACAGAGGATATAGAATATGGAAATACTTATGAACTGACTGTAGAAAGATTATCAGGTAGAGGCACAATAAAGGGGAGATGGACAACTCCACGACGTGCTAGTATGGAAATAGAAGGATTGCCCGCAGAGCGTACGGGATGCAACGATCCAATAACTATGACATATGCTCCTGTTTCGGAAATTTCAGAAATAGACTTAAGAATTTTCAGGCTGGGTGATCCAGAAATAAAATCTTTTCGACCTCCCTTTGTTAAACATGACACTGATGAATCAGTTACGGCAGTATTTACAATGTACGATATTTCCAAAGCGATCTACGGAGTATATACCAGGGATTGCAGGAACTTTCAAGCAGGAGGTCAGTTATTATTCAAATTAACTCATTACGGGCCTGACTATTTCGAAGACAACATTACCGGAGGTATTAATGATCAAATAAAAGTAGGCCTTTTTGGAGCTTTGTATAAGGAGGAGTCCATATTTCTGCCATTTAAGGATTAAAACGAAGCTGTCTGATATGAAAAACGCTCTAATAAAATCCGGCTTTTTTCTAACTACAACAGCTTTGATTTCATTGGGCTGTAGTTCAGTTGTTGAAACTCAGGAAGAACGTTCTGATAACTTCTACTCTATATATGGAGTACTTGAAATATCTAAACCTGAGAACTTTATAAGAATACATGACAATAGAATACCGCTTTGGGAAAGCTCATCCGAGAAACTTGACATAGAAGTTATTTTACAGGATATGAGTAATCAGGAAGAGGAGGCGCTTACAGATTTGGTAGTCCCATTTGACGGAATGTATACACACAATTTTTCCGTTTTAACCCCGATAAAGTTTGATAATGTGTATCAGCTAAAATTAGCAGATAGGAACGGATTCAAAGACTCTATTTTAGTCAAAACACCACAACCGACAACTGCAGACGTCTTTATACCACAAGTAAGGTGCGATCTAATAAATCTAGAGTTCACTTTTGACCCTGTAGATTATGAAGCCGGAGAGATTTTAGATTTCAGACTGGAGTTTGAGCATCTGGAAAATACTTACGGGTTAACAGAAACTTATAAGCCTGATTTTATTACAGATAATGGAAAGGTTAAACTGATATTGGGATTAGAGCATAGTATAAATAAGGGTCTCGGAACTCTTTGGTTTGGATATCAATCATGTAAAGATCTTAAAATTAATGAGTTTATATTGTATTACTCTCACTATGGCGAAGAACTCAACCCGCCTGAATTTACAATAGAAGAGGGAGGTGGGTTTTTTGGTAAACGAATACTGGGTGTTTATTCGGATAGTATGCATGTTGTAGTCAGCGACAGCCTTTACAGAGATGAGCTTTGGGATCTATAGCCGAGGCTTTCTATTACAAATCAAAAAAATAGTGGGGTTACCTTGCTCCCAATTTAAATTTAGTCGAATTTTAAAGACTAAAAATAAGGTTTGGCAATAGTGACTAAGAAGCTACTTGGAAATACATTACTGGTTCTCGTTCCCGCATTGATTTGCATACTGGTTTCTGAAGTAGCACTTCGGTTTGTAATGGGAGACGAGCTTCGAATAATTGATGACGAGAGGGTGTTGATGTATGCACATCATGATAGCCTTGGTTGGTTTCCTATTCCAAATTCTGAAGGTACGTACAAAGTTGAGAAAGAGATAAGCATCAGGCACAATTCACGGGGGTTCAGGGGCGGAGAGCATATACCTGGAGAGAAAAGGCGAATGATGGTGATCGGGGACTCTTTCGTTTGGGGTTTTGATGTTGAAGAGGAAGATCGTTTTACAAATAAAATGGACGAAAACCTTCAGGACTGGGATGTATTTAACCTTGGGATAAGTGGCTATGGAACAGACCAGGAATTAATGATACTTGAGAAGAACTACGATTATTATGATCCCGAGCTTGTCTTTTTGCTCTACTGTACCGCAAACGACAAACTGGATAACATGCAGAACCTGAGGTACAAACACTTTTATAAACCCTACTACACATTAAACGAATCCGGGGAGTTAGAGCTGCAAGGGGTACCGGTTCCAAAAGGTCCAAGATATTATTTGGGTAAGGAAGGGATTTTGTTCAAATCGTATATAGCTCGCCTTGCACTTAAGTCTTACTACAACCTTAAGTATCCTCAAAAACTGGCAGAAAGTGATCCTACTTTTGAACTAATAAAAAGAATAAGAGACTATACGGAAGAAAGAGGAAGTATATTTGTAATGGGATTACAAAAAGGATACCCGGAATTGGAAAGCTTTTTAGAAGCCGAAGGGATTGAGTATGTAAATGTTGAAAATGAATTTGTGCTAGGTTTACACTGGACAGATGAAGGGCATACTTATGTAGCCAACGAAATTGAAGATCATCTTAAAAAAATGGATGTCTTCAAGTAAGAATTATTCATAGCTTTAGTTGGAATTTAAAGGACACAAGGAGTCGGAAAATTTATGAGCAAAGTAATAAGCTCGCTTGATGAGCTTGATTTTACGCTTTCAGAGTTGGAGTCGATGCCACTTCCGAAGAAAGTATTAGTAGTAAAACCAGAACACTTTGATGTAGAGTACATTATAAACCCTCATATGGAAGGGCATATCGGGACCATTGATAAAGCAGCGGCATACGAAGAGTGGAAGGCCCTTAAAAAGGGGTATGAAGAGCTGGGAATGGATGTCCAGGAAGTAGAAGGAGCTGAAAACTTCCCAGACATGGTTTTCTGTGCGAATCAAAGCCTGCCGAATATTTCGAAAGAAGGAGAGAAACAGGTGATGATGAGCATCATGCATACTCCCCAAAGAAAAGGAGAAGTTCCATACATTGAAGAAGTTTACGAGAATGAAAACTACTCCATTCATCACTTAAAAGAAGGAGAGTTTTCTGATTTCGAAGGAATGGGAGATGCAATATGGCATCAAAAGAGGAGGCTTATTTGGGGTGGTTACGGGTATAGGTCTTCCCTTGAGGTCTACGATTTTATTTCTGATACCTTCGATACTCCTGTTATTGCGCTTGAACTGGTAGATGAAAAATTCTACCACCTCGATACCTGCCTTTGCGTGCTGAGTGAGGAAACAGTACTAATCTACCCCAAAGCGTTTACTGAAGAAGGATTATCACTTATCAGGGCTGTATTTCCGAATGTAATTGAATCAAATACTTATGAGGCTGAAGAATTATTCTCCTGTAATGCTACCTGTGTAGATGGCAAAAATGTGTTTATCCAGGAAGGCTGTGTTGAAGTAAATGAAGAGCTTAAGAAAGCTGGTTTTGTTGTTCATGAATTTAGAACAAACGAATATCTTAAAAGCGGTGGGAGCGTCTTTTGTATGAAGATGCTGATGTGGTAGTTTTTATTCGGGCACAATTTCAGGTGGAGAGGAGTTTACCGGAAAATAGTCTTTGTTTAGCTCATCAAGATTTCACACATTCGTTCGAAATATCAATTCCTATAAATCAAGAATGCAGTATTTAAAGCCACTGGTCTCCTTCCTGGTATTAATAGCTCTTATTGTTTCCTTAAACACTCAGTTCGGCACCATACCTCCACTAGGGAAATTTTTCGATCCGGATGCGGGTTTTTGGGCCAATGCAGAAGTATCGTTGCCAAACTCAGATGATTTTTCCTTCGATGAATTAACAGGGGAAGTATCCGTTTTTTTTGACGAACGCAGAGTTCCTCACATTTTCGCTGACAATGAATACGACCTTTACTTTGCTCAAGGCTATGTGACAGCGAGAGACCGACTTTTCCAAATGGAAATGCAAACATACGATGCAGCAGGCAGGCTTTCAGAAAACCTGGGAGAAAGAACTTTAAGCAGAGATATGGGAACCCGAAGGCTGGGGATGCCATATGGCGCTGAGAAAGCCCTGGAAGAAAATAAAAAAGATCCTGAAATCTTTGCTTCGCTAAAGGCCTATTCTGACGGGGTAAATGCTTACATCTCTTCTCTTTCACCAAAAGATTATCCAGTTGAGTACAAAATCCTGGATTTTGCTCCCGAGGAATGGACCCCTCTCAAAACAGCCCAGATGCTTAAGAATATGACCCGAATACTTGCAGCCGGTAGTCAGGATGATCGTACGAGTAATACAGCAATGTACTTTGGGGATGAGTTTATCGAAAAGTTCTTCTCTACAAAACCTGCTTTAAACGATCCGATTGTACCACCAACTAAAGAATGGGATTTCGAACACATTCCGGTACAAGCTCCCGATACCTTATTCAAACCTGCTTCTGCAGTAGAGTTGGAGTCCTTTCAGCGGCCAGAAGGTATTGGAAGTAATAACTGGGCAATAAGTGGTTCAAAAACAGAATCCGGGTACCCGATCTTATCAAACGATCCTCACCTGAGTTTAACACTTCCTTCCATTTGGTATGAAGTACAGCTTCATGCTCCAGGATTAAATACCTATGGAGTTTCCCTGCAAGGCGTTCCGGGTGTAATCATCGGTTTTAATGAAAACACGGCATGGGGAACTACAAATACCGGCGCAGATGTGATGGACTGGTATGAAATCAAATTTCGCGATGCTTCAAAAAAAGAATATTGGCACGATAACCAATGGAAGCCAACCACCACCCGTATTGAGGAAGTAAAGGTAAAAGGTCAGGAAACAGTGGTAGATACAGTGTTTTATACACATCATGGGCCGGTTACAAAAGTAGAGTCAGATATTAATGAAGGCCGGGAACCTGTATATCACGCATTGAGGTGGATTGCTCATGAATACTCAAACGATCTGAGAAACTTCTATGAGTTTAACCGGGCCAAAACCTATTCTGATTTTGAAGAAGCGGTTAAATACTGGACAGCACCAGCACAGAACTTCGTATTTGCAACAAATGAAGGTGACATAGGGGTTTACGTAAGTGGAAAATTTCCGAATAAGTGGGAGTATCAGGGAAGGACAGTTAGTGACGGAACGGATCCGTTGTATGACTGGCAAGGATGGATTCCAACAGAGCAAAATCCAAATATCAAAAATCCTGAAAGAGGTTTTGTAAGCTCAGCAAACCAGGAATCTGCTGCACCTGATTACCCTTACTATTTAGAAGACGACTATGCACCATATGAACGAGGCAGAAGGATAAATGATTTGCTTGCTGGCATGAATGACATCACAAAAGAAGACATTCAGGAAATGCAGATGGATGATTATAGTTACCATGCCTCCTCAATTTTGCCCCAACTTTTAGAGTGGGTAAACAGAGATAGCCTTAACAATGATGAGATCGAGATACTGACAGCTGTAGAGAACTGGAATTTTTATAACAGCTCTGATCTAAGGGCTCCCGGAGTGTTCAGATGGTGGTGGAGTAATCTTTATAGCGGAATATTTAATGACGAATATAGATCAACTGAAGCTACTCTTCGGTACCCTTCCAGGGATCGTGTTATTGAAGTTATGAAAGCAGAGCCTGATTTCGCATTCTTTGATAACATTGAAACTGAGAAAATTGAAACCAGGGAAGATGTAGTAACAGATACATTCAAGGAAACTGTGAGAGAGCTAACCAATTTTTATGGTGAATTCGGAGATAACTGGAACTGGGGTATTATGATCAATAACGATTTCGATCACATCGCATTTATACCGGGTTTTGGAGCTGAAAATGTGTATTCAAGTGGTGGGTCAGAGTCGATAAATGCCACGCGGAATAGTTGGGGGCCATCTTGGAGAATGGTAGTAGAAGTTGGGCCGGAGGTAAAGGGTTATGGAGTGTATCCAGGAGGTGCATCAGGAAATCCGGGTTCACCAAACTATGATTCCATGCTAGAAAGCTGGAGAACCGGAGAGCTTTACGAGTTGCAGTTCTTAAAAGAACCACCGACAGAGTTCTTGTACCAACTAAGATTTAAAGGAAATTGAGATTCTCATGATACTTGTACTACTAATCGCGATAACGGCCTTTCTGCTAAATCTTTTTTTACCCTGGTGGAGCATTGCATTGCCCGGAGTTTTGTTTGGATACCTTTTTAAGCAAAGAGGATGGCCTTCTTTTGGTTGGGGTTTCCTGGCTCTGTTTGTAGTATGGGGCGGCCAGGCTTTATATACACATTTTGTAAACGATGGTATTTTATCATCGCGAATTGCAGATATGTTGGGAGTAGGAAGTCCATTTATAGTTATTTTGGTTACCGGAGTTTTGGGTGGTCTGGTAAGTGGTTTAGCTACGTTAAGTGGAAGTCTGCTCAACGTAAAAGGAAAAGAGTAAGAACCCTTTCTCTTCATTATCCCTTCATAATCTTTTATTAGCTAACTCTTTCACAGTAGTTTAAACGAAAAGAGAGGCTAAAATGAAACGAACACATAGAATAGGTTGGATAACTCTGTTCCTGATAATAATTCCGATTTTGTTATGTGCTCAAACACGACCGAATCGGGGAATGAACAACTGTGGGAGCGATACTCAATATGCAAGAATGTTCAACCCGGGAACCATTCAAACCACTAACGTAATTGTTGAAAAAGTAGAAACCTTTACTCCTCAAAAAGGAATGACCGTAGGTACTCGTTTGATTGCTAATAAAAACGACAAAATAGTAGTCATCCATTTAGGACCAGTATGGTTTATCAATAACCAGGAGATACAAGTTGAAAAAGGAGATACCCTTGAAATCGTAGGCTCGTTAATCGAGTATGAAGGTGAAGAAGTGATAGTAGCTAAAACAGTTCAACGTGGAGAAGATATTTTGACTCTTCGCAATGATTTCGGTAGACCGGTTTGGGCAGGCTGGATGAGAGGCCAGGGTAAAGGTAGAATCAACTAGATTCCCGTTGGGATCAGGGCGATGTAATTGTAGAACTCAAATGAGCTTTACAAGTTCATAGTGTATCATTTTTCAAAAAAAGTGATTACTCCTAATGAAGAGTGTGTATTAAATGTGGAAAAGAAAACAGGTTCGAAATTGAATCCGATTTATTCACTTCGTATCTTCGCTGAACTTTAAACTAAGCGATCGAATACAAATCGACCAGTTAGTAGCATATAGCTTTAAATCATTAATTAGCCACCCACAAAAAAGGATGTCTAGTTAATGATTTTTTTATTGAATCATATTATTTCAAAAATCCGGCGCGATATTCGTAGTCGGATTTTTTTTGATCCCCCACTCACACAAACGAAAAGTTAAACATGTCTCTTCAACCAAGAAAAAAAGCCATCATTGCATTAAGTGATGGAACGGTAGCGCACGGCTGGGCTGTAGGCCACGAAGGCATAACCGGTGGCGAATTATGTTTTAATACCAGTATGACTGGATACCAGGAGATTTTTACAGATCCCAGTTATTATGGTCAACTTATGATGATGACCTATCCACATATTGGAAATTACGGCACCATGGCTCGTGATGACGAACATCGCAAAGTTATGGTAGCGGGTATTATAGTAAGGGCTTTCTCATGGGAATTTAGTAACCCAATGGCAGATAGCAGTCTTCATGAATATTTAGAGAATAATGAAATTGTAGGTATTTCCGGAATAGATACCCGGGCGCTGGTTCGCCATATCAGGGAAAAAGGAGTGATGAATGCTGTGATTTCTTCCACTGAACTGGATGAAGACAAACTAGTGCAAATGGCAAAAGACTGGGACGATATGGAAGGCCTGGAACTAGCTTCGAAGGTTACCAGGAAAGAAGCCCAGACATACCATGCAGAAGGAGATTCAGAATTCAGGGTGGCTGCATTTGATTATGGAATCAAGCAAAACATCATTAATAGCCTGGTTGCCAGAGGTTGTTCGCTTAGAGTATTCCCGGCGCAGGCTACATTGGAAGAAGTTCAGGCCTGGGATGCTGACGGCTTCTTCTTTTCGAATGGCCCCGGAGATCCAAATCCGACAGCCGAGTATGCTCTTGATGTAGTTAATTATGCTAAATCAACAGGAAAGCCTTTATTCGGAATTTGCCTTGGGCATCAGCTAATGGCGATGAGTGAAGGGATTGAAGTGGGCAAGATGTTCGTAGGGCACCGAGGAGCAAATCACCCGGTAAAAAACCTTGAGAATGGCCTGGTTGAGATTTCAACCCAGAATCATGGGTTTGCTGTAACTGAGGATAGTGTTACCTCGGAAGTAGCTGAGATTACACATATAAACCTGAACGATAATACAGTGGAGGGCCTGAGGTTTAAGAACTTCCCTGGCTTTTCAGTACAGTATCATCCAGAAGCTTCACCCGGGCCACATGATTCAGCTTATCTGTTTGATCAGTTCATTGATCTTATGAAAGAGCAGAAATAATTCAGAAAACACACTCACCCATCAAGAACCGACTTAGAAATACCAAATAAATGCCAAGACGCGACGACATACACAAAATTCTCATTATCGGATCAGGACCTATTGTAATTGGGCAGGCCTGTGAATTTGATTATTCAGGATCACAAGCATGCAGATCATTACAAGAAGAGGGTTATGAAATTGTCCTTATCAATTCAAACCCTGCAACTATAATGACTGACCCGATTATGGCAGATGCCATTTATATGCTGCCTATGACAACCGACTCTATCCGGGAAATCGTTGAAAAAGAAAAACCAGATGCTGTACTTCCTACAATGGGTGGCCAAACCGGTTTAAACCTTTGCCGGGATCTTGAGAAAATGGGTTTCTGGGAAGAAAAAGGAATCAAGATTATTGGGGTAGATATCGCTGCGGTTGAGTTAACAGAAGATCGTCAGCTTTTCCGTGACAAGATGGAAGAAATTGGTATTGAACAGTGCAGAAGCAGGCAGGCCGAATCTCTACTTGATGCAAAGGAAATAAAAGAAGAATTGGGTGGATTGCCGATTGTTATCCGTCCTTCGTTCACGATGGGTGGAGCAGGTGGTGGAATCGTTTGGGAAGAAGAAGATTTCGACAGAATGGTACTTCGTGGACTGGAAATGAGCCCTGTTCACTCGGTATTAATCGAGGAATGTATTTTTGGCTGGAAAGAATATGAGTTAGAGTTACTTCGAGATGCCAATGATAATGTGGTAATCATCTGTTCGATTGAGAATATGGATCCGATGGGAGTACATACCGGAGATTCCATAACCGTTGCGCCAACTCAAACGTTGACAGATAAGCAACTCCAGATCCTTAGAAATGCTGCCATCAAGATGATGCGATCGATAGGAACCTTTGCTGGCGGATGTAATGTTCAGTTTGCGATGGAGCCAGGAAGCGATCGCTTTGTAGCAATTGAGATTAACCCGCGAGTTAGCCGTTCTTCAGCGCTGGCATCCAAGGCTACAGGGTACCCGATTGCAAAAGTAGCTACCAAATTAGCAGTAGGCTATAACCTTGATGAGCTGAAAAATCAGATCACAGGAAATACATCCGCGTGTTTTGAGCCTTCGATCGATTACGTAGTATGTAAAATTCCCCGCTTTAACTTTGACAAATTCCCTGGTGTAGATGAAGAGCTTTCAACCCAGATGAAGGCTGTTGGAGAAGTAATGAGTATCGGGCGAAATTTCCCCGAAGCGCTTAATAAGGCGTGGCAAAGTATGGAAGTAGGCCGTGACGGTTTAGGTGCTGATGGCTACGAAGAAATTAACCGGAAAGAAGTGAGCGAACGCCTGATGAAACCATATTGGGATCGTTCACTACAGATCAGGAATGCATTTAAACTTGGTACGTCGGTAGAAGAAATAGCAGACATCACAAAAGTTGATCCGTGGTTTCTTCAGCAGATTCGTTATATGGTTTCATTAGAGAATAGAACAGAAGGTTCAACACTCGAAGAAATCACAAAAGACGACTTGTTCGAGATGAAGCAAGCAGGGTTTTCGGATGCGCAGCTGGCCTGGCTATTGAGCAAGAGCGGGACTGAAGTAACAGAAGACCAGGTTCGCGAAAAAAGAATGGAACTGGACTTAAAACCTACATTCAAACTGGTTGATACCTGTGCTGCAGAGTTTCCGGCCCAAACACCTTATTACTATTCTTCCTACGAGGGAGAGAACGAGAGCGTGGTAACCGATCGCAAAAAAGTGGTGATTTTGGGAAGTGGACCGAACCGAATCGGCCAGGGAATAGAGTTCGATTATTCATGTGTTCATGCTGTGCTAGCGGCAAAGGATATGGGCTATGAAGCGATCATGATTAACTGTAACCCGGAAACAGTTTCTACTGATTTTGACTTTGCTGATAAACTCTACTTCGAACCAGTGTATTGGGAACGAGTAATGGATATCATAGATTATGAGAAGCCGGAAGGAGTAATTATCCAGGTAGGTGGTCAAACAGCCCTTAAACTTGGAAAGAAGCTGGTTAAAGCAGGAATCAAGATTTTTGGAACAGCATTTGAAATGATTGATTTCGCAGAAGATCGCGGAGAGTTTTCTGACCTGCTAACCCGTCTTGAAATCCCATTTCCTGAGTATGGTACTGCTACTGGAGTTGAGGGAGCACTTGAGATAGCAGAAAGAATTGGATACCCGGTTCTAATACGCCCTAGTTACGTTCTGGGTGGCCAGGGAATGCGTATCGCAGTTAAGGAAGAA
The DNA here is from genome assembly GCA_040222185.1 of Balneolaceae bacterium. GTDB lineage: Bacteria > Bacteroidota > Rhodothermia > Balneolales > Balneolaceae > JAVKDP01. Next base: position 33,052 of record JAVKDP010000072.1, on the reverse strand, counting down.
GAACTTCGCAGATATGTAGCGAATATTCTGAAATCTCACCCTGAAAATGCATTCCTGATCGACAGGTATTTGGAACATGCAGTAGAGGTGGATGTGGATTCTGTTTATGATGGAGATCAGCTTCACATCTCCGGGATGATGCAGCATATTGAGCCGGCCGGAGTTCATTCCGGTGACTCAACAGCAGTTCTTCCTCCATATTCTCTAAGCCAGGAAGTTCAGGATACAATAGCGAAGTACCAGGAAAAGATTGCAGAAGCAATGGAGATTCAAGGTTTCCTTAATGTTCAATATGCTGTAAAGGATGAGAATGTATACGTACTTGAAGCCAATCCAAGAACCACAAGAACAGTTCCGTTTTTAGCAAAAGCTAACCAGGTGCCGGAAGCTGCTATTGGAACTAAAGTGATGCTTGGAGCAAAGCTCAAAGAGTTTGACCTAGTATCTAAACTGGATTGTTGGGCTATTAAGGAGCCGGTGTTCCCATTCGATAAATTCCCGGGAGTTAAGAAAGAGCTGGGCCCGGAAATGAAATCAACGGGTGAAAGTATCTACTTTGCCAAGGATTTCCAGGATGAGCATTTCAGAAAGCCGTTTGAGTTTAAAAGCCTTTATTTGAGTAAATAATTCATAGAATAAAGAACTCTCCTTTTTATAAATAGTTAGGTATTTTAAATCTAATACACAGGCTAGATTTTTAAGATCAAAAAACTGCATGATCAACCAGGCAAAAACTATTTTAAAGGAAACTTTCGGTTACGATGAGTTTCGGCTTCAACAAGAGGCAGCTATTTCTCAAATCCTTGACAAAAAAGACGCATTAGTAATAATGCCCACGGGTGGGGGGAAATCAATCGTTTACCAGATTCCGGCAATGATTTTTGATGGGATGACGATTGTAATTTCTCCGCTGATCTCGTTGATGAAAGACCAGGTAGAACAGCTTCGGGAGTATGATATCCCGGCAGTATACCTCAACAGTTCTCTCCGGCCTGAAGAGTACGAGTATAATGTAAAGAGGATTAACTCGGGTGAAGTCAAGCTACTCTACCTGGCACCTGAAACCCTGATGATGGACAAAACCAGGGAAATGCTAAAAGCACATCGTATTGATTGCTTTACGATTGATGAGGCTCACTGTATTTCAGAGTGGGGGCATGATTTCAGGCCAGAATACCGCCAAATGGCACAAGTGAGGCAGGATTTTCCTGATGCAGTATGTATTGCATTAACAGCTACGGCTACCCCAAGAGTACAAGAGGATATAAAAAATAGCCTGAACCTCAAGGATTCAGAAGCATTTATCTCAAGCTTCGATCGTCCAAACCTTTTCCTGAAGATTGCGGATAAAAAAGATCCTGAGAACCAGTTATTGGACTTTTTGTTCACCCGGAAGAGCCAGTCTGGGATTATCTATTGTTTTTCGAGGAGGCAGGTTGATGAACTTGCCTACCTTTTAGAAGAAGAAGGATACTCCGTAAAACCATATCACGCCGGGTTAAGTTCAAGAGACCGGGCTATCAATCAAAGAGCATTTATCAGGGACGATGTCAGAATCATAGTTGCAACGATCGCTTTTGGTATGGGTATCAATAAGCCCAATGTGCGCTATGTGGTTCATTATGACATGCCACAAAATATCGAGTCTTACTATCAACAAATTGGTAGAGCAGGACGTGATAGCCTGCGATCTGATTGTATCTTGTTATTTGGCTATGCAGATACTCAAAAAATCAGGTATTTCATCAATCAGAAAGATGGTAATGAAAAGGAAGTAGCCGAAGGCCACCTTAAAGAATTAATACGATACCTGGAATCAACTGATTGTCGCAGAAAACCACTCATGCGTTATTTTGGGGAAGAATATCCTAAAGAAGAATGTGGTATTTGTGATAACTGTTTATCTGTAGATGCCGATGTCGAAGACTTGACTGTTCAGGCTCAAAAATTTCTTTCATGTATGATCAGGAGCGAAGAAAAATTCGGAGCGAATCATATAGTTGATATTCTTCGGGGCTCAAAAGCACAAAAAGTATTGGAGAATGAGCATGAAAAGCTCTCTACCTATGGAATAGGGAATGAGTGGTCTAAAGATCAATGGATTCAATTATCCAGGCTACTTATCAGGCATGATTATATAAGCAAAGGTGAGTTTGGTAGCTTGCAGATGGAGACGAGAGGGCATAATGTTCTTGATGGCTCCGAAAATGTATTTGGAACACTCGACAGAACCAGCACAATGGTTGGCGATGAGCAGGTGGTAAGAACTTCAAGTGAGATTGAAAACGATTACAATGTGGAGCTTTTTGAATTACTAAGAGTGAAAAGAAAAGAACTGGCAGACGATCACGATGTACCACCATATGCCATTTTCCCAGACACTACTCTTATCGAAATGTCCTATTATTTCCCACGAACAAAAGAGAGCCTGGAATCATTATATGGGGTTGGATCTGTGAAACGGGAAAAATTCGGAGACTCATTTATAGGGGTAATCAAAACCTTTTCGGATGCGAATAATATTCAGCCCCGCCAGAAATCACTTCAACAAAGAGTGAAGAAATCTACTGCTACTGAGAAGTTCGAAATTGTCGGAGAAGCTTTTAACGACGGACAATCCATAGCCTTACTTGCTGAAGAGCATGGTGTTAAAGAAGTAACTATTCTTACCCACTTGAAAAAGTACATTGATGGAGAGAATGACCTGAGGCTCGATGGATTATTGCAGGCTTCAAATCTATCTGATCGTCAAAGAGAGCAGGTATTGGCAGCATTTAAGAAAAAAGGCCCGCTGATGCTTCGCCCGGTTTATGACGAGCTAAATAAGCAAATCGGTTATGATGAGCTGCGCATTATGCAGCTGTTTTATCTGGCTCAGAATAAATAAGCTTAATTCGCCTTTTCGAATCATTTCATCATTGTGAGTTAACTTTGTATGTGAAGTACACACTAGATAAAGTGTCATTGGCTGCAGTAAGTTTAACAGATGTAATCCATTGACCTGTTATATCATAGTTGATATAGCCTTTATATCTCCCCATTCCTTTGGAAACCGGATCAGCGAAATTTGTGCTATGGATGTTTCCTGATCCTAAATTCCTATATGGATAAATCTCGATATTCCCGTTACTAACCATCGGATAGGATAGTGAGCTCTCTTTTTTGTGGACTAAAAGATCTAAATAGTGAACTCCGAGAACAGGTGTTTTTGGCTTATCCCAGATTATGAAATAGGTATCGTTATCCTTTGCTTGTATCGACTTAACCTTCCATGATGGAGCAACTTCAACACTTAAAGAGCTACTAATGGTTTCTTGATTCTTAGTAGTTATTTCAAAGTCAATAACCCAGGAATTTGATTCATTAGTAGGAGCTGTGAAAACAACGGAGCAAAAATGATATGCCTTGTTTTCTTTGAACTCAATAGGGTTACTATAAGGGGTGGATTGTTGTATCGTTTCAGAAGTCATCATAGGGACTATTACAAATGAACTGATGTCAACAGGTGAATGGTCTTTTTCAATTTGCCAGTATAGCTCATTTGCACCTTGTTCGAGAGTGTTATAAGATAATAGCTTCACTGTATATCCATTAACAGTTGTGCTGGAAATTAGATCAAGATCGAGCTCTACAGGGTCGGGGTTACTAGTTCCGCAAGAAGTAGAAATGATAAATACTAATGCTATCAGTGAGGTGGGAATATGGCTTATAAAAGTTTTCATGGCACTCACCTTTGGTTTAATTACGATTTACAGGGCAGCAAAAAACAAAACCGGGCTGAAGCGAATACAGAAACTAATTCATAAGGGATCGATTCCTGATCCACTTAGCTAAACCTTATAAAAAAATATGAAGAGTGTGTGAAAGAGTGGGAAACTTATCCAATGACTACTCTTAGAGCGCCGGATTGATATGCGAGTTATAGCCTGAAACCAAAATGAAAGCCACCAAGCAAAATAGCGCCTTCTCCAACAGATTCTCCCTCGGTTTTCACATTGATTTCATAGCCAAAGGAAAGAGTTGGCTTCACAAAGATCTTATCAGAAAGTGGCATAGAGTAAGCCAAACCAATAGTAGGTTGAAACACCGTAATGTCAGTTGAGCCAACTCTGTTAGGACATGGTAAAGCACCACAAAGTGCCGGGCCAGTTGGCCGGTCGGTCCAATCGATTTCCAGAAACCAAAAATCACTTCTGACAGTTAATGAAAGGTTTTTGACAACAAGGAAATCAGTTCTCTCGAAACCTAAGCTAAAACCGGGCCCTTCCCCTTCTTCACTTTCATGCTCACCCCAATCTTTTCGATCTGTAACGTTATAAGCTACCCTTGAAGTAATATTTAGATTGGAAGTAATACCAAGGTCAAATCGCAATCCTGTAATTGCTCCAGCCGGATATATCTGGGTTTCAAAACCAATGGAGGTTTGGGCGTTGCCTGAGAAGGAGATGATTAGGAAGGATATGAGTAGCAGAGCTCTTTTCATGTCATAAAGATCTTTTTATCAGTTAAAACTTAACACTCTTTAACTGGTAATAGTATCTGGAACTTTGCTCCTCCCTCCTTTTTATTTGAAGCCTTTATAAATCCACCATGTTGTCGGATAATCTCATTCGATATGGCCAAGCCTAGTCCAAGCCCAAATTTGGCTCCCTGGTTTTTGGTAGTAAAATTAGGTTCAAAAATCCGGTCAATAATTTCAACCGGGATACCCGGCCCGTTATCCGAGATTTCAACAATAATCTTAAACTCTCCTTCTACTTTAGTGCGTATCTTTAACCTTCCGCCATCAGGCAAAACATCGCAGGCATTAACCAAAATGTTTGTCCAAACCTGGTTAAGTTCGCCAAGTTTACCACATGTAAGCGGAATCTCATTGAGTTCTAATTTCAAATCCAGGTATTTAAGACGGTTGCTGAGTACAAGTATCGTGTCTTTGATTCCATCTCGTACGTCAATTAACTCTGCTTCGTTTTTATCCTGCCTGCTATAGCTCTTCAAACTCTTTACAAGGTTTGCAATTCTGGTACTTGCAGCTTGTATGTTGTGGATAAACTTTCCGGCTTCGTACTGCTGTATAAGCTGTTCAACCGGAATCTTTTTTCTAGCCTTATGAATAATCTGATAAGCCTCATCCGGCATTTGAGCCAATTTACGGACTTGAGATCGTTCAGCAATCCAGGGGAACTCTTTTTGTACCACCAACATGCGTTTTCTTACCTGGTTACTGCTGAGAGGGTCGGAAGTAAGCCCAAAGTTAAAAATCAATGCCGTGGGGTCATTATCAGGAAGGTTCCGGAAATTTCGTATTAGTGACTCAGCTGAACGAAGCAGAGCTGCTGCAGGATTATTTACCTCGTGCGCAAAGCCGGAAACCAATTCCCCTAGTGTTGCCATTTTTTCCTGGTGAACCAGTTTTTGATGAGAATCTTCCAGCTTGGAGTATGCTTCTTTTAACTGTTTACCTTCTTCTTCAAGTTTCTCATTCAAAGAGTGCATTTCTGATTCAAGTTTCACATTGTTCATAAACCGATGCGAAAGGTTACTCATTATGAGTTGCTGAATCGGGTGGCGAAGCCTGGGGTGATCCGCGAGGTAGGTTTCAAATTCCGTTTGCCTGATTTGCAATGCCCGAACGTCTTCCTGTGCTATGGCAGTGGTTAGAGAAGGGTTCCCTGTGGTAAGAGCGATAAGCCCTAAAAAATGTCCGGGCTCAAGGTTTAGTATATCCAATGAAGAACCATCGTCTCTTTTACGGTTTAAAATTACATTTCCTTTAAGCAATAAAAACAGGTAAGGAAGCTTTTCACCTTGTCGGAATATGACATCTTTCTCTTTGAAATGGACTACCAAAGACCGGAGATCATCCACTTCTTCTATCGTGTGGTTTATGAACCTGAGGATAGTCTCCCTGCTATTTATCATCCCTTTTCTCATATGCTAGTGATCGGTAGGCCTGTTATCCCGTAAGGCTTCAGATAATTTAACGCTATCCAATATGGTCATAAATTCAAGTGGATTGTATTTTTGCTGTATTACAAACTCTGTTAGTTGATTCATAACAACACTATTTAAATCTTCTTTAGTCCATGGTTTGGCAATGTAATGATCCAGGTCAGCTTTATTGATAGCCAGTACAGTATCTTCCAACCCGGCCTGGCCTGTAACTAATACTTTTTTACTAATCTTAGTAGTTGGTTCTTTTTGTAGTTCAATCAGTAGATCCACTCCGTTTTGTCCCGGAAGAACGTGGTCACACAGGATAAGCCCAATTTCGTTACCAGAGTTGTAAATATTTTCAATTACATTTTTGGCTTCTTCTGAAGTATTGGCTGTTTCAACAGGAAAAGTTTCTTCATACTCTTCAAGATCATTGACAAGTGCATCCATTACTTCGAGCTCGTCTTCAACAACCAGGATATATATTTGATGATCCATAATCTCCTCTCAGTTTAAAATTAATGGCCAGTAGAATACAGCATACAGCACAACAAGAAGTAATCCGAATATACCAATTGTTAGTCCTGCTTTTGCCATATTTCCAGTCTCAATTGTGCCCGTACTCATCGCAATAGCATTCGGCGGCGTAGAAATTGGAAGCATCATTGCCATGCTGGCACTTATTCCAATCACCAGGCTTACGATAATCAGGCTAAAACCTTCACCAGCAATGCCTGAGGTAGCGAGGCTTACTGCCAGTGGAATCAAAAGTGTAGCGGTTACTGTGTTAGAAAGAAAGTTCGACATTAATATTGCGACCCCACTGAAAACAACGAGTAGCATCACACCGCCAAAGGCGCTCCACTCAATGCTGCCAACAATCCATTCGGCTAACCCCGTACTTTTCATAGAAATACCAAGTGAAATACCTCCTGCTACCAGCCAGAGTACTTCCCAGGGCAGCCTTCTGATATCTTCTTTTGTGACCACACCGGTTAGGGTTAAAAACACAATGGGTATTAAAGCGATAATTGCACTTTTAACACCGTGAAAGCTTTCAGTAACCCAGAAGAGAACAGTTAATCCAAATACAAGATAAAGCAGAAATGCATTTTTAGAGGTATTGAACTTTCCTGTCATATCTATGGAAACAGAATCAACCGTGGGTTTGAACATTTTCAGCAAAAGAAACCACGCAAAAAATAACGCGACAATCACCAAAGGTGTCGCCAGTATCATCCACTCACCAAAAGGGATATTTATTCCCTGTTGTGAAAGAGCCCCGATAACAACGGCATTTGGAGGAGTTCCAATAGGAGTTGCAATGCCCCCAATATTGGCTGCAAACGGAATACTCAATGCCAATCCGATTCTTAAGGGATCTTTTTTATCAATTCTAGCCACGATAGGAAGAATAACGGTCATCATCATGGCAGTGGTAGCGGTATTACTCATAAATGCTGAAAGAAGCCCGGTTACAATCATTAATCCCAGTAGGATAAATCCCGGTTTTGAGCCAAAAGGACGAAGAAGAATTCGGGTAAGGTTTTTATCCAGATCATACTTCACTGCAGCATCAGCCAGTATAAACCCTCCCAGGAAAAGAATGATTATAGGATTGGCCAGCGTGCCAATAAAAGAAGTATAAGCTGTTGGATCATAGCTGCTACTCACTTCAGTGAACAGGAGACCTTCTTTACTAAGCAAGAGCACCTGTAATAAAATGACAAGTACTGATGTCGCAAAAATCGGAAAAGGTTCGAACATCCAGAAAGCCGCTGCCAAAAAGAAGATTCCAAGGGCCACATGTCCAGCATCTGAAAGGCCGGAGATGTCTAAGAAAAAGGGGACGATTAAACCCACTGCACCAAGGATAAGACCGGCAAGTTGTTTGTGGCTAAATTTCATTTCACGCCTCGTTATTTATAAGCTAATAGTGAATTGAGAGAGAAACTCAATGTAAGTTTCGCTGTCCCGGTTTTGAAAGTCTTCATTTATAACCCCAACCTGAGTTTGAAATTTGATACTGTGCCCAACTATAAAATTGTTGAACCCAATAGCGTACTTTACCTGTCTGGTAAATCGGTTAACGGAACCCTGATTGGCATCGTCAGGATTTAGAATACTGATTCTGAAAGTGGGTTCAATGGTTTTTGTGATGAATTTGCCGCCTTGAATGTAAAAGCCTTCTCCACTTACTTTCTTTGAAAAAATTTCAGTATCCACACTGGTTTGCAGCCGTTCGTTCTCAGTGGTTCGATGTATGTATTCTGCAAGAACAGAAATGCCATTATATTTAAATACTGCATCGAGATAATATTCTGAAATGTCATCACTCAAACCCATCCAGGAGTCGTCTCCATACTTGGTGTAGGCATCTTTATTAAAGTACCAGGCAGTTCCGATGGAAAGTTTTGGAGTAGGTTCTCTAAATAAATCACTTTCTGAATAATCACCATAAGCATTAAACAAACCAAAAGGGAGTACTTCAAATCGCCCGGTATAAGCCCAGCCTCCGGGTGCTGTAGAGATGTTCTTGCCTTCTCCATGGGTGATAGAACTGGCAATCTTGAAGGCAAAGTCTTTAGCTAGTGGAATACTTCTTCTTAGTGCAATCCCAAGATCATAATCTGTAAAGTAGAACCGGGTCACATTAGATCGGTCTACCATTTGGAGCTTTTTAGAGACAGTCTGGAATTGCCGGCTGGCCGGTGGAAAAAATTGCCCGATCGAAATTTTGGTATACTTATCCGGTTTCCATCTGTACTCAGCATTTAACAGGGTTACATTTCCCCGATCCATTCCAAGCTGGATGAAGTAATCGAGCTTCTTGTCAAATAAATAGCCTTTAAATAGAACTCTTCCTCTTCTGATCAGGAATTCACTATTAAGTGATTCTGAATCTTCAATATTTTGAGTAAGCAGGAGTTGTTGTTGCAACCTGAATCCAAGTTTTAATCCCATGAACCCATCATCAGATTCGATCCAGAATCCCTTTTCAGGGCTTAATGATATTTTTGGAGCTGGATAACTTTGGGCGAGTACCGCGGCAGAAGTGAGGAAGAAAGAAAACAGTGACAAAACAACTACTTTCCTGATGAATCCCGAAATCATTATAATCTTATTTGATTAACCATTTCTTATCTAATGGTAGGCTGCCTATAAGAAGTTTGTGTGAAGGAGTTGAGCTTAGTTTGATTTTCCTAGAGAAGAACCTTTATACAATTTTAAACATAAATGAGAGTTCACTTTGTGTTCAAGAACCTGTACCATAAGCCATGATCCTAAAGCCGGAAATACTATCCAAACTTTCTAACCTTGAGTTAAGGGCCAAGAAAATTGTTGAGGGATTCATCTCTGGGCTGCATCGAAGCCCCTATCATGGTTTTAGTGTAGAGTTTGCAGAGCATAGGCCATACAATCCCGGAGATGATTTCAAGCATATCGACTGGAAAGCGTACGGCAAAAAAGAGCGGTTTTATGTTAAGCAGTATGAAGAAGAAACCAATCTTCGGTCGTATATATTACTTGATACCAGTTCATCTATGTTGTTCAAACATTTCGGAGAATGGAGCAAATTGAGGTATGCTACACACTATGCCGCTTCATTGATGTATTTGATGCATCGCCAAAGAGATGCTTGCGGCTTGATTCCTTTTAGTTCTGAAGTAGAAACGTTTATTCCTGCTAAAGCCACTTATTCGCATCTCCGCCAAATATATCTTGAACTCGAAAAGGAGCTGATAAGAGAAGAAAAACAGAATCCGGAAAAGAGAGTGACAGCTTCAGCCCAGGTTATCCATGAGGTAGCGGAGCGGCTAAATCATAGAAGTTTAGTAGTCATTATTACGGATTTATTTGAGAATGTAGAAGAACATGATGCTTTGATTTCAGCGCTAAAACACCTCCGGCATCGAAAACATGAGGTACTGCTTTTTAATGTACTCGAAAAACGAAGTGAAAGAGATCTGGCATTTTCTGACAGCAGGGTGATTTTTGAAGACATGGAAACGGGCGCAGAGATGGAAGTAATTCCTGCGCAGGTTCGAGAAGACTATAGCTCTAAAGTTGCCGAGTACACTCAAAAATTCAGGATGGCCTGCAGTGAGTTCGAAATCGATTTCGAAGAAATGGATACTGAAGGTTCCTTCGACCAGGCGCTGCTTGCATATCTAAATAAGCGTAAAAGGCTGGGATAAAAACTATCAAACCACCTTACTATTCTTCAGAATAACATTGAGTAGCCGTGGTGATATTCTCTTCACTAACAGAGCTAAGCGTTCTTTTGGGCTGGAAATATAAATTTCTTCTTTCTGTTTTTTGATTTTACCCCAAATTCGTGAAACCATCTCATCAGCATCCATAGCGGTTTTATGAAGATCACCCATTTTCCCAAAGTCGCTACCATCAGCTGTAAGAGAGTTCTGGGTAATATTCGTTTTTATGGGACCAGGACAAACCATAGTTACTGCTACATTATGTTCATACATTTCCTGGCGAATGCAATCGAACAGGCCTTGCAGGGCGTGTTTACTTGAAGCATAACCCGACCGGAATTGTGTTCCGAATTTACCGGCGACACTACTGGTAACAATGATATGGCCACTTTTCCTTTCCATCATTGATGGTAATACGGCCCTGGTTAACTCAGCCGACCCAAAGAAGTTTACCTCCATAAGTCGCCGAATAGTAGACATATCAGTTTCAGCAAATAATGAACGCTGGCTAATACCTCCGTTATTTACAAGTACATCAATATGACCAAACGCCTCGAGTGCTTCTTTGCTTTTGGCTGAAAGAGATACAGAATCAGCTAAATCAAGTGGAAGTATATACACATTGCTTTCATCTCCGCCAAGATCTGCTTTCACTCTTTTTAACTCTTCTGCTCTGCGTGAGGAAAGGATGAGCTTTGCTCCTTCTCTAAAGAAAGCCTTTGCGAAGGCTTCGCCAATACCAGAGGAAGCTCCTGTTATCCAAATGATTTTATTTTTGTAGGTCATTCTGTGTACTTTACTTTTTTGTATGGCATAATTCGGATAAATTTGTGCCTAAGATAAGTAGGCAGGAAGCTTTCTGCATACTTTATATTAAATGAGCTAACTTCGATAAATAAGTAAGCAAAAAACCTACAGATCATGAGTCATAAACACACTGTCTTGTTAGTAGAGGATGAAGTAGAGTCAGGGGAAATGCTGGCGAATTTTTTAGAGATAAATAACTACAAAGTATATTGGGCTAAAGATGGAAAAGAAGCATTTAGACTTATCGATAGCCACGCAAATGAACTGGAAATAGCTATACTGGATATTATGGTACCGTTTCATGACGGTAAGGAGATTTGTACCTATATTCGCAATCATCCCGTTGTGAATGAAATCCCGGTTTTATTCCTGACGGCAAGGGATGAGGAAAAACATGAGATTGAGGGTCTTGAACTCGGAGCTGACGACTACATAAAGAAACCAGCCGGGCTTAAGTTGATCAAAGCTCATGTGGAGAGTCAATTAAGGCGGCAGAACCCTGAAAAGCTAAACTGGATACAATACGATCATGTGTACCTCGACACAGACACTAAAGAAATGTATATCCATGATGAGAAAATTGACCTAACTCATACCGAATACATTATTGCGGAGCTATTTTTTCAACACCCAAAACTGGTTTACAGCAGGCATGAAATCCTGGAGCATATAACGGATGAAGAGAAGTACATTTTTGACAGAACAGTAGATGTTCATATCAAGAACCTTAGAATTAAGATGAAAGACGAAGGAAAACTGATCAAAACGTACAGAGGAGTTGGATACGGATTCAACCGTCAGTATCTGCGCTAATGAATATTCAATCAAAATTAGCATTCACTTACATCACATTGCTCTCCATCGGAGTTATTGTGATAAGTTCATATGCAATTTTGAGTATCCGGTCTTTCTTACTGGCTGAAGGAATTCAGAAGTTCGAAAAAGACGCCCTGACATTTGCAAACTCACTTGAAGATGGCGCTACCAATGATGACTTATACAACAGAGTTTCGTTTGTGGCAGATCTGACCGGGTATAATGTTGCTTTGTTTGATTCAGCTGGTGATTTATTAGTATTTGCTCCAAATAGTGAACAGGAATTTTCTGATTCAAGAGAATTTCTAAATGCGGAGCTTCAAATGAAACTGGAGGCTAACGAGGGCCAGGTTATCATAAATGAAGACGGACTGGACAAACTCATTTCATTTCGAAAAATTAAGGATAATACCTCTGATGCAAGGTATTTAAGAATAAGCCAGCTTAAGGATGATTTATATGCAGCTGAGGCAAGTATCAGGCATTTGATTTATGGTGCAATGGTAGGTTCGATTCTTGTAGTTGTAATAGTGAGCTTCTTTTTTGCCAGGTATCTCTCAAAACCATTAAAAGAACTTAAAGAAGCGGCTTTAGAGATTTCAAACGGTAACCTGGATCGTGAGATCCACCTCAACAGAAAGGATGAGTTTGGTACACTGGCTCAAACACTGAACCAAATGGCAGGCACTTTAAAGGCTGACAATGAGACTCTAAAGACCTTGAATGAAAAACAAAACCAGTTTTTTGCTGATATCGCACATGAAGTTAGAAATCCGCTCCATACCATTTCAGGAGCAATGGAGATGCTGCAAATCGAAAGTTTGGGCGAAGAGAAGAAAGCTCAATATATGGGCACAGCCCAAAAGCAGATTGAACGTGTAGTTCGGCTATTTGAAGATATTAAATCATTACAGCGGTACGACCTGGATGAGAGCTATATCCAGAAAACAGAATTCGATATTAGTTCTATTGCAAACGAAGTTGTGAAAACTTATACCCCTTTAGCAGAGGAAAAGGGAATTAGGCTTCGGCTTGAGCACATAGAAGAATGCACAGTTGAAGCAGATTATGATAAAATCGAACAAGTGTTCGATAACCTGGTTTCTAATGCTATTAAGTATACAAATGAGGGTGAAATCAGAGTAAGCTGTATTCACCACTCCAATGAAGTAGAAATTGTTATTGAGGATACAGGAATCGGGATTGGAGAGGAACATTTAGACCGGTTATTTGATCGTTTTTACAGAACCGATAAGGCAAGATCGAGAGATAAGGGAGGCACCGGGTTAGGACTTGCGGTAGTGAAGGGAATCTTGAACGCTCATCAAAGTGATATCTTTGTACAAAGCACTCCAGGAATGGGTTCAAGATTCTTCTTCAGGCTTAAGAGAGTTGTTTCTTAGTCGTTGAAGTATTTAAATACCAGGGCGGCTAACGCCGAGCCAGCCAAAGGACTAATTGTGAAAAGAGGAATATGTGAATAGGAAGCACCATTGATTGTAATAAGGTCTGTTAATGATGCCCCGATTGAAATTGCAGGATTTACATAAGAACCTGAAATTTCCTGCCCCAATATTACAGCAGCAGTAAAAGTTAAACCAATTACCAGACCATAAATCTTGTTACCCTTAAGGTTTTCTAGTAATTGAAAGTTTAAGTAAACCGACACAAAAACGAAGGTCAATAACAGCTCAACAGTAGCTTGTTGAATGATATCAGTTGAAGCAGGAGGTTCAACAAAGAAAACTGTTCCTGACAAAATAATCAAAACACCAGACGCTGCGAAAACTCCTAGAATCTGACTCATTACATAGCCAATGAAATTTGAGAAACTCATGCTACGTCGAATAAAAAAAGCGAAAGAAACAGCAGGGTTAAAATGAGCTCCCGAAATATGAACACCACTATAAATCAGCGCTGCAAGCAATAGTCCGATAGCTAAAATATTCCCGGTAAGACCAATGGCCAAGACCAGGAAAAAAGCACCCATACCTTCCATTACGTATTTACGCATTTTTAACCCTTAAATACTTAAATAGTTTAGTTTGTCCTTTAGTGTGCAGAAGCTACTCGCACAATTTTGGAATTGCAAGGTGTATTCATTAATACTTTTAAAAAGTGACTGATGAATTATGTAATTATTTGTGTTCATTGGAGCTATAAAAGGTTAGATTTCGAAGGCTAACCAATAGATGAATGACTGTTTTAGAGAAACTTAAAAAAAGATGGCAAATTGAAAGCAATGGCCAGGTAATTGTAATATTAATTGTGTTTGCATGTACTGGCTCAACAGCAGTTTATGCAAAAGAATTCGTTTTCAGTGCGCTCGGCATTACACCAGACATGTCACTTTGGTTTCGTATTTTTATTTGGCTGATCACTATTCTTCCCATTTATAATGTTTTACTCATAATCTATGGGACTTTATTTGGGCAAAGGAAGTTCTTTTGGTGGTTCTTAAAGAAGACCTTTGGTCGGTTTATTCCTGCTAAAAAAGAAAAAGCTATTTCAGATTCCTAAGAGCTTCCTTGTCTTTCTTTGGAAGTTTATCCGCTACCAGGTTATATGAGTTGGTTATTAACTCTTCAATAAGCTCATCGTCTAAAGAGCCGGTAGTGCTAACGGTATTCCAGTGCTTTTTATTCATATGCCAGCCAGGTATTATTTCTTCGTATTCTTCCCGAAGTAATATAGCACGGTCTGGGTCACATTTCAGGTTTACACTTACAAAAGTGTCAACATCAGTAAGGGCAAACATTTTTCCCATCACTTTAAATACCAGTGTTTGGCTATCAAATGGAAACTCTTCCGTAACTCCGGCAAAAGACATGCAGAAGTCTCGATACTCCTCGATATTCATTTAGTTCATTTTTTGAAAGTTTTCCTTAAAAGCATCTGTTGCCTGAACAACTTCTGTTGAGATAATCGAAAGTAAATCCTCAGATACAATACCAACCTGACCTGAATTCCATGTTGAAGCCATGGTTTGCATATCCCTATTCAAAACCAGCTTAACTGGTTGGTAAAAGTTCATCTCAATAGAGAAGGGATACGTATTATTCGAGGCCCTCATTATGTTAAGGTGAAGATAAAATATGGGGTATTCATCAGATCTTTGTAGCCGACGCTCATTAATGATAGAAACTGGTAAATCCTTGAAGTTCTCGAGTATTTGACGTTTCAGGGTAGCAACGTTTAAGCTCTTTTCTTCAAAATCGACAGGAGTTTCGACATTAACTACTACTCCAAATTCAGTAATACCTATGAGCGAGCTTTGTTCTCTAAGGACTTCGTTTTGTGCGAAAGAGAATCCAGAGCATATAAAGAGCAAGACAAGTAATAAAGAAAGTTTTTTCATGATATCCGGCTTAGTGAATAATTCAATAAAACAGAAAACAATGACTTGTTCAACTCTTAGAGAGATTAAGAAGTAGTATTAGATGCAACAATTAGTGGGCACTGTATCTTTGGGTGTGGAATTACACTAACAGGATAATCAAAGGCCTTTGTAACGATTTCCTCAGTAAAAACTTCGTAAGGCGAACCATGAGCTACTGTTTTTCCATCTTTTAGAATATGGACTACATCAGCATATTGGGCAGCTAAATTCAAGTCATGAATTACAATAAGAACACCGACATTTTGTTTGCAAATCTGCTTAAGTATAAACATCATTTCGTGCTGGTGAGCAACATCCAGGCTGGCCAGAGGTTCATCCAATAAAAGATAAGAAGGTGTTTTGGCTTCAATAGCATCCCAAATCTGAGCAAGAGCTCTGGCAAAATGAACTCTTTGTTGTTCACCCCCGGAAAGTGTTGTAAACGATTGATCTTTTAGATGGAGAGCGTCAGCTTTTTCCATACATTTTAAAATGATTTTTTCATCTTTCAGTGATGCAAAAACCCCGGAAAAAGGAGTACGTCCAATACCGACTATCTCCCGTGCAGAAAAGGAAAATTCGATATTTGTTTTCTGAGTCATCACAGCTCTTCTTCTGGCCAGTTCTCCCAGGTTGATTTCATCTATAGTTTTCCCCTCGAAGAGAATAGTTCCGGACGATTTTTGAACATCTCCACATAATGCTTTCAGGACGCTTGATTTCCCTGCCCCGTTTTTACCAACAATCGCAGTAAGCTTTCCTGGTGTAATATCTAGAGATACATTATCAACAATGACCTTTTTAGATGGAGTGCTAACAGATATTTTTTTAAGCTCAATCATAGGTAGTTAGCAACTGATCTTTTTCTGACTAATAACCACAAGAAGAAGGGCGCTCCAATTGTAGAAGTAACAATGCCAATAGGAAGTTCTGCGGGGACTGCTATCATCCTTGCAAAAAGATCTGATGAAAGTAGCAACAAGGCACCCAACAGAATAGACCCGGGCATCAAAAAACGATGATCAGGGCCGATAACTAACCGTAATAGGTGCGGAACAACTAGACCAACGAATCCAATAATTCCACTTACAGCAACAGCCGACCCTATTCCCAATGCAGCAAGCACGATTACCGTTTTTTTTATCAATTGAGTGTTAACACCTAAATGTCGGGCTTCTGATTCCCCAAGCAACATTATATTCATATGTTTTGAGAGCAAGGGAAGCCCAATCAACGAGATTAAGAGGAAGGGTGCAGTTTTAAATACAGTGTCCCATATTGAGCTACCAATGCTCCCAAGTGTCCAAAAAGTAATGTCTCGAATCTGGATATCGTCAGCGGTAAAGATCAGGTATCCAATTCCGGCAGCAGCTAGTGCATTGATAGCAATTCCGGCAAGCAACATTGTAGCTACACTGGTTTTCCCTGATTTGGTAGAGATAATATACACTAACCATGTTGCAAGTAAACCGCCACAGAATGAAGCTATGGGTAGTAGCGCATTAGAAATGAACGCGGGAAGAAAAACGGATAACTGGGCTCCCAAAATAATGATACTAGCGGCCGCCAACGCAGAACCACTTGAAACACCTATAAGTGTTGGGTCTGCTAAAGGGTTTCGAAATAATCCCTGTAAAGCCGCTCCTGATACAGCCAGTGTTGCACCAATTAACATAGCCATAATTACCCTGGGTAGGCGAATACTAAAGACGATAGCAGAGAATTGTGAAAATGAGTCGTCTAACTCAAGCCAGCCCAATTTACTTGCAAGAATCTGAATTACAATCTTGGGTGCTATAGTAACTGGCCCGGTACCGATAGATATAATGGCAAAAAAAATCAGTCCTATAAAAAGGACAGATAAAGTTATCGATTGCTTCTTATACCTAATGAGCCATTTTAAAATCAAAGGAATGGCAGTTGAAAGAGGCACTAAAAATCCAGGCTTTTTTCAGGATGAATTCGTTTCATAAGATCCAGAATCGCAGAGCCAAAACGAGGGCCGAAACCAAGAAGTAAATTTCCGTCCATTCCAATAACCTGGTTCTTTTGTGCAGCTACTGTCAGGTTTACTCCCGGAGTATTACTTATTCCATCAGAAATCTCATCATAACGGGATTGCATTACTAAAATGAAATCGGGGTTAGCAGCAAGAATCGACTCGTTAGTTGCAGTTTTATATCCCTCAAAAGAATCGAACGCATTTATGCCGCCTGCAAGTTCTATCATTTTTGATGCTCCGGTGTTTTTTCCACCAATCATAAAAGAGCTGCCACCTCGTACGGCCAGAACAAACATAACCGTAGGCTTAGTAGAAAAGTCGGAACGTAAATTTTCTGCTGTAGCGTATTTACTTTGGTTTTCCTCAATTATTTCCAGGGCTTTATCCTCAGCACCAAGAACTTTACCAATAATTTCAAGTTTCTTGATTACACCTTCCAGCGACTCATCTTCCTCGATAAGTAGAATATCGACCTGAGCATCGCGAATCTGTTGAATTGCAGAGGCTGGGTTAGCATCATCGCTAGACAGAATAAGAGTAGGACTTAATGATAGGATTCCTTCTGAGGTTAGGTTTCGAACATATGGAACTCGGGGAAGTGTAAATACCGAAGGGGGGAAAGTAGTAGACGCATCGGTAGCAATTACCCGGTTTCCATGTCCCAGAGCATATACGGTTTCAGATATTGAGCCGCCAATAGTAATTATTTTAGTGGCATCGTTAATGGAAACCTGAACCCCGTCAGCACTTTCGATAACGGCTTGAGCCTGTAACAGAGTAGAGCAGAAAACCAGTGCAACTACGAATAGTGATAAGATCTTTCTCATGAATTTACGTACTCATTTCTAAGTTCTGATACTACACTTCTCCAGGTTTCCAACTCAGGAACACCAGGTTTACGAGCTCCAAAGAAAGTGGCGATATTGTTTTTGTTCTCATCAAAAATCTCAAGAGAAGTAACTATCCCGTCTTCTGTTGGTTTTTCTACAATCCAGGAATGTGCAATATGATCTTCCCTTAAGTGCAGGTTAAACTCCGGATCAAGTACATTTAACCAGGTATCCATTTTTTTGATTTTATGAATCTCACCGGTATGGATTTGAATTACAGGTCCGCTACTAACAAAAACCATTATAGACACTCCTTGCTCGGCAGCTTTTAAAAGCATTTTCTCAGTAGAAGTATTATCCACTTTTTCAGTAAAAGTACCTTCAGCTAAAGAAAGAGCATGAGTTCGTTCTACTTTATGCTTTCTTAGCAAAGGGTAAAAATCGTGTGTGTCTTTCAATTCAGCCCAATCTGAGAGCAGAGCATCTTTGTTTACCTCGACTTCAGTTTTTGGGTTTACTGTTTTTGCCTTCTTTTCAACTTCAAAAGATAAATCGGGGTCTGTATTTTTGAATTTATCAACCAGTGCATGATATGCATCAAGGTTTTCTTCATTCATCAAATAAATTTTATGCGCGGCTACCCCCTGTTTGTCAAAAAACTGGATGCTGTGCATAGTACCCCTTGGGTTTTGAACCGGAACAGCAAAAGCGAACCCAAAGCGGCCCGGGAAAATTCTAAGATCAATGTTTGGGTCGAGTACTAAACCGACATGTCCTTCAAAACTAATATTGTGATATTCACCTTTACGCTCATGAACTACTGACTCATTTCGGGTAAGTGCCATTACGTATCCCAAAGTTTCGATTTCTTTAAAAATGCCAGGCCAATCATTAGTTAGCCGGGTTGCATTTTCCTGCGTTGCCAGGAGTTCAACTTCGCTTACGCCAAGTGCAGTAGCAGCATCCTTTATTCGGATTTTCGGTTGGTCTTTTTTGAATGTGTGCCATGCCTGGCGGAGAGAATCAATTGAGTTCATTAAGAGTAAGGGATCTTATTTTAATTTAGACTAAATCTAAATTAAGAACTTTTTACCAAAAAAAAAGGCTCACTTTTGGCAAGCCTTTTTGCGTCTCTCATAAAACTAATTATTCAAAAAATCTTGAACCATCAGTTTGAAGGGCGAATTCAAAAGTATAGTAACGGGATTCAGGTCTTATAAAGTTGATAAAGTCCTGCCCAGTAACATCCGGGTTACCTTTGTAATAGCTCATTACACGAACTTTAGCATATTTTCCCTCCGGAGTTAACACTAAAAGTGTTTGACCTTCTACTGGAAGAATGGCGTGTTTTGGGCCAGTTGGGGCTTCACCGGTATAAGTATACCATGAAGTATTGCTTTCCTGGTATCCAGAGTTAGGTGCTTCGTCTACATTTGCGAAAGCAATATTTAGAGACTGTATTCCGCCGTTCTGACCTGAGTTCGCGATAATCGTTGTTGCATTAAACCCAATATCCCACTGCGAAGAAAGTGAATCATCAACAATCTGATTGCCATCTAGGTCGAAGAATGTAAATGCGTCTTCGTGGTATAATTGAGTACTTCCATCATTTTGTAAGGTATAGTTAAATGTGAAATACTTGGATGCAGGTCTGGTCATAAGGCTTTCAAATTCTGGTGTACCAGTATCAGGATTTCCCTGGTAATAGCTTAGAATCTGAACCTTTGCATATTTTCCTTCAGAGGTTAATACGATAAGTGTATGATCCTGATTTGCGAGTACAGCATGTTTAGGACCTACAGGTGCTTCACCTGTGTATGTATACCAGCTACCATTACTTGCTTCATAACCTGTAGCAGGAGCTGTTAGAACTTCGCTAAAACTAGTTTCCATTAGCTGGATTCCACCACCATTTCCTGAGTTGGCCAGAATAGTAGTTCCTCCAAAAGCGATATCCCAATCTGCAGAAAGAGAATCAGATACGGTAGAACCGGTTTCTAAATCATAGAAAGTATATCCTGGATTGGACTCGGTATCTCCTTCAACATCAGAATCAGGCGCAGGAGGCGTAAAGGTAGTGTTCACATTAGCAGCAATATCGCTAGCTATTAAAGCCTCAACATCTGCCGGGCCATTAGTTCCAGAGTCTTTACATGCTCCAAAAGCGATAGCAAGCATTAGTAAAAAAAGAGGGGTTTTCTGTATTTGGTGTTTCATTCTTGAGTGAATTGTTTATTAGTAAATATTGATGTTTAATTGTGTATAAAAAGTAATTCCAGGGTTTGATGGCAAATAGATGGAGTTCTGGTAATTCGTAATATTGTTTACTCCTACCTGGAGCTTAAATCTTTTAGCAATCATTTTGGCTATAGTAGCATTGACGATAGTATGTGCTTCAGCGTATTCATTCTCATCTATCAATCGGTTACTGTTGAAATCAGCAAAGCCATATTTTCCTCTGTATTGGAGTCTTAAACTAGTTTCTAAATCCCAGCGGCTTAACAAGTAGAACAGTTTAACATTCCAGGTGTTCTTGGAGCGGTTGAACATGGAAACATATTTCTGTTCAGAGACGGTTATCACTTCACCATCAACTACGTCATCAAATGTTTGCGTGATTTGTCGTCTTGCATCCAGGTACTGATATCCAATATTTATATCCAGATTCTCAAGAAAGGAAGGAGTAACTTTTAACTCAAGTTCAGCTCCCTGGGTATATATCTTGCTCAGATTGAAATAAGAGAATACAGATTGGCCATTCGTTTTCAGAGCGATACGTTCGGTTTCTATCAGGTCCTGTACATTATTGCGGAAAGCATTTACTTTGAACTGTACGCCATCACCCGGAAAGATGTCGAAACCAAGGTTATATGAGAAAGAGTGTTCTGCTTTTATCTCTGCAACCTCATTTGTGTTTATATAGAGCTCGGAAATTTCACCATTTTCGTCAAGCGTTTGCAGACCTTCAGCTAAAGTTGAAGATCCAAAAACACTATATCCTGCAACAGGATTTGTAAAGTTCAGGAATAGTTGCCTAAAGTCAGGAGCCTTAAACCCACCCCCCAGCGAACCCCTCAAATGAAGTATTTCATTAGGTTTATAAAGTCCGGAGAATTTGGGTGAAAATTGAGATTTGTATTCGGAATGGATATCAAAGCGATAACCACTGGTTAAAGATAGTTTTTCAGAAAGAGCCCATTCATGCTGCCCAAAAGTAAAATAGCTATCAAAGAAAGGTACATCTGCATAAATCTCGGCTGTTAAATCTTCCCTGCTTACCCCTGCCCCCATAATAGTTGTATGATCATCTGTCCAAAAGGTTGAACTTTTGACTTCCAACCTGTTAAGGGTTTGGTCAAAAGAACTAAAAGAATAGTTTTCGCCTGATTCTTGACGGTTTAGGCTACTTTCGCTTTTAAAGCGGCTTAAAAAAGTGGTCACATCAAACAGCTGTCTGCTTCCAATAGTTATTTTCACTTCAGGTGAAATGCTATAATCCTGCTGGGTATCATCTCCATCAACAAGGAATGATCCGTTTTGTTCTAAAATTTCATTAGCATAGGTTTGGTCTTCCTGGTAAAACCGACTATTTATTCCCAGTGAGATACTTTTATTCATCCTATAGTTAATACCACCCGAAAGTGTAAAGTTCTGGTACTCAGGAATTGTTGGAGCAATGGTTGCCTCGTCTAAATCAAACCCATCAGATTGTAAGTAGTTCGTGAAAACGCGCCCACTTAATCGATCAGTTTTAAAAGAAAGGTTTGAAGAGCCATCAAGTGTAGCATTAGAACCATACCGGCTATTGATATCCCAGGAAAAAGGTTTGCTTCCTTTATCAGTAATTATGTTGATGACCCCGGCAAGTGCATCACTACCCCAAAGAGCTGAAGAAGGCCCCTTTACCATTTCAATTTGCTGAACGTTGCCAATTGCGAGTCGGGTTAGGTCAAGAGTACCGGCAGTTCTACCTATAATAGGCTGGTTATCAACTAGAATTAAAGTGTAATCAGGATCAAATCCCTGTACCTGAATCCCGGTTCCATGATCATTAACAACATTCATTCCTATTTGCTCATCCAGAATGTCACTTAATCTACGGCTGCCTGAACGCTCAATTTCTTTCTTACTGATAACAGTTACAGGGACACTTACATCTTCTAATTCCTTTTCTGTTCTTGAGGCAGTTACAACAACTGGAGAATCTTTATAGGTTTTCTCGGTGAGCAGTACTTCTAACTCTAAAGCACTTTGTGAATCAATACTCACTTCTAAACTTTTATCGTGAAAACCAATACGGGAAACCTTTAATATATAATTACCTGATGGTATGCCAGTTATTTCAAAGGTTCCATGCTCATCAGAAATAGCCCATTTAGTATCAGAAAGATAGATATGCGCGTCAACAATTGTGTCTCCACTCTCAGAAAGAATTCTTCCATTTACACCACCTGATTGAGCCAGGGCGGCTGAACTTAACACAAAAAAAATACTCCCAATTAGGAAGTTTTTAAATAAAATCACGTGATTTAGAAGAAACTAGTTTAGATTCGTTCCAAATAAACCAGAGTTATGTGAAGATTTTATGAAGACGAAGTTCATAAATCTTACCAGCATAGATAAGATTTATGAACTTCTTATGAATTTGAGACCTATTTAATGACTTCAACACCTTTCCAAAAGGCGATTCTATCCTTGATTGGTTTGGCAGCATCAGATGGAGTTGGGTAGTACCAGGCAGCGTCCTGGTTTGTTTGCCCATCTACTTCCAAGCTATAGTAACTGGCTATTCCTTTCCACGGGCAGGACGTTTTGTTGCTGCTTTCTTTAAAGAACTCCTTGTTTAGAGAATCAGCAGGGAAATAATGGTTGTTCTCTACGATAACAGTATCGTCGCTTTCAGCGATTACCTTTCCGTTCCATATTGCTTTCATAATAGTATAGTTGCGTTGGTTGTTTTAATAATAATTACAGTATAAAGTAACCAAGACTTTTCTAATTAGGTTCATTTATCCCTTTCAGTACTTTGAAGCCAAAAAGGCCCCATCCAAAAGTTAGTAGTACACCACCAATGGGAGTAATGGCCCCAAGAATACCAATATTAGTAAGGCAAAGTATGTAGAGAGTACCCGAGAAAATCGTTAGCCCGGTGAGTATAAATATACCAGGAAGCTTAAGATCTATTGCGAATACTTTAGAAACTAATACCACACCCAAAAGCCCCAACGCATTCCAGACCTGGTATTGAACAGCTGTTTGCCATGTTATCATACGTTCAGGAGATAGAATATCCCGAAGGGAGTGTGCTCCAAAAGCTCCAAAAGCAATTCCGAGAGCAAGAAGAAGGCCGGATGTAGCTAATAAATTTTTATAAGACATTATGCTTCGAATCCAATGGATCTATGAGTTCCATCACAAAAAGGTTTATTTGTTGAAGCTCCGCATCTGCAGAAGCTCATTTTTTTTTCTGTTTTAGTGACACTGCTGTCTTTTCCGTGTACTTCATAGTTACCATTAACTACAAAAGGTCCATTTGGAATCATGGTAATTGTTAGAGGTCCGTTTACATGCTCAGTTGGTTCCAGTAGCAGACGTTCCGGGTTGTAGGAATCATCAGCTTTGAAGTCTTTCTTCAAGTGCGCATTATCACAAAGAGGTTTATTCGAGGAAGCTCCGCAACGGCATAATGCAACCCTGATATCCTTAAGTAATTCATTTCCATCCGTATCCTGGATCAGGATGTCACCTTCTACATACACCGGGCCATCTTCTACAATTGTGATTGTATTAGTGGATGGAATGGGCTCAATATCACCATTAGCCAGTTTATACATAAGTGCACCAGTGGGACATTTGCCAATAACCTCTTTCAGTTTCTCAATATCTGTTTGACCATCTGGATTGATCCATGGCTTTTTTGAAATGTCGAATACTTCTGGAAGTCCATGAACACATTCTTTAGCATGTATACAACGATGCTTATCCCAGGTTACTTCAACGTTTTCATTCTCATAACTAAATATTTTCGAATTCATAGCGTGGTCCCAGTTATATGTTAAAACTAAAGAGATTCCAAAAAACTAATCTTTTACAGTATTAGTGGTAGTAATAGAAAGCACGGAAATTGGAACTGTTAACCCTTGAGCATTCACTGATCCTTCGATGGTACCAGTAACTTCTAACAACGTGCATATACCATTTGTACTGTCCAGCGTCATCATACTTTCTTGAGTTCCAGACAGGTCTGCATCCATTTCAGTGCCCATTGCTACTATTTTATCCTTTATAGACAGCTGGCTGTTTACCATGATAACATCGTCGCTTGCATATAGATACTCTGATTCGACCGAAACCGGCATGTTATTAATAGACATTTGTCTTGAGGTTGTCCATTGCTCAGAACCATCTTCGGCAAAGATAGAAAACCTGTTTTCGAGGCTTGATTGAATACTTTTGTCAGAAAAACTGGCCAATACCTGGTCTAAAGCAGTCGCGAAGGGAGTTCCGGTTAATTCTTTGGTTAAAGAATCTCTAAGAGCGTCTAATCCTGTAATGTTTGATACCATTCCATTTTTTGAGAGAGTGAACTGATACCCTTTTCCTTTTAATGCTTTGTATAGTCCGTCAGACGGGCCATTTCCTTCAGAATCGATCGTTTGCGATCCCTGCGGTGTATTGGCTTCAAGTTTCGTAGATAGATTTGTAAGGCTTAGTATAAAAGAATCTCCATCAACAGCAACCACTTCGATCTTCTCTGAAGTAGTAGTGATTTGCTTAATCTCCATAGATTGTCCCATTACTGATTGAGTAATAACCTGGTCGATCACAGAAGTAGAAGTAAAAGTATCCCCTTTTGTTAAGCTATAGCCATTTACCTGGAATGCGTGTGCAAGTGTATGATTTGTAAGAATAAACAGTAGTAGAATTGCGGATTTTTTAATCATAATAAAAGTAGAAATAAAATTTTTTGTATTAATCTGAGACTTGATGAATGTATTTCGTTTTGATACATGCTCTAAAGTGTTAAGAATATAGATAATAGATTATTGAACTAAATGCATCCCAAAAAGGCAAATGATAAAAATTCTTCACGAAAGGAATGCTTCATCGCAAAATGATTGTTAACTTATCCCTGATTTTTAACAATTAATTAGAGATGACGAATACAAAGATTTTAGTTTTCGGATTATTAGCTACCGCTGGTCTTGCTACATTTTTATTTTGGCCGGGTAACGAAAGGAATATCGAACCAGCAATAGCTGATGATAAGATTGAAGTAATAATGTATAAGAATGAGGGCTGCCAATGCTGTACTAAATGGGCTGCTCATATGGATGAAGAAGAATTCGCTGTAATAGAAAAGCCTATTCCTAATCTAATGGAAGTTAAAGAAGAGAATGGGATATCGCGTGAGATGGCTTCATGCCACACTGCATTAGTTGATGGTTATGTTGTGGAAGGTCATGTACCGGTTGAAGATGTTCAAAGATTGTTGAAGGAGCGTCCAGACGCTATTGGACTTACTGTTCCGGGAATGCCTATTGGTTCTCCGGGAATGGAAGTAGAAGGGCGTGAACCAGATAATTTTGACGTTTTACTGATCGCCAAAGATGGTTCTACTACGGTATATGCTTCGCATTAAAATATTAAATGCATGAATAAAAAAGCCCCTTGCTAACACAAGGGGCTTTTTTTAATTCCCGGACTGTTGTATCGGGACTTTTATTTTTTCTGTCTTAGTTGAGCTGAATATTAATCCCAGCAAAAGACTGTCTCCCTCATTCAAATCCATTGTTGGTTGGATTATCATGATATGAAGTCCTCCTGGCTTAAACTCAACATGAGTTCCGGAAGAGATTGGGACAAAGGGCTGATGCTCCATGCCCATTAAACCGTCTTCAGTTTCATAAGACCTGTGAATCTGTGCGTTTTCCGTTACATCTGTACTTACACCAATAAGAGTATCAGCCTGGTTGGTACCATTCGAGATAGTGAAGTAGGCAGCGGTCATCATTCCGGATTTCCCCGGACGGGCCCAGCCATCTGTTACTTCAATCGAATTCGTAACTGTAAGCTCTGCTTTTTGAGACTCAGCTTTCTCTTCACAAGAAAATAGTACAAAAACCGAGAGGAGCAGTACTATCAATCCTGATTGGTAATTGTATACTCGTGTATGTTTCATCGTATTTTCTGTAAATCTTCCACTATAAGTTTCGGAACAGCAGGCATGCTACCTCCATACTCGATAATGACTCTCGATTTTTTGTCGAGAACCATGATCTTATCAGAGTGATTCAGGAAGTAGAGTTCTTTACCATCGTCAGTTGTAGTAGATAAAGAAACCTGGGTCCGAACCCGAACACTATCCATCATCGCTTTAATGGTGGAAGTTTTTCCGGTAATAAAGTCGAAGTTTTCGCCAAGTTTAAATGCCTCTTTATAGTTTCTTAAAACAGAAGGTGTATCTCTTTCCGGATCAAAACTAACACCAAGAAACTGTATGTCATCAGGATATCCTAAATCCCGTTGAATCTTAATGAGGTTTTGAGTGATTAAAGGACAAATATCAGGGCAGTTGGTATATATAAACCCAAGCACCACATATTGTCCTTTGAAATCGTCAGGAAAAGTTACTGAAACACTATCCTGAGTTAGCACCTCAAAAGAAGCGTCATTTAAGTCATCGATAACTTTAGGACCCGATTTACAGCTAACAAATATGAAAGCTGCAATCAGGAATAAGTGGGTGATTTTCATTTCAGAAATTAATGGATCGTGTATTGAAGCCCAAAGGTAAGGATTCCTTTGTTCAACATCTGAGGTCCGTCAAGATCCTGGTAAACAGGAATCTCAAAGTTGGCTCCGAAACGTAAATCATGAAGTGGGCCTTCTGGTCCCTGGAAGTTTAAACCAAATCCAAGATCTAACCGTGAACCTGCTTTTAAATCAGGATCGGCAGTATGTATCATGGCCGGATTTAAATCAGGATTCGCACCGGAAACATCTCCCCAGTTCGAGTAGGTCAGAGAGAGCAACGGGCTAACCCAATCGGTTAATTTATAACCAACCCAGTTGGTAAATGTAGCCTTATTTCCTAGTGTATAGTCATTACTGTTTTCTCCAAGCCTGACTTTAGCTTTCAATTGAGAACCAAACGAAACCGATTCATTTTGGGCCAGGTAAGTTATTCCGGGAGAAAGATCAAAAGTACCTGAACCAACTTGCATTGGATATGGAAGTATTACCTCGTTTCCACTACTTGCCGGCGTAACGTCTTTTTCCTCAATAGAGCCTGTTGGTAAACTCAACCCTAATTGACCGTGGATACTGCTATTATTTTTCCTGTACAAGTTGTACATAGCAGAAACGCTTATATCACCAAGAGCACCTGATTCTGTAGTGAATTCACCACCCATAGCTGTAAGGTGATCCATTTCGCTACTTACATAAGGTAACATAGCCATTAAAGTCAGGTCATCTGAAACAGCATACATTGCTCCCAGCATATGCATTTGCATCGGCATGGTTGTTGGTGTAACCATATATGAACCTGTTGGGAGTAGTATTTCGCTATTCGAAAGTTCATCTGTTCCATCTCCGTTGCCATCCATGTTCATATACATGAAGCGGTAGGAGAACATGATTTCTCCTTTTTTATGAGTGTGATCGCCCATTACCTGGATAGGAGCATGACCATCTGGTCTATCTGCAGACCATTGCGCATTGATAGTTGAGGCGCATACAAATAACATGCATGCACAAAGAAATAATCTTTTCATTGTTGTAAAAAGTTGAATTAAAATTTTAGATATAAAACGTGGGTGAAAAGATCAGCCTTTGGGAGGGGGGGAAAGAACATCCAGATATAGCTGTTCAGGTAAAGATTCATTCAATTGACGATATTTATTCTCGTCAATTAAATCAGGAGAAGTTGATTCTTTAGAATGAATTTCAACCAAGTAGGAAAAAGGAACTTTAGGAACATATGAGGTACTACTATTGTGATCCATATCGCTATGTTCATGATCATGAATCTGTTTCTTTAAAAAGCAGAATCCATCACAGTCCTTATACTCTGGTTGGGTGAGAGAGCGGCAAAGATGAGTCTTTATATATTCGTGGTTTACATGAAAACTCAATACAGGAACAAGAGTCTGTATCATCGAAAACATGTAAAGGAATAAGAGTAATATGGAGCTCGCTTTTCTCACGAGTCAAAAATACCAGTAACACGATTAAGAAGCCAAGTAAAAGAGGTGTACTTTGAGTAGATTTATAGTTTTTAACACCCTCACTTAATCATGATGATGATGCTCCGGTTCATGATGGTGTGCATTGCATGGTTCAAACTCAAATTCCAGGGTTGAGTGTGTAATCTCAAATTCATCATGCAGCAGTTTTTTAAGCCTGGATTTCACTTCTTCCATTTCATGAAGATCTTCCTTTTCTATTACCACATGGCATTCAAGCATGGTCTGTGTCTCATCCAATCTCCATACGTGCAGATGATGTATACCACAAACCTCTGGAACAGTCACCATTTTTTCTTCCAGTTCAGAAAGGTCTAAGCCTTCGGGTTTTGACTCCATTAAAATATCAATGGTTTCCCGAAGCATATGCCATGAATGCCAAAGGATGTACGCACCAATCCCAACTGTTAGAATGGTATCAATGACATAAATCTGGTATTTAAAAATCAGCCATCCACCGATAATAACTCCAACTGAAGATAAACCATCAGACAGGATATGGATATAGGCACTCTTCATGTTCAAGTTATCTTTAGACTCTTTAAACAAGAGAGCAGCAGTAATGAAATTTCCAAACAAGCCGACAATTGCAACCCAGAACATGATGAAGCCATCGATAGGTTGTGGGTTAAAAAACCGTTCCACTCCTTCTTTTATCAAAAATAAGGCTACAATAACCAGCGTAATGAGATTTATAAATGCCCCAATAATTTCAGCTCTTTTGTATCCAAACGTTTTTCTTGAACTGACTCCTTTTTTAGAAACCTTTCGGGCTATCAGGCTGATAATGAGCGAAAGGGTGTCATTCAAATTGTGAACTGCGTCTGAAAGGAGGGCAAGGCTGTTCGACAGAATTCCGCCAATAAACTCAGCGAGGGTTATGGCAAGGTTCAGGAATATAGAAATCCATAGCTTGCCTATAGAGGCATCTTTAAAATCGTGATGATGATGATGGTGATGTTTATGATCATGTGCCATCAGTCATGTCCTGAAATCTATAAGGTGAAATACCAGATATAGAAGCTAACCAAAATTGAAGCCAACATCAGAATATAAGCCTGTTTTACTGGTTTATCCGGGAGTAGCTTATGAACCGGGTTTTTATCAAAGTATTTTTCATACTCCTTCCTGGCTTCAAGTTCACTATCATCAAGTTCTCGTTTATCTTTTGCAAGTATCTCAGCGTTTCCGTTGAATTCCATAACGCTTTCGTTCAGGAACCTGGCAATCGTAAATTCATCGATTTTAGCCAGGCCGCTAATTATCAGATAAGCCGGAATACCCACCATAAAGATGGCAATGGCAACCAGTGACCTGTCATAAACTGTTAGATCAACAAATAGTCCTAAAATCATACTGACCATTGCTGATAACCCCATAATGCATAGAAGAGCGCTAAGTATCAGTCTTAGCTTCCAATTGTTTAAACCCTTAGTTAACACGTTTTTTTTATTTGAATGAAAGGAAAATCGAAATGAAGATCAAAAAACTGCCAGAAAGTTACAGTTGTTTTCTGAAAGTATCCCATTCTTCGAGAAGTAATTTCATTAATGACTTTGCTGCTGAAGTACCTAATTGCTGTATTTCATCTCTGCTGAGCTCATCATCTACTTCAAACGTTAAGGCATCGGCTCCAAAAGTTCTAAAAATCCAATTTTTTGAAATAGGCGAGTTTGTATCAAACTCTTCAGCAACAAACATTAAGCCCGGGTTCTCATCAGCTACATACGGGAACCATCGCTGAGTGAAGTTATCCGGAAATGTGACAATCTCCTCTTTAATGGGATAGAAGATGTTTTCGTTTGTAGAATGAAAATCGATGCCATAAAATACTTTTTTTGAGGAGTCCTCAAGAATTGGCAACAGCGCATCTCTAACTACTTTGGTTTCTGGTTGATTAAAATTTTGCCAGTCTCTGTTCAAATCAATCCCTGCAGCATTATGTCTCCAATGCCCATTATGAACTCCATCGGGGTTTATGATTGGAAAAGCCTGCACAATGAAATGCTTTCTGAAGCTCCTCGCAAGTGCAGATGAATCCATTAGGGTCTCCAGGAAATAGTTATAGGTAAGATACCCGGAGATTTCAGGTGGATGCTGCCTACTTAAAAGAATCAAAACCCCTGCAGGTTGCGAAGCATCTGTTTCATCAATTTCTATCTTGTAAATAGCACGGTTCTGTTTAGAAAAACCAACTGTATCTACAGATACAAAAGCAGGGTTAAGCCAGCCAAAACTTTTCAAGAGGTCAGTATTTCGGATTCCCAATATATTATGAGCACTAACTATTTTCTTATCAGGCCCAATTGCTAATTCGAACTCGATACTGCCTTCAGTTCCATATGACTTTACGGAATCAACTATTTCAAAATCAAATTCTCCTTTTGTAGAAGTAGATATCTTGGGAATATAGCGGTGTCTCCCTCCTTTATAGGAAATTCGAAGCGTGATGGTTTGGGTTGAGTCGCTCCAGATTTCAAAAGCATACCAGGGGCTATTATTAATAGGAGCATTCTCTGGTAGTATGAATGCTTCATAAGTAGTTGAATCAACCTGGTAAAAATCATTTAAACGGGCACTTTCGAACTCGTTTGAAACCCATATCTTTGGAGAATCAACGCCAATAATTCTTTGTTTCTGCGGTTCTATATACTTTCCGGTTGTATTGGTAACACCGGGTGGGTCATAAGAAAAGCCACTGAATTTCTCAGGAGATTTACACGAAATACATATAATAGGAACAAGAAGAAATAGTTTTACCTTAAACATTCAAACGTAGTTAAGCAGTTGTACCCAATAGTAATGAAACGAGACAAACTTTTTCAGGTCCATTTTAAAAAAGTCTACCTCCTGTTATCGTTTCTCAGACTCGGTGAATATTGAGAACTTGGACAAGTAAACATATCATTTTTTTCTTATACACTATTCTTATAGTTTTTTTGGGCGCTACAAACGGATTGGCACAGGAGGATAGTAATGAGCAGAAATCTCGCATCTGGAAGGTCAAAATAGAAGGAAATACGACGTATGAAGATATCGTGATAGAGAGGTTTATTGCTAACGAATCACCTTCATTCTGGCAGAGGCTTTCTCTATCAAAGAAGCGCGGCCTTGAAGTATCAGAGACTGAAATCCGCAAAGATGTAATTCGGATCGAGCGGTTTTATCAGAGAAGAGGCTTTGTTGATGTTGAGGTTTCTTATCGACTAGAACCCCAGAGGAAGGAATGGAAAAAGGCTTTGATTTTTGTGGTGAAGGAGAACACCCCGATTCGAATCAGCGATGTATCAGTTTCAATTTCAGGCCCAAAGTCAGATAGCTTGTTTATTGCGGAAGATGAGACTTTTCAAAGGACTATCCGGCGCCTTCCTTATCGGGAAGGAAGGCGTTTCGAGCCTATTGAAGAGGCAGAAGTATTAGGTAAACTTACCCAGACTTTAAGGTCGCTAGGATATGCATATACAACAAGCAGAGTGATTTCAGATGTAGATACTTTGAAAAAAGAGGCTGTCATAAGTATCTCAAATAACCCAGGGCCAAGAACAGTGTTTGATTCAATATTTGTGGAAGGAGCTGAAACACTGGATGACAATTACATCATCAGGGAAACGGATATCAAAAAAGGTCAGCTATATAATGAAGGGAAAATTAGAACAGCTCAAAGAGAAGTATTTAATCATCCGCTAATGAGGTTGGCACTGGTTTCAATGCCGGATCAGCCAAAAGACACGACACTCAATATACTTCTGAGAGTGAAAGAGCTTCCTTTACGTTCATTCCAGTTTAAATTTGGAATCGGAAACTTTGACCGGTTCACAGAACCTTTACGCCTCAACAATGCCTATCAATTATTAAGGGGGCAGGCGACCTGGACACATAGAAACGTAAGAGGTAAAGGAGAGCAATTCAGCACATCACTCACAGGATCTTACTATGAACAGAAGATTTCCTCAAAATACTTATTTCCATATGTCTATAATACCAAGAGTAGTATTGCTATAAATCCTTTTTTCGAAAAAAGAGACGAAACAGCCTATTCGATAACATCCGGTGGGCTGATTAATACTTTTGGTTACCAGTATAACCCTGATTTAACTGGGACATTTTCTTACGAGTTTGCCATAAATAATGAGACGGTTAAAGAGGATGAAGTTGTAAATGAGCTTGAAGAAGTACTCCCTGATAGTATTTTAGCCTATAACATCTCTTCATTTTCCTTCAATCTTTACTATACAAAAAACCTGGTAAGAGGTAAGAGAGGGTTTATCGTACAGCCTTTTCTCGAGTTATCAGGATTATTTGGCGAAACTTCGTTTAGCTTTCAAAAAGTATCTCTTGATGTTAGAAAGTATACCGAGTTGAGCAGTAAACTCGTTGTTGCTACCAGGGTTCAGGGTGGGGCAATTTATAACCCAACACAAGATTCTCTTCCTTCAGATATTCGCTTCTTTACCGGTGGAACTAATACAGTAAGAGGTTGGGGCCGCCAGGATTTGGGACCTAAACGGCTGGTTACTGTAAATAACGGAACGGCAGAAGAACCTGATGTTGAGCAACTTTATTTGCCAATAGGCGGAAATGCGCTCTTTAACTTCAATGTTGAAATCAGGCAACAATTGGATCGGTTTATTAAAGGATTCGGCATAGCTGCTTTTCTTGATGGAGGTCAGGTTTGGCGAGGTGTGAGTAGTATAGATATCAACGACATTCAATACGGCATTGGAGGAGGAATAAGGTATCAATCTCCCATTGGTCCAATACGGGTGGATGTTGGTTACAAAGTAAATCCTACCGATGAGGATCTTAATATCATT
>JAVKDP010000071.1:0-52325 GCA_040222185.1 Balneolaceae bacterium | reverse complement strand
AAGTATTTGAACAGCTATATGACCAGGCTCATGGCAACTTCTTCAAACGGCTAAAAGAAACATATCCCCAGCTTACACCAAGTGATCTTCGCCTTTGTGCTTATCTAAGAATGAACCTTGCTTCAAAAGAAATTGCACCATTACTGAATATTTCAGTCCGTGGTGTTGAAGAACGAAGATACAGGCTCAGAAAAAGACTGGATATCACAACGGATACCAATCTTACCGAGCTGATCATGACTTTTTAAAAAGTCCTCTTAATCAATCAGCTTTTCATCGGCTTGCCAGTTAAACCTTCTAACCGGGATATTCATGGCATTCTCCTTTTCCATTACATCAAAAAGACGACTCCTCATTTCATTTCTCAAAGCTATAAAGCCAGGAACGTCTGCGAGGTTATATTTCTCATCTGGATCTTCCTGCAGATCATAAAGCTCATCTCTGTCCCAAATACCGTGATAATAAATGTATTTGTATCGATCTCCACGAATAGAAAATGTGGTCGGAGTATGTGGGAAAGCAGGTTCCCAATAGTATTCATATAAGAACTCCCTGTTCACTTGCTCTTCCTGGTTCTTCAATACAGGTAGGAATGAAACTCCATCCATCTTGATAGAGCTTTCAGTATCAAGCAGGTCAAGGATGGTCGGCGCCACATCAATATTTCTAATCAGGTTGTCTATCCCTGTTCCCTCCTCGAGATATCCCGGAGCCCAGGCGATCATCGGAACCCTGATTGACTCTTCATAAGCGTTTCTTTTATCAATTAACCCATGCTCGCCATGCATAAAGCCATTATCTCCCATATAGATTACAAGTGTGTTTTCAGCTAAACCCGATTCTTTAAGATAATCCAGTACACGCCCTACACTCTCATCCAAAGCTAGCAATGTTTCGATATAGCTTTCATAGAACTCCTCGAAATTCATATCTCCGTGATACGCAAAATCTACTCCATGCCAGCTATTTCTTTGTTCCTTAACCCAGTCGGGCTTGGTTCTGTAATTGCTCTCCGTTTTGGCCATCGTTTCGGGGTATTCTATCTCAATATCACTGAAATAACCTTCATGCCGTTCTGCAGGTTCGAACTCTGCATGTACTGCTTTATGAGACAGATATAGAAAAAACGGTGTTTCATCTTCTTCTTGCTCTTCTAGCCACCCTAAAGCAAAGTCAGTGAGTATATCTGAAGTGTATCCTTCATACTGTTTTCTTTCTCCATCAACATTCAGCATTGGATTAAAGTACACTCCCTGACCTCTGAAACTCACCCAGTGGTCCCAACCTGGTTTTGGATCGTCTACACTTTCACCCATATGCCATTTCCCTACAAAAGCAGTCTTATACCCATTGTTTTGGATATCTTCATTGAAGAAACGTGTGCCACCAGGAATTGGGCTGGTGTTATCAACAATCTTGTGGGTATGAGCATATTGCCCGGTTAGAATGGATGCTCTGCTTGGGGAGCAGAGCGAAGTGGTTACAAAGGCATTCCGAATATGAACACCTTCTCCGGCCATCTTGTCTAAGCTTGGAGTTTCGATGTATGAGGGTGCATCAGGATGAAAACCCATAAAATCATAACGATGATCGTCACTTAAAATAAACACCACGTTTTTGGGCTTACTTTGTTGAGCAAACAATTGGAGTGCTCCCAACATTGTAAAAATGGTGCAAAAGCTAGCTAACCGGATGTTCTTTGGAATAATCATTTTATTCTGTTGTGAAATCCAGTTTCTTAAGCCCTGCCTGGATTTCAGGAGCACTCATAAATAAATCCCAAAGTAGTCCTGTTCTGTAGTTCTCTATCATTACAGGAATTGGCCCCTGGTCGATGGCTAAATATCTTGGGAGATACCAATCATGTTCGTAACTAAATGCGTCGTATGGCCCATATTCCCCTACAAGGCTATCTGCTTCAAAGTAAAGGTACTTTAGAAATTTCATGCTCTCATTGGGGGTGTAAGGGAAGCTTGAAAGCGCAGCCGTTGGTGAGATTACTCCTATATCTGTATCTGGCCGATGGCCTGCATAACCTTTCATGGAATAACTTGAGGTTAACCCCCACATGTTCTCACCATAACCTTCAAAATTATTTGGGTTATTTACACTATGTGTATAGTGAATCAAAGCATGATTCTGGTTTAACTTCCAGTAATCTGCATATCGATCTTTGAGATTTGTAGGATTGAGACCTAAATAAGAATAATGAGCCCAAAAAAGAGGCCCAACGGGAGAGTCATTTGTTTCATAATGATCTAATACCGTTTCATAACCAAGATATACTCTGTCGGTACTTAATGTTCCATTCCTTGCCCAACCTTCATGGTATACTTCCGGTTCTATTCCGTGTGTTGGTGAGGAAGCTGCCAGAACATACATGATCAGGCATTCATTATAACCGCGCACATCAAAATCCATTTCCCAACCATGATTAGGTGACCAATGCCAATACAAAACATTCTCTCCTCCTTTGGTATGCCAATCCCATTGTACATTTTCCCAGATTTCATTGATACGATCAACAATCTCTTGCTCTTTTTCATTACCATCTTTGAAATACTGCCTAACTGTAATCAGTCCCTGTATCAGGAATGCAGTTTCTACCAGGTCTCCCCCATCATCATACCTGCTAAATGCTTTCACCTTACCGGTATCACCATACCACCAGTGCGGGAATACTCCATTAAAACTATCTGCTGTCTCAAGAAAAGTCAGGATTCTGTCATACCGCTCCACGGCTTCTTCCCTTGTAATAAAGCCTCTCTCTATACCAACTAAAATGGCCATTACCCCAAAACCAGATCCACCTGAAGTAACTACATTTTTATCATTTTGTGGATAGATATTATCCATATGAGTTCGCTCAGGTGCCATACCCGAAACAGGCTCTGCATTTTCCCAAAAATACTGAAAGGTCTGATATTGAACGAGTGTTAACAGCGAGTCGTCACTGATTTGTTCTTTTGCTGAATTTGTATGAGAATCTCTTTTAGAGTCGCAAGAAACAACTACCAGGAGAAGAGTGATTAGAATTGAGCTGTATCGCATAGCCTTAGTGTTTATAGTTAGAATTACTTGTTTTGATATTTATTTTTTCCACACCACTACAGTGCGTTTTAAATCTCTTGAGTTGCTACCAACCATGATCTCGAATTCCCCGGGCTCCCAATCATAAATCATAGACTGATCCATCTTGTCCAAGTCATAGTTATAAAACTTTAAATCATTGGTGCTCACCTCGAATGAAACCGAAACTGTTTCGCTCGCCGGTATGAATACTTTTTGAAAACCTTTTAGCTCTTTTACCGGGCGAGTAATAGTTCCAACCAAATCCCGGATATAAAGTTGAACTACTTCTTTCCCGTCTACTTCACTCTCATTAGTTATATCGATTGAAACTTCAAGCTTTTCATCTCCCGACAAGTCCTTTTTACTTAAAATGAGCTCTCCATATTTGAATTGGCTATAACTCAAGCCAAAGCCAAATGGATAAAGTGGTTCATTGGAGACATCTAGGTAATTAGACCTGAACTTCTGAAACCATTCTCCGTTCAGAGGTCGCCCCGTGTTTTTGTGAGCATAGTAAATTGGGATTTGGCCCACATTCTGTGGGAAGGTAGTGCTTAATTTACCCGATGGATTTATATCACCAAATAAGACATCTGCAATTGCATAGCCAGCCTCACTTCCTGCGAACCAAGCGTTTAATATAGAAGGCATATGTTCTGCTTCCCATGTTAACGCCAAAGGACGACCAGTAAACAAAACCATCGCCACAGGTTTACCTGTTTCCAATAATGCTTTTAGCAGTTTTCTCTGGGATTCAGGGATCTCGATATCTGTTCTGCTGGAGCTTTCGCCGGACATTTCTGAAGCTTCACCAACTGCAGCTATAATAACATCGGCCTGTTTTGCTATTTCCAATGCTTCAGCAAGTATTTCTTCCTCTGGGCGGTTATCCCGGTAGGTATTTTTTCCAAATATGCTAAATCGAGCCTCCAATTCGGGGTCACTTACGAAGTTCGCTCCTTTAGCATATAGTACCTTTACATCTTCTCCGGCTACTTCCTTAACACCTTCCAGTAAACTAATAGATTTTTGGTGATCTCCCGCCACACTCCATGTTCCCTGCATGTTTTCTCTATTATTTCCCATCGGCCCTATGATTGCAATGGTTCCTTCTTTTTTCAGGGGGAGAATATCATCTTCATTCTTTAGCAGTACCATCGATTCTGCAGCAATTTTCCGAGCTTCTTTTCGGTTTCCTTCCGTGTACACTTCTTTTTGAGCCCTTTCAGGTTGAGCATACCTGTATGGTTCATCAAATAGGCCAAGTTTAAATTTTGCAGTTAAAATTCTGCGAGCTGCTTCCTCGATATCCTCTTCTGAAATTTTACCTTCATCCAAGGACTTCTTCAATGTGGTAAGAAACCCTTCTCCTACCATATCCATATCAATCCCTGCTTTTAAAGCCAGGGATGAAACAGCTTGCAGATCTCCCATACCATGATCAATCATTTCGTTAATTCCGGTATAATCGCTCAATGTAAAACCATCAAACCCCCACTCATTTCGCAGCACATGATTCATTAACCATTTGTTCCCTGTAGCCGGTATTCCATCTACTTCGTTAAATGAAGCCATTACACTTCCTACTCCTGCATCGATTGCAGCTTTATAAGGAGGGAAATACACGTTGTACATAGTCAGGCGGCTCATATCAACCGTGTTGTAATCTTTACCCGATTCAGATGCTCCATACAAAGCGAAGTGTTTCACACAAGCCATCATTGTGTTTTCTTTGGAAAGATCATCTCCCTGGTATCCATGAACCATAGCTTTGGCGATTTCACTATTCAGGTAAGGATCCTCGCCACCGCTTTCTGCTATTCTTCCCCAACGTGGATCCCTGGAAAGATCAACCATTGGTGAAAAAGTCCAGGCAATTCCATCTGCAGTAGCTTCCTCCGCGGCAATTCTCGCTGATCGTTCAATGGCTTCCATATCCCAGGAACAAGACAGCCCCAATGGAATAGGAAATACTGTTTTATACCCGTGAATAACATCCATCCCAAAAAGAAGAGGTATCCCTAACCTACTTTCTTCGACGGCAACTTTCTGAACTTCACGAATTCGTTCAACACCCCGGATATTAAATAATCCACCAACCTGCCCTTCTTTTATTTTGGCAATAATACCTGTACTCGAAGCCAGACCAGTGCTAATGTCTCCGGCTGCGGGTAGGTTCAATTGCCCTAATTTCTCTTCTAAAGTCATCAGGTTCATTAATGAATCAACTTTAGTAGAAATCCTGGAGTTGTTTTCCTGAGCTTGACCTGGAGTAGATATCAAATATATAGTAGCGACCAGCAAAAAAGATTTAAATAGAGTTTTCATATGTGATTAAGCTTTAAAATTTGATAATTCCTCAATAGGTAAATCCAAGTTTGTCTAACCCTGACTGAACTTCAGGGGCAGTCATAAATAAATCCCACAGCAACCCGGACCGGTGATTTTCAATCATCACTATTATGGGCCCTTGATCGATAGCAAGGAATGAGCTTGCCCACCAGCCTTCTGTAGGGTTAAAGGCATCATAGAAGCCATATTCTCCCCAAAGTTTATCACCTAACACATAGTAAAAATGCTTCAGTGCATCCATTGATTCTTCTGGTGTATAAGGTATAGATGAAAGAGCGGCAGTTGGCGTAATGGTTCCATTATCCCTGGTTGGTTCATGTGCGCTGTAACCATT
This sequence comes from Balneolaceae bacterium, assembly GCA_040222185.1. Classification (GTDB taxonomy): domain Bacteria; phylum Bacteroidota; class Rhodothermia; order Balneolales; family Balneolaceae; genus JAVKDP01. Next base: position 46,567 of record JAVKDP010000071.1, on the reverse strand, counting down.
GGGTTCATCGCTTGCCGTTAGACCCCAGCTATGTGAGCTGTAGCCTACAAAACCACCTGGATTAGCAACACTGTGCTCTTTGTTGATGAGTGAATGATTTCTATTCTGTGTCCAATAGTTGGCATAGGTATCAGATAAATTTCTTGGATCAAGCCCCATGAATGAGTAGTGTGCGAAGAACAATGGTCCACCAAAATCAAAACCTACTGGCAGGTTATGCCCATAGAAAGTATTCCCGTTTTGGATGTTTCCTGAAGAAGCCCAACCTTTGGTATATACATCTTTCTCAATCGCATAATTAGCAGATGTAGCTGCGAGAACATAGATTATCAGGGCTTCATTATAGCCCTTGATTTGCAAGTTCATTGCCCACTCGAATTCTGGAGACCAGTGCCAGTATAAAACGTCTTGTCCACCACGGGTAAACCAATTCCATTCTATAGAATCAAGTAGTGTATTAATATCTGAAATCAACGTTTCTTCAGCCACTATCGAGTCATCCAGATACTGCCTTACTGTGATGAGGCCTTGGGCCATAAAAGCTGTTTCAACTAAATCAGCACCGTTATCCTGGGTACTAAATGGTATTACAGTTCCGGTTGAACCACTCATCCAATGAGGCCATACTCCATGAAACCGATCTGCATTGCCCAAAAAAGTGACTATTTTCTGAAGTCGCTCTATCCCTTCACTTTTGGTTATGAACCCTCTTTCAATTCCTACTAAAATAGACATCACTCCAAACCCACTGCCTCCAATAGTAACCAGATCGCCTGAAGTATTCCTCTCCCTGGCTAGCCCACTTACCGGATGTGCAAAATCCCAAAAATACTTGAAGGTTTGCTCCTGCACTTTTGTAAGCAGTTCTTCATCTGTAATAGTTGGAAACTTAGGCGTTGAATTCAGCCCTGTTTGAAATGTAGCTTCGAAGCCATCAAATTCGAATCCATTTGCAGACCTTAGATTACTGTTTACGATTACTGTATAGCTCTTGTAGTAGTCTAAAATTTCAGCATTAGTTAGTGTCACTTTTTTACCATCTTCAGATAGACTGGTAGTAAGTGTAATAGATGGAGAAAGCCTGAAATAGGATTCGTAATCCTGGGCATTTAAACTTTCTGAAAAAGTTAACTCGATTGTAGCCGTTTCATAATTCACATCCCTTTTTATTCCTGATGTAGGAAGAGTTTCTCCATTTATTATTATCCCTGTTAATTGGACTTCTCCATTTTTTGTAACCAGATCAAATTCTATACCAGGGAAATCAGCGCCTTGTTCTGACTTTAATTTGTCTGTTAGTACAAGTTTATACTGGCTGTTTAATCCAAGGCTTTCTAAAGGAGTTACTAATACATTACTGGCTTCGTTTTGGTAAGTAATACCTAAGCTAACCGAACTATTTCCTTCGATCTCAATCAGCTGAATATTATCAACTACCAAAGATGTATCTATTGCTGAAGAAAAGGTTATTGTAAATACAGCATCATCAAATATACCTTCATTCAAGGCAGATGAAGTAAGGGTTGTATTTTGGGTTGATACCTTCAATAATTGAAAAACATCGGGTGCAGGATCCGTCCCTTGTTCCTTACAGGTAAGTATCAAAAAGCTTAAAAGTAAGCTTAGCCTTAAAAACTGCAGAGGACTGAGTTTCTTTAAAAAATGTTTGGGAATACTTCCCATGTGTGATTTCCCTTAAAAGATAAATTGAATGAACTTCGAATTACTTAATACCTGGTATTAGCATCTCTTGGATATAGTTTTGAAAGAATAAAGAAAGAGGTGCCAGAAGCACCTCTTCCTAAGGTCATCTTGTCTAGTTTTCAGAAGCGTACATCAACTGAATTTCTGTAGCTGTCAATACTTTGTGATAGATTTTGATATCATCTAATTGCCCTTTGAAGTGATTTGCTGTTGTATTAGCATATCCGCCCCAAGGAGTATCATCCCACATAGTACCAGCGCGTGAATGAACAAAGCCGAAAGCCAGGTCATTTACTACATCAGGTTCTTGTCCTGCATAAGTCATACCAACGGTAGTCTTTTTAGGAGCTTCGTCTGGCCAAAGATCGAAATCAAAGCTTTTCATAAGCTCAGCGTTATAGTATAACCGACCTTTTTTGTCAGCTCCATCATAAGTATAGGTAACCTGGGTCCAGGCATCTTTTAGATATGCTTCCATTTGTTCCTGAGTTATACTTTTAGCGAAATCCCAACCTTGCCATCCGCCATTAGTATTATCGGTAGCTTCAACCGGGAACCACATATCTTCTGCACCTGTTGATGCATCAGCAAACTCATATTGGATCGCAAATTTTGCGCCATTATATCCGCCGAATACTTCAAACTGTAGTCCAAAAAATGCGCCTAGACCCATTACGAAATGCCCTGCAGGATCGGCATTCTCATTAACATGCCCATCAGAGTTAGTTTTCATCCAAAAACTAATGGTGAAGTCGGAGGTAGTTACTAGTCCATCGGCGCCAGGTATTTCAATAATACTTGTATTTCCGTTGAAGGTAGCAGCAGTTCCCGCAGCTGTATTTCTACTTGCTGTATAGGTTATATCTACTACTCCAGTGGCTAATGGATCATAGTTGCCCACTATATCTTCAGCTGTTTCTTCAAACGTCCAGTTAGCAATCATACCTGATGGGCTGAAAGTACCTTCTGTCGTGAATGTTCTTGCTGTTGAAGTAAGAGGCTGGTCGTCTGTATTAAGCAACCCTGCTGAAACAGAGAAATTATAAAGTGTTCCTGAACCTAGTGCTGAGGTTGGTGTGATGGTCAACATGGGTCCGTCAACAGCAATGGTTAACTCTATATTGGTATTATCATAATCCTGAACCAGTGTTATGTTACTTGCAGTTGCTGTTTCAGCTTTGATATCTGAATTGAAAGTAATTACGATACTTGCATCCGGAGCTACATCACTTGGAGAAACTGCACCATTCAGGTCTGCCCCGCCTACAGTCATAGAAACTATATTAAGATCTTCCGGGCCATTATCATTATCACAGGCTTGAAGTATAAAAACCATCAAAGCTAGTGACATCATGTACTTTAAAATTGTATATGTATTTTTCATAATTATTTATTTTTATTAGAGTTTATTATGATTTCTTTTTATTGCCACATATCGTTCTGCACAAGTGTACCTTGCGACAAATCAATCTCACTTTGAGGAATAGGAAGTACTTCATGTTTTCCGGTTATAAAACCTTTTGACCCAAGTATTTCTGCTCCTCTTCCTGTTCTTACAATATCCCAGAACCGGTGACCTTCAAGTGCTAATTCCACCCTTCTTTCCTGGAATATGATATCCCTAAGTAAGTTCTTGTCTGTTTCGGTAATGTCGAGAAGAATGGTTGGGTCACCTTGTCTTGCTCTTTCTCTTACCCTGTTTAAATGAACCAATGCCTGAGTTGGCTGATCATTTTCATTCAATGCTTCGGCTGCCATTAACAGTACATCTGAATATCGAATCAGGCGCCGGTTATGCCCGAACTGTGTATCAGTTGAAGTTCCTGGATACCAAACTTTCCGGTTATAACTTTCAATTTCTATTACAATGCCGTTTTCATCTGTTGTTTCATCCGGAGTGCTACCATCTCCTAAAATTGTAATGCCATCTATTACATCTCCTAGCTCAATAATGGTTGCCTGTTCACGTGGGTCATCAGGCTCAAAAGCATTTCTTAAGTCGATAGTAGGCCGGTTAAAGCCCCAGCCTCGATTCGGAGTTCCACGAACTCCCTGGGTATTTGCATATTGATTACCTGCTGTACGATCGGCTGTAGCTCCAATTTCAAAGACTGATTCTACTCCCTGCTCTCCATCTTGATCATTTGCATCATAGAAATCGGCCTCAAGGTCATATTCGCCTGAATTAATAACTGCCAATGCATAATCCTCAGCATTAGTGAAATCGTTTTGGAATAAATAGACTTTGGCCAACAAAGCCTGGGCGGCACCTCGTGTTGCTCTTCCTAAATCCTCTGCATCATATTCGCTCTTGAGAGGAAGATTTGTAATAGCAAAAAGTAAATCTTCCTCAATCAAATCGTAAGTTTCCTCCCTGGTAGATCTTGGAACTTTTATAGGAGGTTCAGTTGAAGTCACAAGTGGAACTCCACCAAAACCTCTTACTAGATCGAAGTAATAAAGTGCCCTGAGGAAACTGGCTTCTCCCAGGTACCGATTACGAAGCGTCTCTTCCATTTCTATCGCAGGAACTTTTTCGATAACAACATTTGCCCTTCTTATCCCTTGATAGAGAGCGTTCCACCATCTATCCAGTCCATCTTGAGTACTGGAATGAGTAAAGTTATCATATGGAGCCTGGTTGGATCCATCATTTGGATTACTACCCTTGGCCCCATCATCTGACAAGAAATCCAATATTGGAAATCCACCACTATGGTAATTCCAAACTCTTAATGTAGAATACACAGCATTGGTAGCCTGCAATGCATCGGCTTCAGAAGTAGGAAAAGCTTCTTGTGTTAACTCACTCTGTGGACCTACATCCAGGAACCCTTCGCAACTCCAAAGAACAAGCGTTAAAAATAAAAAGGAAATAGTACGTTTAGTGTTCGTTTTCATATTCTTAGAATGTTGTATTAAAGCCTACAGATATTACTCTCGGAATTGGATACACCCCTGTATCAATTCCATTAGCAAGCACATTTAAACTGCCGATTTCAGGAGTATAACCGGTGTATTTTGTCCAGGTAAAGAGGTTGGTTGCCTTTAGGTAAAACCTCGCCTCACGCATACCTAATTTTGTTCTGAGATGAGCTGGTAAACGGTAACCGAGAATGAGACTACGAAGCCTCAGGTAGCTTCCATCATGTATAAACCTGTCAGATGGTAAATAGTTATATCCACCATAAGAAGGCCTCGGTTCCGTATTACTTGTTCCTTCGCCAGTCCACCTGTCGAAAACGTGCTGTTCAAAGTTGTATGGGTCAGGCCGAACTACATTTTTGCCATTAAAGATTTCATTCCCATACTGCCCCTGGAAAGCAATATTCAGGTCAAACCATTTGTAATCCAGATCTATGGAGAAGCCGTACACGAATGTAGGAATGGGTGATCCTATGTATGTACGATCTTCTCCATTCAGCACGCCATCATTGTTTACATCTACAAATCGTAAGTCTCCTACACCAGCTTGTGATAAATGCGGGTAAGCATCAAGTTCTGCCTGGTTCTGGAAAATACCATCGGTTTTATAGCCGTAAAAAGCTCCAATAGGATTACCTATGCTCGAAAGTGTAACGGACTGCCCATTAGCTAAGGAACCGCCTATAAGCACCGAATCAATTCCGCTGTTTCCTCCAATCACCTGGACTTCGTTGTGTATGGTATTTCCTAAAAACCCTACCTGGTATCCTACTTCTCCAACTTGATCCTGCCAGCCCACGCTAAACTCTATCCCGTTATTTAAAACCTCTGCAGCGTTATATCTGATGCGTTGCCCTTGTCCATTTCCAAGATGGCCCGGAGTGGAGAGTTCAACAAGAATGTCCTCGGTAACCCGGTTATAGTAATCCAGTTCCACAGATAATCTTTCATCCAGGAACCTGGCTTCTACTCCAATATCAGTTTGTGTTGTAGTTTCCCATTTCAAATCTGGATTGCCGGATTTGCCATATGTAGAAGCAACAAATGCAGCATCGGGATCTCCAAATACAGCTAGCAAGCCCGAGCTAACTCTCGAAAACCGATCGTAATAACTGATTTTCTCGTTGCCGATTATCCCCCAGCTCAAACGAAGCTTCAGGTTATTGATCATAGTCAGGGACTCCATAAACGGTTCCTGGTCTATGTTCCAGCCCAACGCAAATGATGGAAAATATCCCCATCGGTTCTCATCAGCGAACTTTGAAGAACCATCTCTCCGCAATGTCAGAGTGGTAATGTATTTGTTGTTATATGAGTAGACAGCTCTTCCAAGGAAGGAAATGATGTTATAATAGTTACCCGGATCAACCCCATTAAAGATGGATGACAATGAGTTTATATTATTTGCTTCATCTACTATATAAGAGGGGTTGATGTACCAAAAATCTTCCCCATCCCGAATTACATTTTGACCTGAAAGTGATAGTATCTCAGATCTTGTTTGCTGCATGGTAACCCCGCCAAGTACATTGACTGAGTGCTTTCCAAAATCTTTAATGTACGTAGCCGTGTTTTCCCAAAGCCAGGTATAATTGATTGCTTCCCGCTTAAATAGATCACTGAAATCATTATTCTGTTGAGAAGCGGATCCATCTGGATTTAAAACAGTAAAAGCAGGGGTAAAATTACGGGAGCGATTTAGTGCTGCATCAATACCAAAACTGCTTCTTAATAAAATGTCATCAGTTAGAATAACATCGGTAAAAACATTGCCAACTAAACGGGTACCACTGTTTTCGTTATTAGAAAACTCAATATCCGCAAGAGGATTCCCAACATTGAAAACAGCACCAAAACTTCCGTCATCATAAAATGGCTCTAGAACCGGCTGAGCACGGTAAACAGCAAAGGTAGCATTTGGAGCTATTTGCTGCTTATAAGGAGCAATTGTAATGTTATTCCCGATCTTTAAATTTTGACTAATCCGATACGTGTTATTCAGCTTTAGTGTAATCCGCTCAAACTCTGATTTCTCAATTATCCCTGACTGTTGGAAATAACCTACGCTTATGTAATAGTCTCCTCTTTCGCTTGCCCCGCTTATCGAAAGCTGATGATTTTGAATTGGAGCAATATCAAAAACCAAATCCTGCCAATCCGTATTAGGAACGGCATCAACATTATTGAAACTACCTGATCTAATCTCATTAGCAATAATTGCAAACTCTCTCCCACTTAATAAATCAATATCGCGCTCTAACTGTTGAATCCCTGTTTCTGTGGAGAATCGGATTTGAGCTCTGCCAGACATTCCAGAACCTGTTTTCGTCTGAACCAACACTACACCGTTTGCCCCTCTTGATCCATAAATAGCTGTTGCTGAAGCATCCTTAAGAATCTCCATTGATTCAATATCCGCCGGGTTAAGAAACCCGATATCATCAAGGATTACTCCATCTACTACATAAATTGGTGACGAATTATTAAACGTGCCAACACCCCGAACCCTAACTGCTACTGCAGCACCAGGGGCTCCTGAGGTTGTTGTTATTTGCACTCCACTTACTTTACCCTGAAGAGATTCTTCTGCTGTTAAACTGGTTACCTTTCCGATATCTTCAGCACTTACTCTCCCAATAGCCCCGGTTACATCGCGTTTTCTTACGGCACCATACCCAATAACCACGAGTTCGTCCAGGGTTCCAACTACTACCTGTAACTCAACCGTTATTTCATCTAATCCTTCAACATTAATCTCAACTGTTTGGAACCCCAGATAGGAAAAAACCAATATGTTTTCACCCTCTCCTAACCTAAGACTAAAGTTTCCATCCGCATCGGTTGCTGTTCCTCTGATTGTACCTTTAATCAGGATATTTACACCTGGTAAAGTCTCTCTTGTTTCGGCATCAATTACGGTACCTGTTATTTCACTTTGTGCTACACTTACCGAGCTAAAACCCATTCCAAAAAAGAGAATCAAGAGCGCCGCTTTTAAGGAAAAAAACTCTCTTAAAAAGCTTCTTGAGATTTGGTCGTTTTTATGTGCTTGAGTTGAGCGATAATTCTTTGCTTTATGCGTGTAATGAAGAGTATTCATACTGGTTAAAACTTTTGCTTATTGACTCTCTGTGTCAGGTAATACATAGCACAGGCGACTCACGATTAATGTGGGAAATAGCTGGTTTTTGAATAGCCGTAAATCGGCCATTCAGCATGTAAGAAAATATTGGTAACCAAGCTTTATGAGTCAAATACTATAAACTCAATAAGATTACTACAGTGCTCAAAAAAGCGCTTTTTGGCACTACAACAATACTACGTCACCCCATAGAAAAGCATACGATTTATACTTTTAAACGATGATTCGAAAGGAAAGAGATTCTCAAAACTATAATTAAGGAAAGGATTGCTGAGATCAGCTAAATAAGGAGTTGGTACAACTAACTGAAAATGGTTTACCCCAAGAACTTTAACATAAAGAATATGAGTACACCAGTAATAGACACATACAACCAGATTGGGAATGTCCAACGGGATACTTTTTTATGAGTCTCAAACTTTCCTGACATAGAGAAATAGAAACTGCTTAAAACCAATGGTACAACGAACGCAGACAACGCAATATGTGAGATAAGAATTACAAAATATATAGGACGTATAATTCCTTCTCCAAGGAATTTTGTATCTCCTACAAAGTGGTGGTAAATAACATAGCTCACCAGGAACAGTGACGATGTAATAAAAGCGCTTATCATATAGGTCATATGTTTGGAGAAGTTCCGGCGCTTTATTTCTCTAAAACCAAGCAAAAGAAAAACTGTACTCAGCCCATTAAAGGCAGCGTTCATAGCAGAAAGGTTTGATACCCAGGGAATTTCAGTAGCGGCAGGGGCTTTTAAATAAATCAGCCATATTAAAAACAGAAGTGCAGCCACACTTACTCCGATGATTATTATTAGTGCCTTTTTCGAATCGACTTGCTCAAGCCCTTTTAAGTGTTCTGGTAGGTTGAGTTCTTCTTGCATATTTTTTTCTAATGAATCGCTAATTATTGCTGTGCCGTAATTTACGGTAACTCAACCTTTTTCTTTATTAATTTTCTCCATTGAATTAAGAAATTTTGCTATTTCTATCTTATCTTCTTTAGTAAAAAATAAAGGTATTGTAACTACGGTTTCTTCTCTTTTATTTAGATCGGATTTAAATAAGCAAACTGTTCATCTATTGGTACATTCCAAGTGAAATTTTCAATAGATTTGCACGGCTCTAATTTTGGAGCATAAGCTCGGATACGCAAACTTAAAATCAGCAATTTTATGGCGCAGATTTTCCCTAAGTGGACAAATCAAGTTCCTCGCAAGATACTTATTGGACTTATTGTCACAGCTAATGTGGTGATACTTGGGATTTGGTACTTCTTTTCTCCTAAGTACACTGATGTTGGATACGCTCCAATTCAACCCGTTCCATACTCTCACAAACTTCATGTAGACAAACTCGGCTTAGACTGTCAATATTGTCACACTTCTGTTTTTGATTCAAAACAAGCTAATGTCCCAGCTACTCAAACGTGTATGAATTGTCACGGACAAATTAAAACTGATAGCGAAAAACTTGCTCCAATCAGGGAAAGCTGGGAAACGGGTAAAGCTGTTGAGTGGGTAAGAGTAAACAATCTGGCTGATTACGCATATTTCAATCACGCTGCTCACGTAAATGTGGGTGTTGGCTGTGAAAGTTGCCATGGTAGAATCGACAAAATGGAAGTTGTATACCAGGCTGAGCCTTTAAGCATGGGATGGTGCCTAGATTGCCACCGTGCTCCTGAGAAATTTTTACGTCCTGTTGAAGAAGTAACAACTATGGGATATAAAGTTGACGATCAAATGCTGATCGGAAGCGAGCTTGTTAAGAAGAATAATGTAAGCCCGCCCCAATACTGCCAGGGTTGCCATTACTAATAACACAGGATATTTGAACCTATACATCACCAGATGAGCGAAGTAACACAGAATACATACTGGAAAAGCTTAAACGAATTAGCTCAAAATCAGGAATACAAAAACTTTGTTGAACGTGAGTTCCCTGAAAATGCTACCGAATTAAATGACGGTGTTTCTCGGAGAGGTTTTCTTCGTGTTATGGGAGCATCCATTGCTCTTGCTGGTTTTGCAGCATGCCGACGTCCAGTTCAGAAAATACTCCCTTACTCTCACCAGCCAGAAGATATTGTACCAGGCATACCGTTGTTTTATGCCTCAGCAATGCCTTTTCAAGGTAGTTTAACCGGGTTAGTAATTGAAAATCATGAAGGCCGGCCAACTAAGGTAGAAGGAAATGACCTTCACCCCGCCAGTCATGGTAATACAAATGCTTACCATCAGGCTTCTATGCTTGAGATGTATGATCCTGATCGTTCAAGAAGGCCTTCAAGGAATGGCGCAAAATCATCAACTGCTGATTTTGCTACTTTTGCCAGTGAATACTTTGCAGACACTAATAAAAGAATAGCTTTTATTTCGGAAGCTAACTCCTCTCCTACTTATAATGCTTTAAAGAACTCTGCTCTTAGCAAATTCGGAAATGCTTCATGGGTAACATTTGAGCCTTTTGGTGAAGACAATATTATTGAGGGGAATAGAATTGCATTCGGAAGCAGATTAAGAACACATTATAACTATACTAATGCAGATGTTGTAGTATCTCTGGATGATGATTTTCTTGCTGCTACTCATCCTAATAATGTAGAGTACGCAAAGCAAGTTACTGGTCGCCGCAAAGTAACCAGTACTTCAGATAACATGAGCCGGATCTACTCTGTTGAGAACGGATTTACTCTAACAGGTTCTTTTGCTGATAACCGTTTACGCATTAAGGCCAGCGAAATCGGAAGTTTTGCTAATGCCCTGGCCGGTGCTCTTTCTTCCAGAATTAATGGTTTAAATGCATTCAGTAGTGTTAACAACAGTTTTAGTAACAACGAATTCTTAACTGCTTTAGCAGATGATTTAGCATCTAATGCGGGCAGAACTGCGGTTTCAATTGGTTTAGATCATAGTGCTGAAGCTCATGCAGTTGTTGCAGCTATAAACTATGCGCTTGGAAACACCGGAAGCACAGTTTCTTATTTAGAAGTACCTCATTTTGATAATCAAAACAACATGGAAGCTTTTGCAGATGTTGTTTCAGGTATGAAAGCAGGGAATTTTGATGCCGTTGTATTAATCGGAACCAACCCGGTATTCACCGCACCTGCCAATCTTGATTTTTCTGGAGCCCTTGCAAATGTAGAGGAAGTAATTCAACTTTCTTCTTACTCTGACGAGACTTCCAAGAAAGCTTCATGGCATGTTGGCCGGTCCCATTACCTCGAATCATGGGGCGATGGTTTCTCTTATGGAGGAGCCCGATCTGTAATTCAACCTCAGATTCAACCTTTACATGATTCTCTAAGTGAAATTGAATTCCTTAGCACTATTATTAATGGTGCAAAAGGTTCTGGTTATGAATTAGTACAAAATACTTTTAACGGATATTATAGAACTGGTTTCAATAACAAGTGGAAAGACATACTCCATGATGGTATTGATATCACCGATGGCTTTAACGCCGCCAGAGTACGGCTTTCAAATTCAATAGCTCCTGCATCCGAATCTGCAGTGAGTGGCATTGAAGTTGTAATCCGACCTGATGCATCTATATATGATGGACGTTTTGCTAACTTAGGTTGGCTACAAGAGCTTCCTGACCCGATGACGAAAATCACCTGGGATAACGTTGCTCTTATGAGTCCAAACACCGCTGAACAGCTTGGTGTAAAAAACGAGGATGTTGTATCCGTTACTATTAACGGTACTTCTATTGAGATTGCAGCCTGGATTCAGCCAGGTCATGTAGATAACTCTATTTCACTTACGGTTGGTTATGGGCGTGAAGGAATAGGCCGTGTAGCAGATTATGATAACGAGCAAAAAGCCGGAGGTATCAATGTATACCCACTTCGCTCAACTTCAGGAATGCTATTTAATTCAGGAACCATTTCTGCAAGTAATAGCACATACGCTATTGCCTGTGTTCAGGATCACCACAGTTTAGAAGGCCGTGATATGTATCGTCAGGCTTCACTCTCTAAATATAGAGAAACTCCTGATTTTGCTTCTTTCGCTTATGTGCATAAGTATGAAGTACCAGGAATGAAGGAAGCTGAAGAAATGGACGAAGACGCTCCTATTTCTTTGTTTGATGAGCAAACTTATCCAGCTGATGAACCACAATGGGGAATGGCAATCGACCTGAACTCTTGTTTTGGCTGTGGAGTTTGTGTTATTGCATGCCAGTCAGAAAATAATATTCCGGTTATTGGTAAAACGGAAGTAAACCGCGGTCGTGAAATGCATTGGATCAGAAACGACCGCTATTATGTTGGTGACGATACTGGTTCACCGCAAGCAGTTCACCAGCCGGTTCCTTGTATGCATTGCGAATTGGCTCCATGTGAGCAGGTTTGCCCGGTTGCTGCAACTACACATAGTGATGATGGAATGAACCAAATGACTTATAACCGTTGTATCGGTACAAGATACTGCGCAAATAACTGTCCATTTAAGGTTCGTCGTTTCAACTTCTTCAACTACCCGAAAGAATATCTAACTACCGGTGAAGATCCGGATATCATACAAATGGCCATGAACCCAGAGGTAACAGTACGTTTCCGTGGGGTAATGGAAAAATGTACATACTGTGTTCAACGAGTAAACAGAGCAAAGATCAATACCAAAATCGAAACTGGTTCACCTAAACCAGCCGATGGTACTGTGAAAACTGCTTGTCAGCAAGCTTGTCCTGCTGATGCAATTTACTTCGGTGACCTTACCGACAACAATAGTGTTGTTTCTCAAATGAAACACAACGAGCGTAATTATCTAATGCTTGAAGAACTAAATGTTCGTCCGCGTACTTCATACATGGCCAAATTGAGTAACCCAAACCCAGTTTTGGTTAAAGAGACTAATCAGGAACCCGCCCACTAATGAGTAAATACGAATACATACCTGAACCAGCTCTTGTTAAAGGCAATCACGACTTTGCCAGTATTACAAAGCTTGTTACTGATGTAAACCTTAGACCCACTCCTAAGTTGTGGTATCTATATATGCTGATTGCGAATGCCCTTTTAGGTGTTTTCCTGGTAGCTGTTGGATATTTGATTTGGGAAGGAACAGGAATTTGGGGTCTTATGAACCCGGTTGGCTGGGGCTGGGCTATTATTAACTTTGTTTGGTGGGTTGGTATTGGACACGCCGGAACACTGATTTCAGCTATCCTCTTCTTATTCAGACAGGATTGGCGAACCGCAATTAACCGTTTTGCTGAAGCCATGACCATTTTCGCCGTTATTTGTGCGTTAATGTTCCCGGGTATTCACGTTGGACGTATTTGGGTTATTTACTGGGTATTCCCAATCCCTAACCAAATGTATATGTGGCCAAACTTCAATAGTCCTCTTCTTTGGGATGTATTTGCGGTTTCCACCTATTTCACTGTTTCCTTGCTCTTCTGGTATGTTGGTCTTGTACCTGATCTTGCAACACTACGGGATAAAGCAACTGATAAAATCAGAAAATTTGCTTACGGCATCTTCTCTTTAGGTTGGACTGGTAGTAACCGCCACTGGTGGAATTATGAAAAAGCCTACATGATTTTAGCAGGTCTTGCTACTCCATTGGTACTTTCAGTACATACAATTGTATCCTTTGACTTTGCGGTTTCAATGATACCGGGATGGCATACAACGATTTTCCCTCCTTATTTCGTAGCTGGTGCGGTATTCTCAGGTTTTGCAATGGTACTTACCCTAATGCTTATCACCCGAAAAGTGTATGGCATGGAAGAGATAATGACCAACGATCATATGGAAAAAATGAACATCATTATCCTTGTGACGGGATCCATGGTTGGTTTTGCGTATATGATGGAGTTCTTCATCGCCTGGTACAGTGGCGTTGAATATGAAAAAGCAATTTTCTTACTTCGAGCTACTGGTCCTTATGCCTGGGCATATTGGATTATGATGCTTTGTAATGTGATCTCACCACAGGTATTCTGGTCTAAGAAACTAAGAACCAGTGTAGGGTTTACTTTCTTCATCTCAATTGTGGTGAATATCGGTATGTGGTTTGAGCGTTTTGTTATTACGGTAACTTCCCTGGCTAACGATTACTTACCATCCTCATGGGATTACTTCTCTCCTACAATCTGGGATGTTCTTACGTATGTTGGAACCTTTGGAATCTTCTTTACCCTCTTCCTCGCTTTCCTACGCTTCTTGCCAATGATTGCGATTGCTGAGATTAAAGCAGTTCTGCCTCAGGCTGATCCTCATAACTATGATGAAGTAACTAAAGAATATGTTCCTCCGGTAGTAGAAGTTCCTAAACCTAAAACTGAGAGGGTTTAAAGAATATGGACACACCTAAAACTGTAACTGAACAACAACCTGAACTATACGGTATCCTTGCTGAGTTCAGAAACCCTAAGGAGCTGGTTGATGCTTCTAAGGTTGTTGTAGAAGCTGGGTTCGATAAGTTTGATACTTTCAGCCCGTTTCCGATTCATGGAATCGATAAAGCAATGAATCTTCAAAAGTCCAAACTAGGCTGGATTGTACTTGGACACGGCCTGCTTGGATTTAGCGGAGCTTTAGCGATGATCACATTTATGTCCGTAATGGATTACCCACTTAATATAAGTGGAAAACCTTTTTTCAATATTCCAGCCTGGGTTCCTGTAACGTTTGAGCTCACGGTTCTTTTATCTGCTTTTGGTGCTGTTTTTGGGATGTTTTTCTTAAATGGACTTCCAAAACTTCACAACCCTCTTTTTAATGTCGAACGCTTCAAAAAAGCAACTGATGATGGTTTCTTTGTTTGTATTGAAGCCGCAGATAGCAAATTTCAGGCAGACCAGGTAAAACAACTGCTAGAAGAAGCTGGTGCATCTCATATTGAGGAAGTATATGACTAAGAGTAATCACGAAATATCTTTCATGAACCTTAACGGAATTAAAAAAGTCGCAGGTGTTTTTGCTTTTGCTGTTTTATTAAGTGGCTGTAGAGGTACGGTCTCTGAAAAGCCAGCTATTCATCCAAATATGAATATGGATCAGCAGGAAAGAAAAGAAGCACAAGAAGAAAATAATTTCTTTGAAGATGGCCGCTCCATGCGCCAACCTGTTGAAGGAACTGTAGCCCGTGGATTTAGAAAAGCTGACATTGAGTATTATGAAGGCGTTGATGAAAATGGTGACTTTGTTACTGAAATGCCTGTTGAGTTAACCAGAGAGTTACTTTACAGAGGTAAAGAGCGCTATGAAATCTTCTGTACTCCTTGCCATGGTGGCACGGGTAAAGGTGATGGAATCATTATGACTGGTGGATATGGGTATGTTCCTGCTCCAACGTATCACCAGGATCGATTACGTGAAGCACCAGATGGAGAGATTTACTCTTCAATCTACAACGGTGTTAGAAATATGCCTTCTTATGCTACCCAAATCCCTGTTGATGACAGATGGGCTATTGTTGCTTATATAAGAGCACTTCAGGTTAGCCAAAATGCTACAGAAGATGATTTAGCAGGTGCAGATGTTGATTTAAATGAAATTCAGGATGCATACAGGGCTGAACAAGCTAAAGCTGAGGAATTTGAAGCCGCAAAAGCTGCTCAATCAGCTGATGTAGTCCCTACTGCCGCTGCTGGTAAAGATATTATAACTACTTATGCATGTGGAGCCTGCCATTCTATTGACGGCTCTCAAATGATTGGACCTACATGGACTAATCTATATGGAAGTGAAGGCGTTGTAGTTACTGAAGACGGTGAAACCAAAACCATTATTAAAGACGACGCATATCTTAAAGAGTCAATCTTAAAACCTTATGCAACAATTGTTGATGGTTATGATCCATTAATGGCTGAAGCATACGGCTCACTTACTGATAGCGAACTGCAGTCAATCATTGAATACATCAAAACACTGAGTGATCAATAAGATATTTGTTTAAATACGTACAAAATGAGTCATAAGCCTACAATAACCGATTCTTTACAATTCCCAGCTGATAGTAAGCTTCCACAAATTCTTTTTGGAGTGGGGGCTTTTGGATTACTCGCGAGTGTTATCGGGTATTTCTTGAATGAAGATCTGCACGAGCAATTCTTTTTTAGCTACCTGGTAAGTTTTACGTTCTTCACCGGAATTTCTTTAGCCTCTGTGTTTATGGTGATGTTTCATCATATCACCAAGTCGAAATGGGGCGTTGTAATTCGCCGTATCCCGGAAACTTTTGGCTCCTATATCTGGATTTGGGCATTAGCTGTAATTCCTGTATTAATCGGAATGCATGATTTATATCACTGGAGCCATGCCGATGCTGTAGCAGCTGATAAAATTCTAAAAGGTAAAGCAGCTTTTCTAAACCCTACCTTCTTTATCATTCGCCAGGTGATCTATTTTGCAATTTGGGGATATGTAGGCCACAAATTGTACAAAGCATCTGTAGAACTTGAAAAAACAGGAGACTGGGGAATTACCACTTTAATGAGAAAAGTGAGCGCTCCGGCTATTCCATTATTTGGTCTGTCTATCGCATTTGCCAGTTTTGATTGGTTGATGTCATTAGATCCACACTGGTTCTCAACAATGTTTGGAGTTTACTTCTTTGCAATTAGTTTCCAGTCTTTCTGGGCAATCATGCTCATTATGGTATTCTTCCTTCAAGGCAAAGGATTACTTAAAAATACAATTGGCCAATCTCACATTTATGATTTAGGAGCATGGTTATTCGCTTTTACGGTTTTCTATGCTTACATCGCATTCAGCCAGTTCTTATTAATTTATTATGCTAACCTTCCTGAAGAAACACTTTGGTTTTATCATAGGCTTGAAGGTAGCTGGAAGTACATTGCATACAGTTTATTGATTTTCAGGTTTGCACTTCCATTCCTCGTTCTATTAAACAGAGAGCAAAAGCACAGACGTAATGTACTTGGCTTCGTAGCAACAGTAGTTGTAGTAATTCACTTTCTTGAGATCTACTGGATTGCAATGCCTACGCTAAGTGCACATGGAATCCATTTTTCGTGGATGGATGTAACTACATTTATTGGACTGGGCGGCATTTTCTTTGGCTTGTTCTTTAGACAATTTATGAAGAACAGTATGGTTCCTGAAAACGACCCAAGGATGGACGAATGCCTTGAAAAAACTTATCACCATTAATTGACTGCAGATATGTCTTCTATTCAAAGTAAAGTTACTGACGTTTCAATAAAATCTGAGGATGAGAGCTTTTCACATGCAGTAAGTCATGGTGTTCAAGATGATTCTCTTAATTATAAAATACTTTTCTTTTGGTCCGGGCTTGGTATCGTTACGGTTACCTTTGTTGTTGTTGCACTGATTTACTTCGCTCAATGGAGTGTTTTAGAAGCTCAAAGAAATGTTTCGAATACAACTTCATATTTAGAAATTACCAAGCTTAAAGCTGATCAGGAAGCCGAGCTTAATTCTTATGGTGTGGTTGATCTTGAAAAAGGCATCTACCACATCCCTATTGATAAGGCTATTGATAAAATAGCTGTTGATTAAAACCTTATGACACGCACTGCACTGTTAGCATTTATTCTGCCCGCAGTGCTTTTTTTCCCTTTACACGCTGAAGCTCAGGTTAATGGAGCACAGCCTAAAGCACTGCAAGGCGTTGGCATTGATGAACACCTGGGAGAGACAATCCCCCTGGATGCTACCTTTGCAACCTCAACAGGTGATTCTGTAACCTTAGGCTCTTTACTTAAGGAAGGTAAACCGGTTATCCTGAATCCTTTATACTACGAATGCCCGATGCTTTGTGGACTGGTAGTAGATGGGGTATTAAATGTTGCAAGTGAATTAGCCTGGTCTCCGGGTGAAGATTATCAAATTATCTCCTTTAGCATCGACCCAACAGAAAAGGATACACTGGCTGCCGAGTATAAGCAGCGGTATGTATCAAAACTGAATAAAAAAGACGCAGAAAAGGGCTGGTATTTTTTAACAGGAAAAAAATCAGAAATTGACAAAGTAGTTGAAGCTGTAGGCTTTCAATACAATGAAATTGAAGGCACAGGAGAGCTGGCACATAGCGCAGCGATTATAATGCTGAGCCCGGAAGGGAAAATTACCCGCTATCTCTATGGCATTCAATACAATGAATTTGACGTGCGTAGTGCACTCTACGAATCAGCCGATGGAAAAATTGGCAATACGCTAACAAAAGTGCTGATGTATTGCTACCAATACGACCCGGATTCCAATAGTTATGTACCCTTAGCAATCAATATTATGAAGATTGGTGGCTTGGCTACACTAATAATTCTTGGTATCTTCATCGGTCTTCTTTGGCTTCGCGGAAAAGACACAAAACTAACATCTAATATCGACTTCCAATAATGGGCAGACTATTCGATTTTATGCTCCCGGATAACAAATCGCCACTTACGGCTGATAGTACCGACGGGCTATTTCATTTCATCAATGAAGTAAGTTTAATACTACTTCTTGGGATCACAATTGCAATCATCTACTTTGCAATTAAGTACAAAAGAAAATCTGAAGACGACGAAACTCCGGTGATTTATCACAACCATGCACTGGAGATTACCTGGTCTGTGATCCCTTTACTTATCACTCTTGTAATTTTTTGGTGGGGTTATACAGGTTGGTTAAACCTGAAATCAGTGCCTGATGATGCTTATGAAATCTCGGTTACTGGATTTAAATGGAACTGGAGTGTGAACTATGCAAACGGAGCCCAAACTCTTAATGAAATTCACGTCCCCAAGGGGCGTCCGGTAAAAATTGTACTTCAGTCAAGAGATGTACTTCACTCCTTTTTTGTACCTGATTACAGGGTTAAGCATGATGTTGTTCCGGGTAGATATACCTATGTATGGTTCCAGGCCGAAGAAGTCGGGGAATCGCAGGTTTATTGTACTGAGTATTGCGGAACAAGTCACTCCAATATGTTGGCAAAGGTAATTGTACATGAGCCGGAAGATTTTGAACAATGGTTAGAACTAAACGGTGGCGGACCATCTGGTACTCCGGTTGAGCAAGGTCAGCAATTAGTTGAGCTTCAAGGTTGCCAAACGTGTCACTCTGCTGATGGTTCAGATAACATTGGACCTTCCTTCCTGGGGCTGTGGGGTAAACAAGAACAACTTGCAGATGGTAGTTCTGTAACTGTTGATGAAAACTACATCCGTGAATCAATTTTATATCCTGGTGAGAAAGTAGTAGCTGGCTACGACAACGTTATGACTCCTTATGAAGGAAGACTAAGCGATGAAGAAATCACCAATATTATCGAATATCTTAAAACTCTGAAGTGATATGGCAGTAGCTGAAACAAAAAAAATGACGACGCTCCAAGTACAGCGTTTTGAACCTTCTGAAAATCCTACCAATACCTACCTCACAGATGAGAAAGGCCTTTGGGCTTGGATGACCACAGTTGATCATAAGAAAATTGGTTTAATGTACCTGGGTTCTGTAGCCTTCTTTTTTGCACTGGCAGGCTTTCTGGCTGTTGCACTAAGAACCGAGTTATGGACACCTGCTAAAAACTTCATTGAAGCTGATACTTACAACCAATTATTCACCTTACATGGTGCAATGATGGTGTTCTTTGTATTGATTCCTAGTATTCCTGCTGCATTAGGAAACTTCATTATGCCAATGCAATTGGGTGCTAAAGATGTGGCATTCCCTAGGCTTAACCTAGCCAGTTTCTACATCTACGTTATTGGAGCTATTTTTACATTCATCTCCTTATACATGAATGGTTTCGATACAGGTTGGACTTTTTATACTCCATATAGCTCTGATGCTAACTCAGCTGGTGTAATTTGGGTAACCTTAGGGGTTTTCATCTTAGGGTTTTCTTCAATCCTTACCGGAACCAACTTTATAACAACCATTCATAAGCTTCGTGCTCCTGGTATTACATGGGGAAGGCTTCCTCTTAATATTTGGGCTTTATATGCAACGTCCATTATCCAGGTATTAGCTACACCGGTTCTTGCAATTACTATTCTTTTACTTTCATTTGAAAATATTCTGGACATTGGAATCTTTGATCCTGCACTTGGTGGTGACCCTGTACTTTACCAGCATTTCTTCTGGTTCTACTCCCACCCTGCTGTATACATCATGATTGTACCTGGCTTCGGTATTATTTCTGAAGTGATCTCTACTTTCTCAAAGAAAACTGTTTTCGGATACTGGGCAATCGCTCTTTCATCTTTAGCAATTGCATTTATTGGTTTCCTTGTTTGGGGGCACCATATGTTTACATCTGGCCAGTCAGCTGTAGCAACCACTGTGTTCTCATTCCTGACATTCCTTGTTGGTATACCAACAGGTATCAAAATCCTTAACTGGGTGGCTACCTTATACAAGGGCTCCATTGATATGAAGACACCTATGCTTTATGTCTTTATCTTCCTTTTCTTATTCTCTATTGGTGGTTTTACAGGAATTATGCTTGGTGCATTATCCGTAGATATTCACTTACACGATACCTATTACGTTGTTGCTCACTTCCATTATGTAATGATGGGTGGTACACTGATCGCGCTACTGGCTGGTTTACACTACTGGTGGCCAAAAATGACCGGGAAAATGTACAACGAGACTCTTGGTAAAATTGCAGCCGTTCTTGTATTCATCGGGTTTAACATGACTTTCTTGCCACAGTTTGTAATGGGAGCTCAAGGCATGCCTCGTAGGTATTACAATTACATTGATCAATTTCAGACTTTCCACCAAACGTCTACAATTGGATCCTACATTTTAGCAGTAGCGTTCCTGATTATTCTGTATTACCTGACGAGATCACTATTTGGTGGCGAAAAAGCTCCTTCGAATCCCTGGAATAGCCGTGGACTTGAATGGCAGTCTACTTCACCTCCTGACTTTCATAACTTCGACCATACTCCTGTGATCATCAATCATCCTTATGATTATCACAAGCCAATGGAAGAATTTCAACTTGGTATAGCAGTTTCTCAGAATGGTCATGATGAACATCATGAGACTGCTAGTGAAGAAACTGAAAAAGCGTAATTAACTATAAACAGAATTTCTAAATGGCGAATCATTCAGCATCACAACCAGCTCATGTTCAGCATCATTTTGTAGACTCGGATCAACAGTTCGATTCCGCAAAATTGGGAATGTGGGTATTTTTGGTGAACGAAATATTATTCTTTGGCGGGCTCTTCTGCGCGTACATTGTATTCCGGGCCTGGTACCCTGACCTCTTTACACAAGCGGCACTTCAGCTTGATAAAGTTTGGGGTGGAGTAAACACTATTGTTTTAATCGGTAGTAGTTTAACCGTTGCAATGGCAATACGTTCAGCTCAGAGAAACGAACTCAAAGGCTTACGAATCAACTTGATGATTACCATTGTGCTTGCTTTTGTTTTTCTGGTTATCAAATACTTCGAGTACGAGCATAAACTTCACTTAGGTATTGCACCTGGTTCTTTGTGGAATCCGGCACCTGAAGTACTTGCTGTATTAGATCACCCTAAAGCCAACATATTCTTTAGTATTTATTATGTCATGACTGGTATTCATGGTCTTCACGTAATTGTTGGTATAGGACTTATGATCTGGTTGTATATCAGGGCTGGTAAAGGTCACTTCAATAGTGAATACTATACACCGGTTGAGATTACAGGACTTTACTGGCACTTGGTTGATTTGATCTGGATCTTCCTATTCCCACTACTATATTTAATTGAATGACAGGACTATTATAATGAGCGAACACAGTCACGAACATCACGTTGCATCAGCAAAACAACTTTGGTTAATTGGAGGCGCATTAATTGTGCTTACCATTTTAACAGTGGTAGTGTCTTCACTATCTTTACCATCACCTTTAGACGTTATCGTAGCTCTTAGCATTGCTTTAGTTAAAGCATTCCTGGTTGCTGCATTCTTCATGGGATTATACTGGGATACTAAATTCAACTCCATGCTTCTAATTGGAGCTTTAGTCTTCTTCATACTTATGGTTGGAGTCACACTTCTAGATACTTTATATAGGAATGATGTGGTCCCTTCTTTCTAAAAGATATTACTAAGGTAATTCTTCGAAGCCTTGGTTCTTAAGCCAGGGCTTTTTTTATGCTGATGGTTTTTGGGCTTTATTACTTCTTAAATATTTGCTTCGTAAAAAATACACTCACTCAATAGATCGTTTGAATTCATAATTTCTTTACAATTTGCTTATATCCTAGAGTATTGCTTTTTTAGTCCTTATACCTAAATTGGGTTAAAACTTTTAAAGGAGAGAATAATGAGAAAAATAAGCGTACTAGTTCTAATAGTATTGCTTAGCTTCGCCGATGCTAAGCATACGATAGCTCAATCCGTTACTAAAAATGTTCCAATAAGTCTTTCCGTTAATCAAACTGGTGTAAATAGGTTTATTGCTTCACAATGGAGTTCAATACCAACCAGTTGGTCTGGTTCTTACCAGGGACTTTCATATTCTATTACACTTAATAGACCCGTGGTTACTTTATTGAACAACAAAGTAAAGATTGCGTTAACACTTGATATAAATACTTCTGTATATAATAATGAAGTAACAATTGAGCCAAGCCTTGTTACACCAACATTATCAACATCTACGGATGAAATCATCACTTCCTATGAAGACTTAAGATCTGAAATTGATTCTATTTCTGTTTTTAGTGATACCAGGCTTAAAGATATTATTGAAGATCTCCTTGAACCTATTGACTGGGTAATCTATGAAGGAGGTATCTTAGATGTGCTATCTGGACGAATTTTTGATTCTTCGGACCTTGAATGGCAATCATCAACAGGCATAGATTTGGGAGTAGTTGAAGGGGCAATATTGCTAACAGTTACCCCTGCAATTATTGCAACATCTCCAGACTATATCTTTCGTTTTAAGAGGGGGTCGATCTCAAATTTTCAATTTGAGATACGATCCAACAATGTTATCACAATTGAGAATGTTAAGATTTATAACAATGGCGCATCAGTAGGTACAAAAAACTTAAATGCAACATCTACATTTGATTCAGGATTAGGTTTATATGTAGCATCTGGAAGTATGACAGTAACCCAACTGCCTTCTTTTATGTCAGCTTTCTCTTATAAGATAAAACTAAAAAGGCAAGACAATGAAACTTCTTGGGATGTTTATTTAGGTTCAATTGGATCAACAACAGGTTGGTATCAACGAACAATGTCTCAGGTCACAACGTTAGTAGGCGAATAAATTAAATTGGAGAGAATGATGAAAACTAGATTTATCAAAATTGGAATATTGTCTTGTATACTTAGCACTATCTGCATGAGTATGGTTCAGGCAAATGATATTGAACTTAAAATTCCTAAGTCTTCAATCCAAAATGCAGTGGATGCTTTTCTTCATGCCAGATATTTTTCTTATGGCACTGAGACTAGCAGTACCGGAATAGACTATTATAATATAAAACCAAAATCTGGTACTGTAACACTATTATCCGGAAATCGATTTGAATTAGAACTCATTTTGGATGCATATATAAATTTTGAACTTATCGGTTTCGAATTTGACCATACATATTCCAATAAAAATGTAACTATTGAAGGTTATGTTTCTATTCAAACTCAAGGAAATGGATATAAATTACTCCTAGTTCCAGATGATTTTACCTTTAATGAAAGTGGATTACTATATGATGCATTGAATCTGGTTTCGAAAGGTATTGTTAGTTCATTACCCGAAATAAGTACTACTACGAAACTTCCTTTTTTAGTAAGTGCTGCCACACAGTATTTTACTTCTACAACTCCAAATCTTACTACTACAACCGATGAAGTTAGAATTGGTTTTACACTCAAAGCAGGCCCTAGATTTATTACAGTCACAAATGTTGTTAATGATAATTATAAGGTTGGCACTGTAGAGAAAGTAGATGGAGTTAGTGGCAGTACGATTACTTCATATGATTCTCCTAAAACATTTGAATGGAATACGGGAAGTACTTATAAAGTCCAAACTCCTTACGTGTTACTAGATGAAACGAATGGAAAAAATAAGTTCAGGCATTGGGTTGACAAGAATGGGGTTGTTCAAAACGAAATTTCTGCTAGAAGAATCCAGTATACTGTTACATCTCAAGATGAAACCTTAAAGGCAATATTTGATCCAGCTCAAAGAATACAATTAGATAATTCTCTTGAAGGGGGAGTTTATTCTAGTGGTACTGTTACCTATGATGGAAGTACATTCTTTAGCTATGATAATTACGATTTCTTTCACGCTACACAAACAAAGACTATCGATACGAATGTTCCTGATGGGACTCAAGGTCGAAACTGGAAATTTTTAAAATGGAGTGATGGAAATACCAGTAAACAGCGAAATATAGCTATTGATCAAGACATCGATTTAAAATCAGAATTTAAAGGTTCCCAAGTTTCCAATAATAGTACGACCTTTAAAGCCTATCAAAGTAATGCAGTACGATCCCGAGATGGTTGGCAGCATATGGTATACGAAAGTTTAGGGCATATTTGGTATGAAGCGAAATCACCTACAGGAAGTTGGGAATTTCTTGACGGGCCTGGTGGAGATCATTTAGATATAACTAGTGGTAAGTCTCCCTCTATAGATGTAAATACTAATGCTGTAGCCTGGAGTGGTGGTTATTGGGAATATATGACAGCTATAGCGTGGCAAGATGGAGGAACCATTAGGCTCCAGACATATCGATATAATGGGAGTACCTATATTGATGCAGCTCCATATGTGCAAGTTTCTACAGGGCAATCTTCTTCATACGATACCCAACCAAACGTAATATGGACTGATAATGAGGAATTGTTATTATTGTATAAAACCTCATCTGGACTCTCATATAAGATCTATGCATTTAACTATACACACGGCTATTTAGATCAAAAAGCTTCAGGTACTATTAGTAATACTTCTGGTGCATATAATGTAGCAACTTCATCCTTCACTTCTGGCACACATACCTGGTTTGATATTGTATATGAAAAAGATATGGGGTATTTAGGACCTCCATACTATGTTGGTACTGAAATAAGACATGCTAACCTTAGGTATATATCAGGACAAAGTTCAGCAACTATGGTTGTTAGCCCTCATGTTATTTCAAATAGTTCAATTGTAAGAAATAAAGAACCATCGGTAGTAACACTAAGCTCTTTAAAAAGAATAGTGGGTTGGATATCAGCGACTACTACAAATTCTACCTGGGACCCTCAAAATACAAGAGCTACTATCGCCACTTTAGAGTGGGGTATGTTTGGACTGACGATCTCCAGAACTAATAATGACCATCATGTTCGCTCTGTATCTGTTAGTAAAAAGAGTGATAATAGTGAGTATTATGTAGCATGGAGTCAAATATATGATCAGTCGGGGTATATTGATTACAACAAATTCGTAAAAGGATCTGCCTTGAATCAGTTTAAAGGATTAAACACTAAGGGATGGGATGTTCAAATTACCGAAGCAGCATCTGCTAATGATATTCATGCATTCTCTTATTATCCGAAAACTCAACCTTATTATTGGCTTCAATCCAATTCCTTAGGAAGCTATTTGAAACAACAACCTTTGGCCACTACAGAAACTAGAGGAATCATCCTTACGGATACTGCCCATACCTCCGGGTTTAACTATAGTATTGGGGAAATTAAGTTGGATGATGAACCATTGCCATTCGTTTTCTTCAACTCAGAAGAACCATCTACCAGCTCAAATATAGATATGCGGTTAGAAGACATAAATATGAAGTATCAAGAGCTTCAGGATGTGGTTGAATATTTAAAAAGCGAACCTTTCCAGTTTGATAGCGATATGCAGTTAACCTTTGAGGAGCAATTCAGTTTTAGAGATGCAGTTGCTGCAGTTAGGCTTTTAGGAGAAAATGGATTTATTCATTACACCATTAATTTAGTAGATCATTCTACAAACAAAATACTTGGAATCTTAAGAGAACATAAAATTGATGGCAATTCAAAACTCACTCAAATCAATAAGTCTTGGGATGTAAATCCTGGTAGTCTCAATGGCGTTTTTAGAATTGAAATGATAGTTAAAACAAACCTGAAAGAATTATACCCGGTGATAGAAAACACATATTCTGATGATAATCTGCAAAATAGGTTACAACCTGAAGATTTTGAGGATTTAAATCTGGATAATAGTGAAGTAGTATCTGAGTACGGCCTGGCTCAAAACTACCCTAACCCATTTAACCCGAGTACTCAGGTTGAGTACCAGATTCCAAATGCTGGACTAGTGCAATTGGAAGTGTTTGATATACTGGGGCGTAAAGTACAAACCTTAGTAAATGAAACCCAGGAAATTGGAAAATATACTGTTACTTTCAATGCGAATGGCCTTGCGAGTGGTGTGTATCTTTATCGTCTTAGCTCTGGTAATTTTGTAACTAGTAAAAAACTGTTCTTGTTAAAATAATTAAGATGTTAAAAGCCCTGGCTTTCAAGCCAGGGCTTTTTTTATGCTGATGGTTTTTGTAATACGTATTTTAATCTCCACATTTTTCTTGTAATCAATTCTTTAGACCTGATTTAATATGAGCCTTTCGAAAACAGTATTTGGAGATTTTGAACTCTACACCATCGAAACAGGAGACATAAAACTTGATGGAGGTGCAATGTTTGGAGTTGTGCCGAAAACACTTTGGTCTCGCGGAATTGAGCCAGATGAGAAGAATAGAATCTCAATGACTATGCGCTGCCTGTTAATTAAGTCAAATAAAACCGGTAAGGTCTACCTGGTTGATAACGGAGTAGGTACAAAGTTCAATGAAAAGATGATGGACATCTACCAGATCGACTTTACGAAAAAAGAATTAGGTAAGTCATTAAGAGCTCAGGGATTTAATTTTGAAGATATAACAGATATCATCTTTACCCATTTACACTTTGATCATTGTGGTGGTTCAACCTACTTTGGTGACACAGGCGAAATCGAATATACTTTCCCTCATGCAACATATCATGTAACCAAAAGGCACTGGGAAACAGCCATAAATCCTAATGACAGAGAAAAAGCTAGCTTTCTTAAAGAAAACATCGAACCAATAGGAAAGTCCGGTAAACTAAACCTGGTCAACGATAATGCTACATTCGAACCTGGACTTAGCGCAATAGTTGTAAATGGACATACGCTGGGCCAGCAACTTCCGAAAATAGAATCTGAGGGTAAGACTATTGTATTTATGGCTGATTTATTAGCTACTCATGTTCACTTACCACTTCCCTGGGTAATGGGTTATGATATGTATCCAACTGAAACACTAGTAGAGAAAAAGGCTTTTATCAAAGAAGCAGAAGAAAAAGGGTGGCATTTATTTCTTCAACATGACCTGGAAAAAGAAATAATACAACTCGGATATGATAGCAAACGCTATACAATCAAAAATACATTGTCTCTTTCTGATATTTAGACTACAATTTTAACCAATATTTATAGTTTTTGAGTAGTTAATAAGCTTTATTTCCTTTTTCTTTACAGTATGAATGACACTCAGGAACAATATAATGCCAGCCAGCTAAAGCAGAAGGTAACCAGTACCTATACTTCGCTTGAGAAAAAGAAAAAACTGGGTGTATTCTGGGGAGGAGCTATTTTATCTCTAATCTGGTTGATGGTCTTACTCTTTCTTGAAGAGCTGCTATACTTGTCCCCTTCTTATAAAATTGGAATACTCCTTGCTCTCATTCTAACTACCTTTATTAGTATCTACACAGGGCTTAGAAACTTAGCACCTCAAACATTCATTGATTTCTATCGAAGGTTTAGTCGCTCAAGCAACCTTAAAGAACTCTCTTATGCCCTTGATTTAGAGAAATCAGTAGATGCTAACCCAAAATTGGTTGAGGCCGCCATTCTGAAGAACCTCGAGCAGGTTAATGCCTCTGTTCTGGATAGTGCACTTCAAAGCTTCGTCCAGAACTCAAGTGAAAATAAGCGAGCAAAATCCCGTCGGCTATTTGCTATAGCAAGTTTAATTGTGATATTAATCTCAAGCCTTAGCTTAAGTAATTCAACTCAAAGGTTATTCCAATTCTGGGTCTCATTTGAGAAACCTAACCCATATATATTCACAATTACCCCTGGAACGGTTACCCTTGAACAAGGAAGTCCTTTTAGTGCATCTATTTCCTTTGAGGGTGAAATACCTGATGAAGTATTTCTCGCATTAAAAACCCCTGTCGAAGAAGAGTACCGAACAAGAGCTATGGAGCAAATTGATGGTACGTTCAGCTCAGCTCCTATCGAACTAAATTCAGACATCTCCTATTATATCGAGATGAATGGATATAAAAGTCCTTTTTTTGAAGCTCAAATTGAGCTGCGGCCTCGTTTTACCGAACTTGAGGTTGTTGTTGTACCGCCTGCCTACACAAAGCTTGATACTACCCGATATCAATATCCTTTCTCACAAATAAGCGGCTTCCAGGGATCAAAGTTTATTGTCTCCGGAATTATAAATAAAGAATTGGAATCAATAACACTCAATTCAGATACTTCAGAAACTCAGGTTAGTCTATCTGAAGACTTAAGTTTCAGCCAGGAGTTTGAAATTGGAAATGAGGATACATTGTTCTTTGAGATGAGTGATAAAAGTGGTCTTCTAAATCAAAACCCTTTTAGATTTGTTGTAACTCCAAGAATTGATGCGTTTCCATTTGTTGAATTGATAGAACCTTCAGAATCGATCGAATCCGTTGAACCAACTTCTTTAGATCTTCTTTTTAGATCTTCGGATGATTTTGAGTTAACTAGTGCTTCTCTTAACTATGAACTTACCAGAGCTTTTGTAGATAAGCCTGAGTTTTCATCGGTTAAGCTTCAGAAACCCAATAACGAGACATTACAGTCATTTTCCTGGGATGTATCACAGCTGAACCTGAAGCCAAAGGATGTTGTCAGCTTTTGGATTGAAGTCAAAGATAATGATGAGTACAATGGGTTCAAGGCTTCACAGTCTCAGGTTCTCACGCTTACCGTGCCATCACTTGTTGATTACTTTGATGACTTAGGTGATAAAGAAGATGAAGTAGAAACCGATCTGGATGATATTTCATCTGCGTTCGAGGAAATTCAAGATCAGTATGACACCTTTAAAGAGCAATTGAAGGAAAATCCTGAAACTGACTTTGAGCAGCAACGCCAGCTGGGAGAAGTTACCAGGCAACAAGAAGAGCTTGAACAACGAATTGAGGAACTCAACGAGAAGTTTGATGAGATAAAAGACGAGTTAAGTGAGAACAACCTTTTATCAGAAGAAACAATGGAAGCTTATGAAGAGCTTCAGAAACTGATGGAGCAAATAGACGACCCGGCATTTAGAGAAGCTCTCGAAAAACTCCAGGAGCAAATGAGAACTATGAGCCCTGAGCAGCTCCGGGAAGCAATGAAAGATGTTGAGTTTAATGAAGAGCTTTATAAAGAGCGTCTCGAAAGAACCATAGAGCTTTTTAAACAATTAAAACTGATTTCTGATTTAGAGAAATTGGCACAATCCTATGAAGATTTAGCTGAACAAGAAGAGGAACTGCAAGCCCAGGACTTAGCTCCGGAGGATGAAAAAGAGCAAAGAGAATCTACTTTGGAGCAACTTGAACAACTAAAAGAACAGACTGAAGATCTCTCAGAAAATACTTCTGACAAAAATGAGCAAGCGATTTCAGAATATCAGGAAGAGTCTCAGGAACAGCTTAATGAGGTTAGTAAAGAACTTGAAGAGTTACTAGACGAACTGGAAGAATTGATGAACGATGAAGGCTCTAGTGCATCTGAACTAGCTGAAAAGCAAAAGAGAAAGGAACAGCTTCAACAGAGTATATCAAAAGCATTTGAAAAGTTAGCTGAAATGACTCGTCAGCAAATGGAGAGCATGAACCAGCAACAAATGAATATCAATATCGCTGGTTTACAATATATTCTCTATTCACTACTAAACCTTTCTGTTGAGCAAGAGAACCTGGTTTCATACGCTTCTGCTACAGAAAATAGAAGCCAGGCATATATTGAGTTTGCCAGAGATCAAAAGAATCTTGAAGGAATCTTTACTGCACTTTCTGACTCTCTATTTCAACTTTCTACAGAAATTCCACAGTTTTCAAACGATATCAACAAAAAGAAACTTGAGGTAGAACAGCAACTCACTACTTCACTTGAGCAAATGGCTGAACGGAATCAAAGTCGTTCATCAATAGCTACACGACAGGCACTTGGTGGCATCAATGAAATATCTTTTATGATTGCTAACCTGTTGGAACAAATTCAGGATCAACAAAGCGGTAATAGTTCTGGGTCTGGACAAAGTACACAACAAATGATGGAACAACTCCAGCAAATGGGTGAGAACCAGCAGCAGTTGAACCAGCAGATTCAGGATATGATCAATGATATGCAGGGAGAGCGGCTTACACAGGATCAGATGGGTAGATTGAACCAGATGTCTAAGCAACAGAATGAAATTCGAAAACAGCTTGAAGAGTTAAGAAGAAGTGGAGAGTTAGAAGGCGGAGATAAAATTGGAAGCGATATTCAGCGTATGATTGAAGAAATGGAAGATACCATAAATGATTTAAGAGGTGGAGCTGTAGACCCAACTATGATTGAGCGTCAACAAAACATACTTTCAAGAATGCTGGAAGCTGAAAGAGCTCTCGAAGAACGAGATGAAGAGGAGAAAAGAGAAGGTGCTACTGGTAATAGCTTACAAAGGCCGACTCCACCTGAGTTAACTTTAGAAGAGCTTGAGAAACAAATCCGGAATAGGCTTAATGACCCTAATTTTACCAAATACTCGTCAGATTACCAGAAACTTATAGAAAAGTACTTTGAACTCCTTAAGGAAATTCAGTCTAAAGAAATCCAATAAGTTCTAAGTTACAAAGCTTTATTACGTTCGATAATTTTCCGATACGCTTCAAGAACTCCCTGAGTTGAGTTCTCTTGAACCACTTCGGCAACATCTTTTGCTACTTTGGCAGCATTATTTGGTGCAAAAGCTGCTTTAACAATCTTTAAGCCTGGTACATCGCCACTTGAATCCCCAATATAAGCTACTTCTTCTAAATCTAATCCGAGGTATTCACAAAGCATCCTTATTCCCTTTCCTTTGTTTGCATCCTTCAGAATAATATTTACTGAAACAGGAGTACTATGAACCTCAAATGCCTCAAAGCCATTGCCAATGAGTTCTTCAGCTTCTTTGAAGATTTGTTCTATTACTGAAGTATCTGGATTTATAAACCCAATATCTGTGTGCTTGGCAAATTCCGGGATAGAACTTGGGTACTTATCAGAAATAATCTTCCTTCCCCACTTCTTAAGTTCCTGTATCTCAACTTCTCTTTCTTTGCTTAAGCAGGGATTCCAAATTAAGTCGTTCTTTATCACATCATACATGCCTCCCCCACTTTCAAATATAAATGGGAGTTCAATCCCAAGGATTTGTGCCATCGCTTCAGCGTAAGGCATAGGCCTACCAGTACAAATTGTTAATGGTGGAATTAGTGGGTTGTTCTGGCTCTCCAGGTTTAACTCTCTAATTCTTGAGAAGGCATCCCAGTCAGGAGTAGTAAACGGATCTGTTACACAACCATCCAAATCCGTAATAAAAAGTTTTATCATATTTCTTTATTTCTGTAAGAAGGGAATAATGCTGAGCATATAAAACAAAACAATCCTAAAGCTGCCATCCATTGGTATTGATTTTTAAAGTCAGCATACTCCTGGCTCGAAAACTCTCCTTTTTCAAGTTCATCCACTCTTGCCAGAAACGCATCAATTCCATCATTCCCTCTTGCAATCTCGTAATAATTGCCATCAGCTTTAGCTGCTACTTGTCTTAAAATATCTCTCTGAAGACTGGTAGTTACTACTTTACCATCCCTATCTCTTTTATACCCGATTAGCTGCCCATTTGTATTATCATATAACGGTATAGTAGTTCCTTCACTACTACCAATACCAAGTGTGTACACAGAAATTGAGTTATCCATTAATGCCTCTAACGCCTCATCGTATGATTGGCCATGGTCTTCACCGTCAGAAATTATGAGAAGGACTTTTGCTGCCTGGCCGGTATTTTCTTCCAGTGATTCAAAAGCCGCAAGCGATGTTTCCATTGCAGCTTTAAAATCTGTAGCCGAGCTTGGCATTTGATCTGTATCAACTATTTCAAGAAATAACCTAAGCGCAGAATAATCCAAAGTCATGGGGCTTTGCAAATAGGCCTCCCCGGTAAAAACAACTAATCCGACTCTATCACCTTTCAACCGTTCGATTAGTCGGTTGATTTCAAATTTAGCTTTTTCAAGACGGCTTGGTCTTACATCTTCAGCATTCATGCTAGCTGAAAGATCAAGGGCTATTAACATGTCTATTCCACGTCTTTTAACCTCCCTAACTTCTGTCCCTATTTTTGGACCAGCCAGGGCAATCAATGTAAATACAAGCCCAAGAATAAATATAGTAGACTTAATTGCTGTTCCAACAGACCAGTATCCTTTCCTTAAGGACGAAAACAATTCTGAGCTAAAGTACTTTTCTTGTATAGCTAGGATACTCTTTCTTCTGAACCAAATTAACAGTAAAAGAGTAGGGATTAATAGTAACAGCCAAAGGTAAAATGGGTCTTGCCAGATCATATACTTATAAAATTAGGATGTAAAGATACATGGTCTGAGTAACTTGCTCAACTACTCAATGATCACAACTTGTAAATCCGCAGTATTATTTCCAGTTGACCCTGTCTTTATAATTGTGCCCATTTCTTCGTGAAAATTATAAGAGTCATTATTCTGTAAGAACTCTTCCGGACTAAGCTTTGCTTTTCTGGCCTTTAATGTGGTTTCAGAGTTTATTATAGCACCAGCAGCGTCTGTTGGTCCATCAATGCCATCGGTTCCTAAACTCAACATCGAAATTGAATGATGCCCTTCTAACGAGATTGCAGATATTAAAGCCAATTCCTGGTTTCTCCCTCCTTTTCCACTACCTTTTACATTTACGGAGCTTTCTCCATAAAAAATTAGAGCAGCTGGCTTGGCTAGGGGCTCATCTTTACTTAGTACCGAAATAGCTTTGCTACAAATCATTTTTGAGACTTTTCGGACATCATCATCATATGCTTTATTATCCAACCAGGTATTAAAGCCTTCCTTCCTTAACACCTGTTCCACTCTTTCTCCAAGAGATGAAATCTTTGAAATAGTCTTAATCTCATGACCTGGATGATCATTAATTCCTGGTTTTGGTGTTTCCGGAATGTCTCCATTCATCCCTTTTGCAATATATATTCGAATAGAATGAGGTACTAGATTCCAGAGCTCAAACCGCTTTAATACCTGAAATGCCTCTTTGAATGTTGATGGATCGCAGATAGTCGGTGAACTTCCAATTGTTTCCAAATCATCGCCAGGTACATCTGATGCTACTAACGTGACCAGGTTTGTATGGTGCAGAGCCTGAGCAAGTTGGCCCCCTTTGAGCTCACACAAATGCTTTCGTACTACATTTATCTCATGTATTGACGCACCACATTCCAAAAGTAGTTTATAAGTATAGGCTAGTTCGTCAATTTCTATTCCGCCCGGAGGAATACACAACAAAGAAGATGCGCCACCTGAAAGACAAAAAACTACCGTCTCACCTTCAGGTATTTTCCTGGCCAACTCTAACAGCTCATAAGAAGCAGATACTGATTTTTTATCTGGGTATGGGTGGGCTCCTTCAAAAACCTGAATTCCTTTTATTCCATATCGATCTTCGTTAGAAATAATTATTCCATCTTCAACTCTTGAGCCAAAAGTACTAATTATGCTTTCAGCCATATTTAATGAAGCCTTCCCAGCACCTAACACCCAAATATTATCTAAAGGAAAAGAACTTTTAAATACTACTTCCTCGTAATTAGTTACACTTATTCGGTTAGCTATCTCATGTAAAATTCTAGAATGTTGTTTGAACTCGACCTTCATTTCAATCTTCTAATTGATTTCTTTTGTAGATTAATACTACATAGCCTAAGGAGCAAATTGGAATTAAATACCTAGATACAAAATCTGGTACAAATAGAAGTTCTTTGAGATAGTTTGTGCCAAGAATCATAAAAACA
The DNA here is from genome assembly GCA_040222185.1 of Balneolaceae bacterium. Classification (GTDB taxonomy): domain Bacteria; phylum Bacteroidota; class Rhodothermia; order Balneolales; family Balneolaceae; genus JAVKDP01. The sequence continues at coordinate 12,659 of JAVKDP010000071.1, read as the reverse complement.
AAAGAAAGAAATCCACAGAAAAGGTGGATCAGAATTAGTGCAAAATAATGCTGTTTAGATGAACTAAATGAACTCAATGCGATCAAAGAGAACAAAAAGAAAATACCAAAAGGTATTTTGTACTGCCAGGTGATTGGTATTTCTTCTCCTACTGATTCAAATGTAAACGATACAGATGATTGGGAATAAAAAATCAAATCATCGGAGACTATACCATATTCTTCAGGGAGAAAAATACCCATATGTATATCATGTACTATTCCTCTGAAGACTCTGATACCAGAAAAATAAATCAAGATTATCCCAATAACTATCAGAAACTTATATACTAATTTATTCATTAGTTTTTATTTCTGACCTAGAAAACCCATCCTCACTAAATTTTATCCAAAGAATCCACATGAGGAAAATTATAATATAAAATATGCTTGAGGTTGAGTAATCATGAGTAATGTCAAAAAACTCTATCCATTCTTCTTGGGTAATTACTAACACAACTACTCTAAAAATATTTACCAGATAAATAACACAAATACCGATAGCACAAAAGCTCAACTTATTTTTCCAGTCACCTGGATATGCTAAAATAAATCCTAAAAAAAGACCTACCGCTGAAATCCCTGTGCATCCATCTATAATTTCAAGCCCTGGGCTTTCCTCTATCCCGATAATTCTATTAATAGACCATGTTTCATATCCGAAAAGGTTGGTTACTCCGGAACTAATACTCACAATATTTAGGGCAAGCCATTTGTCAAGTCTGCCATCCGGTAATAACCATAGTTCATATACAATATACCAGACCACAAAAATTGCCAGGGCCTTAATTATGAATAATGAAACTGGAGACTTTAACATGATATCAACTTAATGCTTTCGCTATTGTATTGACCACTTTTTTTATTTGATCTTCAGTTAATTCAGGGAAAATAGGTAATGATAATGCCTCATGGGTAGCTCTCACTGCTTCAGGACAATCATTAGAAGTGTAATTTAAATCAGAAAAACATTCTTGAATATGTAGTGGTACCGGATAATATATTGAAGTTCCAATCCCTTCTCCTTTAAGTATACCTTGAACCCTGTCTCTATCTGAAACTCTGATCGTATATTGATGATAAATATGCTTTCCACCCCTTTCAGGATTTCCAGTTCCCTCTTTTGGCAACTTGACTCCATTATTGTCTGCTATATTATCTGTCACAACTCCAGTAGATGAGAAAAGCTCATTATAAATCAATGCTTTTTCTCTTCTCTTCTCTGACCAATCATCAAGGTAATTAAGTTTTACAGAAAGAATAGCAGCCTGTATTGCATCCAACCTACTATTGATACCAACCATCTTATGATGATACTTTGGTTTTGCTCCATGCAGTCTTAAGATGTCCACTTTTGAAGCTATTTCCGGATCTTTAACAGTAATTAAACCTGCATCACCATAAGCACCAAGGTTTTTACTTGGAAAAAAACTAAAGCATCCAAAATCCCCAAAATTACCAGCCTTTTTTCCTCTATAGACAGAACCAATGGATTGTGCTGCATCTTCAATAATAGTCAAGTTAAACTCTTCTGCTATTTTAACTAATGCGTCCATTTCTGCTACCTGTCCGTACAAATGAACCGGAATAATAGCTTTTATTTTGTTCCTATCCAGGTTTAAACGCTTTGAAAGCTCATCCCTCCCTTCTATAAAATCTCTAACCTTGCCAGGATCGATATTAAAACTATCGGGATCTATATCAATGAATATCGGAATAGCTCCTAACCTGGTGACAGCACCCGCAGTAGCAAAAAAAGTGAACGGCGACGTTATCACATAATCACCGGGTACTATATCGATTGCCATAAGTGCTAAAAGCAGAGCATCCGACCCAGAAGCACATCCATATGCAAAATCAGTTTCACAATAGCTGCCAACCTCACTTTCGAACTTCTTGACGAAATCTCCCATTATGAAAGACTGCGATTCAAGTACATCCGAAATCGCTATATTAACTTCTTCTTTTAATTCCTTGAACTGAGCATTTAAATCTAGAAGTGGGACTTTCATTTTAACACCTCTACAATATCATTTTCGAGTGAATACCTCTCACCCGTTTCTATACACACTGCAATATTATCCACATCAAAGTTTAGCCGATGACCAGCCTTGGAAACCCAGCCAATTCTTTTTCCGGGATTGCCTACTATAAGTTCAAATGGAGAGATATCTTTTGTGATAACACTTCCGGCTCCAATAAAAGCATATTCTCCAATTTCATTGCCACAAATTATAGTAGCATTTGCTCCTATTGAAGCACCTCTTCTAACGATAGTTTTTTTATACTCTTCTTTTCTTTGAACATGGCTTCTTGGATTTATAACGTTTGTAAAAACCATACTTGGCCCACAAAACACATCATCTTCTAAAACAACTGCATCATAAATTGATACATTATTTTGAACCCGGACATTATCACCTAAAACTACTTGAGCACCAACAAATACATTCTGGCCTAATATACATTTCTCTCCGATTTCAGCACCAGCCATAACATGAACCCAATGCCATATTTTTGACCCAGCTCCAATGTTTGACGGGTCTTCTACTATAGCACTTTGGTGTATAAAAACTTGATCCATTACATAAATCCGGCTGCCTTATAAATACGCTCTATTATACTAACAACTTTCATTCCATCAAAAGCTGTAGCAGTAATCTCTTCATTGTTATTTAATGTGTTTACAACATTCTCAATTACAAAATGATGATTTGCTGCACTACCCTTATACGGTCCATAATCATTTGGAGGATTGGTCTCCGGCAAATCTGGAGCATCATAGCCATCAATATGGCAATATTCAATCTCGTTCATGTATTGACCACCGATTTTTAGACTACCCTTTGTCCCAACAACAGTGATACTACTCTCCATATTTTTATCCCAGCAAGATGTTGAATAGTTAATAGAACCAATTCCCCCGTTTACAAACTCAAACTGTGCAAAACCAGAATCATCAAATTCAGCTAAATTTGGATGTGTAAAATTCTTTACTACTGCACTTGGATTCTTGATATCGCCAAAAACCCAGTACATAATATCAACGAAGTGACTAAACTGAGTAAAAAGAGCTCCTCCGTCCATATCTTTTGTACCCCTCCATGGACTAGTAGAATAATATCGTTCATCCCTATTCCAATAGCAGTTTGTTTGAACCATTAATACATCACCGATAATCTTCTCTGAAACAACTTGCTTTAGCCATACTGATGGGGGGCTATAACGATTTTGTTTTACTACAAAAACTTGCTTACCACTTTTTTCTTGTGCCTTAATAACTCTATTACATTCTTCTTCGCTAAGCCCCATTGGCTTTTCAATAACTACATGATATCCAGTATAGAGACATTGAACAGCGTAATCTACATGCAAACCATTGGGTGTAGCAATTGAGACTACATCTGATTTATTTTTATCTGATTCCAGAAAATCCGTCAGCTCAATAAAGCTTGAAGCTTTAAGATTTAGTTCAATAATTTTTTCGAATTTAGCCTTATCTGTATCAACGACAGAAATCAAATTAGAATTAGAATAATCACTAGCTATTTTTGCATGTCTTTGCCCAATACGACCAAATCCAATAATCGAAAAGTTGATCTTTTTAATCATTACCAAAAAGATCTCTTGTGTATACTTTATCAATTACATCTTCAATATCCTTGACCATCCGGTTTGCAACAATTACATCTGATACTTTCTTAAAAGTGTCAATATCCTTTATCACTTTTGAATGATAGAATTCAGTCTCCATTAAATATGGTTCATATACTACCACCTCAATGCCCTTAGCCTTTATTCTCTTCATAATTCCTTGAATGGCACTCGCTCGAAAATTATCTGAGCCTTGCTTCATAACAAGTCGATATATTCCTACTACTTTAGGCTTCTTCTTTAGTATTTGATTTGCGATAAAATCTTTTCTTGTAGTATTCGCATCTACTATAGCCCGGATTAAGTTATTTGGAACGTCCTGAAAATTCGCCAGTAGTTGCTTTGTATCTTTTGGTAGGCAATATCCACCATATCCAAATGATGGATTATTATAATGATCCCCAATTCTAGGATCTAGACCTACTCCGTTAATAACTTGCACAGCACTCAAACCATGTGATTCACAATAAGAATCAAGCTCATTAAAATATGCCACACGCATTGCTAAATAAGTATTAGAAAAAAGCTTTATAGCCTCAGCCTCGGTAGAGTCTGTAAATAAAACCTGAATTTCTTCAGACTTTTTTTCGGCACCCCTGACTAATAAATCAGCAAAGATTCTAGCCCTTTCTGATCTCTCTCCAACAACAATTCTTGATGGAAAAAGATTATCATACAAGGCTTTCCCTTCTCTTAAAAATTCAGGTGAGAATATTAAGTTTTCACACTTAAACTTCTTCTTTGCGCTCTTTATATACCCCACTGGAATTGTAGACTTTATTACCATTATAGCGTCAGGGTTTATATCTAGAACATCCTCTATAACGGTTTCAACAGATCTTGTGTCAAACTTATTCGTTTCCGAATCATAATTTGTGGGAGTTGCTATAATAACATAGGTAGCATTTTTATACGCCTCTTCTTTATCAAGAGTGGCTATGAGATTAAGTTCTTTTGTATTTAGAAAACTCTCAATCTCAGGATCTGAGATTGGCGATTCTCGATTCTTGATTTTATTTATCTTCTCCTCAACAATATCTAACGCTATTACACTATTATGCTGTGCAAGAAGCACTGAGAGAGAAAGGCCAACATATCCAGTTCCTACGACGGTTATATTCATTAGTAGTCTTAAATTCTAGAAAATTTAACTTAAAGCTTTAAAAAGAACAAAGCACTCTTTAAGTAGAGTGATGGAGTAAACTATGCCTTAAAAATGTGATTTGAATGACGGGGAGAAAATTCTTTCATGGCGTTTCTCGAATCTACAATACAATCATTCCACAAGTGTAGTTCTTGATAATTTACATTTTTATGATCGGTTACTAGTACTACACAATCAAATGCTGAAATTTCTCTTTCTCTCCAGATTACTGATTCTTCACCCATCCATTTTAAATGGTTTCTACTTCTAGGAATCTCAGGTATCCACGAATCATGATAGCTCACTTCAGCACCCAATTCTTCAAGCTTATCCATAATCAGAAAAGACGGTGATTCTCTCATATCATCGACATCAGGCTTATAAGCAATACCTAAGACTAGAATAGTACTTCCTTTTACAGGTTTCCCATGAGAGTTTAAAGCCAATATAGTTTTATCAATTACAAATTGTGGCATTGCAGCATTTACTTCTCCTGCTAACTCGATAAACCTTGTATTAAGACCAAACTCTTTAGCTTTCCAAGTTAGATAAAAGGGATCTATGGGAATACAGTGTCCTCCAAGCCCGGGCCCAGGAGTAAACTTCATAAAACCAAATGGCTTTGTAGCAGCAGCATCGATCACTTCATGAATATCGATATCCATGGAGTCCATTACCACCTTCATTTCATTGACTAGCGCAATGTTTACTGATCTAAAAATATTCTCGAGAAGCTTTGCTGACTCCGCCACCCTTGCTGATGATACTGGCACAACGGAGTCAATAGCAGAGCTGTATAAATCGATTGATAACTCTAGAGCTTTTTTTGTAGAAGCACCAACTACTTTAGGAATAGTCCGAGTATGAAAATCAGGATTTCCTGGATCTTCTCGTTCTGGGCTGTAGGCCATAAAAAAGTCTTCTCCAGATATTAAACCTGATCCTTCTTCAATAATTCCTGTAACGAGCTCATCAGTTGTACCTGGCCATGTTGTAGATTCTAAAATTACTAGCTGCCCTTTTCTTATATGATTAGAAATTACCTTCGCAGTTTCTTCTACATATGACATATTAGGTTCTCTATATAGACCTAATGGGGTTGGTACACATATTAGTATATAATCTACTTTACTTAGATAAGAAAAATCATTTTCGAAATGGCATTTTTTTGAGTCTTTTAGAATGTTTATAACCGAATTTGAAAAGTGCTTTATATAAGATTCACCTCTTCGAAGTTTTTCTATTTTTTCAATATCGATGTCAAACCCATAGACTTTATGCCCAACGTCATGAAAAGTCTTAAGTAATGGAAGCCCGACGTACCCTAAACCTATAATTCCAATATTTTTAGTTGGTTTAGTATCAGCCAATTTTTAAATCCCTTAGTTTAATTCTTTAAACGTCAATAGGTTAGAGAACTTTTGCTCGGAGTATTTCTCTAAATCCTTATTCTCATATATCATTTCGATCATTTCTTTAATACCAGATTCCAAATCATAACTGGTTTCAAAGCCTAGGTCTTTCTTAATTTTATTGAACTTTACTTTATAATTTCTCGGATCATCAACTTCTCCGTTGTTAATAATCTCGGTTTGAGGCAGTATAGTTTTAATTTTATCACCTATCTGATCGATTGTGAAGTTTAAACTTTCATCCCCAACATTATAAATATTACCTCTCACTACATTTTCTGGAGCAAGTGCTGCCATTTTAAATGCTTTAGCAACATCACGACAATGCACAAATGGCCTCCATTGATTACCACCAAAAATTTCGATTCTCTTTTCAACAATTGATTTGACTGTGAATAGATTAACTACGAGATCAAACCTCATCCGTCTGGAATATCCAAATACTGTTGAAAGCCTAAGAATTACCGGCGAAAAGTTTATTGCGTGATCAAGAATATATTTCTCAGAAAAAATCCTGGTTCTTGCATAAAGTGAAACAGGATTAAGAGTAGAATCTTCATCTAAATAACTTCCATTACTTGATGCTCCATAAACACTACAACTAGAAGCAAAAACTAATTTTTCTACTCCATAGTAGTTACACGCTTCTACCAGAATTTTTGTAGACTCATAATTAATGATCATTGTGTTTTGAGCATCAATACTACAAGCAGGATCGCCAACAATAGCAGCTAATGCTATTACGTACTTGATATTTTTTACCGATTCAAAAACATCTCTAATATTTTCAATATGCCCATTGATAATTTTTAAATCAGGATTGTCTTTTAGATCAGAAAGCGCATTGTCGCTGAAGATAAAACTGTCTAAAACCACAACTTTAAAGCCTTCATTAAGCAAATCCCTAACTAAATGGTTTCCGATATAGCCCGCGCCTCCGGTAACCAAAACAACATCTTCTTTACTTTGTTCTGATTCATCGCCTGCTTTAAATTCTTTAAGATCGTTCAGGTTCTTATGTACTATCGGAGTATTAAAATGCTCAAACTCATCAATTTTAGTATACTCATCAGTAATATACCTAGTTCTGATTTCTAACCTTAAACAGCGGTAAATCAGATTGTTTAAAAATCTTGAATTAGCATTTGTAATTGCAATAATTACGTATTCAATATTCTTCTCGCTAACTATATGCTCTAGATCTGAGCAGGCTCCGAAATGTTCGAAACCAAATTCCTTAGCTAAATTCTCTTTTGATTTATCATCATCAAGTGCAGAAACTAATTCAAATTTATCATTTGACTGGTTACTGATGTTTTGTAACACTTTCTGACCTAGTTGTCCAAGACCAATAACTAATGTTCTTGTTGATTTCATTTTATTATTTAATTAAAGATTAGCATTTTTATGTACCCTACATTTCCAATGTATCCTAACACCCCAACTATAAATATTGCTTATAAATCTCATACCAATTCGATATGGCTCCTATAGCTCTTAACTTTCGGTAATTATTTTTTTTACCATTTAAGTGATCAAGATATAACTTTTTTAAAAATTTATCAGAATATATTCCCAACTTATATAAATCTGAATTTTTAAAGCTACTATAGAACAATTCGATATTTTTTCTATTCTCATCGAGAGGCACAATAAATTTCTGCTTTTTTCTCTGATATACTTTATCTGGTATACCTGATTTAAAAGTTTCCCTTAGAATACTTTTAGTAATTTCACCTTTCAGCTTATAACTCGAATTAATAGCTAATGCAAGACTTACAACCCTATAATCCATAAATGGAGTACGTAATTCAATAGAGTGAGCCATTCCCATTCTATCAGGTTTGATCAGATTATTATATGGAAGAAGAAAAACTGTATCCATATACATAGCTTTATTTCTGGACCCTTTGATGATATCACTTTTAAACATAGGGTCACTTTCAATTATCTTTGCAATTGAACCCTCTGGTAAAACGGAGCCATTTTGATATAAATCAAGAATCTCATTGTCTGAGAACAATGTAGACTGAGTTGTATAAAGTTCTTTGAAGTCTTTTGAATTATCGTACTCCAAATATTTTTCATACCCACCAAATATCTCATCTGCTCCATCACCTGTCAAAACAACTCTATCTTTTTCAGAAGCAAACCTGCTTAATAAAAATAAAGGAATGAATGATACATCACCATGTGGCTGCTCAGTATGATATAACACTTTATCCCAATAGTCTAAAATGTTAGTCGAAAAGCTTTCGCATCTATGGTTTACATTTAATTGTGAAGCAACGCTATTTGCAAATTCTGACTCGTCAAATTTACTTCCTTCAAAACCTATTGTAAATGTATTGAACTTCTCATCTGTTATCTTATTCATCTGAGAGACTATGATTGAAGAGTCAATACCACCAGATAGAAAAGCACTGTATTCAACATCACTCCTCATTCTTATTTTAATAGCGTCAAAAATAGTTTCTCTCGTTAACTCGATTGCATTTTTCGAGGTCAGTAAGCTACTAAACCTGTCTAATTCTTTTTCTTGATCCCACCACTTGACTTCATTTAACTCACCACTTACGGTATCCAATTTTAAATAATGACCAGGACTTACATTGAAAATATTTTTGAATATTGATTCCTTTCCTGCAACAAAATTGTATCTGAGAAAAGAAAACATTGCTTCAATGTTTAGTCCTGTATCTACACCTAGCTCTAAAATTGATTTAATTTCAGAAGAGAAACTAAATTTTTCATTCCCTTTATGATAAAAAAGTGGCTTAAGACCGAAGCGGTCTCTTATTAAAAAAAGTTGCTGCTTCTTTTTATCTAGGATCACAATGGAAAACATCCCATTCAATCTATTAACCATTTGCATCCCAAATCTTTCATAAAGCTTCAGAATAACTTCTGTATCTGAATTAGTACGAAATTCAACTCCATCTCTTACTAATTCTTCTTTTAATTCTAGATAGTTAAAAATCTCTCCATTCTGTAGTACAGCAATATTTCCATCAGCCGAATAAAACGGCTGATTTCCATTACTCAAATCAATTATTGAAAGTCTATTGTTTCCTAAAAAGATATTTTCATTTTTCAAATAGCCAAAATGATCAGGTCCTCTATGAAATTGGGCCTTATGCATAATTTGCATTTCAGTACTATCAATTTCTTTCCCTGTTTTTTCAATAATCCCGAAAATTCCACACATTAATAACTCTCTTTAGTTATAAGATTAACAATTGTTTTATAGATTATCCAAAAATAAAGAGCAACCGATTGTTTTCTAACATAAAACAGGTCATACCTTAATCTATTTTTATTTGTTGCTACATGCCTTGCTCGTACTTGAGCCAAACCTGTTATTCCGGGCCTAATAGAATGCCTTAATTCTTTTTCCTCTTCTGAATATATATCTAATTGCATCGGTGTATCAGGTCTTGGACCAACTAAAGACATGTGCCCAAGTAATACATTAAATAGTTGAGGTAGCTCATCTAAGCTATACTTTCTCAGAAAGCTTCCAAAGGGCGTAATTCTACTATCATTTTTTGCTGTCATGTAGCTTCCAATTCTATCAGCGCCGGTAACCATTGATCTGAACTTTAGACAATTAAAGGTGCGGCAATGTCTTCCAACTCTTTTATGATGAAATGTCACTGATCCATTGGATGTAAACTTAATCAATACCGAAATGACCAACATAATTGGTAACAAAAGTATTATACCAATAACAGCAAATGTAATATCTAAAACCCTCATTCTAGAGAGAAATAATTCTATTTATTATAGTCTTAAACTCTTTTTGGTTCTCTAATAAATTCACTTCTCCACTTCTATATTCTTTTTCGTATTCACGTAATGTTCTTACTTCTTTCTCTAGATCAACATTCTCATTCAACTCTTTCAATGTCTTTGAATTATTGTGAAAAGCTCTTGATAAAATAACAGCATCTGAACCTAATCTAACATGTTCAGATAGTACCAGTCTTCCTGGTAGTTCTCCCGAATCCATTCTAGCAACCCCTCCAAAACCAAACGGAATATTTTTCTTCTTCATCTTAGTGGAAAGATACTCTACAATACCACCAGAAACTACTTCGAATAGAAAGTTAATACCAAGACCTATCCTTAAGTCGTTCAAACCAATATGGATATGTTCTACATCAGTAAGCTCTATTATATCATCCACTCTCGCCAAAGCTTGAGTAGTTTCAAATAAAGGTACTAGCTTACACCTTCCATCAATTAGGTCATAAATTGTCTTTAGCTCCTGGTAAGACTTGAACATTGGTAGCATAATTAAGTCAGCTCCCATGTCAATTACAGTATCTATCTCGTCCTTAGAACCGTCAAACAAAGGGTTTATCCTAACCATAAGTTTTGACTTCGTTAGTACCTTTCTTAGAGCTGGAATAGAGTCTAAAGAATGATTACTAATTATAGTATTTAATCCCCCTTGACGTTCTTGCTTTCCATTAATCTCTAAATCAACCATTATAATATCAACTCCAGAGTCTTCTGCTTTTTTTGCCACCTCTGATGAGTCAGTTATCAATATCAACTTCAACATATAAAAATCACTTCTTTTTATTTAATACTAAAGAATTAATCACCCCGATTGGTATAATGATAAGAAAAAATAGACTAGCATTGAATAAAATTGATTCAATCATTGAATAAATAAACACTGCTGCCAGAAAAGTTATAAAAACTTTAAAAAACAATGGACTAAGTGACTTAGGAGAAAACAATAACTTCAAAAAAGTACTTACAAAAATTAAATAATAAAGTGCGGTTCCAATCCAACCAAATGATAATATCATATTCAGAAGAGTATTGTGGAAATGAGGGTGTTTACCTCGTATTAGCGTATCCTGAGCTAATAACTTCTCTATCCCTCCAAATCCATAACCAATAATACTATCTTTAGCATGTTCAATACCTGTAATTATCAAATATAGTCTCTCCATGTTAGAAAAATTTCGATTCCAATTCACTAGACTATAGAAAATATCGTTTGGGTCATCTGGGTTTAAAATATTCAACCTGAGAACTATATAGATCGCCAATCCTATCCCAAAAGTGCCAGTTATAAACCGCCTTATGGTAAATTGTACGTAGGGGGCAACAATTGAAAAAAGAGAAATAAATAATACCGATCTAGTCTTGAACAGATATACTGTAGCAATACCAATGGCAAAAATTAAAATTCGTTGAGCTCTATTCCGTACAAATAGTATTGGATATATAATATACCCTATGTATAAATAAAACGATGTATAATTTATTGTTCCCGATATCCCTACAGGTAGTGTGACATGGCTCGTGATTGGCTGGGTGTTTATTACAAAGTAATAAATTGAGATAGCTATACTTCCCAAAAAATACCCCTTAAAAATCACCCTAATTTCATCTAATTCTATTTTTTGACTGTTTAAAAATATAAAGTAGCCAAGAGCAATCAATAATGTAGCGGCCTCTACTAAGTATCTATTTAAAACAGATGTATAGAGATTGATAGTAAGAACAACTAAAACTAGAGCTAATAGTGCCTTATTCTGTTTGGACAGCTTAACATAGGGGTACTTTAACACTAGTGATACTAAGTATAAAAGCAACGACAGTATAAATACATACGGAGGAATAAACGGAGCTGAAAATATAATTATACCAAGAGGTACAAAGTTTTTATTCTTACTAAGAAAAAATACTATCGAAGCTAGTATCAGTATTAAAAATAAACTCTGTACAAAAATCATATCTATAATCTATTTATAAGATCAATTATTTTCGTAACAGAACCTTTTTCATAAAAGTCTCTGGTATTTGGAGTCTTAAACTCTCCTTTTAATGCTTTTTTTAGATTTCGTTTAAGCTCTTCAAAATTTTTTGAATATATGAATGGTTTATCTTTTAACTCAGGCAAGTGGTATTCCTCTGATTCATCATAGTTGTGAGGAAAGGATAGCTTTCCTGAAAGAACTGCTTCTATCATTATAGTAGAATTATAAGCAACAACTAAATCTGAAATTGCTAAAGCTCCATATAAACTAACATCTTCATTATTTACTATCCGACAGTTTGCCAAAGAGTCCACATAATCTTTGAACTTTTCGGCAGTATCATTTGGATGTGGCCTTATCAAAACTTCAAAATCAAATTCCTGACTTAAACTCTCAAATATCTCAAAAATAGGATCGTTCACAATCCTATAGTCTAGCTCCTCTTTTACTGATTTATTTGCATTATACTTAAGATACCTAGATGGACTATATAGTAGTATAGTTTTATCCTTCGGAATTTTTAAAAGCTCACGAGTTTTGAGCTCATCAACCTTAGCTACTTCAGATACTGTAAAATCTAAAACTGGTTGCCCAAATGCATGAATTTTTGACTTAGTAGTAATCTTTT
>JAVKDP010000070.1:0-57111 GCA_040222185.1 Balneolaceae bacterium | reverse complement strand
AAAGAGGAAATCTTGCGCTGTATTATGGTATTGGAGCCCGGGTTCTTTTAACTGATAATGACTCTGTATTTGGAGCAAGGATACCTCTTGGAATTAATTATTTACTTGCTGACGCTCCTATCGATTTCTTTATCGAGATTGCCCCGATCGTAAACGTAATACCCGATACTGATGCCGATGGAGATGGCGCTATCGGAGTAAGGTTTTACTTCTAATAGATTAGCTTTTCGAAGGAAGGGTGACTGTATACCCTTCTTTTACAATACAAATTTCTTCAAACTCAGAACCATATTCTGAATTGATTCTGTCATTTAGCCTAGTTAGGTATTCGTCTGTACTATCCGGGTCGTGATGTGTAAGATATAGCTTTCCAATTCCCAGGTCTTTCGTTTCTTTTAGAACTGTTTCCCAATCTGAATGCCCCCATCCAATACGCTCCTGGTGTTGCTCCATATTAAATTGAGCATCATGAATAAGAACATCCGCATCTTTTACAAAAGACTTGAACTCTGAAATAAATTCCCGGGATGATTCACCATCATCTAATGGAAGCTCATTATCAGGAGCGAAAACAATGACGTTTCCTCCCAACTCAATTTTAAAGATAGCAGTCTTTACTGTATGGCGGGCCCACATATACTCAATGGAGTATCCGTGAAAATGAATTTTTTCCTGGTAAAAAGTCTCACAATCCATGTCAGCATCCAGCATATCAATGGTAACCGGAAAAAAGGTATTCGACATATGGCCTTGCAAGATCTCTTTACATCCAACATTAACTTGTGGAGGGAGGTAAACCCGAAACCATGATTCGTTTTCGTAGAAGGGTTTAAAAAATGGAAAACCTTGTAGATGATCCCAATGAGGATGTGTTATAAATACCCTACCCTTTATTCGATTGGTTTTTTTAATCAGTTCATTACCTAAATTTCGAAACCCTGTTCCGCAATCAATTACCAGTAGTTCTTCTAATAAGTCTGACTCCACCTGAAGGCATGTAGTATTACCCCCAAAAATCATGTTTTCAGAATTTGCACATGGAGTTGATCCGCGAACTCCCCAAAATTTTATTTGTATAGCATCAGTCAAAAAAAACCTATCTAGTCTTGAGACGATATTCTGAGAACATAAAAAACTCTTTCCTATGAAAAAATTATGACTATCTAATCAACTGCCCTCTATCTAGCCAAATTAAACATCCTTAAGCTTGTAAAAAAATTTAAAAAACTATTCCTCTGTACCTTCTTCTTCCTTCGGGCGAAGATTCTGTATCGTAATCCGCAGCTTTTTTATCTGATCTTTCTTTGAACTTAGTTCCTTTTCTGCCTTTTCAATTTTGGCGTTTAACTCATCAATAAGCTTATTACCTTTATTAGTAGGCTTAAAATAAGTAGACGCCTCCTGGAATTGAATAATTTCACTTTCTAGTCTTGAAACATCTTTTCTAAGACCGTCAATACTCTTTTGAGCTTTGATAATCTCCTTTCTGTTTTCAGGAACTACCCCTTGTGATGCAAGCTTTCTTTCAATTCCTAAATCTGTACCCGACGATCTATATCTTTCATAAATGGTATCACAAACTTCACGATACTGCTTCCAAATCTTATTCTTAAACTTCAGAGGAACATGGCCTACATTTTTAAACTCATTCTGAATTTTCTTAGTCTCTTCCACCGCTAATGCAGGGTCAGAATGCTCAGCCAGTTCTTTTAGCTTCTCAATAAGCTCATTCTTCTTTTTAAGATTTTCCTTGTGGTCTTTTCTTACATCTTTGAAATGCTCTCTTCTTGATTCATAAAACACATCCATTGCAGCCTTGAACTGATTCCACACCTTTGAAGATTTTTTTCGGGGAACAGGGCCAATCTTTTTCCATTCCTCCATAAGCTTTTGAAGAGATTGATGACCCTCTTCAAAATTATCAGTCCCCTTAAGCTGCTCTGCAAGTGCAATGAGTTTCTGCTTTGCCTCAAGGTTTAGTTGCTCCTGGTCTCTAAGCTCATCAATATGCTCTGTTTTTTTATCATTGAAAGCATCTGTGGCAAGCTTGAACTTATCCCAAAGCTCATTCTCTTCTTTCTGAGGTAGGTTTCCGGTTTTCTTCCAAACTTTATGAAGTTTGTTAACCTTTCGTGCAGCAAGAGCCAGGTCCTCAAGGTCCATCAGGGCTTCCGCCTCTTTGATTAATTTCTTTTTCTTTTCAAGCGAAAGCTCAACACTTTTTCGATAAGCTTTGTCATGTTTAAAACGAAGTTCGTTAAAAGAATCCTGCGCTTTGTTATAGTGATCCCAAATTAATTGATTCTTCTCCGCAGGAACTCTTCCAACTTTTCTCCATTGAACTATGAGATCATGAAACTCTTTATTAAGCTCATCAAAGTCTGCCTTTTCCTCTTTTACTCTCTCGTTAAGGGCGTCCATTTTCTCAAGAATAACCAACTTTAAAGTCAGGTTTTCTTCTTCTTTTTGGAGCTTCTTTACAAGACGATCAACTTTATGGCTTTCAAATTCTTCTATAAGCTTTTCGAAGCGTTCATTTAACGCATCAACTTCACCATGCGGAAGTAGCTTTATTGATTCCCACTTCCCTTTGATCTGATTGACTTCTTTTGTTGCACTCCACTGTTCTTCATTATTTATATCAGAAAACTGCTTTAGCAGATCTTTTTTGATAAGCAGATTCTCAGCTTTCTTTTGATTTAGCTCCTCGTAATGAGCTTTTTTCTTGACTTCAAACTCATCCCGGATCGCAGTGAATTTCAAAATACTTGCTTTCGCTTCCTCAGAACCAGATTCCGGGCCTTCCTCGATATGGAGTGCAAGGTTTGCAAGTTCATTTGATACAAATGCCCAATCTTTTTGAGTAACAAATGCCTCAGCTTTTTCTACTATATCCTGGTAGTACTTCCCGGCATCAATTTCATCCTCATCGTCGGAACCTTCTGTAATCTCTTCTTCAATATTAGCCGTTTCTTCGTCAGTAGCTTCGGTGGCTTCAGCAACTTCTTCAACAATCGTACTATCATCAACCTGTGGCTCTTCTTCTACTTCAGGTTCGGAAGACTCTTCTTTTGCTTCCGTATCTTCTGCACTCTCTTTTTCCAGCTCTAAGTCATCAACACTTGTTGCTTCTGATTCAGATTTTACTTCTTCAGGTTGAACAGAATTCTCTTCTTGTTCAGCGTTTAAATCTTTTTCTTCGTTTTGCTCCAGGTTAGTCACGACTACCTTCCTTTCCACTTGGTTCTTTTGTTAACGGCTAAAGCCTTCATTACAGACTTATAAGATAATATATCTGCTACTCCTTAAGCAACTTATTACCAATGTTGCTGAAACAAAAAAGCCGGTTGAAAAACCGGCTTTTAAAAAGATTTAATTTACTTTGTGTAAATGAACATCTGTTTGAGGATAAGGAATGCTAAGTCCTTCTTTATCAAAGGTCTTATACACCTGTTCATTCATATTAAAGTATACTCCCCAATAGTCAGAGGAATTAACCCATACCCTTACTACTATATTCACTGAGCTATCGGCTAGTTCTGATACTGCCATAAACGGCTCCGGATCAGAGAGGATTCTTCCATCATCAGAAATTAATTTATTAAGCACTTCATATGCTTTATCTACATCATCACCATATCCAATACCGAAAGTCCAGTCTACACGGCGAGTAGCTTGCGTTGAGTAGTTTGTTAAAGAACCGGTAGAAAGAGGTCCGTTTGGAATAATGATAGTTTTGTTGTCACCGGTAGTTAGTGTTGTAACAAAAATCTGGATGTCCTTAACAACTCCAGTGTGACCCTGTGCATCAATAAAATCACCAACCTTAAATGGCTTAAAGAATAAAATCATTACTCCGCCAGCAAAATTCTGAAGTGTACCTGACAAAGCAAGACCTACAGCTAAACCGGCCGCACCAAGAATGGCAATAAAGGACGTCATCTCTACACCCAGCATACCAAGAGCCGTGATGTATACCATTACCTTAAGAAGTATCGAGATCAGGCTTACTAAAAAGCCCTGAAGAGAAACATCTACGTTACTTTTGTTGAGGCCCCTGCGAACAAGCTTCGCAATTATTCTAACGATCCAAAGCCCAATTACCAGGACCGCAATGGCCTTTAAAAGATTCAAGCCATAGACGATCACAAGGTCCATATTAATATCACTAATATTGAAATTTTCCATACCTACACGTATTTAGTTATTTATTTGTCAATTTTAATACCCCAAGGAATTATTTAAGCTCTAAAATTAGGAAGATTTATAAACCATCCCCATTATAAATAACCAATATTACTTATTGCAAGCTTTCCAGGTTTTAAGCCTCTATATCGTAAACCTCTTTCAGGATTGCTTTGGCATTAGCGTCTTTCCCTTGCATAACCCGGTGCTGAAGATTTGTAACAATTTCCGGCTGAGCTTTTTCATAAGCTTCTTGTTTAGCCATTTGCTCAGTGTTTGTTCTAATTAATTCATAAATATCATCAGCTCGAACTACACTATAGATGTTATCCTTATTGAAAGCATGGGATCTCAAGTCTTCAAACTCTTTAAAAACTCTTGGAAAGTCTTCATTATTCTCCGTTCTGGTTATAATCTCTACGTCAGATGGGCCTTCAGAGCTTAGTGGTGTTTTGCAGAGGAAGAAATAGTTTTGTGTATAATTCATGTACTGTATTTTTATCTGAAATAGTTACTTAAAATCTTAAATTGTCCTAATATAAAGATTCCCAGCATACTTTTAAGTATCATCTTTTATGCAAAAGCTAAACCCTTACTTACTGGTTCTTTTATTCGTCTCCAGTTTCATTTTCATAAATTGTAAGAGCAATCTTGATCAAAGCTCAGCTATTTATTCTGAGGGAATGAAGTTAGTTAGTGCAGAAAAGCTTCCATTTAATCCTGAAGCTACTCAAGGGGTTGTAAAAATATTGAATGGCGCTACTGTTTCAAACACAGGTATTTTTGTGTCAAAAGATGGCCTTCTAATAACCAGTTACTCAGATGCCCTGGAATATTTTCAACAAGCAAGCTCTACATCTAACTCCTCTTTTGAAGAGGGTTTTATAGCAGCTAACAGAAGTCAAGAGGTAGCATTACAGAGCCTTACTTTATTAATTGAGGTTGAACAACGTGATGTAACAGATATAATTCAGGAAGAAGTAGAGGCATCTTCTACCAATTATGAGATTTCAATAATTACTCAAAATGCCAAAAGGAAACTGATTGAAGAAGTTAGAACTGAAGACCCAAAGCTTCATGTTCAGATTGATGATCTATTTTCAAAAAATCGTCAAGTTCTTACTCGGTACCGTATAATTCGTGATGTTCGATTGGTTTTTGCCCCAAAAGTTAAAATTAGTACTTCGGATATTCCCAACAGTAAGCTTCTCTCAGATGCTATTTCGGATCAATATGTTTTGCTAAGGGCTTACACTTCTGCAAGCGGTGATGCCGTTCCTTATTCAACTACCAATATTCCCTTTAAACCTGATTACAACTTTAATCTCTCAAATGAGATTTCCAACAATTCTACAGATACTTTAATAGCACTGGGTTATGCTAACAGAACGTTTAGAGGTGAAAGCAATAGTGCCTTCAGGTTTTATAACACCAGGACAAATCCATATATACTTTCATCTTACCAGGCATTCCAGGAAAAAGAAGATGACCTTGCATCACAGGATCCTAATTATGCACTAAGTTCGCTTTCAAACCGAGTTCAAATAGCCAAAAACGTATCCTTTTATGAAACTGTTCAAAAAAGCTTCAAAGAAGGAAATCTTTTTCAGATAAAGGATTCACAAGAAAAGAAGTTTATGGAATGGGTTTTGCAAGATTCTATTCGTACTAACTTCTTCAAAAACTCATTTTGGTATATAGATCAGGCTTACGAAATTGCTGAAAAGACAAGCGATATTTACTACTCCACTGCTTACTTCGAAAGCCTTAGCAAACTCGACGATCTCGTTAAACTATTTAAACCGTACCTTGAGGCAAGCGAATTCGGGGCAACAAATAATGAACTTGCTTCCGACAGAGAAGAGCTTATCAACTACCAAAGAGTTCAACTTCAGGAACTGGATATTGATTCTGAAATCAAGCTGCTTAAGCACTTTTTGAATATGTTTAAGGCCATTCCGGAAGATCAGCAACCATTAATTATCTTCGATTTGTTTTATGGAGCATCTGAAGAAGAATTAGTTGGCCTCATTTCAGACTTTATAGATACCCAGGCAAGTGAATCCTTCCTGTTTAACCCAAACTCAACAGCGCAAGCCCTTTTATCCGGGGATATTTACTCCGACAACCTGTTTATGATTATTGATGAAATTGTGACCACATTGGAGACTGCCAGGGCTAATTTCACAAAGCACTTTGCTTACCTCCAGCCAGCCCAGCAACACCTTACGCGTGGTTACCTTGAAATGGATAGCAGCATAATTCCTGATTCAGACGGTAATACTCTTCGCTTTAATATTGGCAACTTCCACTTTAGTAAACGGGCAAGTAAAAACACATTCTATTCAACTATTGATTTTTCAGGTAAAGCTCCGGGTAGTGCAATACTTAATTCTTCCGGCGAGCTCGTTGGAATGATAACCGCTGAAGTAAATTCTTCTGTTTTGAGTAACTATGTATATACCCAGGAAGAATCTTATACAAAAAATATCCGGACTTCTACTGTTCTTAATTCGATCCGCTCAACTGCTGGTAGTGAAGCTCTTTTGAAAGAATTAGATCAGAAGTAGCATATCAGGCTATAATATCTCTTTCACTACTTTTGGGATCATCATCCATTTCATCTGGCAATTTCCATACGAGATATCGCTCCACTTTAATGCATAGCTTTCCAGACAGACTAATGCTGCCGTTGGCATTCTAAGTATGGCATGATTTTTCCCTCCACTCAAAGCAGTAACCGTTGCTTCTACTAATGGATTATGACCAACCAGCATTATACGATCCTGCGCTTCGGGAGCTGTCTGAATTGCTTGTACATACTTTATAGCCGATTCGAAATATAAATCTTCATCCCACTTGATAATATCTTGTTCCTTTTTCATCGCTTCTACACAAAGCTGAGCTGTCTGTTTAGCACGTTCAGCAGGTGATGAGATGACCAGCCCAGGTTTATAACCAGTTTTCCTTAGAAACTTTCCCATTCTTGGAGCATCCTCTAATCCTCTTTTTGAAAGAGGCCGGTCAAAATCATCTAACCCGGGATCACTCCAGCTGGATTTTGCATGTCTTAGAACCAGAATCTGTTTCATACTAACTCCACTTTTTTCTCTTTAATTAATTTAAAAATTTGGCTCGGTGCCCAAATCGTTAATGTAACTCCCCTAACTAACATAAATGCTGCCATCGACAACCAAAGGGCATGAACCCCAATAACGGGTTCCGACAAATAGTAGATTGGGACGAAGAATAACACCGTTGCAATTAGCATCGAATTCCTCATAACTTTTGTAGCTGTGGCTCCAATATATATTCCATCCCAGATAAAACAAACGCTATTTATAAGAGGCGCCCATATTGTCCAAACCAGCACTACACCTGCTGCAACTAACACCTCTTCATTATTAGTAAATACAGTAATTAGACGCTCTCCTAGCAACAGATAAATCAATGACCCCACAACTCCTAATCCCAACCCCCATATAAAGCTGTATTTAATTGCATTTTTTAGGTTCAGGATATCCAATGCTCCTTTAAACTTACCAACAAGGCTTTCTGCCGCAAATGCAAATCCATCGATTCCATAAGCACTCATATACCATAATTGTAGCAAGATTGTATTTGCAGCGAGTGTTAAATCACCACTTTCCGCGGATTTTGCTGTAAAGAAAGCATATGAAAAGATGAGGCATAAGGTTCTTATGAATATATCCCGGTTCACAGAAAAGAATTTCGAAAGCTCTGCTGGATTAAATGCCTCTTTAAACTTCAGATTCATTTTAACACCACCGTATTTTCTTTTGAAAAGAAACAGAGCGAACATAAAAGCAAGGTAACTAGCTATCAGGCTTCCCCATGCTACTCCTGCTACATTCATATCAAAACGCAGAACAAAGACCAGGTTCAAAACAACATTCAACAGATTAAGGACAATAGTAACGAGCATAGGGTACTTTGAGTTCTGCATTCCTAAAAACCAGCCATTTAATCCGAATAGTGCCAGGGTTGCCGGTGCAGAAAAAATCCGGATGAAATAGTATACCTGCGTATAGCTTTCAACTTCCGGTGAAGCATGAACCAGTTCCAATGATATTTTTATAAGCGGATACTGGAGAATCAGGATTAAAAAGCTTGCCAGAGCGGCTACTAACAGCACCCGCATTAATATTACACGGGTCTCTCTTTCGTCTCCAGCTCCATAGGCCTGAGCTACCAATCCTGTAGTTCCCATTCTCAAAAAACCAAAACCCCAGAAAATAAAATCAAAGATAATACTCCCAACAGCTATGGCTCCCAGGTAATAGATATGATCTAGCCGACCAATAATAGCAGTGTCGACTGCCCCTAGTAGTGGCACAGACAAATTGCTTATAATGTTAGGAATTGCCAGCCTCAGTATTTGTTTATTCAAATAATTGCGTTTTTAAAAGCATAAAAATTCTTTGAAAAGATAGTACTCGCATTAAATTATTGTAGCGTTATTTTTTGATTGGGTGTTCCGGTTGCATCTATAGAGGGGTGCGTGTATTTTCTCCTTTCAAAATAATGGCTTCAAATTTACACAAACTAATTGGTTTGCTTTTCACATGAATATTGATACCCGTAATAAGATCTTAACTATTGTACTTGGAATTATAATCGTTGTGCTGTCTTGGTGGCTGTACGATTCAATAGTAACACCATACCAAGTTGTTGAACAACGCAAAGCTGAAACTGAAGGCGTACGAAGCAGGATGCTTGCTTTAAAAGATGCTTTAGTTCAGTATGAATCAGAATTTGGACATTTCCCCCCTACAGAAGGCGGGCTTGATAGTATAGTAACGTTCCTTAATACTGATTCTTTAATGATTGCAATGGGAGATACTCTTTTCCAGCAATTACCACCCTTAACGTATTCTCCGGAAACTCTGATTATTACTTCCCGGCCTTCAGGTGCCAGGTTCGCTTATACTCTGAACGATTCTACTCGTCCTCCTCTTTATCTTTTAGAAGATCCTGACTCTGATGATACTATCGGAAGTTTAAGTAGAACAACTATGAGGAACGCTCCTAACTGGAATTAATGGATGCTACGTCCAAAAACTTAGGTGTTTGTTTTTTTTCAGATCGTCTTTTCTATTCAGTAAACGATCCGGAAAACGACAAGCACCTTTCTCTTATCGGGTCTTTTAATTTCAATTTTGATGTAATCGAAGCGATTACAACCCAACACCCTGATAAGTTTCCACTCATCAGATCAACCTTCGAAGACCTCCGTACCGAATTTGATGTACAATCTGTTCGGGCACTAACTCATCCTTCTCATGAGTGTTGGACTGCTCTTCCGAAAGTGGTGTATGATAATGCAGACGAAAGAGAGGACCACCTTTCCATTATTATGAAAGGTGTTGACCGCGAAGAAATTGAGCCTACCTGGCACTCTGTTAATAAAGACCAGTATAAGTTCCTCAATATCAGAAGAAGAAATTTAATGGCGGGATTTAACCAGCTTACTGAGAAAGTGGGAAGTTCAGAGTTTATAAGTGATTTTGAAGTAGCTCAGAAATGGTCTTCTTTCAATAATCCCGGTGGTTCATTCCTGATGATTGGATGCCATAACCACGTGATCTCTATCACCTCTTTCATACTTGGCAAGTTCAGGGCCTCTACCTATATAAAGTTTGATGAATTGGGAGACCTGCCTTACTTATGGCTTCAACAAACAGTAAACTCGGCATGGATTAAAGGACTGCATGAAAATATCTTCCTGTTTGGACACCAGACGCATGAAGTAGAACAAACACTGCAGGGCTTTTGGGATAAGTCATCCGATGTAAAGAACCTGAACAGCCTGGGGCAAATCGGAGTTTATGCAGAAGAACAAACTTATGGCTTTGATTTAGCTGCAGCATTTCCGGCTATCCTGCTCAGTCTCGACTTTTAATACTCTAAGCTATGAGGATTATAACCGGAAAGCTTAAAGGACGGCGAATTAATATACCCAAGGGTCAGGAAGTACGCCCTACTACCGATCGCACCAAAGAGAGTATCTTCAATAAAATTGAAGTCTATAAATATATAGAGGGGTCGACCGTACTGGATTTGTTTGGTGGTTCTGGTAATCTTGGTTTCGAAGCCATTTCCAGAGGTGCAAAGAGCGTTACTTATGTTGAACTCAATCCAAAGAATGCCCGACTGATTGAAAAAACAGCAACCGATTTTGGAATCGAAGGTCAAGTCAGAACCCAGGTTGCCGATGTTAAGAGTTACTTAAATGGAATGGCTATCCCTTACGATTTTATCTTCTGTGACCCTCCGTATAGCTACGAATGGATGGACGAAATGGTAGCCCAGATTTTAGAAAATAACTGGCTGAAAGAGGATGGCTGGCTTATTCTGGAGCACGACAAGTACCACCAGTACAAAGAACATCCCCACTGTTTCTTCAGCAAAGCATATGGAAGAACTACAGTTAGCGTTTTTGAAAAGCATCCTGTAGAACCTGATAAATGAAATTTATAACCTCACTCATAGCACTCTTCCTTATTCTTATTAGTTGTAAAAACTACGAACACACTTATTCGAATGACACTGATTTTAACCACCTAGACATCAATGGATTTACAAATGAGATAATAAATGGATGGGGAACTTACACTACATCTCAGTTTAATGCTTATATACCTGTCAGCTATCATGTGAATAAAGTAGAGCTTGCCCAACATGTTCAGAATTTAGCCAATACTACATCTTCGGAAATACAAGCTCTAATAATAATAGGTCCAACCGCATTAATGTGGGAATATCGAACTATACTTATTAAGAACCATGAGTCTGATTCAACAAAGAAAAGAGTTAATTTTTTAACCTTTCCACATGCGCGGATAACATATAAAGCTACAAACGTAGTTTCTAATCACCTTGTAGATTCATTATTTCAATCTATTTCATCAGCTTCATTTCTCAATGAAGGTATTCCTGCAATCACTGACTTTAATAATAAAGTGGATATTGAAATAACTAATATAGATTCAAAATACGACTTGTTAATTCTATTTAAGTATGACGATAAGTTTAAGTATTATTGGGGCTACATTAATGATTCCCCAGATAAAGCTATTAATAGAATTCTGAAAGGTTCTGTTACAACTTACAGTCATTAACCATGAAACACATCGCCTTATATCCCGGTTCTTTTGATCCGATTACTTATGGTCACCTCGACATCCTGGAGAGAGCGACTAACTTATTTGATAAGGTTTTAGTAACCGTTGCTGTGAATAAGGAAAAGAGAAGTGTATTTACTGGCGAAGAACGACTTGCACTGATTAACGAGTGCCTGGAAGGCAAAGAGTGGGCACAGAATGTAGAAGTTGACAAATTTACTGGCCTGCTTGTTAATCACGCTCAGAAAAGAAAAGCCAAGACTCTGATTAGAGGTGTTCGCCAGATATCTGATTTTGAATATGAGTTCAGGATGGCGCTAACTAATAAGAGACTTGCCCCTGATGTTGACACTGTGTTCCTAATGCCTGATGAACACTTTACCTTTATTTCAGCTTCGCTGGTGAAGGAAATTGCGTACTGGAGTGGCGACCTCTCCTCCTTTGTGCCGGAAAATGTAGCCAAAGCGTTACGGTCCAAATTTGAGGAAAGAGAACAGGGTTAAACCGTTCTCTATTTTCCCAAAATTAAAACTCCCTTTTTACTTCAGGAATTGAGATTTTAGTGCTACTCAATTTCACTCACTATCAAGTCAATCAAACATGATTTCACAACGCGCTCAGAATTTACAGCCCTCAGCTACACTCAAAGTAACCGGGCGGGCAAAAGAACTTAAAAGAGAAGGTAAATCCATTGTATCCTTAAGCGCCGGAGAACCTGACTTTAAAACTCCACAGTATATTTGTGAAGCAGCTATAAAAGCTATCCATGATGGACAACATGGGTATACTATGAACCCTGGAACGCCTGAGTTAAGAGATTCAATAGTTGCAAAACTCAAGCGCGATAATAACCTGGATTACGGACCTTCCCAGATCATCTGCTCAAATGGGGCAAAACAATCTGTTGGGTTTTCCTTGTTAGCTATCATAAACAAAGATGACGAAGTTATTATTCCGGCTCCTTTTTGGGTTTCTTATCCTGAAATGGTTCGTTTGGCAGAAGGTGAATCTGTTATCGTTCGAACTTCATTTGAAAACAACTTCAAACTTACACCAGAACAGCTTGAACAAGCCATCACAGATAAAACCCGTGCATTAATCTTGTGTTCTCCATCTAACCCGACTGGCTCTTGCTATAGTAAAGAGGATATGGAAGGTTTAGCTGAGGTACTCAGAAAGCACCCTGAAGTAATGATCGTTTCTGATGAGATTTATGAGTACATCGTTTTTGAAGAGGAACATGTTAGTATTCTGAACGTTGCTCCCGATCTGAAAGATCGTGTTTTGCTCATCAATGGTTTTTCGAAAGGCTTTGCGATGACGGGCTGGAGACTTGGTTACCTGGCAGCAGAAGCAAATATCGTTAAAGCTGTTTCAAAAATTCAAAGCCAGGAAACATCGGCCCCTTCTTCTATTTCCCAGGCAGCAGGCTTAGCGGCTTATACTAATGATCTTTCGGAAGTTCATTCTATGCGTGATGAGTTCAAAAAGCGCCGCAACTTTATGGTAGAATCATTGAATGCTATTGATGGTGTTAGCTGTTTTACTCCTGGTGGAGCGTTTTATGTATTCCCTGATATTTCTTCCTACCTCGGTTCTTCAAGACCGGATGGCTCCACAGTGGAAACTTCAACAGACCTTTGCTTATACCTGCTCGATGAGTACGGTTTAGCTGTTGTACCTGGTGATGCTTTTGGAGAGCCAAACGGGCTTAGAATGAGTTATGCGGCTTCTATTTATGATTTAGAAGAAGCGATGAGCCGATTCAAAAAAGGATTAGAAACCCTAACTCCAGTCGAATGAGAAAAAGCTTTTTTTTATTTTTTCTTGTATTTCTTCTTTCATGCACCCCAAGCAGGAAAACTACAGAACCAGCTGTTGATAATTTCGAACAGATTAAAGATGAAGCTTCTACGGAATCTGAAATTGGAGGACCTCCAACTAAAGAGGAATTAATTGGTTTCTGGAAAATGAGACCTCTCTCGAATCCCAGTGTAAATAAAGTGGATCCTTGGCCAGTAAAGTATCAATGGTTCTCCTTCTTTGAAAATGATAAAGTTTTTTCTTTTATGAGATCTGATTCAGCAAATTATACCTCGAACGAAATTTTAGAACTGTATCAAAGCTTCCCGAAAGACAAAATTCCCAACTATAACCTGCAAGGTCAGTTCATTACAATAGACAATCCTGAAATAGAAAATTATCTCGAATTGTGGGGAATAAATATTGTTAGAAAAGATCGGGGAAGTTTTTTTAAGAAGGGAGATTTAGTAATGTCATTGGATGATGGAAAAGGGGAAGTAGTCTACTATCGTATATTGAGAAGAATAGAATAAAAGAAGACTCCTATTTAAACAATGAGTATCAACTTCCAAAAAGATATTATACTTGAGAATGATAGAGCCAGGTTAGAACCTCTTTCTCTTTCTCATCTTGAGGAATTACTTCCAATCGCTCTGAACCATCCAACACTCCTGCAGTATTCACCTTCTTATTTTGGTAGCAGAGACAATCTGGAGAAATATATCAGAAATGCTTTAGCTGCAAAAGATCAACATAACCGATATGCTTTTGCAATCTTTGATAAGGAGAAAAACGCTTATGCAGGTAGTTCAAGTTTCGGAAATATCTCAAATCATGATAAAAGACTGGAAATAGGTTGGACATGGATTAGCAAAGAATTCCAGAGTACCGGGTTAAATAAAAACTGCAAAATCTTATTACTAAAATATGCATTCGAAAGCCTTGATTTTGAACGGGTAGAACTGAGAACCGATAGTAGAAATGCCCAATCCCGAAGAGCTATTGAAAAGATTGGCGCTACCTATGAGGGGGAATTAAGGAACCACATGTTAATGCTTGACGGATACAGAAGAAGTACCGTCTGTTACAGTATCATCAAAAGCGAATGGGCTGGTATTAAAGACACAGTATTCAGTGAGTTTGTATGATCCGGATTACCACAGATCGACTTAGCATTAGTCAGTTAACCCTGGATGACACTTCTTTTATTCTTGAGTTAGTGAATACTCCTTCCTGGATCACACATATTGGTGATAGAAATATCTATTCAAAAGAAGATGCGGAAAAGTACTTGTTACAAGGCCCTATGTTAAGCTACAAGCAATTTCGATTTGGCCTTTTACGACTGGCGTTACATGAATCTGATACACCAATCGGTATCTGCGGGCTTTTAAAAAGAGAAGAACTGGACTATCCGGACCTGGGGTTTGCGTTGCTTCCAGAATTTGAAGGAGCAGGATATGGATATGAATCCTCAATAGCTGTTCTTGGTTGGGCACGAAAGGAATTAGGAATGCAGACCGTTTTAGCTATCACATCCCATCAAAATACGAGGTCTCAGCACTTGCTGACTAAACTTGGATTTCAGCTTGAACAAAAAGAAGATACCCAACTGAGATTTTCTATTTCCCTTTCCTGAGAGCTCCTATTACGTTGCTCCAGCCACCATAATTAGTCTCATTTCCTTTCCTATACATAATCTGAGACTCTGAATCTGAATCGGGTAAGTATGTTTGTTGAGATCAGAAAATTGGAAACCTATCTAATCTTATAACGCCCGTTTGCTGAGTCGGAATACTTAAAACAATAGCAATTAGCATTCTTCAATGATATCAATGAGTTTATTACCACGACAAGGGCTGTCTCAAAAGGTTTGGGGCGGCCTTTTTCTATACTGAGAGATTGGCTGTAGGCTGCAATCAAAACTTCCTTTCATTCGTATTCTTTATGTAATCAATTCAAACATTATTTAAAGATTCATGAAAAACCTATTGCTAATTTTTTCAATTTTTGCGGTTCTAATTTCCTTTTCAAATGAAAGTACTGCACAAGAAACCCCGACTGAACCTACCTTGATGGTAGTTAAATTCCACGCTGACTGGTGCGGAAAATGTCGTGCCCTGGGACCAGCATTAACCGATCTAACCAATAAAATGGATGGCGAACCAGTACTTTTTACCCAACTGGATTTCACTAATAACTCTACCGAACATCAGTCCAAACTATTAGGATCGGCATTAGGAATTCAGAATATTGTAGATGAAAATTATGGAACCGGCTTCCTCCTGGTGATAGATAGTAAGACAAAAGAAGTAAAAGCCCGTTTAACCCATAATCAGACTGTAACGGAAATGACCAACAAGATCAATTCGTTCTTATAAATTCGCTGGCCAATGGCTGATTCTGATGAAACCGATGAGTTATTAAATCGAGGTTATCGTTATGCATTGTCATTAACGCTACACCACGACGATGCCTTCGATTTAGTACAAGACTCCTATGTGAAGCTTGTCGAAAAGAAGAAGCCTTTGGTTATTTCTTACCTGATTACCACAATTCGGAATCAGTTTATTGATGAGAAAAGACGGCATAAAGTCCGTTTGAAATGGGAGAAAAATCTTTCTGATAAAGATACCAGTTATGAACCGGGCGGTGAAGTAGAACCAGTTTTAGAAAGGCTCTTATCTACCCTGGAACCAAAAAAACGCGAAATACTATTCCTGGCAATTGTAGAAGAATATACGGCCCAGGAAATATCAGATTTGATGAGCATTCCCAGAGGTACGGTACTTTCTACGCTAAGCCGAACTAAAAAAAAGCTACAGGTTGAACTTCAGGAAAAATCAATCCTTGACTTATGAAAGACCTTGATAAACATATAAAAACCTTCTATAACGCCAGGTCCTTATCTGCTGAAGAACTAGGACGGATTAAATCCGGTAAAACATCGAACACCTCATTGTTCTCTTCCGCAAAATGGCTTTGGAGGTCCGCAGCTGTTTTTGCCCTAATCATTACTTCCGTCCTGGTTTTAAATATGGTAACTAAGCATCACCGTTATAGCGTGGCGCTAGACTATGCCAGAGAAGTAGCACTAAATCATGAAAAGGCTTTGTCTTCAGATATTGAATCGAACAGCATACTTGAGCTAAATGAGCAAATGACTAAACTTGATTTTAGTATGATTTTGCCGGATCAGATTAGCTCGAAGTATACATTAAAAGGTGCTCGATATTGCTCCATTAACTTTCATATTGCTGCTCAGCTTAAAATTGAAGACCCTTCAGGAGCTATTTCAACATTGTACCTTTTCAAGAAGATGGAAGATTTTCCTATCGATCAAAAAATTATTCTTAAGGACACCGAAATAACCTTGTGGGATAATGAAAACCTCGTTTACGCTCTTGCCTCCGATCTTTAATTAAAACTCCACTTTGTGCACTTTTTGAGCACTTCCTTTTATTTTTTTATTATCAGGCTTTAATACCTGTTGTATGAGAAATTTTTATGAAATTATTAAAGACAGCCTTTTTTTCAACAAGTTTGAAATCAATGATACTATTTGTGTTGAGTATTCCTGCCCGCTAGAAAACGAACGCGCTGCTATCTGTTCTCAATCAGATTATATCATATATGTACTGAGTGGTAAAAAGACCTGGAAAACCATTAATGGTGAATGGATAATGGTTGCTGGAGATATTCTGTATGTTAAGAAAGGAGCTACTCTGGTACACCAGAATTTTGAAGATGATTTTTGTATGCTGGGTTTTTTTATTTCGGACGACTTAATCCAGGAGTCGATGCAAGAGTTAGATTTAAAGACAGCTTACAAAACACCTGTACACCAATTTACAGCAGCGCCCCTGGCTTCAGATACCTATCTGGAGGGTTTCTTTCAATCCATGCTTAGCTATTTTAAAGGAGAGAATCAGCCTCAAGAAGCTCTTTTAAAACTAAAGCTTAAAGAACTTCTTGTGAATATTAGCTATAACAAGGAAAACACTCATCTGGCTTCTTATCTAAGATCTATTGCAGAGAACAGTCAACCTTCTCTTACTCAGATTATGGAATCAAATTTTTGTTATAACCTGAGCCTCAGTGAATTTGCTAAACTAAGCCATCGAAGTTTATCTACTTTTAAACGTGATTTTCACAATCACTATAATACAAGCCCCGGAAAGTGGCTCCTTTCAAAAAGATTAGACTACTCTGCTAATTTACTTCTCAAAAACTCGTCAAGCATAACCGATGTTGCTTATGAAAGTGGCTTTGAGGACACCTCCCATTTCAGCCGGGCTTTTAAAACAAGATTCGGTGTTCCTCCGAGTGAGTATAGCAAAGTTCCAGTCTAGTATAACCTGAACTTTTTAGTCAAGTATTTAAACTTCTTAGCAAAGTACGCAGTCAAGAATTAAACGAGCTTTTTGCATTAACCTTAACAAGTATGTAAAAATGGAATTAAGAGAATCAGTGCAAACGAATTGGGAAGCATTAACTAACAAAATTGGTAAAGAATTTGCTGAAAGAGCAAATAAACATGACCGGGATGGAGATTTTGTTTTCGAAAATTATGAGACGCTAAAAAAACATAGATACTTTTCTGCTATGATACCCGAAGAGCTCGGTGGTGGTGGAATAAGCCATACAGAGATGTGTGATGTGATTAGAATTTTAGCAAAATATTGTGGATCGACAGCCCTTGCATTTTCCATGCATCAGCACCTGGTGGCTGCTACCATCTGGAAATACAAACACAAGGGAATTGGTGCTTCTACTCTGCAAAATGTAGCCGAACACCAAACTGTTTTGGTAAGTACAGGAGCCAGGGACTGGCTTGAATCGAACGGTGAAATGGAAAAAGTAGAGAATGGGTATCTATTTTCAGGAAGAAAACATTTTGCGAGCCAATCGATTGCCGGGGATGTTGCTGTTACCAGTGCTCCTTTTTCAAGCCCTGATGAAATGCAGGTATTACATTTTCAGGTACCTCTTAATACCAGTGGTGTTTCAATTCTGGATGACTGGGATGTCCTTGGAATGAGAAGCACAGGTTCTCAAACTATTGTTTTTGACAAAGTCTTCATTCCTGATTCTGCTATTGCGCTCGCAAGACCACAAAGTGGATTCCACCCGGTTTGGAATGTAGTTCTTACTGTTGCTATGCCTTTAATTATGTCAGCTTATATCGGGCTAGCAGAAAGAGCAATGGAAATCGCGGTATCTAAAGGGAAAAAATATCACCGCAATCAAAGCCATATCACTTATATTATTGGCAAGCTTAATAACAGACTTTTAAGCGCTCAAACTCAGTGGACGGCTATGTTCACGTTAACTAATAATTTTGACTTTACCCCGAGTGAAGATACTACTATCAAAATGTTGAGCCTCAAAACTAATGTTGCCGAAGCTACTAAAGCTACTGTTGCAGAGGCTATGGAAGCCATTGGAGGCCAAAGTTTTTACAAGAAAAACGAGCTTGAGCGAATATTCAGAGATGTACAGGCATCTGCATTCCATCCCCTACCAAAATGGGATCAATATGCTTTTACAGGCCAACGATTAATGCAAGATTAATACAAAGGGTTAGACCAGAATGAATAACCAACCGAAAAATACAAGAAGCGACTTTCTTGAAATGAACTCCGATGAGTTTAGGGAAGTTGGACATAGACTAATAGATGACATCATCTCTTTCACTGAAGACATTCCTAATAAACCGATTACTAAAGCTGACACTGTTGGTGTTTTAAGAGAAGCCCTTTCCTTGAGACCACTTCCTGAAGAAGGAACTGAATTACAGGAATTAATGGCACATACTACTAATCTGCTTATTGATCATTCTTTATTTAACGGGCATCCCGGGTTTATGGGATACATAACAGCTTCAGCCGCACCTGCCGGAGCATTGGCTGATTTATTGGCAGCAACCATAAACCCAAACTGTGGCGCCGGAATACTAAGTCCAATAGCTACCGAAATTGAAAATCAAACGATACAATGGCTGGCGGAACTCATTGGGTATAATAGCGATGCTGGAGGCGTACTTGTAAGTGGGGGTAATTTGGCAAATTTTACAGGCTTCTTAGCTGGAAGAACTGCAAAAGCTCCTATCGATCTTAAAGAAAAAGGGTTGGCAGGCTTAGATAAACCGATGACCGTGTATTGCTCAAAAGGAACTCATACCTGGATTGAGAAAGCCGCCATACTTTTCGGCCATGGCTCAGAAGCTGTGAGATGGATTCCTTACAACGAAAACTATCAAATGGATAATGAAAAGTTGGAATTAGCTATTGTTTCTGACATCGAAGCTGGTTTTCAACCTTTTATGATTGTAGGAACTGCAGGTGATGTAAGCACGGGCAAAGTTGATGATTTGAATGGAATTTCAGAAATCTCAAAAAAGTATGACCTGTGGTTTCATATTGATGGAGCGTATGGTGTACCTGCTGCAACATTACCTGAGCTAAAAGAAACTTTTAAAGGATTAGAGTCGGCTGATTCAATCGCTCTCGATCCACATAAATGGCTGTATTGCCCACTGGAAGCTGGTGGCGTATTAGTAAAAAACCGCCAGGATTTAATCAATGCGTTTAGCTCCCACCCTGAATACTATAACTTTGATGCTGGCCCTGACCAACCTTCTGTCAACTTTTATGAGTATGGACTGCAAAACTCACGCGGCTTTAGAGCATTGAAAGTATGGATCGCTTTACAACAGGCAGGTAGGTCCGGATACCAAACATTGATTCGGGAAGACATCCAGCTATCTGAATTACTTTTTGATCTGGCTGATAATCATGCGGAGTTAGAAGCTGTTACGCAGTCGCTCAGTATTACCACTTTTCGTTACCTACCTGAAGAAGTACCTACCGATTCTGAAGCAGGGGTTAAATATCTAAATGAATTGAACGAAACATTGTTAAATGAGATCGCTTCAGGTGGAGAGATGTTTTTATCAAATGCCATAATCGATGGTAATTATTGTCTTCGTTCCTGCATCGTTAATTTCAGAACCAACCAGCAAACGATATATGACTTGATTAAAATTGTAATTCAAAAGGGGCAAGAATTGCACAAATCACTACGGAACAATCATGGCTTTTAAACAACTAAAACTTTGGTTTGATAAGGATCTTGCAGAACTCCTTGCAGATAAAATCCAGGCTTCCCAATTCGGTTTTGACAAAAGCTCTTTTGTAGAAAGAGTTGATTCAGGAGTATCCTCATTAGAGTTGAAAGATAGAGTCGAGTTAATTGCAGATGAACTTCATCGTTCACTTGGAGATGATTACGAAGAGAATGCATCTCTTTTAAAAAGTATCCTTGGCCCTGAAAATGAAGAAGAAACCGGGATGTTTAAAGAGTTCTATTGGATTATGCCAATAGCCAAATACGTAGAGAAATATGGCCTGGATAATTTTGAGGTTTCGATGGATATGATTCTGGAAATTACCAAGCGAAATACGAGTGAATATACAATCCGACCTTTTCTTGAAAAGTACACCAGGCAAACATTAACCTACATGGTAGAATGGTCAAAAAATGAAAACAAGCATGCAAGAAGACTTGCCAGTGAGGGCGGCAGGCCTCGTCTGCCCTGGGCTGCCAAACTCCAGATTTTTATTGATGACCCAAGTCCATTGTTTCCCATTCTTGAAAACCTGAAAGACGATTCATCAAAGTATGTTCAAAAGTCGGTAGCCAATTGCCTTAATGATATTTTAAAAGACAATCCTGAAATTGCTAAGTCTGTGATCCAGGATTGGTCCAAAAGCCCAACAAAAGAAAGAAAATGGATTATAAAACATGCGCTCAGGAACCTTCTTAAAAAAGGTGATGAATGGGCTACTAATCTTGTGATGAATTAAATTTTAGAATGGATCCAATTTCAAAGTTTAAAACCTGGTACGCTGAAGAGCTTAAAAAGAGCCGGGCACGAATTCCCTCGGCTTGCTGCTTATCTACAAATGGACTGGATGGCTATCCTAACAGCCGGTTCTTGTCGCTCAAAGAGGTATTCGACAATACTTTTGTTATTACAGGTCCCCTGAACTCTCGTAAAGGAATTGAAATCCAACACGACCCAAAAGTTTCCCTCACATTTTGGTGGACTGAAAGCGAACGTCAGGTTCGTATCCAGGGGAATGCTGAAATCATTGATAACCTGCTTTCAGATTCTTATTTCAATAACAGAAATACGGAATCCAAAATTGTGAGCACTATTTCGGAACAGGGAAAAGCAATCAGTAATCCCAGTAAACTAACGGAGCTTCTCAAGCTTAAAGCCAAAGAATTCAATGATACCGAGATCAACCGTCCAAAAGACTGGGGAGGATTTAGCATAACACCAGTTCGAATCGAGTTTCTTGAATTCGATGAGTCCAGGTTACACATTCGGGAACTTTTCACGCTAACTAAGGATGGCTGGAAATCGGAATACCTCCAGCCTTAGCAAGTGGTTCTTTTACTTAGTCTATCTTGTCGACTACGAGTTTGTATTTAGGATCTTCAAATACATTTACATCGATAATCGAATCTGCGTTTTTAAGCAGCTTCAGACAATCTTTACTCAAGTGCTTCAAATGAACTTTTTTACCTACTTTCTGGTACCGCTCTGTTAGCCTGTTCAAGGCCTCAATGGCAGACATATCTACGACCCGGCTTTCTGCGAAATCAATGATAACTTCATTTGGGTCATTTAATACATCGAATTTTTCGTTAAATACAGTAACTGAGCCAAAAAAGAGTGGACCATAAATTTCGTAATGTTTTATTCCATCTTCATCAATATGCTTTCTTGCTCTAATACGCTTAGCATTATCCCATGCAAATACCAATGCAGCTATTATGACTCCCACTAACACAGCCAGGGCAAGATTGTGAAGTACAGCGGTTACCAGTGTAACCAACACCATCACAAAGATGTCTGAGATAGGCATTTTGTTGAAGGTATTTAAACTTGCCCATTCAAATGTTCCGATTGCCACCATAATCATAAGCCCGGTGAGTGCTGCCATTGGCATTTGCTCAATCAGGTTTGCTCCAAACATGATGAATACAAGAAGCATTACTGCTGCTACTATTCCAGATAATCTTGCTCTTGCTCCTGCTGAAACATTGATCAGGCTTTGACCAATCATTGCACATCCGCCCATCCCTGAGAAAAATCCTGATAAAATATTGGCTGTTCCTTGTGCTACTGCCTCTTTATTTCCTCGACCACGAGTTTCAGTAATTTCATCAATAATATTTAACGTCAACAAACTTTCAATCAACCCAACCCCGGCCATAATGGCTGCATAAGGGAATATGAGAGTTAACGTTTCCAGTGTAAATGGTATCTGTGGAATATGGAACGGAGGAAACCCACCGGAAATAGAAGCAATATCGCCTACTGTTTTAGTCTCTATTCCAAAAGCGACTACAATTCCAAACACACTAAGAATAGCTACCAGGGATGCAGGTATCGCCTTGCTTAGTTTTGGAAGCCCCCAGATAATTGCCATTGTGAGTACTACCAAACCAAGTAGAATGTAAAGCGGCGTTCCAGATAGCCATGCCCCGGTGGGATCTTTAAATTGCTCAAGCTGAGACATAAATATGATAACAGCTAATCCATTCACAAAACCGAAGATTACCGGGTGAGGAACTAATCTCATAAGTTTCCCAAGCTTCAGAAATCCCGCAGCTACCTGTATAATACCTGCAAGTACAACAGTTGCAAAAATGTATTCTACTCCGTGAGACTTTGCCAGTGCAACCAGTATCACTGCTACAGCTCCAGTGGCTCCTGAAATCATTCCAGGACGACCTCCTAAAATTGAGGTAACCAGCCCCATCATAAATGCAGCGTATAAACCTGTTAAAGGAGATAATCCGGCAATTAAAGCAAAAGCTACTGCTTCCGGAATTAATGCCATTGCTACCGTTAAGCCAGATAAAATTTCAGTTTTATAATCGATCTTCTCTGAGAAATCGAAAAGATTAAGAAGCTTTTCCATTCAGTTTTATTACTCATTGCCCAAGCTGTGGAGATGATTACCACAACACCATAGAGCGTTTGATGATAGTTAGTTATTGGCCTCTGCATAGAGGTGGCTGATACTTTTTAAGATATTTAAGCAGAAGCCATAATTCGTTTTGTAAGCCTGTAAAAATACGCATTAAATAACTCTGAAATGATTTTTTTGCCAACTAAACATTTAGAATTTGCTAATCGAAAGCACCATCTTCTGAAAGCGGTTTTCTGATTTAATGCTACCTGTTTTTTAACATCATTCATTAAATCTCATGCTCAGCATTCTGCTTTACACTCCAAATATCGCATTAACTTATTGTAAGGTTTTCTTATTTCGTGCTATCCCTGTGCCAAGAAGAAAAGTTTGCAGATCAAATTCCAAGAGCTATATTTGGCTCAATTTTTGACAAAGCCTATCAGCAATTAAAACTATTTTTGCTTTCATACGATGCCTACATACGAGTACAAAAGAGAAGACGGTACAACTTTTGAAATTTCCCAGAGAATGAGTGAAGACTCTCTAACCATTTGCCCTACAACAGGTCAAAAAGTTAAACGTGTTATATCGGGAGGTAGTGGAGTAGTATACAAAGGAGAAGGTTGGTACGTGACTGACTACAAAAATGGTAGTAACAAAGACACTTCTACTTCCCCCAAAACCACAACTAAAACGAGTGAAAAAACTACTGATAGCAACCCGGAATCTTCCACGGATAAATAGAAAAATATACTCTTAAAGTATTCGTTCGTACCATTTGTGAGAATTCTTATCTCATAGAAAATTCATATTCAGTTTATATTTTAAGGGGTAACAAATTCAAGAAGATTATGAGTTCGATTCAGTTTTTCACAAAAATTTCAGAGTTAAAAAAGTTCAGAGTATTTCTATTTATCATTTTGGCTGGAACGTTAATTACCTGTAAACCAAGTACAGGAAGTGACGACGATGATGATCCTGATGTTGATTTAAACGGGTACAACGAAACCACTTTCTTTAGAACAGATGGTCCTGATATTTTAAACAGGCAAGGACAGCCAGTGGTTATAAAAGGATTTGGTTTAGGAGGCTGGTTACTCCCTGAAGGATACATGTTCGGGCTAAACAGAGAAGGTTATACTTCTGTAAGTGATATAAGGGAGAATATGACTGACCTGATTGGCGCCTCAGATACAGAAGACTGGTTTCAATTATTCCGTGACAACTTTGTACAGGAAAAAGATATCATTCAAATGAAAGAGTGGGGCGCTGACCATCTTCGTTTCCCTTTTCATTATGATTTATTTTATGATATAGAAAGTGAACAATTTATTGATGAAGGATTTGATCGCCTGGATCAATTTCTTATTTGGTGTAAAAGACATCGTATGGATGTGATTCTGGATATGCACGCAGCGCCAGGTGCGCAAAATGATGGGGATATCTCTGATAGTGACGGAACTGCAAGGCTATGGACAGAGCCGGATACATATTGGCCTATTACTGTTAAGATTTGGGAAGAAATTGCCAGCAGATATAAAGATGAAACTATCATTATCGGTTATGATTTAATAAATGAACCTGTTACCCCATTTGGTGTAGATGTAGGGAACCCTTTGCTCGCACGGTTATACCTCGAACTTGCAGAAGCAATTCGAAAAGTTGATGAAAATCATATTCTTTTTATTGAGGGTAATTACTATGCCACTACTTTTGACTATTTAACACCACCTCAGTTCCAGATTGATAATATGGTATATGCTTTCCATAAGTATTGGAATGAGACAGATCAGGGAACGATTCAGTATCTGTTAAATTTGAGAGATCAACACCAAATTCCGCTTTGGTTAGGTGAATCCGGAGAAAATTCGAACCCATGGTTTCATGAAACCATTCAACTTATGGAAGCTAATAACATTGGCTGGAACTGGTGGACTCATAAAAAGCTGGAAACCATTACTTCTCCCTTATCAGCTCCTACAAATGATAATTATGAAAAAGTAAAAGACTATTGGAATGGTGGAGGACCAAGACCTTCTTCTGCCGAAGCAAGGCAAGGATTGTTTCAAATGGCAGAGGAATTAGATATGGATAGCAATACGCTAAAGCCAGATGTAGTAGCTGCGTTATTCTCACCCTCTTTCGGCTCAGAAAATGTGCCATATACAGAATTATCCATCCCCGGAAAAATTGATGCTGTAAACTTTGATATAGGTATGAATGGAGTTTCTTATAACGATATTGATTACAAAAGAGTTAACGGTGATGAAGTTCAGGGAACAGGTAATACCGGATGGGAATACCGAAATGATGGAGTAGACATTCAATCTAATAGTGAAGAGGTAACTGATTATAATGTCGGATGGACTGAAACCGGAGAATGGTTAGAGTATACAGTAGAAGTTACGGGGGGCACTTATGATATTGTAGCACGAATTGCTTCCGGAGTTAATGGAAGCAGATTTAGATTAACACTCGATGGTGATCGGGTTGGAAATGATGTCACAGTCCCCAATACCGGGGGTTTTGGAAACTGGCAACAAGTCTCTGTTGGGTCAGCCACATTCCCGGAAGGTACTCATACTCTTAAATTGATCGTTTTAACTGGCGGGTTTAACATTAGTCTAATAACTATCCAGTAAAAGTCTCCCTTATCTTTTTTTGAACAAGGGCTATTCATAAATATTTGAATAGCCCTTGTTCATTATTAGATATTCCACTTTCTTTATTTCATGGAACATTCTCCTTCATATAACCAGGCACTCGAGCAATTTGTACAACTATGGGGAGATATGGCTTCAGCCTGGGGCATCAACAAAACGATGTCCCAAATTCACGCCTTGCTCTATGCTGAGTCACATCCTTTGGATACTGATTCCATCATGCAAAAGCTTGAGATAAGCCGTGGAAATGCTAACATGAATTTGCACCGTCTCCTTGAATGGCAACTCATCCATAAAGTCTCATATAAAGGAGACCGAAAAGATTATTACACCGCAGAAACCGATGTTTGGAGTATCGTTTCTACTATAATAAGAGAACGTCAACAACAGGAAATTGCTCCGATTCGCGAGAAACTTGCTGAGTGTATAAAAACGCTCGAAGAAGGAGGGCTGGAGGACGAGGAAAGTAAAGAATTCAAAAAGCGTATTGAAAACTACAATGACTTTCTGGAAATGTTCGAACGCTTCACAGATGCCTTGCTTCCTTATATAAGTAAGAAAAACGTTGGATTCCTCAAGCAATTAGTTAAACTTGTTGAAGTAAAGGAATCCTTAATGGGATCCAAAAGAAAAGATGAGTAAAACCCACCGCCAAATTGGAAACGAAGGAGAAGATTTGGCTTGTGAATTCCTTGTAAACAAAGGATGGGAAATCCTGGACAGGAATTATTATTCCAGCCACTCTGAAATCGATATCATTGCCAAAGATAATGATTTCTATGTATTTGTAGAGGTGAAGTCGAGGTCAACAGATTTCTTTGGAAGACCAGAAGAGTATGTGAATGACGAAAAAGTTCAACGAATTTTTCAAGCAGCTGAAGCCTGGGTCATTGAAAAAAAACTTTCAGGAGTTCCTATGCGTTTCGATGTAATCGGAATACTGATTTCGAAACGAAAAAAAGCATCTATACATCATTTGCGAGACGCATTTAGATAGTTTTTTCAGATTAAAAACAATATGTCAAATTTTTTATTTGATAAATTAAATATTTGGCACAAATGAACAAGTTTTTGACACTTTCTTTTGTAATTAAAGGGCTAATTTTGAGTGTAGAAAACAGACATCAA
The DNA here is from genome assembly GCA_040222185.1 of Balneolaceae bacterium. Lineage (GTDB taxonomy): Bacteria > Bacteroidota > Rhodothermia > Balneolales > Balneolaceae > JAVKDP01. The sequence continues at coordinate 30,192 of JAVKDP010000070.1, read as the reverse complement.
CAGTATACGACATCGTTAAGTATACATCTAATAACATTCTGTACCCCTAAGCCCATTTTGGTTGACTCCAATTGGGCTTTTTTTTGGTCCACATTTTTTTTCGCTCCTGTTTCGCTATAACAGAAATAGATGAAACAGTTCCAAATGTATAGTATACTGTTCCAAAACTACTTTAAAGTCAACTCTAGCTGCCTTTCTATACTCAGATGAGCAAAACGGAAAATTAATTACTCAAAACTTTAACCGGGGGCTTTATGATTAACGGACTTCGTACAACAATCTATGCTACTCCTGATATCCAAAAAGGGAAAGAATGGTATTCTTCAATTTTAGGACAAGACCCATACTTCGACGAGCCATTCTATGTGGGCTTTGATGTTGGCGGATATGAACTAGGCCTACAACCTGAACGTACTCCAAGTAGAGACGGAGCAGCAGTATACTGGGGCGTAGACAATATTAATGATGCATGGGACCGACTTATCAATATGGGTGCCCGACCGGATGAGGAAATAATGAATGTAGGCGGTGAAATTTATGTAGCCTCGGTTATTGACCCCTTCGGAAATCTATTTGGAATTATTCAAAACCCTAATTTTGAAGTGAAATAACATTATCGTCATTGCACTGGCATAAAAAAAGCCTGGCATCTAAATGAAACCAGGCTCAAAGATTCTTTTAAAAAAGATCACTCCAGAATGTATACGTTTTCTGCGCTTTTGCCCTTAGGCGTATCTGCAATTGTAAACTCTACATTCTCTCCATCCTTAATGCCTTCGCCTTGACCAAGGTTTTCAATATTATTTCGGTGAAGAAAAACATCTTTCCCACCACTATCCGGAGTAATGAATCCAAAACCTTTTTCTTCATTAAACCATTTTACTTTACCGTATTCCATTATAAAATATGTGTGTTATTTATCACATTAACCCGACAACCTCTTGAATAAGCAATCACTAAGTTAAGGTGAATTTAAAATTTAGTTATACAAACTAGAGAAGGGGAATTGATACTTAAGATAATCCGGGACCTGACCTATAACTTGTGCAATAAAGTTCTTCTTTATTCCTACCAATACCAAATTATTGAATTATAAAATTAGCAAAAAAACGCCTCCTATAGTGCTCTGAATTCTTATCTATCTGCAAAATAATGTAGCATATTAGTAAAGCATTAAGTTAATATTTAGCTTCATTCCACAACGGAAACTAACAACTTTACATGATGAATAAAGGGCACGTATTTACACTGTTTGTTATTGGATTAACTCTGGGCTTTTCTCTGGCTTTCACTTTTTTTCAGGATAAAAATGCTCCAATAACCAGTAGTATGCTTGAACAGGCAGCTACGGTTATCGGAATTGAGTTTACTGATATGGAACGCGATACCATGATTAACAACGTACAAAGAACACGCGACCGATTACAAAACCTTCGAAGCCTAAATCTCAACAACTCCGTCCCTCCGGCTCTTGTATTTAACCCAATACCGCTTGGTAAGAGCTTTGATACAAATCAGAAGGATATTATCTGGGATATACCCAAAAATGTGGAATTACCTGGCAATAAAGATGACCTGGCTTTCTATACCGTTGCTCAATTATCCTCGCTTATAAAAAGCAGGAAAATTACATCTCTTGAACTCACTGAATTTTTTCTTACCAGAATTGAGAAGTATGATGAGAATCTACTCGCTATTGTTACGATAACGAAAGAAAGGGCCCTTCAACAAGCCAAAGAAATGGATATGGAATTAGCCGAAGGAAAATACAGGGGGCCGCTTCATGGTATCCCTTATGGAGCAAAGGATTTGTTTGCGGTAGAGGGCTATAAAACAACCTGGGGTGCTACTCCTTACAAAGATCAAATGATTGAAGAAACTGCAACCGTTGTTCAGAAACTTGATGAAGCTGGAGCAATCCTGATAGCAAAAACCACACTTGGAGCGCTTGCTTCCGGTGATGTCTGGTATGGTGGCAGAACTAAAAACCCATGGGATCTTGAACAAGGATCCAGCGGTTCTTCAGCAGGTTCAGCATCCGGTACCTCAGCAGGGTTATCTCCTTTTGCAATAGGAACTGAAACGCTTGGTTCCATAGTTTCTCCATCAACGCGAAATGGTGTTTCCGGACTTCGCCCTACCTATGGACGTGTAAGCAGAACCGGCGCCATGGCTTTAAGCTGGACAATGGATAAGGTCGGCCCAATTACAAGAAGCGTGGAAGACCTGGCGTTGGTATTCAATTCTATTTATGGAACTGATGGAATTGATCAAACCTTGATTAACCTTCCTTTTAATTATGATGCGACTCTTGATATCACCAAACTAAGAGTTGGCTACCTAAAATCATCTTTCGATAGAGATTATTACAATAAAGAGCGAGATAATGCTGTACTTGATGTACTCAGAGAACTGGGTGTAGAGTTGGTCCCAATTGAAATGCCCGACTTCGATGTAAACGCGCTCCGAATTATCCTTACCGCTGAAGCTGGTGCTGCTTTCCAGGAGCTAACCTTGTCGAACAGGGACGACTTATTGGTAAGACAAACACCAGGTGCATGGCCAACTACATTCCGTGCAGCGCAATTCATACCGGCTGTTGAGTATATAAATGCAAACAGGGCCCGATTTCAGCTAATACAGGAAATGGAAAAGTTAATGCAAGAAGTTGATGTTTACATCACTCCCGCTTTTGGTAATTCGAACCTTGTTGCCACAAACCTGACAAGTCACCCCACTGTTGTGCTTCCAAATGGTTTTGACGAACGCGGAAGACCGACCAGCATTACATTTATGGGAGACCTATTTGATGAAGCCACAGTACTTTCTGTTGCTAAAGCTTATCAACAGGCTACCGATCATCATAAGAAACATCCACCCCTTTTCTCTGACTAAAAGGAGATTAGCAGGAAAGTGAATCGAAATGCTTCTAATTTTGTTACCTTTGCGTTGCATTTCTATAACTGCGAATTAATTGATAGGAAAAGATTTTAATATGTACAGAACTATAGGTTTAGCAAAAGAAATTGAGTCACCAGAGAATCCTGGAGCACTTGAAAAAAGAGTAGCTTTAGTTCCTGATGATGTAAAAAAACTGGTTGGTTTTGGTTGTGAAGTCTATGTTGAATTTGGAGCTGGAGAAGGTGTTGGTTTTAGTGATGATGAATATGTCGCAGCGGGAGCAAACCTTCAATCAAACAGTGATTTGTATCAGAATAAAGATTTGATAGTAAAATTTAAGGGGCCTGCTATGGATAGCATCCCTTTAATGAAATCAGGTTGCACCCTATTCTGTATGGCCCATTTTAGTTCTTTTCCTGAAAGAGCAAAACTGCTTGAGAATTCTAAAATCAATGTAATTGCGATGGAATACATTGTTCAGTCTCCTGAGAAGCTACCTAAAGAGCTTGTACTTGGGCTAATGGCTGCCGACAATTGTATTGAAAATGATCTACGAAGAGCTGGGGTTGACCAGGATGAATTCCATGTAATTGGCTATAGTGAGAGAATGTCAGGTGTTATCCGTCGATTAATGAACCATGCTCCTGCTTCATTAACACTTCACCCTTTGGATGTGAAACTGCCGGAACTAGGTGAATTGAGCCACAATTCCATTATCGTATATGATTCCAGCTTGTTTGAAGAAGGTCAAAATCAACCGAAAAAATGGTCTGGCCTTGATGCAAGAACTTATGATGTCCATCCTTTTGTAGAAAACCATGGCAGGGAAGCCCTCAAATACTATCGCCATGTAAACCCGGCGCCAAAATTCGGTAAACGAAAGATTGAAGCTCTTCATGAAACCGGAAGAGCCGGCGCCCGATATGGCCTTAGCTTGTTAAAAGAAAAAAGTAAAAAAGAAAAGGAAGCCTCAAACGCTACGGCAGTTATTCTTGGATACGGCAATGTTGGAATGGGAGCTATTCATGAATGCTTTGACCAAGGGGTTCGCACTATAAAAATTCTTGGAAAAGTACAGACGAAATCTGGGGTTATTGAAGGGTACCTGGAACATGCTGACCTGGTTGTAAATGGTGCAGAACAACCAGCCCATCTTCGGGGAATAAATTATTTAGTTACAAGAGATCACTCAAAAACACTTCTGGAAAAAGGAACTGTTGTTATTGACCTTGTTGGGGGTAGTGCAACAAACAGAAGTGCTGTAGAAAATGTAATTGAGTGTACTTATCTGACTGATCCATATTTTGAAGAAGATGGCATCCTGTTTTCAGCACTTTGGGGCTGGCCTATGATGGGTTTTATGAGGGAAACAGCCATTAAGTATAGTAGTCAGATCGTTGATATTCTTCTTGGTGATGATCAATTTATTCAGGGCTTAGATCAATTAGCGCCAGGAGTTGAAAAAGCGATGGTTTGTGGTAAATTTTAATAGTACTAATTGAATATTTAATTCAATCACCTTAAAAGCAGAGTAATGAGCTATCTAAAATATTTTTCCTTCGTTTTTCTGCTGATCTGTTTATCCAGGACAATTGAGGCACAAGCAATTCTTATTGATGAGGACTTTTCGGATTGGGATAATATACCCGCTTTTTATGAAGACCCATCTGGAGACAACCTCAGTACAGATGTAGATTTTTCTACCGTAAAAATCAAGAACGATGATCGGTTTATATATTTATACCTGGAAATAGGAACCGAATCTTTACTACAACAGAACAACACTATTTCTTTGTTAATTGATACGGATTCAAACCCAGCAACTGGTGAGCTTTTTGAAAATATCGGATATGAATTCATCTTTAATTTTTGGGAAAGAAATGGCCGGTTTTTTTCTAATGAAGAAACTTCGTTTTCCTCTTACACCATTGGGCTGGTTTCGGCTCCTACAGTAACTTCAAATACTTTTGAAATTGTGTTTGACCGCAATGCCATTATAGGTGGAGAATCAGTTTTTACGTCGGATTCTTTTGATATAATTATTCGGTCTCATCAAACCAACGGAGACTTAGTACCTGATTCTGGCGAAAAATTAACCTATAGTTTTGATACTGAGGCTACTTACACACCTGAGTCTTATTCCCTCAAAAAAGTTAATCTTTCTGACCTTCGGGTCATGTCTTATAACGTATTGCGTGATGCGATCTTTGACCCTTCGAATAAGGATTTCTACAAGAGGATTTTCCAGGCTATTGACCCTGATATAATTGGCTTTGAAGAGATTTATAATAACAGTGCCCAGGAAGCAGCTGCTTTAATTGAGGAATTTCTCCCGTCAGGAGAGGGTGAACAATGGTATCATGGAGACGTTGGAAATGATAACCTGATGGTTAGCCGATTCCCGGTAATTAATGAAACCGCATTAGGTGGAAATGCGGCCTACCTTTTGGACCTGGGAGATAGAGAACTACTCACCGTTGTTGCACATCCCCCTTGCTGTAATAATGATGTAAATCGTCAAAGTGAAATTGATCAGTTTATGGGATTTATTCGGGATTCTAAATCAGGTGGGGGCTTCGATATTGAAGAAAATACCCCGATAATTGTTATGGGCGATATGAATATGGTCGGCTTTGCTCAACAACAGACTACGCTTCTAACTGGAGATATTGTTAATGAAGGTAGCTCTGGCCCAGATTTTGACCCGGACTGGGACGGAACTCCATTTGAAGATTCAAAACCTGCCAATCCTGGTTTACCTACTACGTTTACGTGGTATAATTCAGGTTCTGCTTTTGGAGCCGGGCGTTTGGATTATATGGTATATACAGGCTCGGTTTTAGAAATGACGAATAATTTTTCGCTTCATACCATGGGAATGCATGCCGATTCATTAGCAGCTTACTCACTTGAAAAAAATGATACTTTCTTTGCTTCTGATCATCTACCTCTTGTAACCGATTTCCAGCTCAAATCACTTACTTCATCAGAGATAGATGAAACTTTCCCGGCTTCATTTGAGCTATTCCAGAATTACCCGAACCCGTTTAATCCCACTACAAGCATACTGTTTAGGATTCATGAATCTAATATAGTAACCTTAGAGGTCTTTGATTTTTTGGGGCGCAGAATCTCAACCTTGATAAATGAGCATAAAGCAACCGGGCTACATACAGTTGCCTGGGATTCAAAAAATGCAAGCAGTGGGGTATATTATTATCGTTTACAAGTTGGGGGCGTTTCCGAAGTTCGAAAAATGATTCTTTTGAAGTGACGCATATCAAAAATTTACTATATCTCTTTTTTGCATTTTCATTCATTCCGATTCAGGCTCAGGAAACAGGTTCTTTCTTTAAAAATGTAGAAAGTTCATTCACCTATACTTCTGAAGTTTTTGCAAATGTAGAAGGAGGCTTGGAAACCGGGGTTCGATATCTTGACAATATTGATGTTGAAGTAAGTTTTAGCGTCACAGACTTTTCATTCTACTTTTATGGATTAGGAAACCAGGGAAGGAGCCTTACTGAAATTGTCGGTGATGTTCAAAAAAGCTCTAATATTGATACTCAAAACTCCTGGCGACTATATGAAGCTTTTGTCCAGAGAACACTCCCTCGAATAAAAAGCTCGTTACTATTTGGCTTATATGATTTAAATTCTGAGTTCGATGTTATAAATACCGGCACTCTATTTCTTAACAGTTCTCATGGTATTGGGCCAGACTTTTCGTTTAGCGGAGTTACAGGTCCGTCAATCTTCCCTCTTACTTCTCTCTCTGCGCGACTTAAGATTAATCCTTTTGAAGGAGTTTCTTTAAAGATTGCAGTTCTTGATGCTGTACCTTCTGACCCTGGAAATACAACCGGAACTTCAGTTTTCCTTCGAGAAAAGGAAGGAGCATTATTGGCTTCAGAACTATCGCTTTCCAGATTTAACGATGAATCAGCATCATTACTGGAGCGAGGAGTCAATGAAAACTCACCTTTTAGACTGGTGTTTGGTGGCTGGAAATATACAGAAGAAAGAGAAGGCTGGAATGGCAAACTTGAATCAGACCATGGGTTCTATGCTTTTGCTGAAGTTTCGATGAATAATGGTTTATCCCTGTTTTCCAGGGTCGGAATTACTAATCGCGATATAAGCAGGTTCAATTCTTATGCAGGAGGCGGACTTAGTTATAGCGGCCTTTTCAAAAAACGTCCAAACGACTTAGTTGGTATTGCCATCTCAACCCCTATGAATAGTGATGAGTTTGTTCTTGCTGAAGAACGAAACGGAAATGATTATTCAAAAAACGAATTGACCGTAGAGCTCACTTATCTATTGATCGTTTCAGGGCAAGTCAGCTTCCAGTTTGATACTCAATACATTCAAAATCCTAACCAGGCTTCGGGGATTGATGATGCCTTAATAACTGGACTTAGAAGTACTTTTAGGTTCTAGACCGGTAATTATACTTTTCTGTAATAATTCGTGCGATTTTGCTACTAATGAAGTATCGTATGGCAGATTTTTGCTTTTAGAATAAAACTAATTCATTTATGAAACTTACACTGTCCAACATCTCCAAAACATATAAGAATGGAGTTAAAGCCCTCGATGACGTCACTATAGAAATTAACTCTGGAATGTTTGGGCTATTGGGGCCAAATGGTGCAGGGAAATCAACGTTAATGCGTACCATTGCAACACTCCAGGCTCCGGATAGTGGCTCTGCTTTTCTAGATGGGATGGATATTCTTGATGACAAAATGGGTTTAAGAAAGCTTCTGGGTTATTTACCTCAGTCTTTCGGTGTTTATCCAAAAATGAGTGCCGAGGACCTTCTGGATTATTTCGCAAAACTAAAAGGTGTTGCTGATAAGTCTGAACGAGCTCAAATTGTCAGAGCAGCACTGGAGGTTACTAACCTATTCGAAGTTCGAAGAAAGAGTGTTGCTGGTTATTCAGGAGGTATGAAACAACGATTTGGTATAGCACAACTCCTGTTAAATGATCCTAAACTGATTATTGTAGATGAACCAACTGCCGGGTTAGATCCTGCCGAACGAAATCGTTTCTTAAATGTGCTTCGTGAAATAGGGACGAATCACATCGTTATTTTTTCAACACATATTGTAGATGATGTAAAAGAGCTGTGTACCGATATGGCCATTATGAATGGAGGAAGAATCTTAAGTCATCAAACTCCAACTAGGGCTACTACGGCCATCAAAGGGCAGATTTGGACGAAAAATATAGACCGAAATGACCTGGAAGAATACGAGTCAAAGTTCAATGTGATTTCCTCCAACTTTAACCAGGACGATAGCCTCAATATCCGTGTTCACAGCCTTGAACAACCTGATGAAAGTTTTGACTCCAAAACACCTGAACTGGAAGACGTCTACTTTGTAACTCTTCATGAAGGGCAAACCGCTACACCCGTTCAGGCATAAGTTATGTTTTATACTATTTTCTCTTTCGAACTCAACTACTGGTTGCGAAAACCCTCGTTCTATGTGTATTGCGGTGTGTTTTTTGCATTATCACTTTTTTCAATGGCGGCAGCTGCCGGGCTTTTTGAGGGCATAACTGTAAGTATCAACTCGGTTACCATTGTAAACTCTGCTACAGCAATTAATGGCCTCATTAATGAAATGGCCGTGCTGGTGTACTTCCTGCTCCCTGCCATTATTGGAGGTACCATTTATAAGGATTATAAGCATGAGGTACATTCTGTGCTCTATTCTTATCCTTTTGAGAAATGGGAATACCTGTTTGCTAAATTCTTAAGCGCTTTGCTTATCGCAACCATTATTGTAGTTGCTGCAGCCTTTGGTATTATGTTGGGAAGTATTTTTCCGGGAACAGATCCTGACTTACTTGGACCTTTCAGGCTGATGAATTACATACAGCCATTCATATATTATGTAATACCAAACCTGATCTTTTATAGCGCGATAGTATTTGGGATCGTCACCTTTACACGAAACGTAAGCGTTGGTTTTATTGCCGTACTGGTACTTTTCCTGGTCCGTATTTTTGCCCTAAGCTTTGTTCAGGATTTAGATAATAAGATGGTTGGTGCATTACTGGATCCTTATGGAAGCCTTGCCAATCAATATTATACCGAGTACTGGACCGTGTATGAGCAAAATGAAAACCCACTCCCTTTCGATTCTATAATCCTTTACAATCGCCTGATCTGGACTGGTCTTGGGATTCTGATTTTTGGAACCGTTTATCGATTATTCAGCTTTACCCAACAAGCATTCTCATTTAGTTTTTCCGGCAAAAAGGGAGAAGCTTTTACCAAGAAAAACTTTGGAAGCATTTTGTCGGTTTCGTTACCAAAGGTCTCATTCGACTTCTCTTTTGTTCAGAACCTAAAACTGGCTTGGTCGCTTTCCAATACAGACCTGAAATTCATTATCCGTGGATGGGCCTTTATCATTATTTCTCTTGTTGGCTTACTTATATCCTTGAGTGTGATTTTACTCGGAAGTGAGATTTATGGGACAAGTACCCTTCCCGTTACCTGGCAAATGCTGGAGCTTCCTGGAACATTCTTTAACCTGTTTATAAATGTTCTCACGTTCTTGTATGCCGGAATGCTTATTCAGAGAAGCAGAACATCTAAAGCTGATCAGCTTGTTCATGTAACTGCCACTCCGAACTGGACCATCCTGCTTTCCAAGCTCCTGGCTCTGGTAAAAATGCAATTCATTCTCCTTTCAATCATTATGGTTAGTGGAATTGGAGTCCAGATTTATAATGGCTATTACAATTTCGAAATTGGCCAATATCTCTTTGATTTATACGCCATAACATTTGTTAGTGTGCTGGTTTGGGGGTTATTCGCAATTTTCATCCATACTTTATTCAAGAATTATTATCTCGGATTTTTCATCTTACTTCTTGTATCAATTGGGATCAGTTTCCTGGATCTGATTGGCATTGAACAATCCATTTATAAATATAACCAAGGGCCAGGCACTTCTTATTCTGACATGAATGGATATGGAAGTTCTCTGGGAATCTATTATATCTATAAACTTTACTGGTTATGCCTGGGTATTGCCCTTTATGTATTCTCGATCATCTTCTTCAGAAGAGGATTACCTGAAACTTTAAAGCAACGTTTTGCTAATGCACGGCATGAGTTCTCACCTATACTAAAAACTATTTTTACTCTCTCTTTGATTGGATTTTTTACTATTGGTGGCACTATTTACTACACCAATAACATAAAATACGAACGTCTTTCTTCAAAAGAGAGAGAGGCTCAACAAGCTCAATGGGAGATCAATTACGGCAAATACGAAGGCATACCGCAACCAAGGATTGTGAGCTCGGTTATAAACCTGGACCTGTATCCTGAAACCAGAGATTTTGTTGCAAAAGGTACGTACATCCTGAAAAACAAAACTTCGGTGGCCATCGACTCCATTCACATTGATCATGGTGGCAGCGAAACCGTATTCGATTTTGACAAACCTTACGAGTGGGTTCTGGAAGACGACACCATGAACTATGATATTTACCAACTCTCAGAGGCCCTCCAGCCTGGGGATTCGGTTACTTTCACTTTTGAGATTTCAAATAAGCCAAATGAACTCCTCCGGAATAACTCCCCGATTATTAATAATGGAACCTTTATCAATAACAGTCTTTTCCCAAGAATAGGATACCAGATGCAGGGAGAACTTATTGGAGACGATTCCAGGGAGCGGTATGGTTTACCGCCAAAAGAACGAATGGCATCACCGCATGACAGCACCGCTTTAAAAAATAACTACATCTCATACGATGCTGACTGGATTGATTTCGAAACAACCATAAGTACAGCACCAAACCAGATTGCTATTGCTCCGGGTTATCTTCAAAAGGAATGGGAAGAAAATGGCAGGCGCTATTTCCATTATAAAATGGATAGCAAAATGCTAAACTTTTACTCATTCATCTCCGCTGAGTTTGAAGTGGCTAAAGACACCTGGAATGACATTAATATCGAGGTGTATTATCACAAGGGGCATGATTACAATATTGACCGGATGATAAAGGGAGTGAAAAGATCATTGGACTATTACACTGAAGAGTTCAGCCCTTATCAACACAAACAAGTGCGAATCATTGAGTTCCCAAGAACTGCTGGCCAGTTTGCACAGTCTTTTGCTAATACGATTCCATATTCTGAAGCCATCGGGTTCATTGCATCTGTAGATGATTCAAATGAAGATGGAGTAGATTACCCATTCAGTATTACGGCTCATGAGGTTGCTCACCAATGGTGGGCGCACCAGGTTATTGGCGCAAGTGCCCAGGGCGCTACACTGATGTCGGAAAGTATGTCTGAGTATAGTTCTCTTAAAGTTCTTGAAAAGGAATATGGAGAAAATAAAATGCGTGTTTTCCTTAAGGATGCATTGGATAGGTACCTGGTTGGTAGAACTTTTGAAGCCAAGAAAGAAAAACCACTACTATACAATGAGAACCAACAATACATACATTACAATAAAGGATCACTGGTACTTTATGCGCTAAGCGATTACATAGGTGAGAAGAATATGAATGCTGCTATAAGCCGATATGTAGATAAAGTAGCCTTCCAGGAACCTCCTTACACAACATCTCTTGAGTTTCTCAGCTTCTTAGATGAAGCCACTCCCGACTCGTTGAAATATCTTCTAACAGATATGTTCGAAACCATCACTTTGTATGATAACAGGGTTGAAGACGCAACGTGGAAAGAAACTGAAGATGGATCTTATGAAGTAGATCTTACTTTCCAGACTGTAAAATACCGAACAGATGAACAAGGTAAACGAATCTATAAAAATGCCGAAGGAGATAGCCTTATCCTCGAAGTAGAAGGAAGACGAAGACCTCTGCAATCTCTTCCACTTCAGGACTGGATTGATGTTGGAGTGTTTGGAGTAGATTCAGACGGAACAGAAACGGTGCTTTATTTACAGAAACACAGGTTTGAAGATATTGAATCAAAACTAACCATCATGGTTGACTCAGAACCTGTTTCAGTAGGAATTGATCCTTACAACAAACTAATTGACACCATGTCAGATGACAACAGAAGGCCTCCTCAAAGAAGCTCTGATGATGAATAACCTTTACTAAATTTTTCATCGATTCTGCATAAGAATGCAGTTCTAGTTCTTCATCAAATTTATACTATGATCTTATAATTTATAGAATAATCCGGGTAGTAAGGCTAAGTATACACTTATTAGTATCCTGCTCTTGATTATCACCGGATTATTTTTAGATTTAGATTCAAATTTTTAAACGAAAATACTGGGGGATAGATGGCCTGGCTTACAAGAGACCAAGTAAAGCAAATTGTTTGTGGAGCTTTGAGTGAAATTGCGAACTATGATGGTGATTGCGAACAATACCAAATTGCTGAAATTGATGATCAATACCTTCCTGACTTTGGGAATAGTATCCAGGACAAAATGAATGAACAGGGTTTCGAAGTCACTTTATCGATCCCCATCATAAAAGAAAAAACAACCATTTCTGATCTTATCAACTATGTAAAGGCAAATCAGCGGAGGCCTATACAATGAAAATGAAGACCTTCTCAATTCTGACATTCCTTTTCTTTAGTTCACTTTCTGCAACTGCAGAAGCGCAAACAGTAACTGATGTTAACGATTTTACAGTCTCTGCTCGAGAAAATACTTTAACAGGAAAGTCCGGAGGCATTTCTTTAGTTATTCAAATCCAGGTTAATGATTTGCCTAACGGAGCTTCATTTCAAGATCAAACTGACTTAAAAGTAACCGGTTTATCGGTTTTTAGAAAATCAGATGATTCGGATGAGCCCTACTTGAAAAGGATAAAACAAAAACTGTCTTACAGTCCGAGTTCAATATTCATTTCACTCGAAATGAAAACAAAACAAGATATTGAGTGGTTTTTCCAAAACACAAAACTATTAAGGATTCAGGCAGAAAATGATATTCAATTCCCATTAGATGATGGGAACTTTGCCTTATTAAAAAAAGACGCACTGAATAGCCTTGATTATAGCTCCGTTACCTTATCATCGGCAGGCAGAGATGACCTTATTAATTCGTTGGGTAAATATAAATCAATTTATTATGATCGGTTTGATGCAGGCTGGAGAGATTCTGAATCCGATTCTGTTAACCCGGGCAACTATATTGATTTCGCTAAATCATTTAACCTCTTCAATATTAAAAACCTCTCTTTTGAAATTGAGGGGCTACTTTCCACGGATATCAACGATGTAGCCTCCTATCTACAGGTAACTCCAATCTATTTCGACATCAATGATAAGTGGAGTATTAATGCTTCTTATCAAACTTCGGTGAATGAAAAGGAACAGCGGGTAATGGGAAGGGTTTCTTATCGGGGAGTTATTAAAGACAACCCTTTTGACGTTTATGTACAAAAATTGTCTTATGGATACCCCAGGTTACGGCTCAAACCTTATCTCAATGTTGGTGTAACCGCAATGTACTTTACCGAATCTGAAGACCCGGATTTGAAAGAAAGCCAATTCTTTGAACCATTCGTAAGTTTGTTATATATCATTCCGATTTCAGAGAAATACACCGCCCGATTAGATACCTATGCTTATTGGAGATCCCAAAAAGATAAGCTGGATTTCATATCTGAGAATCTTAACTGGCAGGGAACCATACAACTAGGTTATGGCATCGGTAAAAACGCCCAGATTGTTGGGAAGTATTCTTATGGAACTGTAGGATTAACCAATGAGACCAATAACAGGCTCATGATTGGCTTCCTCACTGAGATTCTAAATAACTAAACCGGGCAATCTACATTATCACCGTTTTCATCCCAGCAAACTTTGCCCTGGTTCGATAACTCGTAGTATCCTGTGCCTGTTTCTGAATTCCAGTAAATCACGGTGTTAGAAGAATCTCCATTGGTCAATGTAATTGTATTGTCAGGAATTGCTTTCACATAAGTTAAGCTGGAAAATGACGACTCATCAAAAGTAACGGTAAATGTAGCATTTGTATCGCTAACGATATCCCAGGTATAACTCATTATTGGGTCATCGGACTCTTCCTCATAACTGTAGAAGTTCCATTCTCCTGCATTCGATGCATTTTTTACAAAACCATCCATGAACTTATAGTCGTCAAATGTAACCTCCTGGCTAGATGCCGAGATATACATAGCCCAATTGGTCTGCACTATTTGAACTTCTGCTGTAAGGCGAATTGTAATAGAGGAACCGCCTTCTCCGTAGGTATAACTCCAGGTCCAGATTCCATTTTCGAATGATGCATCAACACCTTGTGCAGTGGTTGTAAAGCTTACTGGAAGTGTACTAAAGCCTGTCATAATTGCCTCAACTGAAGCCGTTAGGGCTGCAGCTATGTCAAAGTTTTCTCCAGATACCTTTGATAGTTCTTTGCTTACCTTCGTTTTAAAGAAACCAAAATCAGGCAAACCCTCTGATAGGTTCGGAATATCCGGAGCTACCTCTTGTTCTATATCATTTCCGGTATCACTACAAGCTGTAGCTATAAATAAAGTAAGCACGAATAAAAGCAGTACTTTCCCAGGTCTGTATTCTCTCATGGTCTGATTTATTAATGAATGGATATACTGAAATTAATAGTATTTAGTAGTACTACCAACAATTATGATTAAACAATTCTGCTCACTTTTTATTTTTCTGCGGAAATTCTCTTTTTTACGGACTCTATTAAATCTGAACTCAGCAAAAGATTCAATAGTTGGGGATTATCTTGATCAAACTCCATAAAATACCATCCGGGATATTCATCTTCAGAGATCGCAAGAATATATTTCCCCATATTGCCACTGATTTTGAAATTATCCGTATCTACTTCCAGATTACTAAACCCATCCTCATTCTCAAAATATGCAGCCATACTATTTAGAACTATACTACTCTTGACATCCTCAGATATAAGAACTATCTCTATTCTGGATAGATACTTAACAAGTTGAAAATCTTCAGAGAAAACAGGTTCAATCCATTGAATCTCCATATCTGAGAAAGCAAACTTCATTCCATCAAGTACTTCTTCAAATGCTTTTATCATTTCCTCTTTTGGAACTATTGTAAAAACCTTCGGGTAAACATAGTCCATCATTTCAACATAGTTCTCATTACTTAATAAATCGAAATACTGACTTAACTTTGTATTGAGAATGTCTTTATCCGATTGCTGTGCAGAAACTTTAGTGGTAATAAAAACAAATAAAAATAAGAACAATAGTTTCCTGGAGTTAGTCAATCCCCAGAATCTTACGATTTGTTGCCTCATCTACTTCCCCTCCTGCAAAATCATCAAATGCTTTTTCGGTAACGTTAATGATATGAGCATCGATAAATGGAGCTCCCTCTTCAGCACCTTGTTGAGGAGATTTGATACAACATTCCCATTCTAAAACAGCCCAGCCGTCATAACCATACTGGCTTAGTTTTGAGAAAATAGCTGCGAAATCAACCTGGCCATCTCCTAAAGAGCGGAAACGACCCGGGCGATCTACCCAATCCTGGTATCCGCCATACACACCAGACTTTCCTGTTGGGTTAAACTCAGCGTCTTTAACATGGAACATGCGAATGTACTCATGATAAAAATCGATGTGTTGGAGATAGTCTAATTGTTGCAGCACATAATGGCTTGGATCATATAACATCTTTACTGCATCATGATTTCCGGTAGCTTCCAGAAAGCGTTCAAAGGTTACGCCATCATGCAAATCTTCACCGGGATGTATCTCATAACAAACATCTACTCCTTCATTTTTACAATGATCGAGTACAGGCTTCCAGCGTTTTGCCAGTTCTTCAAAAGCATTTTCAACTAATCCAGCCGGACGTTGAGGCCATGGGTACACAAAAGGCCATGCTAATGCGCCTGAAAAACTTGCCATCACATCAATTCCAAAATGCTTACTTGCTGTAGCGGCATGCTTCACCTGTTGCTTTGCCCATTCCGTTCGTTCTTTTGGCTTTCCATGAAGATGCTCAGGAGCAAAACCATCAAACATAGTATCAAACGAAGGGTGAACCGCAACTAACTGGCCTTGTAAGTGAGTGGAAAGTTCTGATATCTCCAAACCTGCTTCATTTACAATTCCTTTAATTTCATCGCAGTAGTCTTTGCTTGTACCAGCTTTTTCCAGGTCTATAACACGAGCATCCCAACTCGGGATTTGAACTGCCTTGTAACCTAAGTCAGCTGCCCATGCACAAATACTTTTTAGATTGTTAAATGGCTCAACATCATCCATAAATTGAGCTAAAAAAATTGCCGGTCCTTTAATCGTCTTCATAAAACTCCAATATTATTTAAATCCTGATTACTAGTGGGCTACCTGAACCCAAATATTTCCCTTTTCTGTTGATTCAACTACTGCATCAACCATCGACATCCCATGAACACCATCATCAATCTCTGGATAGTCATAGATTTCCATATTATGTATTTCTCCAGCCGAATGAGCCCTCAAATGCATTGAAAAATTTCGATATATATTTGCAAAAGCTTCTAAATACCCTTCCGGATGTCCTGCCGGAGTCCTTGAGTTTGCCTGTGTAGTCTCAGAGACATAACCTGTGCCCGTTCTATATACCTGGTCTGGTTCATCATTCCAGGTTACCAGGAGTGTATTTGGGTCTCGTTGAGTCCAGATTAATCCTCCTTTTTCTCCATATACACGAACTTTAATAGCATTCTCTTCTCCAGCTGATATCTGGGAAACTGAAAGTACACCCGGAACTCCGCCTTCAAATTCTAATAGTGCATTTGCATCATCATCCAACAACCTTCCCGGTACAACTTTAGTGAGTTGAGAAAGAACTTTGGTAATATTTAATCCGGATACATACTCAGCCATATTTGCAGCATGCGTGCCGATATCTCCATAAGCTCCACTTTTGCCCGAACGAGCAGGGTCTGTTCTCCACGCTGCTTGTTTTTGATCAGAGTCTTCTATCTTTTCTGCCAGCCAGCCCTGGGGATATTCAACCATAATTTTTCTTACCGATCCTAGCTTCCCGGATTTAACTAACTGTCGAGCTTCTTTTACCATAGGGTAACCAGTGTATGTATGGGTAAGAGCAAATGGAAGCCCCGTTTCCTTCACTTTAGCCTGGATGGCAAACGCTTCTTCCATATTAAAGCAAAGAGGCTTATCGATGATAACCGGGAAACCATGTTCAAGTGCCAGTAACGCAGGTTCTGCATGGATGTGGTTTGGAGTAACAATAGATACAAAATCCATTCGAATATCTTCCGGTAAACCAGCTTCTGTTTCGATCATCTCTTTAAATGAACCATAGACTCTTGATGCGTCAAGGTAAAGCTCTTCGCCGGTTTGTTTGGACTTTTCGGGGTTACTGCTGAAAGCTCCGCAAACTAACTCTATTTGACCATCAAGGTTTGCAGCCAGGCGATGAACAGCTCCTATAAAAGCACCTACTCCACCACCAACCATTCCCATTCTCAGTTTTCTATTCTTCATCTATATAGCTTATTAAAAATTCTACTTTTCCTACCTGTTCTCACCCAAAACGGAACAGCTAATAAATGAAGAATCAGCCAAAATTAAAAGGACAGAAAATGAAGTTTAGAAAGCTTTTTAATTTCTTAAAGAAACCAGGATTTTTTTCCCTTCAAAATTGTTAAACTCCTATGGAATTTAAATTTCACTTTTCAAATTAGCTTTGGATAATCCGCTTGTTAAAAAACTTCAAATTAAGGATGAGTATTCTGTACTTCTTATGAATTCGAATCCTTCTATTCATCCTCTTTTTGAGGGAGTCAGGATTGAGTTTTCTCCCTCTAAAGAAAAAGAGTTCGATTCGGTTATTCTTTTCACGCAAAATGAAAGCGAACTTACCCAGTTGGTTCCTAAAGCTGATGAACGAAGAAAAGAAAATGGAATGTTTTGGGTTAGCTACCCAAAAAAATCCGGCAGTATTGAAACAGACCTTAACCGTGATTCAAGCTGGGCTGCTATCAACTCATTTGGATTTGAACCCGTTCGTTTAATTTCGATTAACGAAGATTGGTCAAGTATGAGATTAGTTCACAAGGATGAAAGAAAAAAACCATCCAAATTCGGTCAAGACCCTCCGGGAGTTGATCGGGTTTCTAAAACCGTTACTCCTTCAGAAGATTTAAAACAGGAGTTAACCCGACATCCAAAAGCGCTGGCATTTTTTGAATCATTAGCGTTCAGCCATAAAAGAGAATATGTTGGCTGGATAGAAGACGCGAAAAAAGACGAAACTCGTGCCCGGAGAATTAATAAGACCATTGAGTTACTACTGGAAGGGAAAAAAACCAGGTAGCCCTTGAGTCCAGACGGAACCAGAATATTCCATTTTGTACCATTAATTTGAATGCCTGAATCAAAGAAAGCATTTTTAAGAAAAAAGCTATGAGCCGAATTAATTCAGAAACCTACCATTTCCTAACAGAACTTAACGCTAATAACAACCGTGATTGGTTCAATGCGAATAAACCAACCTATTTAGAAGCTTATGCCAACGTAGCTGGCTTTATGGACTCTCTGATAACCGAGATGAATAAAGTTGACGATATCGAGAATGAATCCGGTAAAAAGTCGATGTTCAGAATCTATAATGACGTCCGTTTTGCTAAAGGCAAACCGCCTTATAAAACCCATATTGGCGCCAGTCTCAGAAGAGCAACCCGTTGGCTTCGAGGTGGATATTATTTGCATCTTCAACCAGGCAGTAATTTTGTTGGTTGTGGGTTTTGGCAACCAAACCCGGATGACTTAAAGCTGATCCGGGATGAACTGGCTCACGATGCTCAACCTTTAAGAGACATTTTGAATGATCCTCAATTCAAAGAAGTCTTTTCTGAATTAAAAGGACAGAGTGTTAAAACTGCCCCACGGGGATTTGACAAAGATCACCCAAATATTGATCTCATTAGATATAAATCATTTTACTTTGAGCATCATTTCTCTGACGAAGAAGTACTCTCTGAAGACTTTATATTTGAAGTAGTAAAAGTGTTCCTGGCAGTTCGGCCTTTCTTTGACTACATGAGTGAAATACTCACAAGAAATTTTGATTCATAATCTAATTTTGAATCAGAGCTTGCTTTGCTAACTCAAGAGCAGTTTCCAGGGCATCTTCTTTTGGTACTGCGATATGTGGGCTTATACCCACACCTTCCCAGTTTGTATTTGTAATGGGATTGATGGCTCTACCTTGCGGAACATTTACTAAGAAGCCGTCAGTTATTACCATCGGGCCACCAGGATGTGCCCCGCCACCTGTAACTTCTCCTATGATAGTAGCTCGCTCCATATTTTTCAGGTTATAAGTAAACTCTTCAGCAGCAGAAAAGGTATAATCACTAGTTAAAACATAAATGGGAATATCCGGCTTCGTTACACTTGCAAACTCAGGGTTAGTCCATGTTTCTGAAAAACTGTTTGAAGGTCTCCAGTAAAAAGTGTTAAGATGAACTGGTTCACTTCCAAAGAGATAGCTGGATATAAATCTGATCATACTCGGAGAGCCGCCACCATTCCTTCTAAGATCAAAGATTATAGCATCTGACTTAATTAGCTTATCCATGGCTGCTTTGGCAACCTCTTCGGCATAGCGAATATCTGCAAATCCTCTTAAATCCAGGTAACCAATATTACCTTCCAGTATAGTCACCTCTTCGAATCCGAAATTATTCTGCCCTGCACGCTCTTCTCCAAAATCCCTGTTTAATATGGCTTGTGCTCGTTCTGGGTCATAGCTAACCCGAATATGTTTGTCATTGATAACCGATCTTAAATCTAATTCCAGCTGCGTAGCAAATGCATGTTCAGAATCAAAAGATGCATACTCTCCACTCTCTAGCTTGTCCTTAATCAGGTCATGCATTTGATCTCCTTTACCAGGAAATACATAATTCCGATTCATCAGGTCAGCCAGTTTATTAACTACTGCAACTTTATCGAATTCCTGGGCGGATAGGGGTACTAAAGTTACTAAGAACAGAAGAAGACACAGAAACTTTTTCATCGACTTTTTTTGATATGCGAATACGATCTAAATCAAAGATTGATGCTTTTGGAAACATCATTTAACACCTTAATTACTTAGTAAAAGCGAGCTGTTTATGAATGATTTATTATCTAAATAACAGGTAATATTGATTTTTTCTTTAAATTTTCCATATTTCATCTTCGTTCTTACACATTCTATAGAAGTGTAAGTAGCCAAAAAGGTCAAAAATTATAATTCAAGGAGATATTATGAAAAAAAGAAACCCTTCTTTAGCTCTTCTTTTCTTGTCCATACTACTTTTCACCTGTCAGGATTCTTCTGTACAGGTTAACCAAATGGATGAACAAAGTATAAAAGTACAGCAGCCATATGACATAGGAAATATTCAAAATGACTTCCCGACACCCGAAGATGATTGCATTCCAATATTTGATGGTCCCGGAGATGATACAGACGAATGTATAGGTGATCCGGGTGGAGGAGTTGGTGGGGGTAACCCAGGTGGTTCCACAGGTTTACCTGATAGATTTCAATATGTAAACAGAGGTAATTGGTTCAAAAACCTATATACATCTTACAGCACATCTGGAACTGGTGGCTGGTCAACCAACTCTAATTTTAGCGGATCGGCTTCAGGCGCAAAATCCAATAATGGTCCTTCGGTTGTAAAGTTCAATAACAAACTTTACGCTTATTATCGAGGTGATAACAGTAAGGATATATTTTATGCTTATTCCTTAAATGGAAATAGCTGGTCTGGAAACCTCCATCTTGGAACCGGGGCAAAATCTAATTTTTCACCAGCTGCAGTTGTACATACCGACATACAAGGCTCAACAAAATTATATGTGTATTATGTTCAGGAAGATTGGTATACAGCTCGGGTAAGCATTTCTGCTAATGGTACCAGCTATTACTCAAACGCTGTTCTAAAAGACCCAAATGGAAATGAAATTAATTGTTGTGGAGTACAGGATGAAGTTATTGGAGCCGCTTCACTTAATGGTTTAATCTATTTCTTCTACCGAAATGACCCATTCCACATAGAACCAGGTAAGATTTACTTTCGAACAAGTGTTGATGGTATAAATTTTTCAGCTCCTACAGCCATAGGTACTAATTGGCCAACTGCTGGTAGCGGTATAGCAGCAACAGTACATAATGGAAGTATTTATTTAGCTTTTAGAGAGCTATATGAACCAACAGGGCCGATATATGTGGTTCCTACCAATCAACTTATAGTACTAAAGCTCGGCACAGGCGGTGGTTATGATGGAGAAGTTTCTTCCGGAGGTGGAATAAGTACTAATGGAGATATCGATTTTACTCCGTTCTTTACTAACGAAACTCCCGGAATTGCAAGCGATGGAGATAAACTTGTTGTTACTTATAAAGACATGAATGAAGACATTCGCTCATTCTATTATAAGGACCTGAGCTTTACAGGGAGTACACGGAGCGACTTTAGTATCACTTCCGGGTTGGGCTATAGATCTCAAAGCGCTTTAGCTTCAGGAAAAACTGAAGGTGGCATTGGCTTGGTTTATACAGGTAATTGATTTCCAATGAACTAAACTGAATTCTTCTATAAAGAATAAAACTTAAACTATCTGGGCAGATAAGATGAAAACACAAATACTTTCTTTAGTGCTCTTTTTAGCCTTTACTTCAGCGTTTAGCATTAAGAGTACTGCACAAACTCAAACTTTGAACTATTCCATTAACAATTACTATGTCTTATTTCTTGTGAATAATTATATAAATAGTGACTTATATAACCTGGACTTTCAAGTACAGGTTGCTAATGGACAATACAGCTCACTCAATTCATTTACTGTAACTCCTACCACACAAGGAACACCTATAAATGTTTCCTACAGTAGCTTTTGGATTGAGCGTTATTCTAATAACCAGATGCTCACATGGGAAGTAATGTTTACCCTAACTACTACTTCCGGTTCTACATTCTATGAGTATAGAACTGGAAATATCAGCTATCAAGAATACATAAATAACACGTCTAATGAAGGTCCTGGCGGCCCAATAGGTCCCGGAAATTGAACCGCATTAATTCTTGATGACTTTTTTCGAAAGCCAGGTGATAATTTACCTGGCTTTTTATTTTGAACTTACTCTATAAGCTCTAAACTTAATTGTACAATGGTGTTTCCCCAATGCAGGTTTAGTATAGTTGTGTTTGCACTTACAACAGGAAAGTAGAAGGCCATTACCTCCATGTGATCCCCTTCTTTTGTGGTAGCCTGAACTCTTAGCACATCCTTGTCTTCGCCCGGATACCTGGAATGCCACGCATCCCATTCCGTGCTAAATATAATTTCCCACTGCCCATCATTTGGGACAGTCCAAATGCTGTATTTTCCAGCATCGAGTTCTTCTCCATTTACGAGAATAGGTGTATCTATCTCAATATAGGAGGCTTCATTAGCGCCGGGCATCCAGGTTTTATCGTACTTGATAATTCCTTCTTCGCCAAATAGCGTTCTCCCACGTGCTACAGGTCTGCTATAATTAATATTGATTTCTGTGTTTGCAACAAATTGAGAAACAGAAGCTTTTTGACTTGGCCGTACTTGTTGTGCTTCAACCTGAAGTGAAAACGTAAATAATAATATGAAGCTGAATATGATTTTTTTCATGATAATAATATGATTCGATAATAATAATAATAATAATAACGTGTCAGCTTACGCATTCTTTTTGAATGTATTGTACACCAACCACTTAAAAACATGCTTTTTTACTTGATCTGAAAATTGATGTTCAGGATTACAACCCGGTCCCAAAAGTAATCTGATTTCCGTAAGGATCGAATACATCAAAATCTCTCATTCCATAATCCTGATCCGCGATGGGCGACATTTTATCGATCTTCTTTTCTTTTAACTCTTCATATACTTCATCAACTGCGAAGCAAAAAACATAAATCGACTGCTTTTGTATGGGTTCTTTTTCTGAAGTAACAAAGTGAATTGATACCACTTCTTCCCTGTTAGTTACTACATAGTTAACAGGCTCACCCCATTTGAAAATAATTTCGAATCCCAGCTTTTCCCGGTACCATTCTGCTGCTGCTTCGGCATCAGGAACCTTGAAGTTAACCGCATAGTGTGAAAGCTTCTTTTTCATAAATCAATATGTAGGTTTACATCTTGTGCGGAAAGCTCAGAGCTCTTTTCCCAAAGTAACTCAGCCGCTTCCTTATCAAAAGCAATATTTGCGGGAGTTGCAACTTTTGAATCTTTAAAATAAGCTCCGTTAACTTCTTCTACCTCATCTGAGGTAGCCAGGTAAATCGTTGTTTGTGCTCCTTCTTTGTTTGATTTCATAAAAGGAGCGGCCAGCTTCCAGAATATCTTCACCAACGTAGTACTTTTACTTCCGAAGTTTGAATTAATAACACCAGGATGTAAACAATTTGCTGTAACGCCTGTTCCTTTTAACCGATCTGCCAGTTCTAGAGTAAATAATATGTTATACAGCTTCGAATTAGCATAGGCCTTCCAGGTACTAAAGTTGTTTTTCAACTGCAGGTTTTCAGGATCAAATTTACCTGACTTGTGCGCATCAGATGCTACATTTATAATTCGGGCTTTGCCAGCAGCTTTAATGTTGTCTAGCAGAAGGTTAGTAAAAAGGAAATAACCGATATGATTTACTCCAAAAGTTTCTTCCAGCCCCTCAATTGTTTCGTTGTATTTAGCAGCCACAAAACCATGGTTATTTATCAAAAGATCTATTTTTTCATACCTGGAGATTATCTCTTTTGCAGCTCTGCGAATATCGTCCTGGCTAGAGAAATCGCATAGAATAATATCCACTCCGCTACCTTCGGTATCAGCCATGATTTCTTGTTTCGCCTCGAGAGCCTTGTCTTCGTTTCTGCAGACCATCACTATAAATGCTCCCTGCCGGGCAAGCTCTTTTCCCGTTTCAAATCCTATACCAGAGTTAGCCCCAGTAATTACACATAGCTTATTTGTCATTTTCATATCCGAATGATTGGTTTATTCTTCTGGTTACAACGAATCCTCGTGTGAAAGGTTCATAATTCATATCTTTATTCAAAAAATAAAAGCCGTGATCCAGGAATATCTTAATTCTATCGATAAATTTGTTGTAGTGGGAGACCGTGTTCTTATAAAGCCCAGAGACATGGATACTCATACAAGAAGTGGCCTGGTTCTCCCTGCCTCGGTAAAAGCAAAAGAAGAGATTCAAAGCGGGTATATCTTGAAAACCGGCCCAGGTTACCCAATCCCAAGCAGTGATTTCGAAGAATCCTGGAAGGGAGCTGAAGACACTAAATATATTGGGCTACAGGCTGTAGAAGGCGATCTCGCTATATTCCTTAAAAGCCGGGCTTTCGAAATCGAGTTTGAGAGTGAAAAATACCTGATTGTCCCTCACTCTGCTATTTTGCTTCTTATCCGGGATGACCTGGAAGAATAATTCGTTTAATTAGCCCTTTGCTAATACTGACTTTTTTTGTTGTAGATATACTATCCAAACTGTATTCTGTAAATCGTAATTATTTTTATTAAGAATTAAACTTCAATTAAAGCCAATATTATGAATCGTCGTGACTTCCTTTTAAATACAGCCATCGCCGGAGCCGGTACTCTCCTGCCTCTAAACTTTTTTGGTAACACAAAACGACTCGATTTTAAGGATATCCGACGAAATGTTGGGGTATATACCGAGCGTGGTGGCACTATTGGCTGGCTGGTTTCTGATGATGCACTTGTAGCTGTAGATTCACAATTCCCGAACTCCGCTGCAAACTGTATTGCAGGGTTAAAGGAAAAAACCTCACGAAAAATGGATTTCTTGATCAACACCCACCATCATGGTGATCATACTGCTGGCAACTCAGCCTTTAAAGATTATGCAAAACATATTGTAGCTCATAAAAATGTCCCGGGATATCAAATGAAAGCGGCTGAAGCCCGCGGAGCTGAAACAGTAGCAGCCCAGGTTACAGCTGATATGACATATGATGAGAAATGGAGCCAGGACCTGGGCGATGAAACTGTACATGCTACTTATTACGGAAGAGCACATACTGGCGGCGATTCTGTAGTCTATTTTGAGAAAGCTAATATTGCCCATATGGGAGATTTAGTATTCAATAGGGCCTATCCATACATCGATCCAGGCGCCGGTGCTTTAATTGAAAATTGGGTAAAAGTGTTACGCCAAACTGTTGACGACCTCCCTTCGGATGCTATCTACATTTTTGGACATGGTAATGCGGAGTATGGTATTACCGGCTCCAAAGATGATGTGCTTTTAAAAAGTAATTTCCTTGAAGAACTGCTGACATTTACTCAAAAAGGAATTGCTGCGGGTAAAACCAAAGAAGAAATCGCCAGTATTGAACTCTTGCCAGGTTTCGAGGTTTTTGCAGCGAAAGGATGGGGACTTACCTTAGAGTTCAGCTTAAATACCGCTTATGATGAGCTCAAGCCAGAGTAGCACTAAAAAAACTTCTGAGCAAGTAAAGCAGGTTCAGGAAATTCCTTCTCGCAGGTGTTTATATTGTGGGCAGCATGCTGAGCTTATATGGGTACATGGTCATGGCCAATGCTCAGCATGTGGTATAAACACACAAGAATGTTGCCAGGGCGAAAACTGCGCATTCAATTAATAGTCGTATTGGAAACGTAAATCGATTCCCTGACGACTGTCATTACCCTGTGTAAGAATTAAATCCACTTTTTCGGATAATATATATTCCAGAACAAACAGGGTCTTCGGGCTGGAGTTTGTAATCTCGTTTATGATTGCAAAAAAGGTGCTTTCATTTAGGTACCAACCAGTTTTGATGGCTGTACCACTTTCAGAACCGGAACCTGTGGTATTTATCTGTACCACATCTACTCCAAGTTCGCGGGTTGCTAAAGCTTCTACTTCGTCCAGCAGTACTTCGGCAAGTAAATCAGTAGCTGAAGTACTCCCACCTCCGGCAAATACACTTTGCCATGACTCAAGAGCTGAACATGGTCTGTTGAACAAAGTGAAACAAATAATATCAGATTGTTCCATCTGAGGGTTACTATCAAAACTGTAGATATCGTCATCCAATAAATAACCTTCTATTAGATAGTATAGAATCACAGATTCCCCCTTTTGGCGAGTAGGCGGAATATACTTACTCTTGATAGACAAGTACGGATCATCTATTGGTCCGCTAAAAGTAAATGTGGATTCTTCCATATCAAATCGTTTACCTAGCGGTCTTATATAACCTTCCGTACCACTGAATGAACCAAATAACTCTAGTTCTTCACCGGTTTGTTTTTGTGCATCCACTTTTCCCGCGATTTCAACCTCCATATTCAGATAACCTCTGCTTCTTACAAAGAAGTTTTGATTTATCACCACTTCCATATCAATTTCCAGTGAATCATATGGACTAAAGGGTGTCCGCTTCTCTCCGTCTAATTCTACAACCTCAATAGTTTTTTCACCAAAGTTTTCAATGAACACAAACCCATTTCTAATAATTAATTCGCCAGTAGCTTTTGGCGTTAGTGCAGGACCCGAAAGCTTGCCATCCAGGTCTACCACCATATTATAATCATCGGTATTTGCTAACTTGAACTGACTTGCCTGGGCATCAATATTTAGTGTTTTAGGGAAAATACCATCTAGCTCGATGTCTCCATTGGCTTTAAAATCACCGCCACCACTTTTTGCTGAAATATTTCTTACTTCAAGACCTCCATTGATAAACGCAAAATCTGAAGTCAGGTATTCCAGTGTTATTCCTGCTACAGGAATGTTAACCCTTGCATCATTTAGTGCTATATAACCTGATGGTTTAATGTTTTCCTGAGTTCCTGAGAATTGAACATCAGCATTTAGTGTACCCGTGAGTCTATCCAGATAGTTTTGATCAACGAAATCATTAAGTGCTGCAATGTTGAAGTCATTGGTTTTCAAATCTACTTTTATAGAATCATATTCTCCAGGAAGGTTCAGAACCATGTTTCTAAAATCATAAGAAGCCGGATATTCGATTTCGATTTCCGCAGCTTTTTGATCTGATTTTAAAATCTCACTTTCTATAAATAATCCGCTCTGAGCGTTATCGTAGGTAAAACTAGTCAGTACAGAATCCAGCGGGATTCCTGAAAGCACCGGGGATTCTATTTTCATTACGCCTTCGAATGAAGGCTCACCAGCAGTCCCGGCCATAACTCCGGTAAAATCCAGAACCCCAGTAGTTTGTGTAATTTCAAATCTTTCCAATACTTCCTGAAACCTGTCAAGGTCAGATGGGGCTACAGTAAGGTGTCCAAGAACCGGCTCGTCAAAAAACTCATCGTCCAGTGCTTCTTTATCCAACAAAATAAATGGAACATCTAAACTACCCACTATTTTATCTTCACCTTCCCAATTAACGAATCCATCTGCCAAAAGACGTTGATCTTCCACTACAAAGTTAAGCCTGAGTTGATCAGCTTCAATTCCCTGGTAATTAATCCGGTCAAGTGTAAGCGACCCTATACTAGTTAAGTCGTCTAATGAGTTTTCGAACTCGATTTCTCCTGACAAAACCCCATCCAGAAAGCGCTCACCAAAAATTACTTCCTGTATCACTCCGAAATCAAAACTTTCCCCATGTACCCATGCATTTTGCTCCAGACTATCTGCATAGGGCATTACGAAATTTAGAAATGCACCTGATGTAGATTTAAGTTTAAGTGTATCGGTTCCAACTCCTTTATCCTTTAATCTGAGATTGAATTCTTTTTCCAGTCTTAAAACTGACCCTTGCGTAGTGAAATCAAATTTGCTTAGTTGCAGATCAAGCTGATCTTCAGAAACGTCAACATTTATTAATCCTTCCTGGTATAGTTCACCACGATCACTTCCAATCACTTCCAGACTAAAGTCTGTGAACAGCGTATCTTCATTGGCTATACCAATGGACTCTAAATAAATATCTTGTAATGTTATATTTGAAATTACCGGTGATTCTATTGCAAAGTTGATATCGAAAGTTTTTAACTCCTCAAGTGTAGCTTTCGCCTCTCCAAACATTCGTGGAGATGTAAACAGGGTATCAAATTGAACATCTTCCAGGTCTATTAGTAAATCGCAAGCGAGGACTCCTGAAGCAGCTTGTGTTATATCTCCGACAATTACTCCGGAGGCACTTAATATTTCTGCGTTAGCAAGTGGAGCAAGAGGTTGCAGGTTCTGGATAGTAAAATTAATGGAAAGTTTGTTATCAGGGTCAGTAAAGTCGGATATGTTTCTTCGTCCACTAAAAGACCCCCCAAATATGTCACTTTTCAATACGCCTTTTGAAATCGTAAGAATCCCGTTTTCTAGTCCCAGGTCCGCACTGAATTCCTCAAACCTTGATCCGTTAATAATACTGGAATCGATGAGTACTGAAGCTGACATCAGGCTGTTAGCAAGTTCTTTTCCTTCACCTTCGCCCCTAAGCTCAAGGTTAATGGAAGTAGGAAAATCTTCTAATGAATTCACTTCGCTTAAATTAAACCCATCAGTAAATACAGAGTACTCGAATATGGGATTCTCCCCAGTGAGAGAGGCAACATTGAAGTCTACATCTATCCGACTTTCATCAAGAGCTAGATGGCCTGATCCGGTAAGTTCTTTTTCATTGATACTTCCATTTACTCCATAGCCGCTTAACACCTGATTGGATACACTCAGTTTCGTTATCCCTGAATTCCCGCTTTTAACTGAATACGTCCAAAGGTTATCTGAAAGCTCAAATCCTTTTCCCTGAAACCTACCAACTAAATCCAGGTTTGTATAGAAGTCCTTTTCTGTAGTCCAATTCGAAGCATCAAACCCGGTTAGGTCAAATTCAAGGAGCCATTCCGGTGTTGAGTTTGAAAGTTCAGTTATAGTGTACTTTCCATTTAGCTGTTCATTAAATCGGGAATTTACTTCGAAGTCACCAATAAGTTTATTCTCTTTCAGGGTACCATTCCCGGAAAAATAGCTTAAGCCATAGTCTTCATACCTGACGTCTTTTATCTCATAATTCCAGTTCGCTTCCGCTGTTCCAATATTTTCTGAGATAACTCCATCGAGTGCGACTTCATAACTTCCAAGCTTTGCAGGAATGGAATCGCTGGTGAAATACGCAATATCTAAACCATCTCCTGAGACTCTTAATTGAGTTAGAGTAGGCTCTTCGGATAAATCAAGTCCAGTCAATACCTCAAGATTTGGGGCATATTGACTATTCAGATGAAGCTTCAGGTTCAAATCCTGTAGAGAACCAGATACAGAAATAGACATTTCCAGGTTTTCATCAGGAAGCTCTTTCTCTAAATAGGGGCTCAAATCATCAAGAGAAATTGGAACTGCTCCCAGCTGAGATGTTATCGTTGAATCTGCCAGGTTTGCTGAGGTTTGGGCTTTTAAAACAGACCTCCCGGTCTCCAGCACTAATTCTTGTAAAGTTACCTGTTGTTGTTCAAGCTTGCCTGAAGTCTGAACCTTTATGGGCTCTGGTAACCTGCCTTCTTTGATTAAGAAACTCAGGTTGTTCAATGAAAAAAAGATCTTTTCATTGTTAATGAAAGAAGCATCTGCGGTAATGTCGTCTATGCTCAAAACTGAATCTGGTAACACTCCGGGCGAATAAATAGTAGCACCGCTTTTTCTAATACTGATCTGATCTATCTCAAATTGTATTGGTTCAGAAGGTTCAGACTCATCCGATTTTATCAATTGCTCAAAGTTATAAGTACTGTCTGGCCTTTGGATAATGGTAGCAAAAAAGCCAGTAGTGCTAACCTGGCTGATCTTATTTTTACCAGTTAAGAAACTCCATGCTGAATATTCAGCTGAAAGTGAATCTACTTTTAACAGTGTATCTGTTTGTATGACTTGTATTCCTGTTATTAGGATCTCACTCCATAGATCACCTTCAAGCTTTTCTATTTGTAGTGTCCCGTTTAAAGATTCATTTCCGACACTCTCTATTTTATTCTTTACTACTTCATGGACAAAGCTGGTAGTTAGTAGAAATCTTCCGATCAGTAACAAGCATACGAAACCTGTTAAAAAAAGGAGAGCTCCTTTTTTCAATGTGAATATGCTATTTGGATTCTTCTCACTCATTAAAAAGCCTGACCTATACTAAAGTGTAATCCCCACCTATCCCAAGCACTACCTTTGTTTACACCTCCAATGATATTAAGATCCTCATCGGTAGGATTTACTTTGTAACCAACATC
>JAVKDP010000069.1:0-7042 GCA_040222185.1 Balneolaceae bacterium | reverse complement strand
GCATTTTTATCAGAAGGAGGGATAAGTTCTACTGGGCCAGAGTCATCCATACCTAATCCCCATTGTGCAATATCAAACATATGAGCACCCCAGTCACATAGTATACCTCCCGCAAACTCTTTATAACGTCTCCACATTGGGTAATTATTCCATGGAAAGGGTGGAGCCAAAGTATCATTATATTCTTCAAAGAACGCTGGCCCTAACCACCGGTCCCAGTCAAGACTTTTAGGGATGGGTTGTGCTGGTAAATCATATGGTACAGCCGGGTCTCCTACATTCACTTTCACTTCTTTAATCTCGCCAAGATATCCGTTTCGTACAAGTTCGCAGGCTTTCCTGAAATTCCCCCAGGAGCGTTGCATACTCCCTGTTTGAGTAACCCTCTGGTTTTTCCTGGCAACATTTACCATTGCCCGACCTTCGGCTACAGTAAGAGAAAGTGGCTTTTCACAATACAAATCCTTCCCGGCATTCATAGCTTCAATAGCAGGTTTTGCATGCCAATGATCTGGAGTACAGACTATTACCGCGTCAATATCATCTCTGGCTATGATCTCCTCATATTCATGATAAGCAGTACATCCATCGTAATTTGATGTATCATTAATTTCTGCGTACTTATTTTCAACGAACTCTTTGAACTTTGTTCTTTTAACAGAATCAACGTCACTATTGGCTACAATTTGTACATCACTTAATTCAAGAAATGGGTTACCCAGGATGGTACATTGTTTACCATTTCCAATAAAGCCAATAGTGATCTTATCACTTGGAGCAGTGTAGCCGTTTCCTCCGAGTACAAACCTTGGAACTATAGAGAAAGCAGCTATTCCAAGCCCTGCATTCTTTAAAAAATCTCTCCTGGAATTTTTTATTGATTTTGAATGTGTTTCTTTTAATTCAGGGGCATTATTCTTTGACTTCATCTTGAACTTTTGAGTGAGATTTTACGACGATTAAAGTCATAAAAAGAGCTCAGATATCCAAGAGGAGATACCACTTAAAAACCCCGTATTAAATCCACTCCTGTTTTTCAATATCTACAGTGCCTTCAAAATCAACTTCACCTGTATGCTTTGTATTTTTTGGCTCAATGAGCATAACCCAGCATTCTTCTTTAGCTATGGGAAAATGATCTATTCCTTTAGGAACTACATACAAGTCGCCTTCTTCTAAATTCACATCTTTATCCCGAAAGCGAAGAAGAAGCTCTCCTTTAACGATGTAAAATAGCTCATCCTCATCAGCATGATTATGCCATACAAACTCGCCTTCAAGCTTGGCAAGTTTAACTAATTGTCCATTAGTTTCCGCAATTACTTTAGGAGTCCATTGTTCTGAGAAAAGTGAAAACTTCTCTAATAAATTTATATTACTCATTTATATCTGTTTGGTTTTTTTATCTGCGAGGTTTCTTTTCACATAAGTAAACAGCTACCGTGCCTGCAATTTTATCATGAGTAGCCAGTTTTTCTGGATCTTTAATCATCTTTTAATCACTTATGATAGAAAAAGCTTTATAGTTCATCACAAAAAAAAGTTGATTCATCTGTTTCCCCGGTAAAGATATTGGGTTTTGATTTAGTTACCAGAACCATTTCCATTTCATAATCGGGATAAGTATTACACAGGCTTATAAAAGTTTTTTTGTGAACCTGGGCATTCGGATAGCTAGCCACATTCAATTCATTCTGAGTCCATAAATTAAGTATCAGCCCATTTGTTTGAGGGTCAATTTTTTCAATGACTCTTTCAGGTAATTTCTCTTTCAGCTCTTCAGGCAGAAAGATTTCTGACTTAACTTTGTTTGAAGAATACAACGCAGAAGAAAAGTACATTGGCCATAAGTTGAAGAAGCTTAAAGCAGGTAGAAGTCCGAATAGAATAAATATCCCCGTTTTATAGATTCTGTTCTCTGGCTGGAAGAAAGTTTTAATGGAGAAATTGGTCTCTGCTTTAAATAGCAAATAAAGGATTATTGCGAAAGATATATTCCAGGGCCAGATTACTACATTTGAGTTGTGCCCGATTGGCCCTAACATCAAAAGAATAAAAGCATGCATGAATACTAATAAGTACATGCTGATTTTTTGAGTTTTTTTGAAAAGTAGCCCGACACCACAGATAATTTCGATTGCAGGAGCCAGCAGTGCAGTACTTGTTAGTGTTGAAGCAAACCCTTCAGCTATGAAACTGGTCATAGGTTCGATTAGCCATGGGTAAGTATCAAAGAGAAAGGTATGATTCAGTTTTTGAATACCACTCCAAAAATAAATACAGGCTAGCATCATTCTAATGACATTCAGAACATCTGATTCGCGGTTTATTGGGTGTACTGCAAAGGTCAGAAGTACAAAAAAATAATAGAATACCCAGGGTTGAATGCGTAGAAAGTCAAATGATAAAGCTAAAACCAGAAGGGTAAGCGCACTCAGAATAATACCTCTCACCTGAAATTTATGTGAGTTCGATATAAATAGTAGGGAAATAAAAAGAATAGAGATGATATAATTTAATGCGCCAGGAAGACTAGAAACGAATTCAAAAACAGGGACTGGCGGATAGAGGTTATTAACTGGTATCCATAAAGGAAAAGAAATGGACAAGCAGCAGATAAACCCAAGCCAGGCTACAAAAAAAACTTTTTCCCCTGGTGTTTTCATGGATACCCCTGTCCACTTATTTATTCTGGAAGCCCAATCCTGCATGGCCGGAAATATGGAAAAGAGATATAAAAAATACTAGTCAAAAAAAGAGCCGCAAATTCATGCAGCTCTTTTACTAACGAAACCCGGATTAGGTCTGGTCATCTTTCCAGGTTGTATAATCTGGCTACCTGTTCATAGTCGGAATAATCAATTCCTTTACCTTTTAGCAATAAACTTGAAGGTATGGCAACTACTCGGAGTTCATCACCATCAAAAATTGCTTCATTCACTTCATTATTGTCTGCTACTTCACCCTCAATAATTAAATCAAAATTATTGATATCAAATGAATACCTGAGTACAACTACATCATTCTCAAAAGGAGTAGAAAATGGTAATGCGTGCCAGTTTGTACTGCCTTCGAATCGTAAGTAGCCAAGTACAACTCCATAATCCACAGTGGCTTCGTCAAGGTTATTCCATTCATATGATGCAATAGAGACAAATTCATCTACAACACCAAAATCAATATTTGAATTAATGACTATAGTAGATGTGTAAATTTCAACTACTCCATCTTCACCTGCAGGTCCAATTTCGGTTACACATGATGTTGCGAAAAAACCTATAACTAGTACTGTAAAAATTTTAGTAGCTCTCATATCTGCCTCCTTTAGTTTTTAATATTAAGCTCAGGATTAATCTATCTTAAAAAACCAATGTTAAATATCACATGATTAGATTAGGCAGTTCATGCTATAGGGAGATTTTTAAAATCTCAATGGGTTTACGACTTAGATAAATTTCACTACATTAATTATATGAGAATTCACTTGTCAAATTGGGGCCGCGATAGATGGTATTAATGGAAATTCTTGGACTTTCTACCAGCCCAAGCAGTGGTGGGGCATACGCCTTAATACTATCTGAAGCTAAAGGCTCTAGAAGGTTACCGATTATCATTGGATCATTTGAAGCCCAGGCTATTGCATTGGAGCTAGAGAATATTAAGCCTCCAAGACCAATGACTCATGACTTAATTAAAAATATTATTTCAAATTTTGAACTCTCAGTAAAGTATATAGTTATTAATGATCTCTCAGAAGGTACTTTTTATGCCAAAATCATAGTTGAAAGGGGTGATCAATTATTTGAAATTGACGCCAGGCCTAGTGACGCAATCGCAGTTTGTGTACGCTTTGGGTCTTCAATCTATGTAGAAGAAAGAGTTTTGGCAGAAGCGGGGATTAATACAGAACCTGATAAACATACTATTAAAGGAAAAAAATCTTCAAAGGAGAAATTGTCTGTTGGAAAACAGGAATTCTCTAAACTTGAGAAACTAGAAATAGACCTTCATACAGCTATCGAGACTGAGAACTACGAAAAAGCAGCTAAGCTTAGAGATCAAATTCAAAAAATGAAAGGATAATCAGTGCACGAAAATTTCTGTTCGTTTCAACAACTGCCATTTTCAAAATTATTTAATACCTATATATCCGATTTCTCTAAGATGTCGGATTTTTTTGTTACAAATCCTTTTTCTGAAGAGGATTTAAGCAAGATTAGAGTTAGCGGACAATCCAAAAAATTACGAGGTGAATTTGTCCAGGCTTTAAAAAAATACCATGAAGTACTTGGTATAGCAGATTCACAAAGTTCGCAACTCGAAAAATTCTCGAATCCAGATTGCCTAGCCGTTGTAACAGGTCAACAATTGGGAGTTTATGGTGGCCCTCTTTTCACCATATATAAGACAATCACTACAATAGTATTAGCAAAGAAACTTGAGAAGAAGCTTAACAAACCTGTTGTACCTGTATTTTGGCTGGCAGATGAAGATCATGATTTTGAAGAAATCGCATCTATCGGAATACCTGGCCAAGACTCACTGCACAAGATTTCTTTACAACAAGAAGGAAATGGTCATCCTGTATCGGATCAGTTTGTTATGGGTTCCATTAGAGATTTTGCAGACGAAGTTAAGAATGAACTTTTTGATACAGACTTTTCAGAGGATTTATGGAGTATACTGAACAAGTGCTATCAGGAAGGTTTTTCTCATGTCGAGGCATTTGCAAAGTTAATGAACTCTATCTTTTCAGAAGAAGGCCTTTTAATTGTTGGAAGTAACTTTGATGCGCTTAAGGAATTGGTAAAAGATGTCTTTATCAAATCAATAACAGATGCCGATTCAATTCAGAATGCTTTGGAGAACCAAAGCGTAAAACTTGAAGAAGAGTTTCACCGCCAGGTAATAGTAGGAGAGTCCAATCTCTTCTTAATAGATGAAGAAAAAGGACGAGTAAAGCTCGATAGGAATGGCAAAGTCTGGAATGCAGGAGATCTTACTTTTGATGAGGGAAAGCTCATAAGCATGATTGATTCAAATCCATCAAAGTTTTCGCCGAATGTTTTCTTAAGGCCAGTAGTTCAGGATGTTTTGATACCAAACCTTGGCTATGTAGCAGGTCCTGGCGAACTAGCTTATTATGCTCAAATGAAGGAATTATATCCTGTTTTCGAACTGGAAATGCCTACCATCTTTCCGAGACTGAGTGCTACCTTAATCGAAAATGGAATAGAGCGGATAATGACAAAACTACCATTTGAAATGTGTAGTTATAATCAAAGAATTGAAGACCTGGAAGCTACTTACGTTGCACATAGCAATTCTAATGATGTAGATGGTTTATTCCGTGAATGGAAAGAAAAACTTGAAGAAACAGTAGACGGGCCTCTATCACAAATCAAAACTATTGATCCAACTCTTGAAGGAATGGTTGGAAAAGTAGTCTCCAGTTTCTCTAACGAATTAGATAAGCTCAAAGGCAGAGTTTTTCGGTCTATCAAACAACAGGAACAAACACAGTTAAACAGGATCGCCAGGATTAAATCACAACTCTTTCCTGATGGTTTACAAGAACGATCAGTGTCACCGGTTTACTTCATGAACAAATATGGAACCGACATCTGGATCAAACTTTTAAAAGATTTTGAAGACGATGAGATTGATCTTTCTACTCATCATATCATAAAGTTGTAATGGATGTTGCTGCTCAAAAAAGAGAATTAAGGACTAAATTAATACAGAAGAGAGAGACTCTTTTAAAAGAGGAGTGGGAAGAAAAGAGTAAGAAAGTTTGTGAGCATGTTTTAAGTAGTGTAGAATATAAGAGTTCAAAATCTATACACTGTTTTGTTTCAATGAATGAAAAATTGGAAATAGATACTCACCCTCTTATCCAAAAGATGTTAGATGATGGTAAGCAGGTAATAGTGCCGGTTACAGACTTTTCTAATAATATTTTGAGCCACTCTAGACTA
Source organism: Balneolaceae bacterium (assembly GCA_040222185.1). GTDB lineage: Bacteria > Bacteroidota > Rhodothermia > Balneolales > Balneolaceae > JAVKDP01. The sequence continues at coordinate 1,064 of JAVKDP010000069.1, read as the reverse complement.
AAATAATTTGATTATTTAATTCCTAATAAATGGGGAGTTTTTGAACCAAAAGAAGTAGAACCTTTCCCTGTTTCTAAAATTAATTTAGTATTACTTCCGTTACTTGGTGTAGATAAAAAAGGAAATAGATTAGGGTATGGAAAAGGTTTTTATGACAGGTTTCTATCAAGCATTTCTATTCCTAACTTTGGGCTAGTATTTGACGACTTTATTTTGGACGAAATTCCAATAGAAAATTTTGATATCCCGATATATGGTTTTATTTCAGAAAACGGGGTATATATATGTAACAATGAAAAAAATACTTCGTAGGGAACTTCGGAGGAATTAAAAAAATGGCAGAAAAAATCAGACAAAGAAGCTCTTCAAAAACAGGAACTGCAACATTAGAATTCGATGATTTCGAACTTCAAAATACAATGCAGAATTTCCTTAAGGAAGAACCCAAGGAGAGCGGCAAAGGCATTTGGAATTTAGCAACTATCTCAGGAATGTTTATGCTCTTTATGGGTTTCACATTTGCAATGCAATGGATTGGAATACCGCTTGGTGGAGGATTAGAAGCATTTACTGAGGGAGCTATTTCGTCACTGCCTTTAATTGGAGGAGCATTGGTTACTCTAATTGGATTTGGTTTTTTTGTTGGTGATCGAAGAAAGGAAAGAAAAGAGAGAAGGCAGAAAAAGAGAAGAAAAAGATCTACAACTAGCAGCACCAAGAATATGAATGATGTTGTTGGCGGTGAAAGCGCCGATGTTTTTGGAAGTTTAAGAAACGATCTGGATACAGACTATAACTCAAGCTCATCCAGTTCAGATTTATTTGGATCAGAAGCATATGGATACCGACATGTTAAACGTTTAATGAAATCCCGAACGAACAAGAAAATTGCAGGAGTTTGTGGTGGATTAGCAAAGTACTTTGGTATTAGTTCAACAGTTACCAGGTTTCTGTTCTTATTCTTAACTCCGGTTACCAGCGGTGCAAATATTTTTGTTTATTTCATTTTGGCACTTGCAATGCCGAAGGAGCCTGTCGAACTTATGGATGATTTCGATTTTTAA
>JAVKDP010000068.1:0-29223 GCA_040222185.1 Balneolaceae bacterium | reverse complement strand
TCTACCTATTGATAATTCAGCAACCATTACTGGATAACCGATAAGAAAAGTACAAAGTAAATACACTATTAGATATGCACCACCACCTTCTGTAGCCACTTTCGTAGGGAATCCCCAAATGTTACCAAGTCCTACTGCTGATCCGGCCGCTGCCAGTATAAACCCAAGTTTCGAATTCCACGAACCTCGTTCTGTAGATGTTGTTCCAGCCAAGAGTTTTCCTCCAATTTATTATTCTTTTTTAACGACCTAAAATATTTTAAGCCTAGCTCACACGCAACTTTCTTAAAACAACTCCTGATGAGGGGGGAAGATTGTACACATTTTGTACACTTTTAATTGAAGAAGACCCGCTTTTTTTAGCATTAACGACTACTTCCCAGTTACCAGGCGGTAAAACGATATCATGAGATTCTTCCGGATTTCCATTCAAAGAGATGAAATAGTTATATCGGTCTTTGCTTTTTTTACCATCAATTGAGAACGTGATATGGAGCGGATCTTTATAAACCTTAAAAACAATTTCCTCTGGTGAGGCTTTTCTTAAGGCCGGGCTTAGCTTTCGCAAATCTATAAGTCCAGCGTAAAACTGATACAACTCTTTGTTCAGGCTTATCTCATTAAAGTTTAACCAATTCGTCTCATTGTCTTTGTTGTAACTGTCACGATCAATTCGACCAACATTAGGATCATTACCAGAATGATCTTCTACTATCTTTGAGCGAGCCCATTCCTGCCCGGCATGAATCATGGTAACTCCCTGGCTTACAAAAAGAGAGAGAGCTCCCAGTTTAGCCATGGCGAGCTCTTGTTTAGAAAGCTTAGTGACCTGGTTACGTTTTTTAAACTTCTTGTCTTTATTCGAAGGGTTTAAAGCGATTCTTAAAAAGTCGGCGAAAGTATAACCGTCATGGCTTTCTATATAGTTAACAGTATGTTCAGAGGTGTTGAACATGCCATGTTCATCTGGTTTTAAAGTTCCCCGGATAAAATTCTCAAGTGCAAAACGTGTAGATCCATGACTCCATGATCCAAGAATAAAACCTTTGTCATTAATCGGGTCATACCCTTTAAAACCATTTCTGATTTTGTCGTTCCAGGAAACCCAACCATGATCAGAGAAGCCACCTGGTTTATATTCTCCGCCCCAGGGCTCAGCAATTAGAATCACATTCGGGTTAATCTTTTCTGCTTCACGTTTAATCTCATCTATTGTATCCCAATCAATGATCCCGGCTAAATCGAATCGAAACCCATCAATATGGTATTCTTTCATCCAGTATTTTACGGATTCAATTATAAGTTTTCTTGAATAGGTAGAATCGGTTTTAATATCGTTACCAGTCCAGCTGTCATTTAAATACTTCCCCATGGTATCTAGCCTGAAGTAGTGATCCTTAGCAGTATACTTCAGAGGGTTTAAATCATATTGGGAAGCATGGTTGTACACCACATCCATTATAACAGTTAACTCATTTTTGTGGAGCTCCTTTACGAGTGTTTTTAATTCAGTGGAAGCTTTTGAAGTTCTCCCAATGATTTCTCCAGGACTCAGGTTGCCATCTGAGGCATAAATAGTCTCAGGTGCCAAAAAGAAAGAGGTCATATATCCCCAATAATTCCTGCTATATGGATTCCAGGTATTTATAATACCGGATTCTATTTCTTCATTGAAAGGAGGTTCGAAGTAGGCAAACTTTTGAAGAGGTAAAAATTCAACAGCATTAACTCCTAGTTTTTTGAGATGCTTTATTCCTCCAACCTCAGCCTGCCAAAAATCATTATATACTCCCTGAACATAGGTTTTAGATGAAGGATGAGCTACAAGGTCTTTAATATGAGCTTCATAAATGATTAAATCACGGGGATCTGCAGGAGTGATAAAGTCATCGTTTTCCCAATCAAATTCTTCAGGTTTAGAAATCCTGGTTTTAGCAAAACCCAGGTAGTGGTTTCGGGATGTAACGTCTTTGCTCCAGGGATCGGCAATATATCTTTTCGATTTTTCGAAAAGAGGAGATTCACTGTCCTTCTTTAAACAGTAAGCATACCATTTATCCAGGTAGTCAAGGTTTGGCTGATAGAAATTCCAGATTCCGGACTCATCTTTCTGTAAACTGTGATTCTCTCCTGTAGAGTTTTCATAAGCTTCAAAAAAAACGATCTCTACTGAATCTGCTTCTGATGCAAAGACTCTAAAAATCAGGCCGGAATCAAGAATAGTACATCCTAATTCATGGTCATTGAAATCAATACCAGTAGCTACTGTATCTAAAGAAGGAGACATCATATTATGTTATCGTGCTACCGGCTTCGGCATCTGTTTCTGCAAATTTCAAGTTTCCTTCACTATCTTCTGCCATTAGAATCATACCCTGGCTTTCAACACCCATTAGTTTTTTTGGAGCAAGATTAGCTACTACGCACACTTTCTGCCCTATAAGCTTATCCATGTCAACGTGTTTGGCTATACCTGAAACAATAGTTCTTTTTTCAATTCCAATATCTACACTAAGCATTAGAAGTTTATCAGACTTTTCAATCTTAGCTGCAGAAAGTATCTCTCCCGCACGAAGATCAAGCTTCATAAAGTCTCCAAACTCTATATTCTCTTTTAAAGCAGGAAAATCAGAAGCAGGATCTAAAGCTTCAGCAGCGTCTTCAAGCTTTTTGATCTGGGCATTAATCTGTTCGTCTTCAACCTTTGTAAAGAGTACTTCGCTAGAATCTATTGCAGTACCAACTTTCAGGCTATCAGTAGAGATATTCTCCCACGAAACTTCACTTGAGAGTCCGAGTTGTGTTCTTAGCTTTTTCATCGATTCAGGAAGAACCGGTTCCATAAGAATTGAAAGTGCAGCACAAATCTGGAGACTTACATGCAGGGCATTAGCACAAGCTTGTGGATCTGAATTTCTTGTTTTCCAGGGTTCAGATTCTGTGAAATACTTATTGCCTGCACGAGCTAGGTTAATACTTTCTGCAATAGCTTCCTTAAAGCGAAAAGCTTCGTAGGCATTAGTCACTTTTGTTTTTTGATCTGAGATAGCTTTTAAGGCATTTAAATCAAGATCAGAAGGATTAACCAATTCTGGTACTTTACCATCTGCAAACTTGGAAGTGAAGGAAAGTGAACGGAATACAAAATTTCCAAGGATTGCTGCGAGCTCGTTATTAACCCGAGCCTGGAAATCTTTCCAGGAGAAATCAGAGTCTTTACTTTCTGGTAAAGTAGCTCCAAGTGCGTATCTCAATAAGTCTGGTTCAAATTCTTCAAGATATTCATGAAGCCAAACCGCCCATCCTCTTGAAGTAGACAATTTTTTCCCTTCCAGGTTTAAAAACTCATTTGCCGGGACATTTTTAGGCATCACATAATCACCGTGTTCCATCAATACAATTGGGAACATGATACAGTGGAATACAATATTGTCTTTACCAATAAAATGATAAAGTTCGGTGTCTTCATTTTTCCAGAAGTTTTTCCAGCCTTCTGGTTTACCATTCTCTATAGCCCATTCCTTTGTAGCAGAAATGTATCCAATAGGGGCATCGAACCAAACGTAGAGCACCTTGCCCTTTGCTTCATCTAGGGGAACAGGAACACCCCAACTTAAATCTCTTGTCGCTGCTCTGTCAGCCAGGCCATCTTGTAGCCAGCTTTTAACTTGCCCCATAACATTGGGTTTCCAGTTTTCTCTTGTCTTAACCCACTTCTCAAACTTGGGTTGGATATCGCCAAGAGGCATATACCAGTGTTCTGTTTCTTTAAGCTCCGGCTTTTCACCGCTTAAGGCGCTTAGCGGATTAATAAGTTCGGTCGGAGAGAGAGAGGTTCCACAGTTCTCACATTGATCACCATAAGCTTCTTCAAAACCACAATTTGGGCAAGTACCTTTTACATATCGATCCGGAAGGAACATATCAGCTTTAGAGTCATAAAGCTGTTGTTCAGTCTTTTTCTTGAAGAAGCCTTTATCATATAGATGTGTAAAGATTTCCTGGGAAGTCTCATGATGTACTTTAGAGCTCGTGCGTCCATAATAGTCGAAGGAAATTCCAAATTCAGAGAAGGTTTTTTTATTCATCTCATGAAAGCGATCAACAATATCCTGTGGATTGACACCTTCCTTTTCGGCTGCAATAGTGATCGGAACACCATGCTCATCTGACCCACAAATATAGGCAACTTCAGCGCCTGTTAATCTTTTGTACCTGACATATAAATCAGCGGTTAGATAAGCTCCGGCTAAATGTCCTAAATGGAGTGGACCGTTCGCATACGGAAGTGCTGAGGTGACTAAAATTCTTTTTTTATCTGACATCAATTTTTAAAAAGCAGTTATAAGCTCCCAAGATAAACAATGGTGAAGAGAATTGTTAAAAGGGATTACTATAAAATTGCATAGTAAATGTGATTCATAAGGGCTTTACTAACAGGCTAAGTTTTTCTATGAGGCTGATCGATTTTATAAATGGAATGTTCGTTCCAAAATAATATATATTCTGGAACGAACATTCTAAAATAAATAACCAAACATAAAAATAATGAGTGATTTAAACGGAAAATTAGCAGTAATAACAGGTGGAAATAGCGGTATCGGATATTCCGCAGCAAAAGAACTTAAAGACAGAGGTGCTGATGTTATCATATCAGGCAGGTCAGAAGAAAGAGTTACTAAAGCAGCTTCAGAGCTTGATGTGAGAGGAGTTATAGCTGATGTGAGTGATTTAAACCAGCTAGACGCATTAGTGGCTGATGTGTCTGGTACTGGAAAAAAAGTGGATATTCTTTTTGTTAACGCAGGTGTGTTTTTTCCTACTCCAGTAGGGCAAACCAATGAAGATGTTTACGATACAATTATGAATATCAATTTTAAAGGAGCAGTATTTACAATTGAGAAGTTCTTGCCATTGCTTAATGAAGGAGCTTCGATTATTAATCTTTCTTCTGTAAACGCATACATGGGAATGGCGAATACTTCTATTTATTCAGCTTCTAAGGCGGCAATGAATTCATATACAAGAACAATTGCTACCGAATTAGCTCCAAAAGGAATAAGAGTAAATGCAGTAAATCCTGGCCCAATTACGACGCCTATCTTTGGTAAGACCGGAATGCCGGAAGAGATGCTGGATGGTTTCGCAGCACAAGTTCAAAACAGAGTGCCTTTAAAGAGATTTGGATCACCTGATGAAGTTGCAAAACTGATTGCATTCCTCGCTTCTGATGATGCCAGCTATATAACAGGTGCTGAGTATAATGTTGATGGCGGTATGGGAGTACTCGTATAAATAGTATCAACTTTATTATATTAGTCGGGGCATAAAGCCCCGGCAATTTTTTGATATGGCAAGAACAAAGCAATTTGACGAAGAAGAAGTATTAAACCGAGCCCTGGAGCTTTTTTGGAAGCAAGGGTATAATGCTACTTCAATGCAGGACCTGGTTTCCCATTTGGGTATAAACAGGGCAAGTTTATACGATACATACTCGGGGAAACGACAGCTTTTTAACAGAGCACTCAATAACTATCGGTTGCATAATGCACAAGGGATTAGTGATTTTCTGAATAAATACGATTCAGTTAAAGAAGGTTTGCATAAGTTATTTAAGAATTCCATAAATGAGTCTGTATCTGATAAAGACCATAAAGGGTGCTTTGTTACCAATACTACTACTGAGCTTATCCCGGGTGATGATGAAATTCATACAGTACTTATAGAGAACAAGATTCTCTTTGAAGGAATTTTTGAGGAATACATTAATAAAGGTATAAAATCCGGAGAGATTGACCCTTCAAAGAATGCAAAGTCGATAGCCGGATTTCTTTTTATGCTGAATAACGGGCTTAGAGTGACCGCTAAAGTAAATCCAGATAGATCAGAGTTAGAATCAATAATAGAGTCTGCTCTTTCTGTACTGGATTAATAAGTTTCTTAGTAGTCCTGTTTATGTTGAGAAAGCAGGATTCTCATATCTAGTTTGAATAGTATTTCCCTCTCTTAGCACTTCAATAAGAGTTTCCAGATCCAAGGATTTAGGTCTATTTATTATTGAAGATTAGCATTTCATTCAGTATCACTTTCCTTATCTTCTTTTAATGGCAGCCAAAAAGCAGAATAGCTCAGATTCTTATCAAAAAGTTCTTCAGGAGATCAGCACAGGAAACCTGAAGCCGGTGTACTATCTATATGGAGAGGAAGAGTTCTATTTAGACCAGCTTTTGGAGAAGTTTTCAAATATGCTTCCGCCACATGAAAAAGACTTCAATTTTGATTTACTCTATGGGCAGGATGTTTCACCTGCAAGAGTACTGGCAATAGCTCGTAGCTTCCCAATGATGGCAGAACGAAGAATCCTGATTGTTAAGAACTTTCTGCAAACAGCTAAAGGTGCAGCCGGGGAAGGAGATATGAATGATTTCATTCAGTACTTCGAACAACCTAACCCAAGTTGCCTGGTAGTTCTTTTTGATACGGGAAAACCAGCGGCCAATACCAGGATCGGTAAATCTATATCCAAAAATCCGAATGTAGGGTTTAATGCGTTTGAATCAATGCCAGATTACCTGATTCCTGATTGGGTAATCTCATGGGTTTCTTCCCATCACAAAAAAAAGATAGCTCCTTCAGCGGCACAGTTATTGGCTCAGTTCGTGGGTAATAATTTGCAACTGTTGTCTACTGAAATAGACAAAGTGTGCACTTTTGTAGACACTTCAGATTCAGTTACAGAGTCCGACGTAAAAAAAATAATCGGTTCATATCGTGAGTATACGGCCATTGAGCTCAAAGAAGCCGTTGTAAAGAGAGACTTACCCAATGCTTTGCGGATCTCGGAACAGATGTTGCAACACAGTAAGACAGACACGGGAGAATTAATTCGACTCGTGGGGTTCTTTAACAGTGTGTTTGTAAATATCTGGCAGATCAAACGACTTGCAGAAAAAGGGTTTGCGAAAAATCAGGTTCAAAGTGAATTAGGTGTTAGCAGTGCCTGGTACTTTAATAAGCTTTGGGATGATGCTTCAAACTTCAGATATGGCGATATGCCAAGAGTATTTGAAGCCTTGCTCGATGCAGACAAGTCCATCAAAGGATTTACAACACTAGACTCCACTTCCATTTTATTTCTCCTTGTCAAGCGAATGATCGGCTAAGCCGTCGTCGCGAGTAAACAAAACAAGGAATAAAATTATTGGAGCTTACAATGAACGCATTTAGTGTTGCGCAGGTAGCTAATTACAGCGATGAAGATTTAATGGAATTCTTTCAGGAAGGGAAGGAATTAGCATTTAATGAACTTGTAAGGCGTTATACTGATCGACTCCATAATTTTTTATACCGATATACTCATAATCATCAAGATTGTGAAGACCTGGTTCAGGAGACTTTTCTAAGAGTTCATAAAAGCAAACATTCTTACGAGCGTATTGCAAAATTCAGTACCTGGATGTACACCATTGCCCTCAATCTCGCAAAGAGTTTATTTAAAAAGAAGCAGCGCATGCAAAAGGTCTCGATCCATAAGGATGAAGGAAATCCGGACGATTTCGAGATGCTTATTGAAGACAAGAATATTTTAGCAGACGAAGAGCTACATCAAAAACTCAGCATCATTCAATTAGAAAAGGCATTAACTGAGTTACCAAAAGAATTCCGGGATGTAATTGTATACAGAGACCTGCAACAGCTTAGCTATGATGAAATCTCCGAGATCACAGGAGTAGCTATGGGTACTGTTAAATCCAGGATAAACCGTGGAAGAGCTCAGATTCAGCAATTGATTAAGAATTACGTTGATTTGGGAACATCTTTCTGAAACTCGGCTTAAAGGGTAGCAAAGAGGAATAAGTTTACCCTTTATGAAGCATTTTTTTGAAAAAGAGTACCACCCTGTAATAGAAAATTATATCACCGAATACGTAGAAGGTGATCTTGATCCTGGCGAGAGAGGCGCTTTCGAGGAGGTGCTGGTTCACAACGATGATCTCCGTGAACTGGCATTCTCCGCGAAAGGTGGGAAAAGACTTCTTGAAGAATATATATCATTCTTAAGTGCGAATGAACTTGAATTGAAGATCTCTTCAATCTTAAAGAACAATAAATAATACGGTAGCCTCTCTTAATTCTTTTTTTGACAAAAAATGAAGCAACTATTTACAATCCTCTCTTTTGAATAAAGGCAGATATTGATTTATTTCAGATCAAAATTCTAACTACACAAGATCTGATGAAATCTCTTCTCTCCATTCTGTCTTTTTTGCTTCTTTACACACTAAATATACAAGCTCAGGGCGTACTTAGCTTCGAGGATGTAATGAAATTCGAGGATATTCAAACCCCGGTAATTTCGAGCCATGGGAACTGGATTGCTTACGGTGTTTGGCCAGACAGGGGTGATGGAAAAGTAGTAATACAACATACTTCTTCTAATAGTGAATATACAATTGAACTTGGGAGCCGGCCCCTAATCTCTTTCGATGAAAAGTGGGTAGTTGCTTATAGAAATGTTCCGCTTGTTGATGAACTAAAATCAAAGAAAGATAAACCTAAGCGGGGGCTGGTTCTATTGAACCTCGGGAATGGTGCCATACAGGAAATGGAAAATGTTTCCTCATTTCAGATATCAAATAACGGGGAGTGGTTAGCTGTAAAGAATTACCAGGCTAAAGAGATTCAGGATTTAAAGCATAAGAATAAAAAACTTGGTACGGTTGCAACCTTATTTGATTTGTCGGCGGGGACCTCAGAATCAATGAGTTTCATTTCTGAAATGAGTTTTGATAGTCTTTCAAATTATTTTTCATATACCGTTATAGATACTTCAGGCTCTGAAAACGGCTTGTTTTCTATTGAACTCAATAGCGGCAATAAGGTAGAAGTAAGTAAAACCGAGAATGGCTTATACGATAATCTCACCTGGGATTCAAAAAGACCAAGGTTAGCATTCACATCAGCAGTCCTGGATTCCAATTATAAAGACGGAGATGCTTCACTTCATCTTTGGGATGCTAAAAAGAACAGGTTACAAACGCTGATTGAACCAAAAGATACTGACGAAGATTGGACGCTACGTACAAACAATAGACTGACTTTTACTCATGACGGAAAACGACTTTTTTTCGGATTAATGCCCCAGGATATAGTTGATTTAGATAATAAAGAAGAAGATGAAGACGAAGAAATCGATATCTACGATATTGAAAGCATTATTGATGACAGAGGTATGGACTTATGGCATGGAGAGGATCTCAGGATCAAGACGCATGAAAAAGTTACGTTCAATAGCAGGAAGGGTAGAACATATGCTTCTGTATATCACATAGATAAGAAACGGTGGGTTCAGCTGGCTGATTTAGAAATGCCATTTATTTCGATTACTCATAACAAGGATAAAGTAATGGGAAGTACAGATGAGCCATACCTGAGAGAAGTAGTATATGAAGGTTCTTTCAGGGATTGGTTTGTAGTAGACCTGGAAAAAGGAACCCGGGTCAAAATTGCGGATCGTGTTTCTAACGGTTCTGTAAGTCTTTCACCGGATGGCAAATCTGCTGTTTATTACGATGATAAAAACTGGCATGTGATAGATACAAAATCAGGAATCACCAGAAGTATAACACAGGATTTAGATGTGCCATTTTATAATGAAGATCATGATTACCCTTCACAGGTTCCAGGATACGGTATGGCCGGCTGGGTAGAGAGCGGTAAATCGGTTTTAATTTATGATAAGTATGATATCTGGAAAGTATCCACATCAAACTCTGATGCTGTAAACCTCACTTCAGGAGAAGGCAGGGCAGAAAAGAGAATATTCAGAATCAGAAATATTGCAGTAGATAATAACTTTGGAAAAAATGAAGAACTATTACTCACTTCATACCATGATTTGAATAAGAATTTCGGTTTTTATTTAGCCAATACTGGTAATTCAGGAGTACAGAGGCTACTCGAAGAAGATAAGAAGTTCACTTTTGTGGCTAAAGCCGATGATTCAGCTCACATACTTTTCAAAAGAGAGGCTTATGATGAATTTCCTAACCTTTGGGTTGCTGCAAATAAGAATTTCGCTCAGCGAGAACAGATATCTAATCTTCATATGGATTTAAAGGAGAAGTGGAACTGGGGCAAAGCTGAGTTAATTGATTGGTTAAGCCTTGATGGAACCTATATCCAAGGAGTAGTAATAAAGCCGGATAACTATGATCCAAACAAGCGCTACCCGATAATGACTTATTACTACCGCTTTTTTACCAATCGTCTGCATGATTTCAATGAACCAAAAACAAATCACAGACCAGTTTTTGCTCAATATGTAAGCGATGATTATGTAGTCTTTCTACCAGATATCAGGTTCGAAATAGGCCGGCCGGGTTTTGCAGCCACAAAGAGTTTAGTTCCCGGAATCCAAAAGCTTATTGAGATGGGTATCGCCGATGAAGATAAGCTTGGGCTTCATGGACACTCCTGGAGTGGATACCAAACTGCATTTATAGTGACACAAACAGATATTTTTGATGCAGCAGTAAGTGGAGCACCGGTTAGTAATATGACAAGCGCCTATAGTGGTATCAGGTGGGCTTCAGGGCGTGCGAGACAGTTCCAATATGAGAAAACCCAGAGCAGGATAGGAGAAAGCTTAATAGAAGCTCCTGAGAAGTATATCGAAAACTCGCCCGTATTTTTTGCTGATAAAATAACCACACCTATGTTAATTCAGCATGGTGATGCAGATGGTGCAGTACCCTGGTATCAAAGCATTGAGCTTTACTTAGCGATGAGGAGATACAACAAAGACGTGGTATTTCTTCAATATCATGATGAACCACATCATTTACAGAAATTCCCAAATAAGTTGGATTATGCCATTCGAATGAAAGAATATTTCGATTATTATCTTAAAGGAGTGGGTGAACCTGAATGGATTTTAAATGGAGAAGTCTATTTAGGCAAGTAATGGGCGGTAATTGCTAATTCTTAGTTAGTATTGTCTAAGTCCGACGCAGAACATCGGACTGATGCTAATGGATTATTTCCGGTGAACGGTCTCATTGAAGATGAAAAGTCATTCCTGCGAAGGCAGGAATGACAATCAACCACTACTCGTTTTTATGTTTAACCATGTGCTGAATTAGATTAACCTCACTCAGCCGTTCTGTGTCGGAGTGAATACTGGTTAGGTATTCAACATTAACCTATTGAAAGCTTAAGCGAATCTATTTCATTCTTTATGTTTGAAAGATCCTGGATAGCTTTTGTGCTTATCTCATCCAATTGAGTCTTTAATTCATCAAATAACTCCTCATAGTAGGATATTCCATTATGTAGGTTGGATATAAAACGAGCTATATACTTAGACTGTTTTTCAGATTGCTCAGTTTTATTTTCCTGTATCGATTTTTTGATGTAATCAACATAGAGTTGTAGCTCTTTAACAAACAGGTTCGGACGATTCTTGAAAGATATAATATTTAATCTGCCATAAATATGATCTACCATATCTTTAAGTGAAACCTCTTTATTGAAGTAAGCAGTATTTGGCCCGGGACAAATTGCCACACCAAGTGTTCCTTTTACCAGTTCTTTCCCTTTGTCAAGTAGAGAACCATTTCCAAGACCGACGCATAGGCAGGTTTTTTCGATGATTTTACTGAAGCCTTTTTTGAAGTCTTCCTTACTTAAATCCATTGAAAATAGCTCATCGATCTTTTTCTTCTGGTACTTTGATGATGCTGTACAGATTGGCTCATCAGTAAACTCTTTGTTAAAAGTCAGGTGTTTTTTAACACATGGTGCTCCTGGATTTCCTTTTGCAATCCGAACCATCTTTTCTGCATCTGCTGAATTTCCGGTTACAGTATTAAATGGAACTCCCAGAGGCGAAGAATTACTGAGATAGTAGTCTTCTTCTTTAGCATTGACTAGCAGATTTAATGATTTTGTATCAATTGACACCGCTTCAGGAACCAGTAGGAAAGGAGACCCCCAACCGATAGAATCAACATGTTCATGATTTAGAAGAAAAGAATGTTCATCATTGGTCCCCACACCGCCCTGGACACTTAGAAGAATTTCCGGAGCAGACTCCATCTCGTTTTTCCCATTGCTGTTAAGTGCTGCTGAATAGAGCTCGAACAATGTAGAAGAAAGTTGTTCCCGGTTTTCATTGAATTCTTTAATGATTGGCCCCATAAGGTAACCGTCTGTAGCGAAGGCATGTCCTCCACAATTCAAGCCTGATTCGATTCTGAATTCTGAAACCCAGATTCCTTTTTTAGCAAGGAATTTTCCCTGTATTAAAGCAGATCTGTAATCACTGACTTTTAGTATTACCTTCTTTTTGAGCCTTCCATTTTTATCTGGGAAGAAGTCCTCAAACGTACTGATATAGCTATATAATCTTGGGTTTAACCCTGCAGAAAATACAACAGAAGAAGAGAGGGTGCTTTGAGCAAAACCCCTTAAAGCAGAATGCGCATCATTGAATTCAGCTTCAAATACTTCATCCTTTTTTAACTTGCTTGAAGGCCCATCAATTTTGGTCATGATGTTCACATCAATTGAACCGGGTTGAATGAGTTTTCGAAGCTTTTTCTGAGCTTCAGCTCGTTTATCGCCAGCTAGCTTGAGCATATTCAGATACTTCTTTTTCAGGTCAGAAGTATCGCTTAGCATTTCGAAATATTTAGTGATTTCTGTTCCTGTTTCAAAAGCAGAACGCTTTAAACTTTCGAAGTTGGTAGTAACGATTTTTTGAACCAGGTTTAGATAAGCTTCGATTCTTTTGGCTCTGCTATCATATTCAGTTTCTTTGATCAGCTCGAACTTAAAGTTATAAAGCCCGCTGTAGTATTCACGCATTTGTTCTGTCAATCGATGATCGATAATGGATATGACGGAAGAAATACCATAATGAGCTACTTTGACGGGCGTATCAATAGTATATCCAGTTCCCATAACAGGGATATGGAAGGAGTGTGGTCTTTGCAATGTCTGCATGTAGAAAATACCTCTATTGTCGTTGTTATGTGTTCGCAGACAATGTATTAGCCTAATGTGTAGGTTTTATGAAGGGGTAAATATCCTGCTGTCACGCTGAATCTAGTTCAGTATAACAAAGGTTAAAGTTATTATGGAGAAGTAAGGTTAATACCCCAGCAACTTCTCCAGTTCAATGTTCAACTGTTCAAGGTTCATATAACCTTCTTCCAGTTTTTTATTGAAGGGAATAGGCATATCTAGAGAGGAACATCTTACAACCGGAGCATCCAACCATTCAAAGCAATGTTCATTGATGAGTGAAGAGATTTCGCTCATTGGCCCCATTGTTTGGGAAGGTTCCTGGAGCAATAATACACGGTTGTTTTTCTTAACCGTAGCTTTGATGGATTCGAGGTCGAGGGGAGCGAGACAACGTAAGTCAAGCACTTCAAGCGAAATGTCTTTCTTAGAATATTCATCAGCTATTTCCAACGCCAACTGAACGCCCATTCCATAAGTAATAATTGAAGCGTCAATTCCTTCTCTCTGGACTTTGGCAGTACCAAGTGGCTCGTAGGTCGCTTTATCGGAGGTAGTAGCTTTAAGGCTTCGATAGAGCTTTTTATGCTCAAAGAAAAGCACCGGGTTTGGATCGTACAGTGAACTATATAGTAGGTTCTGTGCATCTTCAACGGTACCTGGTACCACAATTTTTAAACCAGCATGAGGCATAAACCAACCTTCAGGAGATTGGGAATGAAAAGGCCCGGCACCAACTCCGCCTCCATTTGGCATTCTGATTGTAATATTCAGGGCAGGGGACCATCTATACTTAGATTTGGCAATATTTTGAATGATCTGGTTCATTCCACAGCTCACAAAGTCTGAAAACTGCATCTCAACAACCGGTTTAAATCCTTCCAGGGCTAAACCCACAGCAGCTCCTAACACTCCTGATTCTATGATTGGAGTATTTCGGATTCGATCTTTACCAAACTGTTCCATGAAACCATCGGTGATTTTAAAGACGCCACCATACTCTGCAACATCCTGTCCCATTATCAAAAATGAGTCATCTTCTTCGAAAGCTTGTTTAAGGGAACTTTGGATTACATCCACAAAACGCTTTTCAGAGCTTGAGCCATTTGTTGAAACCGGAATGTTGGGGGTTTCTGTAGAAAAAACGGAAGCAAGTTCTTTATCCTTATTAAAGACTGGTTCTTCTGCATTTAAAGCTCTGTCCAAGTCTTCTTTAAAGGAAGCGTCTACTTCGTTCCGAATGGCATCAAAGTCTTCCTGGGTATGCATATGGTGCGATTCCATATATTTTTCAAATTGAAGAATAGGATCTTTCTTTGACCAATCAGCAAATAAATCATTGGGAACATATGCTGTTCCGGAAGCTTCCTCATGCCCGCGCATTCGAAAAGTTTTTGCCTCTATGAGTACTGGTTCGCCTTTCAATGCAAGCTTTCTGGCTTTTGAGATGGTATTAATGACTTCCAGAACATTATTGCCATCAATATGCATGCCGTGGATTCCGTATCCTTTTGCGCGATCGACTAAACGTTCACACGCATATTGTTCGCCTGTTGGTGTAGAAAGTCCATATCCATTGTTCTCGACAATAAAAACGACCGGTAGTTTCCATACAGCAGCCAGGTTCAAGGCCTCATGAAAGTCTCCTTCACTTGTTGCACCATCTCCTGTAAAGGAAAAAGCGACTGCGTTTTCGCTTTTTAGTTTCTTGGCCAGTGCTAATCCATCAGCGACAGGGAGCATGGCACCGAGATGAGAGATCATCCCTACAATATTATGTTCCATACTTCCAAAATGAAAAGAACGTTCACGTCCCTGGCTAAAGCCATCTGCCTTACCAAATAATTGGCAGAAAAGAGGGTAGAAGGGAACCTCTCTTGTTGTGAATACTCCCAGGTTCCGGTGCATCGGAAGTATATAATCTTCTTTTTCACTGGCCAGCGTAACTCCAACGGCTATAGCTTCTTGTCCAATTCCTGAAAACCATTTCGTAATCTTATTTTGCCGAAGAAGCTTGAGCATTCTTTCTTCAATTCTTCTTGGAAGCAGAAGTGCTTTATATATATCTAAGGCTTTAGTCTTGCTTAGCTTTTTTGGTGCTTTAATCACAGAATTACCGGGTTAGCTTCTATTAACCTGCATTTAAAATTTACCATCCCAATAGGTACGCAAAAATTAACGGTGCCACAATAGTAGCATCCGATTCAATCACAAATTTCGGAGTGTCAATTCCAAGCTTCCCCCAGGTTATTTTTTCATTAGGTACTGCTCCTGAATAAGAGCCATAACTTGTGGTGGAATCACTTATCTGGCAGAAATAAGACCACAGAGGCGCTTCAATTCCTAAGTCTTGATCTAGCATAGGAACAACACAGATCGGGAAGTCTCCGGCAATTCCACCACCAATCTGGAAGAAACCTATACCGTTTTGGGAATTAGCCTGGTACCATTCAGCCAGGAACATCATGTATTCAATTCCTGATTTAGTTGCTGAAGGGGTTGCTCGCCCTTCAATACAATGAGACGCGAAGAAGTTCCCACATGTGGAATCTTCCCAACCGGGGACAATTATTGGAATATTCTTTTGAGCTGCTGCGAGGAGCCAAGAATCTTTTGGATCTATTTGATAGTCAGCCTCCAGGTCACCTGAAAGTAGGATATTATAGAAATATTCATGAGGGAAAAAGCGCTCTTTATTTTCAGTTGCTGAAACCCATCGTTTAACAAGATGTTCTTCAATAGCGCGCATAGCTTCTTCTTCAGGAATACATGTATCAGTAACGCGATTAAAATGATTATCCACTAAATCCTGCTCATCCTGGGGACTTAAATCCCGGTAATGAGGAATACGTTTGTAATGATTATGCGCAACCAGATTGAAAACGTCTTCTTCAAGGTTAGCACCAGTACAGGTTATGATGTGAACCTTGTCCTCTCGAATCATTTCGGCTAGCGAGATTCCTAGTTCTGCAGTGCTCATTGCACCTGCAAGAGTAATCATCATTTTCGCGCCTGACTCTAACTGATCTTCATAAGCTTTTGCGGAATCAACAAGAGTAGCTGCATTAAAATGACGGTAGTGGTGCTCTATGAAATGTGAAACAGGTCCTTTTTTAGTCATCATATCCAAGTATTGTTAGCATATTTTCAACCGTTTGTTCATCTCGATAAATGTAATCGAAAAGATTTCCTTCTTCATCTATATCCACAACTATTTGTTTAGGAGAGGGAATAAGACAATGTTTAATTCCTCCATATCCACTTATAGCATCCTGATAGGCCCCTGTATGAAAGAATCCGATGTATAAGGGCTCTTTATCAGAGTCAGTATAGCCAGGTAAGAGAATCTGCTGGTTCAATTGTTCTGAGTTATAATAATCTGAATGATCGCAACTGATGCCACCAATATTGGCTCTCTTGTACATGTTATCCCATTTATTAACAGGAAGTAAAATGAATTTCTCGTTGATAGACCAGGCATCAGGAATAGTATTCATCAGGCTATTATCAATGATATACCAAAGCTCAGTATCGTTTTGTTGCTTTTGTTCAAGCACCTGGAATATTACAGCTCCGCTTTCACCAACGGTATATTTTCCAAATTCAGTGAATAGATCAGGTTCTTCAATATTAGCATCTTTGCAGCTCTCCTTAATATTTCGAACAATTTCATCTACAATGTATTGGTAATCATATTCGAAGCCCAATCCATTACGAATTGGAAAGCCACCTCCAATGTTTAAAGCATTCAATGAAGGTGATAGTTTTTTTACCTGGGTATATAAAGCCAATGCCTTTCGAAACTCACCCCAGTAATAGAGATTATCCTTAATTCCTGAGTCCACAAAAAAATGAATCATTACCAACTCGAACTTCGGGTTTCCAATGATTCTGTTCATAACCAGGTCAAGGACTTCCTTCTTATTTATACCAAGCCTGGAAGTATAGTATGCCGCTGTAGGGTCTTCTTCAATGGATACTCGTAATCCAATCTTGATAGGTTCTACTACGTTCAGCTTCTCCAGTTTATCAAGCTCCAGTGGACTGTCTAAAACCGATATAGAGTTATCAAACCCTTCATTCAATAGTTTTCCAATCTTCCTGATATAATTATCAGTTTTATGTCCATTATGTACGATCGTAAGGTTTTTATCTACACTATTATCGTGGTACAACTTTTCAATGAGGTCAAGATCAAACGAGGAAGAGGTCTCAATGGAAACCTGCTCCTTTATAGCTGTTTTTACCACATGACTAAAGTGGCAGCATTTTGTGCAATAGCAGAACTCGTATGCACCCTTGTATTCGTGCTTATCAATTGCATTCTTGAAATACATTCTTGATTTACGAATTTGCTCTCTGATCTTTGGAAGGTATGTTAACCTGAACGGAGTGCCATATTTCCCGATGAGAGCTTTAAGGTCAACTCCGTTGAATTGGAGATAATCATTTTTCAGATCGAATCCATCTTGAGGAAAATGATAGGTTTGATCAATGAGTTCACGGTACGAGTTTTTCATTCCTTATTGTGATTTAAAGGAGGTAAAAATAAAGTGCGAATTTATTCAGTTTATCTGTCAATAAAAACGAATGGTTTGTTTATAATCATAAAATGAAAAAAAGGTATTTGAGATTTCTTTTGTGCGGACTAGCTGGCATGATATTTCTTAACTTTAGTATTTCTATAACTATTGCAGCTCAGGAAGTTATAGAGGTTATAGAGAATGGAAATCAAGTAGAATTGCCTCGTGAGTTATATCAAAAATTAAACGGATCTCAAGTCAATGATGAGTTCGAAATACTTGCTTGGCTGAATTCCAACGGGTATCTAAATGCATCATTAGTTAAAACGAATGGAAGAACTTATGAGTTAGACAGGCGATGCAGATTTGAGTTTTCAAAGTTAGTAGTAAGTGAGGGAGTAGACAAAAAGCTAACACAAGACCATACAGGTTACTATACGAACGATCGTCTTGAATCTTCCATTAACGGAATAATTAATGTTTATGAAAGAGATGGGTACCTGTTTACAAAGGCTGAGATCGACTCTTTAAGTACGAATGCAGAAGATTGTACTGTATCAGCTCATGTAAGCCTCGAAATTGGAAAACAATGGATTACAAAAGGTATAAAGTTTGTTGGAGCCGATAAAAATAACTCAATATATCTAACAAGAATATCCGGGTATAAAGATTCACTTCTTATTACTCCGGTTCTATTAGAAGAATTACAGTCGAACCTTACACAAAGCGATTTATTTTTGAATGTCGGTCTTCCGGAAGTGTTTATAGAGCAAAGTAAAGCCATTCTGTTGGTTCCGGTCGAAGAGAGGGTTTTAAATCAGTTTGATGGTTTAATTGGATATGTACCTGATCAGAGCGGAAATGGGCAAATTGTTGGGGATTTTGATCTTTCTCTATGGAATGTTCTGAACCAGGGAAACGGATTCAATCTTAGCTATCAAAGGCTGAGGCCAGAAACAAGTCGCTTAAATGTAGGTGTATCACAAGATTGGATTGGGAACACTCCAATTGGTTTGGGCATGGATTTCTCTTTATACCAAAATGATACTACTTACCAGACCCGAAACCTCACTTTAGAAGGCTATTACCGTTTAAGCCGGGGTTTAAAGCTTACAGGAAAAGTTGGATCCCTGGTCTCAACTTCTACTGAAAACACATCGGCTATTGTAGAACCTGAAGGAAAAAAACGTTACTCGGAATTGGGATTCCGGTTTTCAACACTTGACAATTTAGATGTACCTACCCGGGGAATGTTGATTAGTACAAGCTTTGGAATTAGCAATAAAGATGTGGAGATAGATTCTATCAGGGCTTTTAAACAACAATATCTCTATTCGAATGCTTCTTTTTATGTATCAGTATATGATAAAAGTGTTTTAGCTTTTCAGGTACAAGGGTACTTCCTGAATGCTAACCAGATTACTGAAAGCGACCTGATTCTCTTTGGAGGAGCTAATTCGTTTAGAGGATATTCAGAGGAGCAGTTCAGAGCTTCTGAACTCATTTGGGGAGATATCGAATATCGTTTCATGGTAAACAAATCTTCTTATTTGTTCGGTTTTGGATCTATTGGGAACTATCATCGTCCCAGGTTACTAACTGAGACCGATGACTTCTTTAAGAAAACAAGTGTACTTTATTCAACAGGGTTTGGGATTAGTTATAAGATTCGAACAGGCAGGCTTAAATTCACTTATGCTATTTCTCCTGAAGAATCATTGGGGAATGGTAAAGTTCATATTGGGATTATTACAGCTTTATAAATGATATAAAGGCGACATTCTAATAGTTATTTAAAGGTAAGTACTCTATTATCTGCCAGTCTAAATTATATCTGGGTTACTAAAATCGCGAACATGAGAAGAAGAATGGGAATTCTATCAATCCTGCTATTGGCATGGGGTGGTACAGAATCTTATTTACAGGTGCATGCAGGAAGTTCAATAGTTCATTCTGGAGTTATTACAAATCAGGTACAAACTGATTCAGATAGTTCCAGGGTCGATCGTCTGCTTCAAAATATAAAAGAAACTCGCTTTTCAGAGCCTGATCAGGCAAGACTATATGCAGATACTGCGTTAACAATATCAAAGCAATCAAATCTTAAGAGCAGAGAAGCAGAGGTTCTAAACCAATTGGGTATTATTGCCAGTGTACTTGGTGATGCTCCAACAGCCCTGGAGTTTTTTCTGGATGTGTTAAAGGTAAGAGAAGAAATTGGAGACCTTGTTGGAACAGCCAGAATTCAAAATAACCTGGGTATTTTATATAAAAATCTTCAAGACTATGACAAATCACTTGAGTTCCATCAAAAATCGTTAACCACAAAAAAGGAGTTAGCTGATTCCATTGGTATTGCAAGAAGCTTGAACAATATCGGTGAGATTTACCAACAGCAACTTAATACTACAGAAGCGAAGAAATATTTCGATGAGTCTCTTTTTTTAATGCTGAAATTTGATCTTAAAGAAGGTTTATCAGCTGTATATAACAATCTTGGTGAAGTCTACAGGCTGGATGGAGCCTACGAAAAAGCTATCGAACTTCATTCGGCATCACTGGAGATAGAAAAAGAGCTTGGTAATGTTCCGGGAATAGGGTTGAGTTACTTGAATATTGCTTCTTTATTTAAGTCTATCAATCAATATGATATTGCTATAAATAACTACCTCGAAGCTATCACATATTTTAAACAAATTAATGATCTGGGCGGGCTAAGAAACTCTTATAACGACCTTGCGATAGCTTATGCTGAGATTGAGAACTTCAAAGAATCGTTGAGTTATTTTCAACTTCATACCGCTCTAAAGGATAGTATAGTTTCGGTAGATAGCAACAGGAGGATTGCTGAACTTCAGGCTCAGTACGAGTCAGAAAAACAAGACCAGCAAATAGCTTTACTGAATGAAAGAAGTGCCCTACAGGATAGTAGGTTAAAGCAACAGACGTATACAAGGAACCTTCTTTTGGTAGTAGTAATCTTACTTATAGTAATAGCTGTGATATTGTATTTGAGTGATCGGTCTAAAAAAAGAACTAATAAACTACTATCTGAGCAAAAGGATCAAATACAGGAAGCTGCAGCATTAAAGAGCCAATTCTTATCTGTAATGAGTCATGAAATTCGCACTCCTATGAATGCTGTTGTAGGCATGGCAAACCTTCTTGTAGATGAGAATCCGCGTGAAGATCAAATGAAATACCTGGATACGTTACTTTTTTCATCAAATAATCTGCTTAACATCGTGAATGATGTTCTGGACTATTCAAAAGCTGAAGCCGGTAAGATTACGTTAGAGAATATAGAATTCAGGTTACTTCAACTGCTACTCAATATTCATCAGTCTTTTTACAATCAATCGGTAGACCAGGATATCTATATAAAATTTGAGCATGATGAGAAAATTCCGGAAGTCTTAAAAGGCGATCCAACAAGGTTAACCCAGGTATTAAATAATCTGGTTTCTAATGCACTCAAGTTTACAGAAAAGGGGGGGTCTGTAATTGTAAATGCTTCTTTGGAAGAGCAATCAAAAGACATTGCATTGGTGAGTTTTAGAATTACGGATACTGGTATTGGTATATCCCCTGATAAAATGGATTTAATTTTTGAAAGCTTTGTACAAGCTGATGGCGAAATCCATAGAAAGTATGGAGGAACAGGCCTCGGACTTCCAATCTCTAAGAAAATTATTGAAAGGATGGGAGGTAAAATCAAAGTAGTAAGTACAGAAGGAAAAGGATCTACTTTTTCTTTCTCAATTCCGCTTGAGAAAGGAGACCCAAACAATACATTCTTGAATTACGGGCCTGAGATTAACAGTCTTGAAAACCTTTCTAATATCAGGATCATGGTAGTAGAAGATAATCCGGTAAATATCCAGGTAATCAAACTGTTTCTGGATAAATGGGGAGCTAGCCAAACCATTGCAGTTAATGGTAAACAAGCAGTTAAATTATACCAGGAACAAGAGTTTGATTTGATATTTATGGATCTTCATATGCCTGTTATGGATGGGTATGAGTCATCTGTCAAAATAAGAGAGCTTGAGGAAAAGACTGGGAGAAGAACCCCGATTATAGCTTTAACAGCTTCAAATGTGTTCGAAGATCACACAAAAGCTTATGATGCAGGAGTAGATCATATCATGCCAAAACCTTTTGATCCTCAGAAACTCCACCAGGCAATTCTATCTTATAAGAAAAAACAATCTAAAGACTAAAGAAAGGAAATACTGAGTCTAGTCATCACTACAATTTTCTGATATTAAGCTTTCTAGTAATTCTTTTTCTTCTTCATCCTCAATACCAAGTTGCTCAGCTAAACTAAAATCTGCACAAGCTTTGGTCTTATCCTCCAACTTTAAGTAAGCTTCGCCTCTTTCTTTATAGATGTTAGGGTCATTAGGATATAGATCTAAAGAAGATGAGAAGTCATCAACAGCACCCTTAAAATTTTCCGACTTAAATTTGGCTCTGGCTCTAAAATCAAAGGCTTCTGGTTGTGAAGAATCTATTTCAATAGCCTTATTATAGAACTGGATTGCTTCTTCATAATTCTCTAATAAGTAAGTTGAATAGCCCCGGTAGTAAATAGATTCAAATTGAGTAGAATCTAAGCTAATAGATATATCAAATTCAGAAATTGCTAATTCATGAGCACCATTATCCTGGTAAGCATAAGCTCGAAGTAAATATGTATAATAGTTGGAATCGTCAATCTTGAGAGACTTGTCATAATATGCCAACGCAGAATCGTATTTATTCAGATAATAGTAATTAGCTCCTACATCATTCAGATTGTATTGATCGAACTGAGTAAGTGAATCTGCTAATAATGTGGCAATTGCTTCATTATAGAGTTCAAGCTCTGTATATACTTCTGCTGTATAGTAACTTAAGTCTGTAATGTCAGGGTTTAAATTATACGCCTTTTTAAAATATCTAAGTGATTCAACGTATTCAGATTGTGAACTAAATAACAATCCAAGGTTGAAGTATATATTACCAATGGTAGAATCTATTTGAAGAGCTCTTTCATAGTCTAGTTGGGCTTTTTCATATTCCCTGTTATAGTAATATGACATGCCTCTTCCATTATAAGCGGTCAAATTCTGCGGAGAGATTTCAAGTGCTTTTGTATAGTCATCGATAGAAGATTTATAATCGCCTAAATATCTTTTTGCCTCACCACGATTATTGTGGGCTAATACAAAATTTGGAATAATCTCAATACTTTTGCTTAAATCAGATATTGAACCATAATAATCACCCAATTGAGTTTTGCAATACCCCCGATTATTATAGGTTGTGGCAAGCGTACTATCAGGAACCTGATCATTCGCATTTATTATTTTAGAATAAACTTCATTTGCCGCCTTACAACCTTGAGTTTGAATTAATCTATTGCCCTCTAACATTTCTTCATAAAAATCACTACCAGCCTTTTCTTGCATGCTTGTAATTCTTTCCAGGAAAATCGGACAAGAGTTAATGAGTTTTTTACCCAGTTTGGTCCCAAATTCTTCACCAAGTTCTGATAAATCTAAATCACCATCTATAGACTCAGAATACAAAGAAAGCATTTCAGCATTTTCATTAAAATAATCAGTTAAACAAACTTCAAATTTGGTTCCGAAAGATTCTTGATCAACATCTTGAGGTATTTTTTTTATACAATCACAGGCATCAACGCTAATGATTTCTAAAAGTTCATCGGTCTGAGCAAAGCCCGTTAAAGAGAATATTGTTGATATAAAGATTAAAGCTAGAAGAGACTTTTTGAGCATTCTGTTGAGATAAAATTAAGACTTACAATAATATATAAATACTGGATTAATGAATTTGTGGTAATTTAAATAATTGATATCTTTGGTGACATTTTAATACTTATTAAGAAAGACTGAGGGAATGGGCCCGTTGATGTCTTGGCAACCGCTTCACTTGAGGAAAGGTGCCAAATCCCACTTAGTTAACTGCTAAGAAAAATAAGTGACTCTTTTCATCACTCTTTGTTAATAAGCTAATCGTATAAAGAGTGGATATAAGAACAGAATTACAAGATCGTATTTTAGTGCTCGACGGTGCTATGGGTACTATGATCCAACGTTATAACCTGGAAGAGAAAGACTTTCGTGGTAATAGGTTTATCGACTCTAATATCGATTTGAAAGGAAATAATGACCTGCTTTCCATAACCCGCCCCGAAATAATCAGGGAAATCCATGAGCAGTATCTTGAAGCTGGTGCTGATATTGTTGAGACGAATACATTTAGTGGAACAACCATTGCTCAGGCTGATTACGAAATGGAAGACGCAGTATATGATATCAACTTTGAGTCAGCAAAGATTGCAAAGCAAGCCTGTGAAAAGTATACCAGTCTAAATCCATCCAAACCTCGCTTTGTAGCAGGTGCAATTGGGCCAACGAACAAAACAGCTTCCATGTCTCCGAACGTTTCTGACCCGGGCTACAGGGCTGTTACTTTTGATGAACTGGCTGTAGCTTATAAAGAGCAAGCCAAAGGCTTAGTTGATGGTGGGGCAGATCTCATATTAATAGAAACTATTTTTGATACACTTAATGCAAAAGCTGCTATTTATGGTGTACTGGAATTGTTTGAAGAAATCGATAAAGAATTACCCATTATGATTTCAGGGACGATTACTGATGCCAGTGGCAGAACATTATCCGGGCAAACAGTTGAAGCTTTTCTTATTTCACTATCTCATGCTCCATTGTTAAGTATCGGACTAAATTGTGCACTTGGGGCCAGGCAGTTGAAACCTTACCTGGAAACATTATCTAAAAGTTCACCATATTTTATAAGTGCATACCCAAATGCAGGCTTACCAAACGAATTTGGTGAATATGATCAAGGTCCGGAGGCTATGGCTGATGAAGTAAAATCATTTCTTGATGGTAAGCTTATTAATATTCTAGGCGGTTGTTGTGGCACTACACCTGACCACATACAAAAAATGGCAGAGCTCGCTTTGTCATATTCTCCAAGAAGTATAGAAAAGGAAGGAGTTCTATAGTGAAACCTAATCCCCTCAAACTTAGTGGCCTTGAGCCCTTGATTGTGACTCCCGACTCAAACTTTGTGAATGTAGGAGAGAGAACCAATGTAACAGGTTCAAAGCGATTTCTGAATCTTATAAAAGCACAGGATTATGAAACCGCTCTTGAAGTTGCCCTCGACCAGGTTCAGGGAGGAGCGCAGATCCTGGATGTAAACATGGATGAAGGGATGCTTGACAGCGCCCATGAAATGAAGACTTTCTTAAACCTGATAGCTTCTGAACCGGATATAGCCAAAATCCCGATTATGATTGATTCCTCTAAGTGGGAAGTTATTCTAGCGGGGCTTAAAACGATTCAGGGTAAAGGTGTTGTGAATTCTATAAGTCTTAAAGATGGTGAAGAAGAATTTATCAGGAGAGCTAAAATTATTAAAAGATTTGGTGCTGCTGTTATCTCAATGGCTTTTGATGAACAAGGTCAGGCTGATAACCTGGATCGCAGAAAAGAGATTTGTGGCAGGTCGTATCAAATATTAGTCGAGAAAGTGGGTTTCGACCCATCAGATATCATTCTTGATCCGAATATTTTCCCTGTTGCTACCGGAATGGAAGAACATCGAAGAAATGCTTTAGACTTTTTTTTGGGAGCCAAATGGATTCGGGAAAATCTGCCAGGAGCACATATAATCGGGGGAGTAAGTAATGTTTCTTTCTCCTTTAGAGGAAATAATATTGTTAGGGAGGCCATGCACTCGGCCTTTTTGTATCACGCGATTCAGCATGGTATGGATATGGGAATCGTAAATCCTACCCAGCTCGAAATTTATGATAATATCCCTGAAAATCTTCTTAAAGCTGTAGAAGATGTGCTGCTAGACAGAAGAGATGATGCTACAGAACGATTGCTTGATATAGCAGAAGAATACAGGGATTCAGGAGGAAAAAAGGAAAAGGAAACACAGGCATGGAGAACAGGTACTGTGGAAGAACGGCTCAGTTACTCACTCATTAAAGGAATAACCGAATTTATTGAGGATGACACTGAAGAAGCCAGGGTTAAGCATAAGAGCCCACTTTTTGTGATTGAAGGTCCCTTGATGGATGGTATGAATGTTGTTGGTGATTTATTCGGCTCGGGAAAAATGTTCTTACCACAGGTTGTTAAAAGTGCAAGGGTAATGAAGCAAGCGGTAGCTTATTTGACTCCATTCCTGGAAGAAGAGAAAAAGAAGAATAAAGATGCCAGGGAGCGTTCAAAAGTATTGTTGGCTACCGTTAAAGGCGATGTTCATGATATAGGTAAAAATATAGTTGGGGTAGTACTGGCTTGTAACAACTTTGATATCGTTGACCTGGGTGTAATGGTGCCAACCAATAAAATCCTGGATGAGGCACAAAAGGAAAAGGCTGATATTATTGGCTTAAGTGGCTTAATTACTCCTTCACTTGATGAAATGGTTGGTGTTGCTTCCGAGATGCAAAAAAGGGGTATGAACACTCCTTTACTTATAGGTGGAGCTACAACTTCCAGAATTCACACTGCTGTTAAGGTTGACCCTAATTACGAGTCCTCTGTAGTTCATGTATTAGATGCTTCCAGATCAGTTTCCATTTGTAGTGAGCTACTTAACAAAGACAAGAGCAAAGAATTCGTTTCAAGAGTAAAGGGTGAATACTCTGCTTTAAGAGAAGAACATGCACTTAGAACGAACCGCAAAAAGCTATTATCATTAAATGAAGCGAAAGCTAATAAAACGAATATTGATTGGGAGTTAACAAAATTCCACAAACCTGAATTTATTGGTACAAAGGTTTTTGATGATGTCGATTTAAATGAATTAAGAGCTTTTATTGATTGGTCACCTTTCTTTAGAACCTGGATGTTGACTGGGAAGTATCCATCTATTTTGGAAGACGAAATTGTAGGAGAACAGGCACAGGAGTTATTTAAAGATGCCCAGATAATGCTGGATGAGATCATAAAGAATAAATCGTTGGCGGCTAAATCTGTAATCGGCCTATTTCCTGCAAATAGTATTGACGATGATATTATAGTATTCGAAGATGATGACAGGTCAACACAAAAAGCCAAGTTTCATTTTTTACGTCAACAGGTACAGAAAAGGGAAGGGCAGCCGAACTCTTGTCTGGCAGATTATGTAGCTCCCTGGGAAACAGGCAAAAAGGATTACGTTGGTATGTTTGCTGTTACTTCCGGTCTTGGTATTGAAAAGCTAATTAAGAAATATGAAGCTGATCAGGATGACTATAATTCTATTCTGGTAAAGGCACTAGCTGACCGTTTAGCAGAAGCCCATGCTGAATATATGCACTATAAAATCAGAACGGATTTGTGGGGTTTTTCAAAAGAAGAAGCATTTGATAATGAAGCATTGATTGCGGAACAATATACTGGTATAAGGCCTGCTCCCGGGTACCCTGCTTGTCCTGATCATACAGAGAAAAGAACACTTTTTGATTTACTGGAAGTAGAGAAAAATACAGGTATTAGCCTAACGGAATCTTTTGCTATGTACCCTGCAAGTTCAGTTAGCGGATTCTATTTCTCACATCCTAAATCACGTTACTTCGGTGTTGGGAAAATTAGCAAAGACCAGGTTGAAGATTACGCAAAGCGAAAAGGAAAAACTGTAAACGAAATTGAGAAATGGTTAAGCCAAAACCTGGCTTATGATCCTGAGAACTAGGGAAAATTAAAGAATGAAAGTATCAGAATATTTTAAAGAAGCGAATGGCGAGACACTATTCACATTTGAAGTACTACCACCCCTCAAAGGTCAAAATATAAGATCACTGTTTGATCATATTGATCCGCTTATGGAGTTCAAGCCCCCCTTTATAGACGTTACATATCACCGGGAGGAGTATGTGTATAAAAAAAGAGCTGATCAGCTCTTAGAACGCAAAACTGTACGAAAGAGGCCCGGTACTGTAGGGATGTGTGCAGCCATTCAAAACCATTACAAAGTTGACGCTGTCCCTCATATTATTTGTGGTGGATTTAGTAAAGAAGAAACTGAGAATGCTCTTATTGACCTTAGTTTTCTGGGAATCGATAACGTGTTGGTATTGCAAGGGGATGTTCGAAAACCAGACCGGGAATTTATCCCGGAAGCTGATGGGCACCGATATGCATCAGAATTGCTAGCACAAGTAGTTGATTTAAATAATGGGATTTTTCTGGATGACGAAATCGAAAATGCTACCCCATCTAATTTCTGTATAGGCGTAGCTGGGTACCCTGAAAAACATACTACCGCACCAAATATGGAGTCGGATCTCAGGTTTTTAAAAAATAAAGTAGATGGTGGTGCCGATTATGTTGTTACCCAGATGTTCTTTGATAATCAAAAATATTTCGACTTTGTTAGCGCTTGCCGTGATATAGGAATTACAGTTCCAATTGTACCCGGATTAAAGCCTGTAACAACAAAGAAGCAGATTACACTTCTTCCTGATATGTTTCATATTGATATACCAGAAGAACTTTGTAGTGAGCTTAATAAGTGCAAAGATAATAACGCTGTGCGCCAGGTAGGGGTAGAGTGGGCTATCCAGCAGTCAAAAGAATTAATGGAGTTTGGTGTCCCAACACTCCATTATTATTCAATGGGTAAATCTACTTCAGTTTATGAAGTGGCTAAAGAGATTTTCTAAAGACTTTTAGTCTGTAAAAGTATAGAGAAATCCATCAACAGCTATTCCTTCATCTATTAATAAGTCATTTTCTGAAAACCTTAAAGTCCCGACTCTAGAACCGTCAGCATGAAGAATGGTTTGTTCATTTTCTTCTATTAGTTCATAGCTATAAGTGCCGGCCTGTAATCCGTAATATCGTTCAGTAGGTACCATGGAGATTATATTTACCTCAACGGTAAGAGTGCTATCGTCAACATTAAAAGTCCAGAGTACTTCACCGTTTTGGAATGAGTTATCTACACCACCAAAACCACCTGTTATGGTTTTAAGATTCCAGTCACCCGCAATTGGATCTTCATTTGAATCAGTACCTGTACTGCAGTTTGTAACCAGGATGAGAATTGTAAAAATTGAAAGAGCACGGAATAAAGATTTCATAAAATTGTTTAATCTTTGATTAAGGTTGGTGCACTAAGTTTGATAATCCGTTAAGAGTTAAAAATCGCATAAATGTGCGAGTATTAAGCACCAATAATGGATCTCTTGAGATTCAAAACTACCTAGGCTCCCAAAGTATATCCTTTTCGGTACTCTCTGCTCAACATCGAATTGGCATATGCATCATTTTTGAATTGCTCTGTTTCAGGGTTCCAGTGTAGTGGACGACCAATTTCATAGGCGATATTGGCTATGTTACAAATGGTAGCAGAGCGATGACCGATCTCAAAGTCACAAACTGGTTTGCTTCTGTTTTTGATAGCGTCGATCCAATCCTGATAGAAATTATCAGTTCTATAGAGTTTAGTTTCTGATTCTGAAATTTCATGGGTTATCAAACTTGAGTCTGAAGGCTCAAAAAACTCTCTGCTAATATCCAATGTCCCTTCCGTTCCAATAAAGCGTACAGCAAATCCACGGCCAAAATCTTCATGAACCATTTTTATGCCATTGGAATAATTAAGTACCAGGCCACGAGTCGCATTT
>JAVKDP010000067.1:0-23087 GCA_040222185.1 Balneolaceae bacterium | reverse complement strand
TCCAAAAATGAGTTCAGACTTCGTAAAAGAAAACATTTTTTTGATGTTCATAAAACCAAGATACCAATCTCAAAGTGAAATCAACAGAATTTTATAAACTTTGAGAATAAATACGATAAAAGTTTATTTATCCGAAACTTTAAAAATGCCCTGCCGTAACCAGCCTCCGAAGAGCAAAAAGCTTTTGGATGCTGAAAGGCACCAAATGCCCTAAAGAAAAAACCCGAACTTTGACCGGTTCGGGTTTCTTTTTATGTATACCAGTTCAGTGAAGCTCATAAAATTTAGTTAGCAATAGTTAATTAATTTTCATAAAGTAAGATTCAAGTCAAGTAGTAGGTTCACTTGCTATCTAAGAAGCGAAATACTAATAGACTACTTATATAAGTAATTTAAGTGCTATGAATGTATTAATTGTCGAAGATGATATGGTCTTATCTCTCGTCCATAAAACTATAGCAGAGATGATAGGCTTAAATGTACTCGGTTCAGCTGTATCAGGAGAAGAAGCCATAGAAAAGGTAATTAAACTTCAGCCAGACTTAATACTAATGGATGTTATGCTAAGTGATGAACTCGATGGGATTGACGCTGTACTTCAACTGAGGAAGCAAAACATTAATACACCCGTAATTTTTATAACCGGAAATTCAGACGCCTATAATAAAAGGAGAGCAAAGAAAACGAACTTTTTAGCATACCTGATTAAACCGATCAACCTTGATACACTTAAAAAGTCCGTTTCGAAATTAACTGCCTGATAACCAAGCCTTAGCTATTTACAGATTTCTTTAGTTTAAAAGTAACTGGTAATGTATACCTTACCGAAACTGCTCTACCTCTTTGCATGCCTGGTCTGAATTTAGCATGCTTTACTGCCCTTAAAGCTTCTTCATCACATCCACCTCCGATTCCTCTAACGATGAATGGGTCAACAACATTACCATCACTATCGATGACAAATTGAACTATTACTCTTCCTTCAATACCTGCACTTTGTGCTAATGGTGGGTAAACGATTAATTTCTGAACACTTTCAATACCGCCTATCAATACGGGTGGTTGTTCAACTACTACGAAGATTTCCTCCTCCTCTTCTACTACATCTTCTTGAGGCCTTGGAGGTAATGGAACATCAAATACCTCACCTAAATCCAATTCAGCATCCAATTCGATAATGTCATCTTCTATGATCTCATCGTTTGGAACTTCGATTGGAATAACTGGTCGCGGAGGTGCGGGAGCTTTAATCTCTTGTTTGGTTTGTATTACTTCTTCCATAAATACTTCCTCTTGCTCGGCAACTGCAACCACCTCTTTTTCCTGGCTTGGCCTATAGTCCATTTTAAAAAGAACAAGAGAAATACTTAATGAAAGTATCATCCCCAATTGAATAGTTAGCTTGTAATTTTCTTGAAGCTTATTGTTTCTTTTTAATACTCTTCGTGAACTTTTCATTTTTAACCTCCTATTAATCAACCTTTATTAAAGGGTAATGCTAGAAAGTGAAGATTTTATGAAATCGCTTCCAAAAAAATAGCCTCAAAAAGAGGCTATTTTAAAATCGCTAAACAAGAATTTATATTTCTGATCATGAACTCAGACTAAAAGAAATTGGCAAACTATAGCTAACATTTACTGGCCTACCTCGCTGCATACCGGGGCGGAATTTTGCTCCTTCAAGGGCTTTAAGTGCGGCTTCGTCACAACCACCACCAATTCCTCTAACAACTCTTGGATTTACAATATTCCCTTCGCTGTTAACTACAAACTGGAGGATAACACGTCCTTCAATTCCGGCTTTTCTTGCCATTTCAGGGTATACGATGCGTTTTTGTACACCTGCTATACCACCTATTAAAACAGGAGGCTGTTCTACCACTACAAAAATTTCTTCTTCATCAACTTCTTCAGGTGGTGGAGCCGGAGGTAAATCAAATGCTTCATCAAGATCTAGTTCAGAATCGAGATCTAAAATCTCATCTTCTATAATCTCATCATTGGGTACTTCTACAGGTACCGGTGGACGAGGTGGCGGCGGTGGTGTTTCAACCTGCTTGGTTTGAATAACTTCTTCCATAACTACCTCTTCCTGAACTTCCACAGGAATGATAGTTGGAGGTTCTGATTCAAAAGTAACGCGAAACGCTACCAGGAAAAGTGCAAGACTACCTATTAACCCTATTTGTAAATGTAATTTATAATTCTTTCGATGATCTGCGATACGTTTCATCCGTTTAACTGGATCTCTCATTATCTGCTCCTTAAAGTTTATTATTAACGGGAGCATTATCCGAAAACAAGATTAATTTGTTGCGTTCTAAATATGAAGAAATGTTAAACCTTTAAACCAGTGCTTTGATTTTCTCCTTTTCTACATTGATAACGAAGGAGCTGGTGTTGTTAACAAGTTCACCATCAGCATGCACATATTGATCTGAGGAAGTTTCAATTCTACAACTCTTAACCTTATGTTTTAATATGATATCCGGCGTGAATGTTGAACCTAATGAAAGCTTGATAAACTCTATTAACAAGCGAAACTTTGACACCTTCTTAACTATAACAATCTCTGATATTCCGTCATCATTTCTCGATTCAGGTGAAACAAAGTATTTACCACCTTCCCATGAACCATTTGCAACAATTACCATCATCGACTCTATTTTCAGGGACTCTTTTTCAGTGTCGATTTGCACATAAAAAGGTTTAGATAAAACGAGAGCTTTAAACCCTGCAACCACATATTTCAGATCACTCTTTACGATCGATTTTGAAGCGAGGTAATTTGTTAGTCCATCGAACCCTATCCCTAAGGTGTTTATAAAATGCTGATCATTAAATCTTAGAATATCAACTTCTGTGATCGACTGTTGCTTAATCGTCTCAAGGTTTTGAACAAAGGATTTACTTAGTCCCAACGCTTTAGCAAAATCGTTTCCACTACCTAGGGGCAGTAATCCGAATTTTGTATCACTTCCTTTTAGTGCAATTGCTACACTTCTGGCAGTACCATCTCCCCCACAGGCGATAATACACTCGAAACTTTTACTCTTTAACTCCGCGACTTCTGAAAGAGATACACCTTTCTTAATAAAATTGATTTCTGCATCTTCCAGGATACTTTCTATCTGTTGTTTGTATTGCTCAATAACCGAACGTGCTTTCCCTGAATTTGAAAGCTCATTAACCAGTAAACAATACTTCCTTTTCAAAGTATTTCAATCGAAATGTTTAATATGAACCGAGTATTTACCCGATTTCCCTTTCTTTAGAACTATCCTGTCTATAACTGCATCAATTGAAAAACTTCCATACAGATTTGGGAATACATTTTCGCCCGATTTTTCATTTTTAATGGGAACCTGTATGCGCAACGGATCTATTACAATTAGAAATATCTCTGATTCCTGGCTATAAAGTTCGTTAGCTGCTGCTTCTACCTGATTTCCATGATAACATCTGATAAACCCATTTTCCGTAAGTGATTCAGGCTCGAAGCTCCCTGATGATGAATATATTTTCCATTCAGGTTTTGTGATCAATGTGAATAGCAGATCGTTTTCCAATTACTTTCTTTAGTTAGTTTATTGATTGTATGCGATATGAATCAGGGCATCGCCTTAATGAAAATCGGGTTATTATTTTGCCCGATAAACACCCATTTCCTGAAAATACTACTTTTGTTTTCTTTTCACCAAAGGGATAATCTATTTAACCTGATGTTTACATCAATTGATGTGATCCTTATCTCTGTAAATCAACAGGTTCAACCATATAATGGTACTTAGTTTTTTGGATTCATTATTTTACAAAATTAGCTCTATTATCTATTACATCATATTAAAAACTTCCAAATAATGACCTTTCCTTCATTAATACTTGACTCTGATACCGCGAAGAGAAACATCAAGAAAATGACTCGCAAAGCTTCAGACTTAAATG
This sequence comes from Balneolaceae bacterium, assembly GCA_040222185.1. GTDB lineage: Bacteria > Bacteroidota > Rhodothermia > Balneolales > Balneolaceae > JAVKDP01. The sequence goes on along the minus strand of JAVKDP010000067.1, from coordinate 19,142 downwards.
TTGAATTTCGCCCACATTTTAAAACGCATCAATCCCTGGAAGTTGGAAAGTGGTTCAGAAATGAAGGAGTTAAAGCTATCACTGTATCTTCAGTAAAAATGGCTGAATTCTTTTCCCAGGACTCCTGGAAAGATATTACCATTGCTTTTCCTGTTAGCATACATGATGTGCATCGTTTGAATGAACTTTGCTCTACCGTAACAGTTAACATACTTGCAGTAGATGCCCAAACACTTAAAGAGTTTGATGGAAAGCTGACAAATAAACTTGGAATCTACATTGAACTTGATCCAGGATATGGACGTAGTGGTATTCCAATTAATGATTTCTTCACGCTCGATGATCTAAAATCTGTAGTTGAACAATCTGAACACCTTATATTCAAAGGCTTTTACACTCATGCAGGACATTCGTATAAATGTAGAAACAAGCAAGAAATACAAGAATTGGTTGGACCTATATTGGATCAATTAACGAATTTAAAAGAACACTTTGACGATCCAATCTGCTTTGGTGATACACCATCATGCTCGGTGTTAGATAGCTTTGGTCCAATAGATCAAATAAGCCCGGGCAATTTCGTTTTTTATGATTGGACTCAAACGAAAATAAATTCCTGCAGTGAAGAAGATATTGCAGTTGCAATGTTTTGCCATGTTGTTGCTAAATACCCTAAAAGAAATCAGCTTTTAATCCACGGAGGTGCAGTACACTTTTCAAAAGATAACTTTCCGGATAATGACGATAATCCATATTTCGGAATAGTTGCTCAGAAGACGGATAATGGCTGGGGGGCTTCTATTCCAGGCAACATCCTATCCTCCATATCACAAGAACATGGTACTATTACTTGTACACCAGAATTTTTTGATCAGGTAAATGTCGGGGATATTATTCCAATACTGCCAATCCATTCTTGTTTAACGGCGGATTTAATGGGTGAATATGCAAGTATCGAAGGTATCAGCATTGATCACATGACCAGGAAAACCTTTTAAGTATCCAGAAAACAAAAAAGGCTCAATTAAGAGCCTTTTTGAATTATCTATTTTTCTACTCCTGGGAGCGACATCTCGTTTGGACTTTTGTGAATCCACTCAAATGGCCCGGCTTTCTTTTGATCCGGGTAAACCTGATCAAGAGTATCGCCATTATATAGGCGACCGTTTTTCATAACCATATTGATTGAATTCGTATTTCGAATATTATCCAATGGGTTTGAGTTTAGAATTACAAAGTCAGCAAGTTTACCAGCTTCGATTGAACCCACATCACCATCTAAACCAATAGATTTAGCACCCAGGATGGTAGACACTCGTAATGCATCATGGTTACTCATTCCTCCAGAATGAATTGACCAAAGCTCCCAGTGGTACCCAAGCCCTTCGAGCTGCCCATGGCTACCGACTCCAGCTAATGAGCCTCCTTCAACCAGTTTCTTCATTGATTCAGCGTGCTTCATAAAAACATGCTCATCATCTCGGAACCAGCCTGGCCTTCTTCGGCTCTTGGAAGCCAATTCTTCATACGGAGTAAAACTACTTAACTTTGGATCATCAAAAGGATTTTCCCTTGAATAGAAATAGTTTTCAGCCCATGGGCCACCGTAAGAAACCAATAAGGTCGGAGTAACAGCCATTTGTGACTCGGAAACCGTTTTTACCACATCATTATAAATCGGATAGATTGGAAATGAATGCTCATGACCCGGATACCCATCAATAAGCTGAGTCATGTTTAATTTCCAATCTAACGCGCCTTCAGTAGTTGGCATGATACTTTGCTCACGTGCCGCCATTAAAATCCACTGACGTTGCTTTCTGTTTCCAGCCAGATACATTTTGATAGTTTTAGTGTCATAGTACTTACTGTACTGCTTCATCACATTTTTGGCGTGATCCAAGTCCTTGATGTTGTACATCCAGAAACCCAGTCCAGGTCCTGTAGAATAAACACGAGGGCCTTCCATCATACCTGCATCAACCATATCAGAGTACGTTAATACATCGCTTGTTGCAGTTTGTGGATCCCGTGTTGTGGTAACTCCATATGCAAGATTAGCTGCATAGTTCCATACTTTTTGCTTATGTATTCCCCATAGAGGCCACATATGAGCATGGGTATCAACAAAACCTGGAACTACCGTTTTACCTTGTAAGTCAATCACCTCTGCTCCGTTTGGAGCAGCCAGATTCATGCCTACTTCCTTAATGCGGTTATTTTCCACCAGGATATCACCACCCTCTATTACTTCATATCCATTCATTGTAATGATCCTGGCATTTTGAAACAGAACAGTGCCTTCGGGAATATCCTTTGTATAGTATACCTTTATCTGGAGCTCGTCAGCTTTGAATTTGGCAGGCTTTTTATCCTCCTCCTTTTTCTTGTCTTCATCTGATGCTTCTTTTTCTTCCTCTTCATCGGCATCCTTATCTTCGTCAGAGTCTTCTTTTTTCTTCTCTTCCTCAGCCTTCTTTTTTGCCTCTTCTTCTTCAAGTTTCTTAGCAGCCTTAACACTGTCTTCGAATGCTTCGGATTTATCGAGATCGAAAATAAAGTGGCCATTTCCGATAGACCAATGAACTTTTCTTGAATCATGAGACCATTCCGGGAATTGCCCACCAATTTCGGTCAGTTTTTTAGATGGGAACTGCGAAGAAGCTGTGTTTGCCACAGAAAGCCTTGGAACTGCTCCGCCTGTTACTGGTACAGTAACTACGTAAATATCATTGGTTACCTGGGCCAAAGCCTGATCTCCTTCCGGTGCCATTGTTACAATGGCTGCATTTGATGGAGGATTATTCTCTTTGGCATCCTCTTGATGAAGTATCTTAGAACCATTTCTCATCTGTTCTTCAACACCAAAACCATAGGTTGTGATACCTGTCACACGAATGTGGCTCTTTTGATCAGTTCCATCCCAGCGAATAGATTGAAGTGTTCCATTTCCTGTATTGAGATAAATACGATCATTAGACTTAACAAAATGAAGATTGCCTCTCCCTCTGCTCTTATCCACAAAGTTTAAATCTCCACCATCACTACTTACCCAAACAATATCCTCTGTAGAACCGAATGCAAAAGGTCCATAGGATTGATCATAACTTCTCCGGGCTCCTTTTAGAGCTACGATTCGATCTGAGCTATATGACCAGGCTAAACCACTATATACTCCAGGTTCATTCGTTAACTTTATTGCCCTTGGTCTACGTGCATCGGGTTCAATTTTATAAATATTACCGCCATTTTCTGAGCTCCAGGTAGCATAAGCTAACCATTTCCCATTGGGTGACCAGGTTGGGTTTGCTTCGATTTCATCGGATTCCAATACTTTTTTGGGAGTTCCACCAGGTAAGTCCTGGATATAAAGATCATTTAGCACAGTAAATGCCAGCTTCTTTCCATCAGGAGAAGGTACTGCATCTCTTATTTGACTGGCCAGAACTTGCTTCTCGTCCGAAATAGGATACTTGAATAGCACCTCAGGTCCCATTTCGAGCTCTGTGGTAACTTCAAAAGGAATTTCGGTAGCATCACCACCACTTACAGGAATACTATAGATTTTACCCCCATATGAAGCGATTAGGGACTTACTATCTGGAGTAAATGACATTGCCGGTAAAACACCCATCGTAGCAATCGATTCCTGGTCATCCCTTTGAACAGGGTATGCTAACCATCTTTCATTCCCTGACTTTAAATCGCGGATTACTAAACCTGTCTTATCTTCATATCGGGAACCATATACCAACCACTTGCCATCATCTGATAATACAGGTGTGAAAGCAGATCCATAACGTGATGTTACTGTACTTAATCTTCCCGTTTCAAGATCATAAAGACCAACCTGATATTGAGGAAGTTGTGCATTATAATTCCAAGCACCGTTTCTTCGTGAAAAATAAATCGATTTCCCATCATGACTAACAGCAGCATCAATCATTTTTAATCCAGCAGGAGCTGAGACCAGTTCTTTTCCACTTCCACCATCTTTATGAATGAGCCAAAGCTTCGGTGTTAACCCTCCCTTAGATGCTACTATATATTTGCCATCAGGCATCCATTCAGCAGAAGCATAGGTTTTTGTATCCCCTTTCGTTACCTGGGTAACATCTGATGAATCATTCAAATTCCTGTAATACACATTCTCTCCACCCGAAGCATCAGAGGTATATAGGATATAGTCTCCATCCGGACTATATCTTGGATGAGTATCAAAGGCCATTCCATCCGTAATCTGGGTAGCTTTTCCTCCTTCAATCGGCATTTGGTAAATATCACCCAATAAATCGAACACAATGTGTTTTCCATCAGGGCTTACATCTAATGATATCCATGTACCTTCATTTGTTGTAATTTCAACCAGACGTCCCGGATCAAGTGGGAGATCTTTACTCTTCTTTTCTATTTTCACAGTATCAGAAGTATCCGCCTTCATCACCATGTTGAATTGAGTTCCATCCTGTGCCTTCACATTAACAGATAGGATAGCACATAGTGTTAGCATGAGTAAAGAACTCATATATTTTTTCAACATATTTGTACCTTTTGTAGTTAGTAGAATCGCATAACGCGGTGCAATGTAAGCAAATAAGTTTGATCTAAGAAAATCCTTAGGTGTTTTACTAACTTCATGCCCTCTAACAATCTAGAACAAGATCGTCATACCAAAAGAGTTTCCGTAGTCGCCAATTATCCGACGACTAAATTCGGCATATAAAAACCCAAATATCTTAAATGCAGTAATTCCTATCTCAGCCTGTGTTTCTGCATTCGAATAGGGCAAAATAGGTTCCAGTGAAGGAGTATCATCAATTACACCTACTGAAAGAAAGGTAGAAATGAGAATGCCGCTTTTTTGAATAAAGTTGATCGGTACATTTCTAGTGATTGAACTACCGAATTTATATCTCACTTTTACGATAGATGATCTGTATCCGATTGGTTCCTTAAAACTAACGGTATTGAAAGGCCTTGCGCGAACATAATCATCTACCACATAGCCATTAAGGTTGAAGAGACGTTGATGAGGAGTTCCCGAATCAGCTGCTCCCAACGTAAGGTCGGTTTGGATAAAGTGAGAGCTAAATACAGGAATATTGAATTTGAGGCCTAAACGGTATCTATTGTAATCAAAATCACTGCCAAAAGAGGAAACACCCTTTTCGAACTTTGCATCCGCTAACCAGCCAAAGTCCCTGATGTTATAATCCCGAAGGAATTGCGTTCTAAGATACTTCCTGGAATCATGGTGTAAATGAAATGATAGTCCTTTGATATCACCATTCTGAGCCGGGAATACCGGATCATTGTTTAAATACTCATCCGGTTCAGCCTTATTCTTAAACAAACTAAAACTGGTATTGCTATTCAAAGATTTATGCGACTCATTGAGATACAAAACCCTGAAAAATGACTCCACATCAAACCTGACACGAAAACCTGCCTGTACTCCTTTTCTTTCGAAGTAATTATTTACACTCGTACCAAACATCAATGAATTCATACTCTGCCTAAGCTCAAAGAAATCCAATGGCGTTCTGTTGTACTCATAATCCTGGTATTGCTGAACGACTTCCTTACTAAGAGTTACATCGGGCGCTATGTTTGTACCTGGGATGAAATTATATCCACTTATAGTGTAGCTGGCTTCCTTACTACTAAATCCATACCCACTAGAAGCTCTGTATTCATAATTTGAATGCAAAGGCGTTCTTAATCCAAGCCCGAGGTAATGTCCTTCTACCCTGTTAAAATGATAGATATCACTGATATTGGTAAGGTAAAATCGCTCCAGCTGATAGGGTAAACGGAAGAAGTTGCTCATAACCGCCATTCCCATTCTTAACGTTCGGTTCTTTTCTACATATTTCTTTGCGTCTTCGAGATATACAAGATTCTCATTGCCTGTTTTTGTAGATAAAGTATCCCAATATGAACCCCTCTTTCGATGTGAATTAGGTAGTATCAGAGAGGTATTTAATTCAAGGTCTTCGGCTTTAAGGTCTGTAGGATTTATGCGGTAGTTATTCCATGTCCACTCATCCTTGTAATGTATTGGAGCAGAAGAAGTAATAAATTTTAGCGTAGCGGAGAGAACCGTCTTATTTGGGAGCCAGTACTCATCAACTTGTTGATAAGTTTGCTGATATCTGAAGTTGGAAATACTGAACACACCACTGTTTGTAGAAGCATAATCATTGAGCTTTACATCAATACCAATAATATCTGATGTAATCTCATTGTACCAGATTGAACCTTCGAATAGTGGCCGGTTATCAAATTTCGGTTCAACATCAATTCGAACGGTACCTTCAGGCCATGAATCATCTTCTTCGGTATCAGAAAGGTAATAGAACCTGCCCGACCTTGTCGAAATAGGTCCAACAACCGTCATATCTTCTGAAAGAATGCTTAGTGGTACTAATTCCTGGTTCAGGTTTAAAGGCGGCCCACCTGTAGAGAAGAAATCGTACTCGCTGAAAAAGTTCTTACTCGCCCGGTTAGCAATTAGGGTTTCCGTATATCTTTCAGGCTTAAGAATGTGTTGAATTAGGGATTGTCTCTCAGAAAATGCGACCGGTGAAAGCTTCGTTTCATCTGATCCTTTTTCAACCGGAATCTCATTCCCTAAAATCGCCAGTTTATAAATATCTGCTTCATATGATCTTAGATTCGCATTTCTTTTCTTACGTAAAACAGCTAGTTCCTGTGCTTTTTTTGTTACCCGATCCGCACTTACAAAGAGTTCATCCATCATCAGGAAATCAGGCTTCAGGTAAATATCAAGAGAAATAGTTTCCCCATTTACTATGGTAACCTGAACTAATGTGTCTAAATATGATAAGCTGCTAAAGCGAATAGAATAATCCCCTTCATCTAACACAAATTCATATTTCCCTTCTTCGTTAGTATATGTTCCTTTAAAAGAACCTTCGCTTATTATGTTTACAAAGGGAATGGTTTCTTTAGTATTTCCATCATAAACCGTCCCTGCTAAAGACCCCGTTTGAGCAACTGAAATCTGAATAAATACCAAAGAAACCAGGATACAGCCGATTAGTAAGGTAAACCTCTGGAAAGCCTTATTTATAAATCTCATCCTCTAAAACTTCGTCTGTATTCTGAACTATTTACCGGGATAATACTATTTAACACCTGATTCCTGTAATTGAATAGTCATTGTATCTGCGTTCATAGTTGCACTTACCCCTATGGGAATGGTTACGTTCTTTTCTTCGTGACTGATCATTGCACCGTAAAAGGCAGGAATATCTAACTTTGACAAGTGATCATCAAATACTTCTTTCAAACTCAGGCTATTTGGCCCAGAATCACATTCTGTGCACTTCCCGAATACCAACCCATTTAGCTTTTCCAATATTCCTGAAAGCTTAAGTTGGGTTAACATACGGTCAATTCGATATACATCTTCCCCAATATCTTCCAGGAACAAAATAGAATCTTCGAAATCGGGTAGATACTCCGATCCAATCATAGATGTTAAAACAGTCAAATTCCCACCAAGGAGCCTTCCTTTTGCCTTCCCTGAGTTTATCGTGAATTGACCTTCTTCTCCTTCAGGCAACACATAATCTACTGCTTTACCATGTTGAACAACATTTTGCCAGGAGTTCAGCGTAAATTCATTCCATTCAGACTTTCCAACCGGCCCATGAAAGGTTACAAGACCTGTCTTTTTTTGAATCGCCATGTGAAGTGAAGTGATATCACTAAATCCAGAAAAGACTTTGGGGTTGGATTTAATAAGTTCAAAATCAATTAACGGTAAAATTCGGTTACAGCCCCAACCCCCTCTTGTGCATAGTATTCCATCAACGCTTTCATCAACAAACATGTCCATCAGGTCTTGTGCGCGGTCTTCATCTTTTCCAGCCAGGTAACCACGTTTATCTTTGATGTGTTTGCCCAGTTTTAGTGTATAACCTAAGCCTTTCAAATCCGACAGCATTTTATCATACTGGGATGAACTATAAATTGGGCTGCCCGGGGCTATGAGACCAATGGTTGCTCCTTCCGGAAGTTTACTAGGCTTTATTAGCGTATGATGAACTGTATCCTCATTAAAACCTGACAAGGCTTTCCCTGTAACACCTAATGTGGTTAAGGATGAAAGCTTTAAAAAATCTTTTCTTGATAAAGGCATATTGGAAGATTAAAAAAACCGGGGACTAATTACTCGTATATTTTTTCATCGACAATAATCCTTAAAACCTTATCCGGAAGAAATGTTTCAATCGATTCTTTGTTGCTGATTCGTTCTTTGATTTCTGAAGATGAGATGCTTAGCGGCTCATGGGTTACGAAAGTTGTCTTCTCAAGAATATATTCTGATACCAGGGAACGATCATATTCAGGCCGTTCAGCTGCCAGCAACTTAGCCTCCTCTAAAATGTCTTCATGGAATTTCCAGGTATGGAACCCGGTAAGGCTATCCTCACCCATGCAAAAATGGAATTCCTTATCAGGGTATTTATCTTTTAAATGCCTTATAGTATTTATGGTAAAAGAAGGCTTTGGAAGTTCGTTTTCAACAGTTAAAATCTGAACAGATTCCATACCAGCAAAAGCAGCTTTCAGCATTCTATGACGTAGTTCATAGAGCGTGTGGCCATTTCCTTGTTTGTGTGGTGGAAATGGAGTTAATAGAACCCATAGCTCATCAATAAAGCCTGAATTCAGAAAAGACTCAGCGATAGAAACATGTCCACGGTGGACAGGATCAAAAGTACCTCCGAATAAACCTACACGGGCAGGCATCAGTTGCTGCCTATGCTATCGCCTGATGCTGACCCTCCAACCTTGGCGAGCTTTGAAGCTGCTTCGTTATAGAGGCCTTCCACCTCTTCTCTCTTATTACTTTGTGGAAACAGCTGGATAAATTTCTCATAGTTAGCGATCGCCATTCCGTATCTTTCAGCCTGCTTTTCATCAATACTTTTATCAGCATAGATGATGTATGTCTGAACTTGTTTTACTAATGCCTCTTCTGCCCATTTTGACTCAGGAAACAGATCAATCGTCTGATCGAAGTAAATAGTAGCTGATTTGTATTGGTCAGTTCTAAGGTAAAATTCAGCAGCCTCAAAGTTCTTTCTTGCTAACTTGTTACGAAGTTCATCAATCTTCTCAGCAGCACCTACTACATACTCTGAGTTCGGGTATTTTGTATTGAATAATTGAAGCAATTCAAGCGCTCTGTAGGTAGGAGTTTGATCCAGTCTATATCTTGGGCTTTGCTCGTAATAGCTCAGTGCCAGTCGATATTCCACTTCTTCTCGACGGTCTGATTGTGGATAAAAACTAATAAAACGCTCGTACTCAGAAGCGGCTAATAAATATCTTTTATTCAGGAAGTAACTTTCAGCCAGGTAGAATTGAGAGTTTTCTGCAAAATCAGTTCCTCTACCTCTCCTGGTAATCAGGTCAAATCCGTAGGCAGCATCACCATATTTGCCATTTTCGAAAAGAGCATATGACTTGTCATAAGCAACATCAATGGGATCGTTATTACGAATGAGCTTGTCGTTTCGGCAAGCTGTTAATAAAATGATTAAGGAAAATAAACCAAGTGTAATGGATCTCATTTTTAGTAGACTAAGTTCTTTAGTGATCACGATTTTGTAAGAAGATAAGAAGTTTTTCAAGTTCTGTTTTGTATTCAGATTCAGGGAAGTGAGAGATTAGTTCGTAAGAAGTATCGTATCTCTTTTTGATTTCGTTTGCTACATCATTTAATACATTCAGGTTTTTCATTATTTCTAATACCGATTGAACTGATTCCTCAGTTGTATCTTTTGAAAGTAGCGTCTGTTTAATGATTGTTGCTTGTTCTTTGTTCGCCCGTTCTAACGCAAGTATAGTAAGATATGTTTTCTTCCCTTCAAAAATATCTCCACCTGCCCGTTTTCCGAACTTTTCCGGATCGGCTATAGCATCTAATAAATCATCCTGGATTTGGAATGCTATTCCCATTTCCATTCCTAACTGAGCCAATTCAGTGCGTTGAATATCCGTTGCATGAGCAGCAATAGCTCCAAGTTCTAACGATCCGCTAAGCAAAGCAGCGGTTTTACCAGATATCATCTCAATGTATTCTGGTAAAGTCACATCCTGTCTATCAACAAAATCCATATCCAGGGCCTGACCTTCACAAACTGTAATAACCGATTTAAGGAATACATCATAAACAGCTGAGAACTCTTGTTTAGAGTATTCATCCGAGTGTGCATAATAACCTAACTCCTGCATTGCCCCGGCAAACATCACATCACCAGAAAGAATGGCTATATCCTCACTCCATTTTTTGAACACACTGGGTTTACCTCTGCGCGTATCTGCAGAATCCATGATATCATCATGAACTAGCGTAAAGTTGTGAAGAATCTCAACAGCCAGGGCTGCAGACATAGCATTTTCTTCTTTTCCTCCGCACATTCCACAAGCTAATAATGTCGATAACGGGCGAATTCGTTTTCCCCCAACGGCTAAGGCGTATCTAAAAGGATCGTAAAGTGAAGCTGGTTTTGATGGTAATTCAATACCAGTAAGCTTCTGCTCAAGAGTGGTTAGTAAACGGGTTTTTAAATCTGGTGCGCTCAAATCAAATTCTGTAGAAATTCAGCCTTGAATATACGGAATGTAACAGAGCTTTATGAAGATGATTTTTCCAAAAGATGAGACCTGTTTAGCTCCTGGATACCGGAACATCCCAGGAGAGTCAGAACAATCCTCAGGTCATTTTTCCAGGAAATAAATAACTCTTCCAGCGCACTGTAACCTCCTTGCACTACAGATTTAATTACTGGCTGTGCACTGGCAGTAAATCCGGCACCTAAACAAAGTGCCTTTGCCATATCATTAGCGGAACGAATGCCACCCGAGGCTATTAAACCAAAACTTCTCTCCCATTGCAATGAACTTATTTGAGACAAACATTCAACGGTTGAAATTCCCCAGTCATCGAAGGTATGATTAGGAGATTGGTTGGATGACCTGAAGTTTTCAACTTTGGCCCAGCTGGTGCCCCCTGCTCCGGCTACATCCAGTACCTCCACTCCTACATTGAGTAATCGCTTTGCTACATATTTGGATATACCGGCTCCGGTTTCTTTTGCTATAACTGGAACCGGGGACTCTTTCACTAATTGCTCTATTCCAGATAGAACACCTTTAAAGTTGCGATCTCCTTCAGGCTGCATTAGTTCCTGTAATGGATTCAGATGAACAATAATTGCATTGGCTTCAATAGAATCTACCAGGCTTTTTAGTTTTGAAGCCGGAAGGCCTCCAATGAGCTGAACTCCGCCAATATTTGAACAAATAAAAGCATTTGGTGCTTTCTCCCTCACTATAGAAAAGGTATCTGCTAAAGAATCATCCTCCAGCATTGCACGCTGACTCCCTACTCCAAATGGCAAATCATAAGCTTCACAGAACTCAGCAATTATTGCATTCACAGGACCTGCATCAGCATACCCGCCAGTCATGGAAGAGATAAAAAGTGGGAAAGAAAATTCTCTTCCTAATAGTGATGCTTTGGTAGAAACTTCGTCATAATTAACTTCAGGAAGTGCGTTGTGATTAAAACTGTACTTTTCGAATCCACTGGTTTGAGAGTATTGTGTTCCTTCAGTTATCGTAAGCTCTACGTGATCCTTTTTCCGTTCTTGAATGTCAGCCATGTGAGAAGTTCTAAAATACACTGGTTAAATACCAAAGAAATAATAATGGTTTATTAAATCTTATATAATTCAAGTCATGCTGAACTTGATTCAGCATCTTAATAACAGGCTTCTGTCTATAACAACGTCCAAAGTGAAATGAAGATCCCGTCCGTAGGACTCCCTGGGAGAAACGAGTTCGGGATGACATCTATCAAAACCGCTAAGGAAGATAGCTCCCGGAGTTAACATGAAAAACCTGCCCTGTGGCGTGTTTTAACTTACCAGAAGCAAGTAAAAGTACAAGCTCAGCAATCTGTTTTGGTGGAGCAATAGAGTTTAAAGCCAACCCCTGGGTAAGATATTCCTCTCCATACACCTCAATAGACTCTCTGGCCATATCTGTATCGATAAAGCCCGGAGCTACGGTATAAGCGGTTATTCCAATTTTGCCAAAGCTACGTGCAATACTTTTTGTGAAGGCTGTTAGCCCCCCTTTACTTGCTGCATAACTTGCATATTCCTGTGTATCACCTCTTTGTCCAGCCCGACTGGAGATATTGATAATCCTTCCTTCTATTCCTCTTTCCTTCCAGGCATTGATAGCCCACTTGCAAAGCAAAGCAGCTGAGCGAAGATTAACTTGCATAGTCTGATCATAATTAGCGAGCCATTCCTCATCCGAAACACTAAAATCAGTATCCGTAAATATTCCGGCATTATTGATGAGCACTTCAGGTATTTCATCTCCCTGGAATACTTTTTGAATCTTTAACACTTCCTCATGGATTCCTAAATCACATTTAAGGTGTTGATATTGGTCATACTGGAGTACCGCTTCATCTGATCTTGAGGTTCCAATTACTGAATAATCGTTTTCAAGGAGCAATTCTGTAATTGCTTTGCCTATACCACGTGAAGAGCCGGTTAAGAGTGTTTTCATTTTGCTATCTTAAATCAAATTAGTAATCAATTTATTAGATGGAATTAGAAATTAAAAAAGAATTAAATAGGCTTGAAAAGGAATTGAACATAAAAATACTATATGCTGTTGAATCAGGTAGTAGAGCGTGGGGATTTCCTTCTACAAATAGTGATTGGGATGTGCGTTTTATTTACATCCATGAGAGGAATTGGTATTTGTCTATTGATGATAAAAAGGATAGCTATGTAAAAATACTTCCAAATGATATTGATTTAAGTGGATGGGAATTGAGAAAAACTCTAAAGCTATTTAGGAAATCAAACCCTCCATTTATGGAGTGGTTAGATAGTCCAATTGTCTATAAAGAAAATTATTCTACCATATCTAAACTTAGAAGAGAGTCTACTCAATACTTCAACCCTAAATCATGTATGTATCATTATTTGAGTATGGCTGAAGGGAACTTCAGAGAATACCTAAAGGGAGATCGAGTAAGAATTAAAAAGTACTTTTATGTTCTGAGACCAGTACTTGCATGTATGTGGATTGAAAGAACTAATCAAATGGCGCCAATGGAATTTGAAGAAATGGTAAATGCCGAAATAACTAACAAAGAATTAAAAAAAGAGATTGATAACTTGCTAGCTAGAAAAAAATCTGGAGAAGAATTAGATTTAGAACCAAAAATCCAAATTATTAATGATTTCTTGTATGAAAAAGTCAATTATTACAAGTCATATCTAAGGGACTTTGACTTCAAGAAATACCCAGACACAGAAATATTGAATCAAATTTTCCGAGAAACTCTTGATGAAATTGATCAATCATAGTCCAAAATCAACCCTTCCAAACGGGTACAAAACTACATGCTTCGCCGTACATGATCTTTTTTGATGATCTAATTAACTTATTGGTAGCCAATAAATAGATAGAATCAGGTACATGAACGTCTCCGCATCCTTTTAGAAGAATGAACTTGTCTTTGTACTGGCTCCAGTCATAGGATTCAACATTACGCCGATATAGTTCATGGGCAACCTGTTCTTTGGGCAAATGGAATACTTCTCTTGCTGAATCACTGGCATGAGAAGTAATCAGCATCCAGGCCCATGGAGCCAGAATAGCATCTGTTGAACAGAATACAGCAAGGTACTTTCCTTCGTATTGTGACCAATCATGATTTTTTAAATGCTCGCGAAAATCTTTCTCTTTAAGCATTAACCCCATGAATAAGAAATCCTTGATATCCAGCTCTGCTATTGGAGTGGAATCATAGAAAAGCTTTGCCAGGTCGATTGTGACTAGCTTTTGGTTCGCTTTTACTTTATTGATGATTGGTTCTTGGGACATTTTCTTAGTAAGGTCATGCTGAACTCGTTTCAGCATCTTGACACTTCAACAACGATTAAGATTCTGAAACGAGTTCAGGATGACTTGTAAGCTTAAATTGAGAAAGACTCCCCACAGGAGCAGGTTCTGGAGGCGTTTGGGTTATGAAAGTGGAAACCCTGCCCTTCTAATCCATCAGTATAGTCAAGTTCGGTTCCAGCCAGGTAAAGAAAGCTTCTCATATCAACAAGTACTTTCATACCATTTAACTCAAACACCTGGTCCTGCTCTGTTGGAGCGATATCACTGGCGAAATCGAGATCATATGATAAACCGGAGCATCCACCGCTAACTACACCTACTTTTAAAAAGGCATCTTGTGGTATGCTCTTTTCAGATCGAATCTCTTCAATCCGGTTAAAAGCTCTTTCGCTGATCGTGATCTCACCCATTGTTCTAAACGGAGATTACCTGGATTTCTGGATCAATACGCTTAACCATACTTTCTATGGCATAAAGTGTACCTGTACTAGCTGTAGGGCATGTTCCACATGCTCCCTGGTAATGAACCTTAAGTCGGTTGCTTTCTAGCCCCAGCACTTTTAATCCACCGCCATCTGCCAATAAATACGGGCGAACCTGCTCATCCAACATCTTATTGATTTCCTGTAGACGAGGGTCATCAGAGTTCATTGCTTCTTTACTCACATGCACCTCAGAATCGTCTTCCGGATGAAGTTGAGGTTGAGCCTCACGAATAGGTGGAGCAAGCTTACGAAGCAATTCTGACCATACTGCCTTGCCATCTTGTGTAACAGTAATATACTTATCTACATAGTACACATTAATTACATTGTCGATAGCAAAAAGAGCAGAAGCAAGCTCATCGCCTTCCGCTTCCATACTATTTTCAAATGAACGTGTAGTTCCACTTGTAAGTGGTTCATCCAGTACAAAACGCATTGCGTCAGGATTCGGAGTACGTTCTATTTCTTTAATTTTAGCCATGATTTTTCCTTTTTATCCAAAAAATTCTTTCGTGTATTCGATTGCTTCCACCAAACGATCAATATCGTCTTCATTATTATAAAATGAAATGGATGCTCTTAATGTACCTGGTATGTTAAAATGATCCATCACAGGCTGGGCACAATGATGCCCCGTACGTACTGCAATTCCTTCTTTGTCCATAATAGTACCAGCATCGGTTGGATGAATTCCTTCCAGTAAGAATGAAATTACCGATGCTTTTTCATCAGCTGTACCAACAAATTTAAGTCCTTTAATCTTGCCCATCTTCTCTGTGGCATAAGCAACAAGCTCTGCTTCCCGGGCAGCTATATTCTCCATTCCAATAGATTCCAGGTAATCAATCGCTGCTCCAACCGCTACACCAGCAGCAATTGGTGGAGTGCCAGCTTCAAACTTATGTGGGAGATCATTAAATGTAGTTTTAGCAAAAGTAACCTTGTCGATCATGTCACCCCCACCACGATATGGTGGCATTTCTTCTAATAGCTCTTTCTTTCCATAGAGAATACCAAATCCGGTTGGGCCACACATTTTGTGTGTTGAAAATGTATAGAAATCAGCATTTAGTACCTGAACGTCTACTTTCGAATGCGGAACTGACTGAGCGCCATCAATGAGAACCAATGCCCCTTTAGCATGAGCCGCATCAATGATCTCTTTCACTGGATTAACAGTTCCAAGTGCATTAGAAACATGGCCTACTGCAACCATTTTGGTTTTATCTGAAAGAAGTTCATAGAACTTTTCCATTATAAGCTCTCCCTTCTCATCCATTGGGATCACTTTTATAATTGCTCCTTTTTCTTCAGCAACCATTTGCCATGGAACAATATTCGCATGATGTTCCATCTCTGAGATTAGAATCTCGTCACCAGAAACAAAGTATTTCCTGCCATAGCTACTTGCTACCAGGTTTATAGAATCGGTAGTACCAGTAGTAAAAATAATCTCCTCAAGATGTTCCGCATTTATGAATGCTCTAACTTTCTCTCGGCTGGCTTCATATTCATCTGTGGCGTGTTGGCTTAGAGAATGAATCCCCCTGTGAATATTCGCGTGCTCATTCGAGTGATACGCATTGATGCGATCTACCACAACCTGGGGCATCTGGCTTGAAGCTCCATTGTCCAGGTATACCAATCTCTTACCGTTTACCTCACGGTTCAGTACCGGGAACTGAGATCGAATCTCTTCCCAATTGATTGTAGATGATATTTGTGGAGCTGTCTCTGGCATTTTTTGTCTGTCATTCTGAGCGAAAGCGAAGAATCGACACAAAACAAACTGTGAAGATCCTTCTCCTAAATTCTCTGGATCAGGATGACTTGAGTTACTTATCGTCTCGGTTTGTATACTTGATTACTTCATCAAGTAATAATTTCTCTACTGAGTCTACTTCCATGCTTTCCACACTTTCGAGTGCAAAAGCATATACAAGAAGCTCACGTGACTTCTGTTCTGTTAATCCACGGCTTTGAAGATAGAATACTTCTTCATCTTGTAACTGGCCGATAGTTGCACCATGAGAGCATAATACATCGTCAGCAAAAATTTCAAGCTGCGGCTTTGTATTGATTTTCCCATCCTCTGAAATCAATAAGTTTCTGTTTTCCTGAAACGAATCAATCTTTTGAGCATCTTTAGCTACAAATATCTTCCCGTTAAAAATGGAATGGGCGTTATCATTAACTACCACTTTATGTAATTGGTGGCTTTTTCCCCATGGGAACCTGTGGTCCATTATGGAATGTGTATCAGCGATCTGATCGCCATCAATAAGAACCAATCCATCCACAGTAAAATCTACTTCTTCTGCATTCTGAATAACACGTGGTTCATTTCTGAATAGCTTTGCACCCAAACAGATGGTGTATGAATGGTATTCAGCATTCTTATCCAGGATAGCAATCGGCCTTGATACATGAGAGGCCTGTTTAGAATCTCTTTGGATACGAGCATGATGTACATTTGAACCAGTGAACATCTTAAATTCAGTCACAGGAACATTTAAATACACATTATCAGCTAAGCCAATATGCTCTTCAATAATCGTAGATTTTGAAAACATTTCGCCAACATATAGTAATCTTGGCGTAGCATAGAATGGCTTTTCAGCATCTGTAAAAATATTCAGGATATGAATCGGAGCTTCAACTACTGTTTCTTCAGGGATGTGAATAAATGTACCGTCAGAAAATGCCGCATCATTGAATGGCGCGAAAACATCATCTTCATAATTTGTAATAGTTCCGAGATGAGTTTTCACTGAATCATGATCAGCATACTCAGTCAGGTTACCAACAATTACACCGTTTGGTAATCCTTCAATAGATGAACGCTCAGCATTATACACACCATTAATAAATACCAGGCGTGTATTTAGTGCTTCTGGTAGATAGTGGTTTGAAATGTCACCAATAGTTGACGTATCAGCTTCTTCAACAGCTAGGAAGCTGTTTTTTGTGATAGACTTAAGGTCAATAAATCTCCAGTCCTCATCTTTCCTTGTTGGAAAAGATGTGTGCTGTAGCTCTTCTCTACCTCTTTCATTTATCGCGCGAATTGAAATAGAAGTCCCTTTAGGCTCTATCTCTCCAGCGATATATGAAAGCATCGTTTCTTTTTGTAATACTTCACTCATTACTGAGCCTCACCATTTAATACTAATTCTTTCTCAAGCTTATCATATCCATTGGCTTCTAGCTCTTCAGCTAATGAAATATCACCAGACTTGATAATTTTACCGGCCATCATTACATGTACATAATCAGGCTTAATGTAATTCAGTAGGCGCTGATAATGTGTAATCATAACAATCGCATTCTCATCACTAGCAATTTTATTCACACCATCTGAAACAACCTTAAGAGCATCAATATCCAGCCCTGAATCAGTTTCGTCAAGGAAAGATAAAACCGGGTTTAGCACAGCCATCTGGAAGATCTCGTTCTTTTTCTTTTCTCCACCTGAGAAACCAGTATTGATTGAACGGCTCAGAAATTCATCCTTCATATCAATTACGTCCAATTTACTTTCGATGTAATCTTCGAATTCCAGCGGATCTAGTTCTTCTCTTTCGTTAGCTCGGGCAATAGTGTTATATGCTTCACGAAGAAGGGTTTTGTTCGTAATACCTGGAACTTCTACCGGGTATTGAAACGCCAGAAAAAGGCCTAAATGCGCTCTTTCATCAGCATCAAGTTCAGTGATGTCTTCTCCATTGAAAAGGATTTCGCCTTCTGTTACTTCGTATTCAGGATGACCAGACACAACTTTTGAAAGTGTACTTTTTCCACTTCCGTTCGGTCCCATGATTGCGTGAATCTCACCTGCATTCACCTTCAGGTTTACACCATTAAGAATCTGAATATCTTCGCCTTCAACTTTGGCATGTAAATTTTTAATCTCTAACACGTGCTTGTAATTTTATCTTTTTGATTTCTAATTTTTTCGTCTTCGGAGGATATTGGAAGTTTAACCTACACTTCCTTCCAGTTTTACATCAAGCAATTTATTTGCTTCAACAGCGAATTCAAGTGGAAGCTCTTTAAGTACGTCTTTCACAAAACCATTAATGATCATTGAGATCGCGTCTTGCTCACTTATTCCACGTTGCATGAGGTAGAATATCTGTTCTTCCCCTACTCTAGACGTAGTAGCTTCATGCTCCACGCTACTAGTCGCATTCTCTGATGATATATATGGGAATGTATGTGCTCCACATTCCTGGCCAATCAACATTGAATCACACACTGAGTAGTTCTTTGAACCATGTGCTTTCTTACCAATCTTTACTTCGCCTCTGTAACTGTTATTAGAACGACCAGCAGATATACCTTTTGAAATGATGGTACTCTTGGTATTTCTTCCAAGGTGAATCATCTTAGTACCAGTATCAGCTTGTTGTTTTTTCGTAGTAACTGCTACAGAATAAAATTCTCCAATCGAATTATCTCCCTGGAGGATTACACTTGGGTACTTTAATGTAACTGCTGATCCTGTTTCTAGCTGAGTCCAGGAAATTTTAGAGCCATTTCCTTTACAGATTCCACGCTTGGTTACAAAGTTATAAATACCACCTTTACCTTCTTCATCTCCTGAATACCAGTTCTGAATGGTTGAATACTTAATATCAGCATTATCTAATGCTACTAATTCAACAACAGCTG
>JAVKDP010000066.1:0-2741 GCA_040222185.1 Balneolaceae bacterium | reverse complement strand
AAATATCGACCTCGGTGGTTTAGCTTCTCTTTCATTTAAAATGAATCCCAATAACAAGATTTCTGCTACATGGGTACGTACTCAAAGTGGTACAAACCAGGGAAGAATTTTAACCGGATACAGGGAAGAGATAGATCAGGGTGGATTTGATGAGTATAATAGCGACGTATTAGCATACACTCAAAGAAAGCTGAGTTCATTTCAACTAAGTGGTAAGCATGTTGCCCCTGCTATAAATAACCTTACAGTTGAGTGGAAAGGCACCTTTTCAAACAATGAGTTAGATCAGCCTGATGTGCGCTTCTTCGAATATGGAGTTCGTACGGCCGACTCAGCTTACAGTATTTCTACTGGTGGTTTCTCCAGACCTCAGAGATTCTTCAGGGAAATGAATGAGGATAATACAAACCTGATGGCAGATGTTTCCTACCCAATAACTCTTGATAATGGTACAAGCATTATCGTAAGAGCAGGCGGTTATTACCTGGAAGGAAACAGAACATTCCGAGAAAGTCGTTATGCATATGGTCAGGATTTAGCCAACCTGAATGATTTCCAGGACGATTTTAATGGATTTTTCTCCTATACAGGAATCGATGAAGAGAACTCCAATAACGTATTCATCAAATACGGGCAATATATTTTTGATCGCTCAAATCCAACAAATAACTATGATGGTACAAAGGAAATATCAGCCGCTTATATGATGGCAGAGATTCCGTTTGGGCATTTTAAGCTTGTTGGTGGTTTAAGAAATGAAACAACTCTCATCAGGTCCGAAAGTACAAACCTTGAGTTAGCTGATTCTGTTCGTATTGGAGAAGTAGATCGTACCGATTTACTCCCTGGTGTATCTCTGATCTATAGTCTTTCAGACAATGTAAATTTCAGGTTTTCTTACTCTAATACCATTGCCCGTCCTAACTATAGAGAAATTGCTCCGTTTGCCAGTTTTGATGCTTATGGTGGTAGTATTAATAGAGGTAATATTGATCTTGACAGAACACTGATTACCAACTACGATGCCAGATGGGAGTGGTTTATGGCTTCAGGTGAGTTAATGGCTATTAGTGGTTTCTATAAGAACCTGGAAAATCCGATAGAAAGAGTTTTTGATACTCAAAGAGTCAGAACCAGAACATGGCAGAATGTAGATGAAGCCATTGTATATGGATTAGAATTCGAGATACGAAAAAATATGGGATTCCTTGCTGATGCATTACAAAACCTCAGCCTGGCGACAAACCTCACATTGGTTCAATCTAAAGTAGATGTTCCGGAAGAAGAACTATTTACAGCCAGACAAAGTGATCCTGACTTTGATGATACCAGGCCTTTATATGGACAATCTCCTTTTATTGTGAACCTGGATCTGTCTTATTACAATCCAAAAGCTGATTTAACGGTAGATTTGAATTCTAATATTTTTGGAGACAGACTATCTGATGTAACATTAGGTGCAAACCCTGATGTATTTGAAAGAGCATACCTGACAACAGATTTGATCATTAACAAAAACTTCAAGTCGAATTTATCCGCAAAACTGTCAGTAAAAAATATTTTCGATCCGCGCATAAAAGAGTCCTCAATATTAAATGATGAAGAATACCTCTTTCAGGCATTTAATCGCGGGAGATCAATTTCGCTAAGTGTTTCTTATAAACTCTAATCAAAAAATAAAACAATAACACCATGTTAAAAAGATACATACTAACATTAACTTTAGGTCTGTTTTCAGTTTCGCTGTTCGCACAGGATGTGAATGTGGCGAGTGCTGATTTTGCGGAGAACACAGACTATTATTGGACAGCAGATAAGACATACATTTTGGATGATCTGGTATTCATCAAGAATGGGTCTCGTTTATTCATTGAGCCAGGTACACTGATTAAAGGTGGAGCTGGAACAGGAAACAATGCGACTGGTTTAGTAATTACTCGTGGAGCTCAAATCTTTGCAGAAGGAACTCCAGGTAATCCAATCATCTTTACTTCTATTGCAGATCAAAGAGACGGTTCAGCGAACTCTTCGCTACGTGGCCTTTGGGGTGGAGTGGTAGTACTTGGTGCTGCTACCACTAACAACGCAACCGAAGGTGGTGTTAAGTTAGTAGAAGGTGTGGATCAAATTGCTTCTCCTGCTTCTTTAGCTGAATATGGTGGAGATAACGATGAAGATAATTCAGGTGTTATTCGGTATGTATCTATCCGTCACACAGGTATCCAGGTTGGTGATGTAGATGGTAACGAGATTCAAGGGTTAACTCTTGGAGGAGTAGGTTCCGGAACAACTATTGAATACGTTGAATCATTTGCATCAAACGATGATGGATTTGAGTTCTTTGGTGGAACAGTAAACACCAAGTACCTGGTGTCTGCATTTAACACCGATGATGGTTTTGACTGGGACGAAGGCTTTAGAGGTAAAGGTCAGTTCTGGTTTACCATTCAAAACAACGAAGTGCCAGATGGTTTTGGCCGTGGCATGGAGATGGATGGTGCGACAGGAGATGAGAATACCACTCCATATGCTCACCCGATACTCGCTAACATTACCATTCTTGGGGCAGGAACAACTATTGAAGGCGTGAATGCAGGTGACGGAAGCCAGTTATTGATGTTCCGTGACAACACAGGTGGCGAAGTGTACAACTCTATCTTTGGAGAGCACAACGGTTATGGTGTTGTAGTTGAGGATGCCTCAGGAAAAGACACGGACAGTGAAGCAAGATTAGCTGCTGG
>JAVKDP010000065.1:0-98162 GCA_040222185.1 Balneolaceae bacterium | reverse complement strand
CAGCCCAACAAGGTCAGCAACCCTTAATGCAAACAGTATTTCATTCAACCTGACTCCAAAGTGGAGATTTGCTACCACACTGGGTTATGACTTTATTCAAAAAGAGCTAACCCCTTCTCAATTCAACCTGAACAGAAGCCTTGAGTGTTGGGATCTTTCCTTTCAAATAAGCCCGTTTGGAGATTTTCAGTACTACTTCTTCAGGCTGAGTGTAAACAGTGCTCAAATTCAGACCTTATTCCAGAAACTACCGATCCTAAAGAACCTGGAAAGAAGTTCCAGCCCGACCGGTGGAAGTATTTATAACTAATTGGCTAGAGAGAGTCTCGACCTATATTTGCAAGGTATTTAACTACGTATTTGCCAATAATATCGAACTCGAGATTAAGTGAATCTCCGATTTTTTTATTATTGAGATTAGTATGCTCCCAGGTATATGGAATAATAGCTATCGTAAACTCATTCTTTTCTTCCCGGGCAATCGTTAAGCTGATACCCTCCATCGTAATACTTCCACGGCCCACAATCATATTTGCAAACTCTTCTGGGTAGCTTACTCCAATTAGCCAGCCTGTTTCTTCCTTCTCTAAAGAAATTATAGTCCCGGTTGTATCAACGTGCCCTTGAACCAAATGGCCTTCAATCCCTGTTTGTAGAGTTAAAGAACGTTCAAGGTTAACCGTGCTATTCAGTTCCAACTTACCCATCGTGGTTTTTCTCAATGTTTCCTCTACGCTTTGTACTGTAAAGGTATTCTCATCAAATTGAGTAACAGTATGGCAAACGCCATTAATAGCAATGCTCTCATCAATGTGGCAAGTTCCGGCAAATGAGCATGAGACTTTGAACTCAAGCCCTCCGCCATTAAGACTTTTGATGTCTTCAATTCTTCCAACTTCCTGGACTATTCCTGTAAACATGTTTCTATAAATATGCCGTTAATAATAAATCTTCACCTACATTCTGCCAGCTTACTTCTTTAAGCTCACAAATATCGCTCATTTTATTAATCCCCAAGTTTAAAACTGAGCGTGTTCCACCACCTAACAACTTTGGCGCGATAAACAATTCGATTTTATCCACCAGTCCCTGTCTTAATAAGGCCGATGATAATTGTTGGCCTCCCTCAACTAAAATGGAGGTAATCCCCCTGTTTCCTAACTCTTTGAAGCCCTGCTTCAGGTCTACATGACCATCTTTTTTAGGAAGCTGAATAACTTCTCCTCTGAAATAATTCTTTTGCATCAGCTTGAGCATCGGGTCTGCATCGGTAGCTGATGCTGATCTATTCCAGGTTAAAATAATGGTCTTTTCTTCATGCTTATCTGAGAAAAGGTTCAGTTCTCTCGGAAGCTCATAAGGTCCGTCAACTACTATTCTTTTGGGCTGCCTCCCTGAGACATGGCGTACCGTTAAGCCTGGATTATCAGCCATGGCAGTTGATCTTCCAACTAATACCGCATCATACTCAGTGCGCCATCTATGCACCAGTTTCCTGGAAGCTTTCCCTGAAATCCACTTCGAATCGCCATCTGGTGCTGCCAGATAGCCATCAGCAGTCTGGGCTATTTTGAGTGTTATAAAAGGCCTACCAAAAGACTGATGGTGAATAAAAAACTCGTTTAGATTCTCTGCCTCTTCGCCAAGTACCCCAACTTCTACTTCAATACCTGCATTTCTAAGATGGGCAATTCCATTGCCATCAACTTTTGAGTTAGGATCTTTATGAGCCACTACTACTTTTTTAATCGGAAGCCTGGCTAGCATAGTAGAGCAGGGTGGCGTTTTACCAAAGTGAGAACAAGGCTCCAGAGTCACATAAACAGTAGCTCCTTCCAGGCTTTTCTTGTCTTTTACGGAGTTAACAGCATTTACCTCTGCATGATTCTCACCATACTTTTCATGGTATCCCGAACCTACTAGCTCTCCATTAGATGAAACAATTACGCACCCCACCATCGGGTTTGGGGAAACGAATCCTTTTCCTTTCTTTGCAAGCTCTAAGGCCTGCCTCATCCAATATTCATCGCTAGCTTGTTCCATATAATATAAATTACCACCCTTCTGGATGGATAGAAACTAAAACGAATAAAAAAAGGGTGAAAACTTTGTCTTCACCCTTTGAAAGAAAATCGTGCGACTACTGAATTAACCTGCTTCTGTTGTCAGTAATATCAGCTTCTTCTTTAAGCTCATCTAACCAGATAGTAAGGTATCGTTCACTTAATTTTTGCTCCAATTCCTGGCGAATTGTTGAAGCCGTAACTTGATCAAGTCCTGCAGCCGCTGGCTCAGAGATACTATTTATCTGAACAACATAAGCGCCATTATCACCCTCAATTACAGAAGAAGTTTGCCCGCTTTGCATTGCAAAAATACTTCCAATAACTCCCGGCTCACGGCCAGCACCAGTAAGTACGAGGCTTCCTGCGTTCAGGTTAGCTTCCATTGCTTCCATTCCGGCTGCCTGGCTTAAACCTTCGATAGTTGTGTTAGACGCCATCATACCTTCAACTTTTGCTACTGTAAGTTCTTTTCTTTTTTCATTCTTTACCTGAGCCTCAACCTGAGCTTTAACTTCCTCTATAGGTCGGTAACCTTCGTCGGTTTTGTCTTCAAGAATAACTACAACAAATTGTGTAGCAAGTTCAATAGGCTTCGAGATATCTCCTTCATCAGATTTACTGAAAAAGTCTAGCACTTGCTGGCTCGATCCTAATCCTGAAACGAAAGTATTTCCTTTAGTGGCAAATACTTCCGCAACATCTAATCCTCCACGGGTAGCTTCTTCGTCAAAACTGCTTTCTTCTGTAGCAAAGTATTCAAATTCATCAGCTTGCTCAGCAGCGTCATCGATAGTAGCAGGAAGAGCTTCAATAACTTTAGTAAGTACTGCGAATTTGACTTCTGACCCGGTCTCGGCAACTTTCTTGATAATTCCTACGCTCGCTCCAAAGTTGATTATATCCGTAACTTCGCCAACACCAACTTCAAGTACAGGGGCATACTCTTCACGAATCTCATCCTTGTTCACAAATACGTTGGTATATGGAGTAGTTGACTGAACATTAATCAGAAATGTAGAATCGTTATCAGTTTCTACGAACCGATCGCTTTCTCTGAGTACTTCTTCAATAATTGCTGCTGTATCAGCACTGGTAGGTAGCGTACTAAAAGAAACATACTTTGCTCTATATGATTCTTCTCTTTTGTACAGCTCCTTATTTTTGTCGTAATAAGCTCTTAGCTCAGCATCTGTAACTGAAAGTTCGCTTTCTTCTACTTCGCTATACGGGAAGCGTACAAATGAAACTTCAGCAAATGTATTTCTCTTAGTGAACTCATTTTGAATGTCCTGATCAGTTACCTGAAGACCTGCAGTGATAAATGTTCTTAACTTGTCTTGTCTTCTTTTCTCGCGGAGTTGTTGCTCAATAGCAATTTTCTCTTGCTGGAATTCATTACCTGTAAAGAAATTCTCTACAGCGAACCTGTCAAATGTACCGTCAGGTCTACCGAAATACTGAAGAATTAGCGGATCCGGATTATCACCATAAGCCATTGCTCTAAGTTCATCGTCGGTTAATGTAAATCCCAGTTCGTCCATTTTTTGGGTAATCAGCTTTGCTCTCACAAGTTCTTCCCAGGCCTGAGATTCATAATATGATCTGAGCTCAGATGACATTGAGCTACCTGTTTGCTGAGAATAGGCATTCGTATACGACTGCACTAACCCGTTATACTCTTCAAAACTGATGGATTCTCCATTAACCGTACCCATTGATCTTGGGCCGCTCATTAATGCGTTTGGATCAAAAACATCCATAACAACCCATAAAAGTCCAAACGAACCAATCAAAATCCACAGGACAACACCAGTGTTGTCTCTAAACTTTCCCATTACACCCATAATAGGTATCCTCTTAAAACGTACTTAAATTTGTATTTCAATTTCGTTGATAGAGCAAAACATACTCTATCTGCAAGCCTGCAAATATAAGCCAATAGCTAAGTAATTGAAAGCCCGCAATGTTTAGTATCTATTAAAAAAAATCAACTAAACGCATATGCTTAAGGTAACGACGAGGGTCCTCTTGTATTCCCTTAATCAACTCATTCAAATTAACAGTCAGACTATCCATATTATTATATAAAGATGGGTCATTAATCATCTTTCCAATGGTGCCATCTCCCTCGTCTATTTTTGTGAGAATACTGTTAATCGATTCAGTACTTGCTTTAAGTTCTGCACTAAGCACTTCGAGGTCTCCGCTAAAACTTTCCAGGTTCGAAATCATCTCCTGGAGATCTTGTTTAGTGGTATCGCTTAACTCACTCACATTCTTAAGCGTGTTTTGTGCATCTGCGATCATGCTGTTCACATCTTCTTGCCTCTCTTCAATAATAGACCTCAGTACATCGCTGGTCTCCCTGAAATTAGAAATCGTTCCGGTAATATCTTCTGAAGTCTGTTGCTGTGTGTCGACAAAGGATTTTAACAATGAATTTGTAAGCGTTAACGTTTGAGCTACGCTATCAGAAAGAGACGATCCTTTTTCCGCAAAAACATCCAATAACCCGGCTTCATTAACTCCTTCTATATAACCTCCCCAGTCAATCAGGGTGGGGTTTTTAGATTTCTTTATTTCAATAGAACCACTTCCAATAGGGCCAGGTGAAACAAGTACAGCTTTTGAACCAACAGGGATAGGAACCGGTTCATTGATATTTAGTACTACTTCGGTGCTATCAGAATCAACTAAAAAGCGCATCTCTTTAACCGTACCAATCTTGTAGCCATTCAGATATACGCTACCGCCTCGTATAAGGCCATTCACATTCTCGAATTTAGTATTGATTACGTTAATATTAGAGAAAATCGGCTCATCTCTCATGATCCGAAACCCAAGGTAAGCCACAAATATAGCCGCCAGGGCTACCAGGCCTATTCTAACTTCGTTGCTTAGTTTATTCAATTCTTTTTCCTCTAATTATTCTTAGAACTTTTAATCTGGTATTCGCTAGCCGTTATAAAATCGACCAGTGCTTCACAGTTACTATCCTGCATTTCATCTACTGTTCCAAACCAGCTTAGTTTCTGTTCATCCAAAAAAGCCACTTTTTCAGCAATTGTAAGTACACTGTGCATATCATGAGTAATTACGATGGAAGTTATGTCTAAACTATCTGCCATGTAAACTATCAACTCATTAATTTCTTCAGATGTTTTCGGGTCTAAACCTGATGTTGGTTCATCATATAATAAATATTCTGGCTTTAAAATGATTGCCCTTGCTACACCCACCCGTTTTCGCATACCTCCAGAAAGTTCAGACGTAGCCCGGGTTCCAGCTCCCTTCAAATTAACCATCTCAAGAGCATTCTCAACGTTTTCCCTTATTTCTTCTTCGGTCTGATTTGTGAAGTAGCGAAGTGGAAACGCAATATTTTCAAAAGTATTTATGGAATCAAATAATGCCGCTCCCTGAAAAAGGATCCCAAAACGCTGCCTTAATTTTCGAAGCTCGGTGTATGTAAGATCAAATATATTCTCACCATTTATAATTATATCTCCTGAATCAGGGTAAAGGAGTGCATTTAAATGCTTAAGCAAAACCGATTTCCCACACCCGGATTTACCAATTATAGCCAGTGTTTCCCCATCGTTGATATCAAAGCTAACATCCTTCCAAATGAGATTTTTACCAAACGTTTTAGTAAGATTTTTTATCTGAATCATCTATTACAATAAAATAGCTGCTAACACAAAGTCAGCCAATAAAACATATATACAACCTAATACCGTAGCCTGAGTTGTAGCATTTCCCACACCTTCAGCCCCTCCAAAAGCATAATATCCTTTAAAGCAAGAAATAGAGGTTATCACGAATCCGAATACAAATGATTTAACTACTCCAAATACTACATCTTCGGGATAGAAAAAAGCTCTTGCACCTTCCATGAACTCTGCAGAGGGTAAAATCCCATCTAATGAACCGGCCAGAATCCCACCAATTATTCCTGTTACTGCCGCCGCAATGTATAGAATCGGGAACATGCAAATACCTGCCAGTACACGCGGAACAACCAAAAAAGTAACCGAATTAAAACCCATGGATTCAAGCGCATCAATCTGCTCACTTACTCTCATCGTCCCAAGCTCGGTCGAAATTCTTGCTCCAACTTTACCAGCAAGAACCAAGCCCCCGATTACTGCTGCTAACTCAATAATGATTGACTGCCCTACGATAGACCCTACAATGGAAGCCGGGTACAAATCGGTATCCAATTGATACGCTGTTTGAAGAGTCAATACTGCGCCGGTAAAAAAGCCTGTAAGTATGATAATGGGTATCGATTCGTACCCCACTTTGACGAACTCACTGAATAGATTATTTCTATATGTACTAAATTCTGTAACCGAGCGTAAAGCCTGGTATAATAGCAGTGAGTATTGACCAAATTGTTTAATTGCGTGCATTAAATACATTCTCTAAAAACTCTCAAGCAGCGTTAATAATAATATTAAATACTTGCTGTCTCATTTAATTATATTACAAAACATTTCTACTAATTGTCATCCATAAATCTATGTTCAAAATTCGTATACCGTTTTTTGTATTCATTATTTTATTGTGCCCGGGCATTTTAGTTGCTCAGACTAACAATTCGTCTATTTTTAGATTTTTAGATATTTCACCTTCAGCAAGAGCCGCGGCACTAGGTGGCAACCATGTTGGGTTGTATGATGCGAATTCATCTCTTTTCTACTTAAACCCTGCTTATCTATCACCTGCTTCTTCAAAAAATGTAGCTGCGACGTTTGTAAACTATCTGTCAGACACTCGAATCGGTTTTGCAAATGGAGCTTATGACATCCAGGGAGTTGGTACTTTGGGAATTGGAATAAGATATGCAGGTTATGGCGATTTTGACTTGCTTGACGATAGTGGAAATAATCTGGGAGATTTCAGAGCTAGTGATTTATCATTAACAACAGCATTAAGTACAAAGCTTTCGGAAAAACTTTCGGCCGGAGCTGGCTTCGACCTGATTCATTCTTCCTATCACATTTATAATTCCAGCGCTGTTACCTTTTCAGGTGGATTATACTATCAAAACACAGATCAAAGATTTAGTGCCGGGTTA
Organism: Balneolaceae bacterium; assembly: GCA_040222185.1. Lineage (GTDB taxonomy): Bacteria > Bacteroidota > Rhodothermia > Balneolales > Balneolaceae > JAVKDP01. The sequence goes on along the minus strand of JAVKDP010000065.1, from coordinate 91,013 downwards.
TCATTCCGAAACCTTGGAGATCAAATCGACTATTACAATGGTCAAGCTGAAGACATCCCCTTTGATATATCCCTGGGATTATCGAAAAAACCAGAAAACTTCCCTTTTCAGCTAAACCTTACTCTTCGGCAATTAAACGACTGGGATATGAGAGTTTTTGGAGAGGATGAAGAACCCGAGTTTTTTGACAACCTGTTTAGACATGTAATTTTTGGCGGTGAAGCAGATTTCAGTGATAATTTCAAGTTTCGACTCGGGTACAATCGATACTTACATGAGCAAACTAAAACCGGCAAAGACCTCGACCTGGCGGGTGTTAGTATAGGAGTAGGATTCAAAGTTAAAGATATGGTTTTCGATATTAGCAGAAGTTCTTACAGCAAAATTGGAGGTATCGTACAGCTCAGTGTTCGTTCTCAATTAAAGTAGTATGAAAAACAGACTTTACTCGGCCATAGTTGAGAACGCCGCCTTATCAAAAATCGGTATCGCATCTCTTCTAATGATTTCCATCTTCGGAATTGGAACGGTAGGTTATCAGCTACTGGAAGACATGGAACCTTTTGATGCCCTCTATATGACCTTCATCACAATCTCAACAATAGGTTTCACAGAAATCAAGTCTCTTTCCGTTCAAGGTCGTATCTTCACGATGGCAATATTTGTTTTTGGGATAGGAGTAATTTCATATATCGCCTCTCAAACCACGCAACTTCTTTTTGAAAGTGAACTTTTTTTAAAAAGAGCAATGCGTAAAAAACTGGACAAGATGAATCAACATTACATTATTTGTGGATATGGGCGAATCGGTCACCGAATCGCAACTGTACTCCATAAAGCAGGGCTTACCCTGGTGATTGTTGAGAATAATGATTCGAGTATTAAAAGAATTGAATCCGATAAGCATGTATATGTGAAGGGAGACGCCCAGGATGAAAACATACTTCGTGAAGCAGGAATTGAAAAAGCAAAAGGGCTGATCTGCACGCTTTCAAGCGACCAGGATAATGTATTTACCACTCTGCTTGCCAGGGAAATAAATTCATCCCTCTTCATTTTAGTACGCGCTAATGAGAATAAGAATAAGATGCGTATTCTCCGCGCAGGTGCTGATAAAGTAATCTCACCTTATGACATTGGCGCTGATAGAATGTCGAATGTAATACTCAGGCCCCATGTGGAGCAGTTTATCGAAACCATGACCCGAGATGATATGCGGGACCATACCTTCGATGAGGTTCTAATTAACGAGGGATCTGCACTATCCGGTAAAACGCTTGCAGAAATTGATATCCGGAGTAAGTACGAAGCACTCATAATCGCAATTATCCCTCAGGGAGATCGCATTAGGTTTAATCCTAAAAGTACGGATACCCTTAAGCATGGAGACGCATTGGTGCTACTTGGTGATCCAAAAAAAATTCAGGCATTTCGATCTGAAATGTGTAACGATAACCGTTCTTTATCAGAGCGGGCAGAACAATTAGAAACTAACTAATGATAAGATATTTTACAGCCGGTGAATCTCATGGCCCTGGTTTATCCGGGATTGTTGAAGGGGTACCCGCTGGTTTAGAAATTACTGAAGATGAAATCGCAGAACATCTCGCGCGCAGGCAACAGGGTTATGGGCGCGGTGGCAGAATGGCCTTTGAGAAAGATCGTGCTATTATCAATTCTGGAGTAAGGTTTGGTAAAACGATTGGTGGTCCAATTGCCATGTTTATGGAGAACAGGGCTTTTCAAAAAGATGCCGACGGATGGCCTGTAGTAATGAATAAGGAAACTGAAGCTGAGGGAATTGATAAAATCACACTTCCAAGGCCAGGGCATGCCGATTTAGTTGGTGTTCAGAAGTATCGTTTCGATGATATCAGACCTGTTATTGAGCGATCTAGTGCCCGGGAAACCGGGATGAGGGTTGCCTGTGGAAGCATTGCGCGAAAATTACTCAAGCGTTTTGGAATAGAAATAGGCGGCCATGTGCTGCGTATTGGAGAGGCCGGATATGATTCCTGGGATCAGATTAGAGCTATAGCAGACCCTGTAGCTGCAACTGGTGCAGAAAATATTTATAAAACTGCTGATACTTCTGATGTACGATGTTTAGACGAAAATCTTACTCAGCAGATGATTGATGAGATCAAAAAATACCGGAAAGCAGGCTCTTCACTTGGAGGAGTTTATGAGATCATTATTACTGGAGTTCCAGTAGGCCTTGGCAGTTTTACACAATGGGATCGAAAATTAGATGGAATGATTGCACAGGCAATTATGGGAACCCAGGCTATGAAAGGTGTTGAGATTGGGTTGGGTTTTGAATCCGGTGCCCGTCCTGGTCATGAGGTACATGATGAAATTATTCATGATGGAGAAACTTTTGGTCGCAGAACAAACCGATCTGGCGGTATTGAAGGTGGTATGAGTAATGGAATGCCGATCATTATTCGTGGAGTAATGAAGCCTATTCCAACTATGCTCAATCCTTTAAGTACCGTTGATATGAATACCCTGGAAGAAACAGAAACACGGTACGAGCGTTCAGATGTTTGTGCATTGCCACGTGCAGTTGTTGTAGCTGAAAGTGCTATAGCTCCAGTATTAGCAAATGCATTCCTGGATAAATTTGGTGGCGACTCAATTTCCGAAATAGAAGAACGTTTCAGTTTCCATAAATAGCATTGAATACAAAAATTCCAATATTGGCTGCAAGAGTAAAAGAGAATCCAACAGACTCTTTCTCAAAATTTGCGTTAGCACTGGAGTTATTGAAAGAAGAAAAAAAGGGACAGGCTAAGATGCTCTTTGAGAGTATTGAAGCTCAGGACCCTGAATATGTAGGGGTTTACTATCATTTAGGTAAACTCTATTCTGAAATTGAGGAGAACAAAAAAGCGCTTGAGACCTATAAGAAGGGAATTGAAGTATCAATACGCCTTGGTGACTTACATGCCAGGTCGGAACTTCAAGGAGCGCTTTTGAACCTCGAAATTGAATTAGAAGACTAAAATCATGAAATATCTTACGCCCTTATTCATTCTTCTTTTTGCGTTTAGTATGAATCTTTCTGCTCAGGAAAAGAAGAGCTATACCGTAAAAGAAGGAGAAACATTATATGGTATTTCCAAATTGCTGGAAGTATCTGTTGCTGAGCTACAAGAGTGGAATAATATTGATGACAGCGGAATCTCCATTGGCCAGGAACTAATTTACTATGTAAAAGAAGTGGAAGAGCCCCCGGCAGAACCTGTAAGGTCTCTTGTTAATATTTCTAACCCTGCTGAAAACACGTTTTACATTGTAAAAAGTGGCGATAACCTTTATACCATTGCCCGTTTTCATAACATGACTTTGGAAGAGCTAAAAACCCTGAATGAACTAACCAGTGATGTACTTAGAATAGGGCAAAGACTCAGTGTTAAGAAGATTTCCGTAGCGCCTTCTGTTTCTGAGTTTTCAGAAGAGTCGTCTCCCCAGGGAAGCTTTGCTATATATACAGTTGAAAGAGGGCAAACTTTAACAGACATACTCACGAAGTTTAAAATGACTGAACGAGAGCTACAGGAACTGAACCCTGAAATAAGTGTTGTAGCACTAGACAGGGGCCAGCAAATAACGGTATTGCTTCCACCTTCGAGATCGTATGATAATCCATACCTCAATAACGCCAACCTTCAGGACCTGGGAACAGTTGGTGCCTCCCTTTATAATGATAGTGAACTGGGAAATGCCACTACTAATGGTGAGTTATACAACCCAGAAGAGCTAACTGCAGCGCATTCTAATATTGCGTTAGGCAGCATTATCTTTATTGAGAATTCCGAGACAAAAAGCGGAATCTATGTAAGGATAAATGATAGAATTACTGACTCAGGTTTGAAACTTTCTGCTAAAGCTTTCCGAATATTGGGACTGGAAAATTCCGGAAATCCCACCGTAACCATATACACGGATAGCTAATGACCCATACTGTAAAGCAATATTTCTCTGACACCAAAAGTGTGCTTTACGGTTTCTTGTTCAGTGTACCGTTATTCCTCATTTATGAGAGCCTTATACTCATCTCTCAGCCGAATGCTGATCACATTGTTCGAATTAGTGTTGATGTATGGATGAAAAGCATATTCTCGATGCTGGGAGTTAATGCAGTTTCTTTCTCTCTTCTTTTTATGATGCTGATCGGATTCTTTATTCTATACCGGGAGCGAGAAAGGCTAAAGGATCTTAAGTTTTCACACTTCTTCGTGATGCTTTTTGAATCAGTGATTTATGCCATTGTTGTAGCAGCTGTGACCTCTACCCTTACATCATTAATTCTCAATTTTTCTGCTAGCGACCCCATTGATTCGCTCACTTATTTACAAAAGCTTGCCCTTTCGTTGGGAGCTGGCTTATATGAAGAGCTGTTTTTTCGGGTAATCCTGGTTTCAGCATTTATATTTGTGTTCACCAAGTTGTTTAACAATAAGAAATGGGCCGCCAATATTGCTGCTATTACATTATCTGCACTTTTATTTAGTGCCGTTCATTATACCGGATCAATGGGTGACCTCTTCACGTTAAACTCATTTCTCTTTCGTTTTATCTTTGGCTTGATACTAAACGCACTATATATATGGCGTGGATTTGGGGTGGCAGCGTGGACCCATGCCATCTACGATGTAATCGTAATTACCTTTTTATAGTTGTAAGGCAAAAACTTAAGGCTTAATCAAGAGTATCTATTAACCAATTAGGATGAACTTTATTAATATTTAAGCCGAGATAACACCCTTTAAAAAAAGTTTTCTTTTTACTTACATAAGTCAACAGAATTGGGTTATTTCAAGTCAACTTTAAATCGCATCCAGTGAGCAAGAGTACAGCAAAAAAACAACAAGAATTCAACGATGAGATTATACCTCATCTTGACTCGTTGTACAATTTTGCTTTGCGACTTACAGCCGATCCAAGTGACTCTGAAGACTTAGTTCAGGATACTATAGTTAAAGCCTTTCGCTTCTTCGATAGCTATGAAAAGGGTACCAATGCGAAAGCATGGTTATTCCGGATTCTTAAAAACTCATTTATAAATAACTATCGGAAGAAGCTTAAAAAGCCCCAGGAGGTTGATTACGATGAAGTTTCTCCATACTACGAATCAGTACGAGCCGAAAGAACCGAGACTACCGATCTAGAGCATCTCATTTTCAGGGACTTGATGGATGATAACTTCACCAAAGCTCTCTCAATGTTACCTGAAGACTTCAGAACTGTTGTTCTTCTCTGTGATGTAGAAGGTTTTACGTATGAAGAAATCTCGAATATGCTTGATGTACCTATTGGCACCATTCGCTCAAGATTACACAGGGGGAGAAACCTCTTAAAAACTGAGCTGTATGAATACGCAAAAAAGCGCGGATTTACCGACGATTAATCTTGTTGATCCACTTTTAATATTATCCTCATAGTAGTACCAACTCCCATTTCTGACTTGTGCACAAAAACCTTTCCATTGTGGTAATCTTCCAGGATTCGCTTCGTAAGGCTTAAGCCAAGGCCCCAACCTCTTTTCTTTGTACTAAACCCTGGTCTGAAAATGGTCTTCTGGTTCTTGGGATCTATTCCTGAACCTGAATCTGTAATGTCGATGATAACTTCATCCTCTTTTACTTTCGATGAAATTGAGATTGAAGCCCCACTTTCGTTCATTTTTAAAGCATCCATTGAGTTTTTAACCATATTTTCAATCGCCCATTGGAAAAGCTCCGGGTTAATTAAAACCCGCGCTTTAGCATTCAGCGCTTTTTTCACTTCAACTGCTTTCACGAGTCTTGGCAATCGTCTCTCCATATACCCTACTACATCTTCAAGTATTGGTTTTATATCAGAAGAAACAAGCTCTGGTGCTGACCCTATTTTTCCGAATCTTTCGGCAACACCGCTTAATCGCTGTACATCATTTTCAATTTCAGAGATAATTTTAAGCGCCTCCTCATCTTTCTCATATTCATCCCTGAATAGATGAATCCATCCGAATAAACTGGAAATTGGCGTACCTAACTGGTGAGCTGCTTCCTTTGCCATCCCCACCCAAAGATTAGACTGTTCAACCCGGGTAATACTTTTATATGTTGTATACCCAACTCCCAGCAACAGGCTTAGAATTAAAATCTGGATGTATGGAAAGTATCTTAACAAGGTTACAGTAGGGCTTTCACCAAAGTAAACAAACTGTGCTATTTTAGTGGTCTCATCACCTATTACTATTTTTATATGTGGGTTCACTGCTTTTAGCTTTTGAACCATTCGTGCACGTTTTTCAGGTGTATCAATTTTATTCAAAGCTACATTCTTGAAACTATAATCAATGGTTACTTCGCTGGTAGACCCTTCTTCCAGGTAAGCATATTCAAGGGGCACATCATTTGAATCGACCACAACAGCAGGTATCTTAAAGTTGCCTCGTTCATCCAGGATTAGTTCATCAGTCACAAAATCCCTGGAACTCCTCAAGCTTTCTACCTCCCTAAGCATATCGATAAGGCTGTCAGGTACAGCTTCTGTTTGTTGCAGAATTTGAGCTACGCTTAGTAATTTCGTACTTGCCTCTTCATGCACAGGTAAAGCGTTAAACTCTATTGCTTTTGCCCATAGTTCAACACTTATCCTTTCTTGTTCCAGGATTTTACCAATCAGGTATTGGTTATAAGCCAGCGACCCAACTCCAAGGAGAAGCAGAAATGAAACAAGGATGGTTTTTATCCAGCCGGACTTAGCAAATAGATTCATGTTCAAAAATTTTCCTGGCTTAATATAGGAATGTGTTTCCAATCCCCTAAAACAAAAAACCCACACAAGTTGTTGTGTGGGTTTCGTTTTAAATAATTAGTTAAGCAGAAGCTTTTTGCTTCTCGTAAACCGGAGGCGCCTTTTTCTCTATGGTTTCCTTAGTAATAACACATCTGGCCACATTCTTCATAGAAGGGAGCGTAAACATGATATCCAGCATAGAAGCTTCCATAATGGATCTTAAACCACGAGCCCCTGTTTTCCTGGTTTTCGCTTTTTTAACAATAGCCTTAAGAGCCTCTTCTTCAAAGTCTAGCTCCACGTTTTCCATTTTGAACAGTTTTTTGTACTGCTTTGTAATGGCATTTCTTGGAGTCTGAAGGATATCCATTAATGCTTCATCCGAAAGCTCATGTAAACCGCAAATCACTGGTAAACGCCCAATAAGCTCTGGAATCAAACCAAACCGCTGCAAATCTTCCGGTTCAATATGAGTGAAGATTTCAGGATCATTCTTGTCAAACTTAACCTGCTCTTTCGACTGGAAACCCATTGAACTGGTAGAAAGACGTTGTGAGATAATTTCTTCTAAACCTGCAAAAGCTCCACCACAGATAAACAGGATGTTTGCAGTATCAAGCTGTATAAAGCTTTGCTCAGGATGCTTTCTTCCTCCTTTTGGAGGAATATTTGCTACGGTACCTTCAAGTATTTTTAATAACGCTTGCTGAACACCTTCTCCACTTACATCTCTGGTGATCGAAGGATTATCACTTTTGCGCGCTACTTTATCTACTTCATCGATGTAAACGATACCACGCTTTGCTCTTTCAACATCATAATCAGCAGCCTGCAGTAGATTACTCAGAATGCTTTCCACATCTTCACCAACATAGCCAGCTTCTGTAAGCACTGTCGCATCAGCAATAGTAAAAGGCACATCAATAACTTTAGCTAAAGTACGTGCGAGAAGTGTCTTTCCACTTCCTGTAGGCCCTAATAATGCAATGTTACTCTTCTCGATAAGCGTATCATCAAGCTCCAGGCTTTCATTACTTATTCTCTTGTAATGATTATAAACCGCTACTGACAAGGTTTTTTTCGCCTGTTCCTGGCCAATTACATACTCATCCAGTTTAGCCTTTATTTCGAGGGGCTTAAGTGTTGGTTTGTACGTCTTTTCACGTCTTCTGGCCAGTGATGCCAGATCGCTTTTAATAATACTTGATGCATCTTCTACGCATCTGTCGCAAACATATACTCCGGGACCAGCTACCATACTGTTCACTTCCAGGCTTGAACGCCCGCAAAAAGAACAGTTAACTATGTCGTTATTTTTTTCTTCTTCACTCATACCGGGAAATTAATAAAAAATTATCTCTATTTCGAAGAAGGGGCTCTAGCGACTACATTATCAACTAAACCGTATTTTTTGGCTTCATTAGCCGACATCCAGTTATTTCTGTCAGAGTCTTGAAGGATGTCATTAAGCGACTTACCACTGTGGTCAGCAATAATCTGGCTAAGGTCTTTCTTTATTCGAAGAATCTCTTTTGCTTCGATTTCAATATCACTCGCCTGGCCCTGGACACCACCGAGAGGTTGGTGAATCATTACACGGGAGTTTGGTAAACAACTTCTCTTTCCCGCTGCACCTGCTGTTAGCAATACTGCACCCATACTAGCTGCCATTCCCATACAAGTTGTAGCCACATCACACTTTATGTGCTGCATAGTATCATAAATAGCTAAACCGGAAGAAACTACTCCACCAGGACTGTTTATGTACAAATTGATATCCTTTTCAGAATCATCAGATTCCAGGAAAAGAAGCTGAGCTACAATAGTGCTTGCAACCACATCATTAATTGGACTACCTAAAATGATAATACGGTCTTTTAGAAGACGCGAGTAAATATCAAAAGCTCTCTCACCTCGGCTGGTTGTTTCAATAACCATTGGTACCAGGTTGTTCTCAATGTTCTGGCTTGATGAATAAATAGGTTGTTCAAAAATAGGTTGCTTAATCATGGTAATAGGAATGAATTATTTCTTTTTCTTTTCTTTCTTTTCCTGGTACTTACGATAAGCGTCTTTGTCTAGCTCAGTTATTTTAACTTCGTCCTGAAGTTTCTCAAAAACCTTTCCTTCTCTAATACTGCTTCTTAGTGATTCAAGCATGCTAGGGTTTTGAGCGTAATAACCTTTAAGCTGGTCAACCGTTGCGCCATATCGTACGGCCTCAATGGAAATAAACTCTTCGATATCTTCGGGTTTTATTTCGATATCTTCAAATGTTTCTTGCAGTTTTTGGCTAATGAAATACCACATTCCCTCACGTTTAGCCTGCGGCGCCATTTCCTCTCTATATACTGTCTCATCAAAGGTTTCCGGTAATGAGCCACCGTATTGCTGCTTAAGCTGATCGATATAAGAGCTTTTTATCTGGGCTGTGAATGTATCCGGAACATCAAATTTGTGCGCATCAACTAATGCTTCAACCATTTCACTCTTGAAGAAATCATCTGAGCTTTGGTCAAAGTACTGCTGCATTCTGCTCTTGATGAAGCTCTTAAACTCATCTTCGTTTGAAGCTTCCTCGTTGCTGTTCTTCTTGATGAACTCTTCAGTTAATTCGGCTTTGTGCAGCTTTTGAACCTTTTTGATTGTTACTCTAAAGTGATCTTTTTCATCACCTTCTTCAAGTTTCATGTCAACAACATCGCCGGCTTTCTTTCCTTTTAATGCTTTCAGAAAATCTTTTGCAGAGTCCTCACGAAGATCAATCACCTGGTCAACATCCAGCTCTCCTTCAATTTCATTTCCTTTATCATCTAAAGAAGCAACATCAGCAACAATCTTAGAGTCCTTATTAGCTGCGGTCTTAACATCTTCCCAGTTACCCTGGCGCTCCAATGTTCTCTCTAATTCCTCATCAACATCTTTGTCGTCTACATCATGAACCAGTTTGTTAACTTTGATCTTTTTTAGATCTGAAAGTTCCACTTCTGGTTTAGCACCGATTTTAAACACTACTTCCAGCTCATCATTTTCCCACTGAAAGTCGATCATCTGAGTTTCCCCTACCGGGTCATGCTCTGTAACAACATCTTTCTCAAATATTTCCTGTACATATTTGTTGATCTCTTCGATCTCGATATCATTACCAAATCTTTTCTTTACCAGGCCTACCGGTACACGCCCCGGACGGAACCCAGGCATATTAATTTTGCCCTGGTAGTTTTTAAATGCTTTATCAAATCTTGGTTGTAGTTCTTCCCTATTTGATTTTAGGGTTACTTCTTTATCTACAGAAGTAATTTCTTTTACAGAAATGTTCACGAATGCTCCGCTTTTTTTGTGGATTCAGTCAATAAATAAACAGAATAATTTGGGTAGGATAGTACGAGAGGGGGGACTCGAACCCCCACATCGGTTAAGATACTAGATCCTAAATCTAGCGCGTCTACCAATTCCGCCACTCTCGCAAAATTCAGAGCTTGCAAAGATAGAGGTTATTCGATTTAAAATCCATACTCTCTTACTTAAAAGTTTTCGGAGTTTTACTATTTCTCTATTACTTTGAATACCCAGTTTAATTAACCATTGCTAAGTCATGGGTACAGATCTTCGACTAATCTATATCACCGCAGAATCCAGGAAAGAAGCCTTAAAAGTTGGACGTATCTTAGTAGAAGAAAAGCTAGCGGCCTGTGTAAATGTTATTGATGGTATGAGCTCGATTTATTCCTGGAAAGGAAATATTGAGGAAGCTTCAGAATGTATTCTTTTTGCCAAGACCCGTTCAGCCAATGTAGATGCCCTATCTAAAAGAGTACTAGAACTTCATAGCTATGATTGCCCGTGTATTATTTCCTTAAAAATCAGCGGAAATGAAGGAAACCCTGAATATTTAGAATGGTTATTCAAGGAAACCCAATCTTAAATATCAGGTATGGAGCCCGCACTCCGATTTATCATTGCCACTCCATCTACCATCTCTACCATTCCCTTTAATAGTACAGTGTGTACAACCCACTGAGGAAAATCCAAAACCCTCTAATGGATGACGTGGCAAAGCATAAAAATCGAAATACTCTTCAACTTGTTTCTCAGTCCAATCTATAAGCGGGTAAAAACGGTAGATTCCCTTTTTTCTTTGGAGAATATCCAGGCCTGTACGATAACTATTTTGATATCCAATTAAGCCAGATACCCAGACCTCAAAACCATCAATTATATCATTTACTGGTTTTACTTTATTATATGAGCAGCATAAATCAGGGTTTACCCTCCAAAGCTCATTCAGCTTGCTTTTTTGATGAAGCTCTGGTGCTGATTTATGCGTTATGATATTAAGGTCAAATCTGCGGATTAAGTCTTCTTTATAAGCATGAGTTTCAGGGAACAAGAAGCCTGTGTCGATGAAATGAATTGGAAAGTCTGGCTTAACCCTGCTCATCAGGTGCAACAAGAGCACAGAAGTGGTTCCAAAGGATGTAGTAACCAATACTTTCGACTTATACTTATTGAGAATATGCGCTATCCTGGCATCAATATGGGTTGATGAGAGCGACTGATTTATTCTTTGCATTTTTAACGCTTCCATAATCCAAATCTGCCACTTTAAACAGAGATATCAAAAAATATAAGCACTTATTTTAGCTAATCTTATGAAAGCGCTTTTCTTGCTAAACTTTTTGCGCCAAACTTTATTTAATATTCATGAATACTGGACACGGGGAGTTTTCCAAATTTTGAGCAAATTTTGCCAAGCTCACGAAAATAAATGTCATCAACACTGTTTTTATACTCTGAAAATGAGTTATTGATTGATTTTTAAACCTTTTCCCATTCTTGAAACGATGAAAATTATCTGTCTAAATAATTGAAAATATGATAGATAAACCACTTCAAGAAGCGCTTTCAACATTTTTTGTCTGGTCAGCCTTGCTTAGCTAAATTAATTCATCGGGTATTTTTACCTGGCGGGGAAGGGTATAACATTGAGTTTTCAAACTACTTCATTGCAGTTCAAAACAGCCTCATCTCTAACTCCCAATAGATAAGACAAAAACAATTAACAATTATTATGAAAACTAAAGTTACAAATTTAGCCCTGTTATTAGTCTGTGTACTAATATCGGGTTTTAGTACTTCATTACTTGCCCAGGATCAGGTTACGGTCTGGAGTTTTGAAGATCAAATGCTTGGAGACTGGGTTCCACATACCGACCTGGTATTCGACAATAGTACTACCGGAGCGACTTCGGATGAGCAGGCTCTCACCGGTACTTATTCAGCTAAAATTCAAGCTGGGAATGATGCCAGAGTGGGCGCACTTAGAAACGATGTGTTTGGAGTTTTTGAAAAAGACACCCTAAGAGCGAGTGTGTTTATTCCTGCTTCTGATACGGCTATGATGCAGACTCTACAGATTTTCTTATTGCATGGTGACAGTTGGAACTTCACAGGAACCGATTATAACACCAAAACTATGGCCGCTGATACCTGGCATGAGCTTGAGCTTATTGTACCTGAAGGAGTAGGTGCATCAAAGCGCTTTGGAGTTCAGTTTATCGGTGACACAACCGATACTGCTAATCTATATCTTGATGATATCGCAGTTCATAAATTTGTACCTGAAATTATGGAACCAGAAGGAACCTGGAGTTTTGAAGACGAAATGCTGGGCGATTGGGTACCACATACTGACCTGGTTTTTGACAACAGTACTACAGGATGGGTTTCTAATGAACAAGCATTTAGTGGTTCCTTTTCAGCTAAAATTAAGGCTGGAGGTGATGCTAAAGTTGGGGCATTAAGAAATGATGTATACCCGGTACTTGAAAAAGATACACTAAGAGCGAATGTATTTATTCCTGCTTCTGATACAGCAATGATGCAGACTCTGCAAATCTTTTTATTACATGGTGACAGCTGGAACTTCACAGGAACCGATTACAACACCAAAACTATGGCTGCTGATACCTGGCATGAGTTAGAGCTTATCGTACCTGAAGGAGTTGGTGCTTCTAAACGTTTTGGAGTTCAGTTCATTGGTGACACAACTGATACAGCCTCTCTTTACCTGGATCTTTTATCGGTAAGCAAGTTTGTACCTGATATGATGGAAACAGACTCTGTACCTACACCTCCTTATAATTTTGGTGATGAAATCACTGCGAATAGTAGCTTCCAGGATTTTGTACTTGGAGCCGTAACAGAAAGCGCAATGAATTGGTCGTTCAATATCACTGCAAATGGCGCAAATGCTGCCTTTGAGATTGTAGACGGTTCACAGGATGAAGATGGTAAGGCTTTAAAAGTTGATTTTGGCACCTTCAACGAATCATCTGATGACTGGAATGTTGAAGCTGTAAACGAACCATTTAATGTGGTAGAAGGAGAAACATACATGGCTTCGGTATGGCTGAAAGCTGATACTGACAGCAGAGTCGCTCGCTACTATTACAACTTACCTGCAAGCGGTGGTTGGGCGAGATATGAAGAAGTATTTGACACGCTAACTACCGAGTGGCAAGAGTATACTGTACTACATACCGCTACTGCTGCTGATGTAGAAAACTCTATGAGATTCTCTATTTCGCTTAACTTTGCGGATAATGATGGCGGTACAATCTGGATGGACAACCTTCAGGTCACAAAAGTTCTGCCTATGCCTGAACCTCCATATGAAGTTGGGGATGAGATTACGGCTAACAGTAGTTTTGAAGCCTTTATGCTTGGTGGTTTATCAGGTGGAGATCTCAACTGGTCATTCAATATCACTGCAAACGGAGCGAACGCGATGTTTGAAATTGTAGATGGCTCACAGGATGATGATGCCCGTGCACTAAAAGTTGATGTAGGCACATTCAACGGATCAACTGATGATTGGAATGTTGAAGCTGTAAACGAACCATTCTATGTAGTAGAGGGAGAGACTTATCAGGCTTCTGTATGGCTAAAAGCTGATAGTGATAGCCGTGTAGCACGTTACTATTACAACTTACCTGCCAGTGGCGGATGGGCACGATATGAAGAAGTATACGATACGCTTACGACTGAATGGCAGGAGTACACAGTATTACACACTGCTTCAGCCGCTGATGTTGAGAACACCATGAGATTCTCGATTTCACTAAACTTTGCAGACAATGATGGCGGTACGATCTGGATGGATAACCTCCAGATTACTAAAATGCCTGAAGTGGTAGAACCTGAACCAGAAGGTACCTGGAGCTTCGAGGATGAAATGCTTGGAGACTGGGTTCCGCATACCGACCTGCAATTTGATAACAGTACAACGGGCTGGATTTCAGATGAACAGGCATTTGATGGTATGTTCTCTGCAAAAATTAAGGCAGGAAATGACGCCAGAGTAGGTGCACTAAGAAACGACGTTTACGAGGTATTTGAAAATGATACTGTAAGAGCAAATGTCTTTATTCCGGCATCTGATACAGCAGGAATGCACACGCTGCAAATCTTCCTATTACACGGAGATAGTTGGGACTTTGTAGGAACAGACTACAACACAAAAACGATGGCAGCTGATACATGGCATGAGCTTGAGTTAATTGTTCCTGAAAGCGTTGGAGCATCTCAACGATTTGGCGTTCAGTTTATCGGTGATACCACTGATACTGCTTCACTTTATTTAGATTTACTGTCTGTTAGCAGGTTTGATGGAATGGGTACATTTAATGAACCAGATGATAGTCCTTTAACTTTCAACCTGGAACAGAATTATCCGAATCCATTTAACCCTACTACTAAAATCTCTTATGCATTGCCAACTACTGCTAATGTAACAGTTGAGATATTTAATATGCTAGGGCAGAGAGTATCCACTTTAGTAGATACAAGGCAAAACGCCGGAACCTATACTGTAAACTTTGATGCACGAGGTTTATCCTCCGGGGTCTATTTATATAGAATCCAGGCTGGTAGTTACACCGATATTAAACGGATGACACTCATCAAGTAGCAGGAAATCAATACTTCCTGATTTCAAAAGGCTCCTTTGTTTACAAGGGAGCCTTTTTTAATGTTTAGCAGTTCTGATAAAGTTAGTCTTTCATGGGTATAAAAAAGCCTGCTCTAATTTTCTTAAAGCAGGCTTAAATACTAACGAAAAGAGATTCTCTATTTGATCAAAGTCATCTTCTTTACCTCTCTGAAAGAGCCTGCTTGTATCTCGTACAGATACACACCGGACGAAAGGTTACTTGCGTTAAAAGTAACCGCGTGAGTTCCAGCACCTTTTCTTGAGTCTACCAAAGTCTCAACAAGCCTTCCGGTAATATCATATACCATTATCTTTACATTCGAAGCCTGGGGAAGCTCAAATGTAATCATTGTGCTAGGATTGAAAGGATTAGGATAGTTATGATTGAGCTTAAAGCTAAGAGGGGCTTCGTCTCTGACTTCTTCGTTTGAAACCATTACCTCAGTAGTCTCGACATATTCCCTTAACCAGGTAAGCGCCGGGCGTTCCACTTCACTATTGGAAATAAGAAACGCCTCCTGCTCATTTCTCCAAAGGCCGGGTCTCCAGCCCCAAAGAGTAACCCCTATTACTGATGTGTGCTTCCAGATGGTTGGGAACTTCTTTTGGTATTCCTCTAGCTGGTATTGATCAGATCCACTATCAGATAATGAAGGGTTTCCATCAATATCTAATTCAGTAATTTGAATAGGTAGACCAGTATTTCCAAGAATATTTAAGCTATTATTAATTGAAGCCGCAGTGCTGTTCCTTGTCGAGAATGCATGAGCTTGCGTTCCTATTCCGTCAATCAACCCTCTGTCTTTGAGAAGGTTTATAAGCCCCAGGTATTCATTTGTATTCGGAACATTACCTAAAATACTGTAGTCATTAATTAACAGCTTTGTTTCGGCAGGAAAGATTTCCCTGGCCATTTCAAAAGATGTAATTACCCAGTCCCATCCGGTTTCTCCGGCCCCACCAAGTGCGTCATAATATCCGCCACTACCTGAATCTCCATTTTGATCCGTAGGTGGGTCATGAAGAGGTTCGTTAACCACTTCCAGGTACTCAATATCATCATACCGGTCGGCTACAGCATTAAACCACTCTTCGATTTCCAAAAGCTGTTCTTCCTGAGATAACTCTTTCATCCAGGTTGGTTGTTGATTCCCCCACACGAGAACATGAAATCTAAATGGGAACCCATTCTCTTTCGCAAGGTTATACGCAGCATCCAACGGTCCCCAATTCATGTTATCGCGCGTTCCTTCTACTGAACCCCACTTCCCAGCATTTTCAGGAGTAACTTGATTCCAGTATTGATCTAACCGCTTAACCTGGGAGTTGCTGTAAATATTACCCAGGAATTTCGGTTTGCCCTCGGCAATGGGTGTAAAAATTTCGTCCGGTATTTCGGGTTTCGTGATTCTAAGGCTATCGATCCAGATACTCTTGCCAATATTACCTGCGAAATTCAGATGTATGGGAGCCCTGCCCAACGTATCATTTGCACCAGCCTGGAATTCAAAAGTAAATTCCTGCCATTCTGTAGTAAGTGAGACATCTGCGTTATTTAGTCTCCCAAATTCACTAAAGGCCTGGTTTCCCGTAGTAAAGTTAGCGGTTCCACCCGCTTCACTGGCTTTGGCCCAAACGGAGAATGTATAAATCAATTCAGGTTCCACCGGAAATAATTCGTTTATAGCCTGTATACTCCAGTCGTTCGCTCCTTGTGTTGTTACATCTATTCTCAGCGCTCTTTCACCATCTTTAACCACATCGTCAACAATTGCGAAGTTAGCTTCTCCTGTATCCTGGAGCTCGAAAACCCAACCTTCTACATCTGCAGTATCTGCCTGCTCTGTAACATCGCTTGACTCAAAGCTTCCATTTTCATTTACATATGGTATAGGCAGGGGTCTCGTGATCTTGAGATTATCAATATAGATTGTGCCCCCGGTGTTTTCGGTGAAGTTCATCGGCATACCAAACCTCATAGTGTTTACTTCGTCTGTAGCAGTTGCCACATGTTCAAATACATACTCTTTCCACTCTGTTGTTAGTACAATATCTGTTTCTTCAAAACGATCCCAGTTTCCGCTTGCAGGAAGTCCAAAATAGAACCGGGCAACACGTGTAGTTGTATCAGCCTTCAACCAAACCGATGCCGTATATACCTCTCCCTCTTTCACTAAAAGGGGTTCATTAACCGCTTCGATATTCCAATCATCTGCCCCGTTGAAGGTGCCGATTTCAATCTTTAATGCCCTTTCATCATCATCCTGGGCATCACTAACTATTTCGAAAGCAGCATCGGCTCCATTCGCATTTATGTTGAAAGTCCACGACAATGAACCAGTTGTTACTTCTCCAAGCACAAAATCTTCAAAACTTCCGTTTTCACTAATCTTCTCCACCTCCTGTGCTATAATTGTCGGAGATCCGAATGTGAGTGTTAGCAAAGCTGCCAGCCATACTATTTTTATTCCTGTCCCAATACCGGGAGTAAATCTTTGTTTCATATTCTTTTGATGAGTTATTCTTCTGTTTCCGAGTAGGCATACATCCCTATAAAGGACCCTACAAAACCACCCGCTGATTCTGTACTTAATATCTTTGCGTCTCCATCCCAGTAAAGCTTCGTCCAACTCCCCTCCTTCAATGCATAGTAAAAATCAAGCTTGTCACCACGTGCCTCTATCTTCAGGTATACTTCCCCTTTTTTGTTAATGGGAAGAGACTTTCTTGTTATTACTCTCGACTTTGGCCCGGCACTGTATTCAACCTGTATAATCGTTTCCCCTTCCGGGTTCTTCATCAGTCCCAGAAAGTAATAGTAGTCTTTGTTCTGAAAAGCTATTAACCCTGCTTCATTCCCTATTTCTTCCGGGTCATAAATCATCTTTGTAGAAGCAGACGCATACATATGCTGAAGTCTTCTCCCAATAAAAGATGGATTCCCAAGACTATTAATATGATCTGTACGGGCCTTTATTTTTAAACCATCAGACAAATCGTACCACTTTTCCCTGGGAGTCCTGATAAATGCCCAGTAGTCAGCTAGTGTTTCGTTATCGAAGTTATCTTTTAGAGTAAAATTCCCATTTGTCGGGATTTCCGGAACTCCTTGCGTCGGCAAGTTTGGCCTGGCTCCTTTTAGAGGAACGGGTTTATTTTCTTCCAGGATTACAGGCCAACCATCTTTCCAGGTTACTGGCAAAAGAAAAGTTTCCCGACCTGTATTAAAGTAATTTCCTTCATACGGACGAACTCCAAGAAAAACTGCCCACCAATCCCCATTTTGAGTTTCAACCAAATCTGCATGGCCGGTAAAGGCTATGGGGTTAGGTCGATTTTGATCCAGTGTTCTTTGAGTAAGAATTGGGTTCTCTTCATATGGAACATATGGCCCCAAAATATTTTCTGATTTAAATACCACCTGTGAATGCCCGGGCCCGGTTCCTCCCTCCGCAGCATGAAGAAAATACTCTCCATTCACTTTTATAATATGAGGCCCCTCAATCCAAACTGGTTTTTTTGATATATCAGCGCCACCATTTATAACTATTTGGTTGACCCCCGTTGTTTGGGTTTCGGGATCAAATTCATGTATCCTGATAGCCCGGTGACCGTCATATAAAGGCCGGCCTTCAGGTTCATCGTTATGAACGATATAGACTTTTCCATCATCATCGAAGAAGAAAGATGGATCTATACCACCTATTTTTGGTAACCACACAGGATCAGACCATGGACCGGCTGGGTTTGTAGCTGTAACAAAGAAGTTACCCCTTCCATTTACCAGCGTGTTGATTACATAAAAAGTGCCCTCGTTATACTCAATGGTAGGTGCAAACACTCCCTGTGAGGTTTCTAAACTATCCAGATCTAGTTGAGAAGGCCGATCCAAAACGTGGCCTAACTGGGTCCAGCTCACTAAATCTGTGCTATGAAAAATTGGGATTCCGGGGTAGAACCCAAAGGATGAGTTTACCATGTAATAGTCTTCATTTACCCGAACAATACTTGGATCAGGATAAAAACCGGCCAGTATTGGATTTAGATATTCATTTTCTGCTACTTCTAGCTCGTTATATACCGGGTCATTTCCCTCATACACGAACCACTCGAAAACAGGGTCTTTTGTAGGCTCAGAATAAGAACAACCTAAAAACACTACAAAAAAGGAAAGCAGAATAGCAGATATAAAACGGTTCATTTACCTTTGATAATGTAGAATATTAAATAACAGTTTCCGGATAGTTACTAGTTGAGCTAATTCTTGCTCAACACTGAGCAAACAATGTAAATTAATTTCTGAAACCATCATAAAAAAAGTAGTCAAATAAGCCGAAAATTTAATTAATACAGCTTACCGATACATTTATAAAAATGAGCAAACTTTCTTTAACATTAGATTAGCTGATTCTTCTGGTTGTATCTTCTTAATCACATCAAAATGTTATTCCTGTATGTAAAGATTCCCATTAATTTTTGAATGATTTCAAGCGGGGTTTAATTACAACTAATAATACACAGTACGATGAGTAATACTTCTTTTTCTTTTTTAAACCCATACAAAACTCCCGTTTTTCTTGCCCTTTTATTCTCAAGCCTGGCTTGTTCTACATCTTCTAACCAGGAAAAAACCTTTGATCAGGTTATAACTGATAAAACGTGGCAACTCCGCTATGTATCAGAAGACGGTTTAGGTATAGGAGCCCCTTATGTTGATTCGCTCTTTACATTACAACTTTCCGAGGAAGGCTCCATTGGGCTAAAAGATCATTGCAATACCTGTGGTGGAGCTTATGAAATCGATAACAGTAAAATCTCGTTCAAAGATATGTTTTGTACTCTTGCCGTTTGCAATCCAACTAAAATAGGAATCCAGTTAGCTGGTGAACTGGAAAAAGTTACAGATTACAAGTTTGTCGAGTCTGAGTTACAATTAAGCTATGATAGTGATGGTGTTCTTAGAACACTGCATTTTGCTAACGCTGCTACTACAGAACCTAAAAAAGTTATACTTGCGGGGAATAATACTTCGCGGGATGAAAATTGGGAGAACGGACCTTACAATGCTGAATTCATTAGCATTAATAACGATATCCTTACCCTAAAGCTCGGTTACAGTGGATGTGATATTAAAGATGCCAACATGGTTTTCGGCAACTATTTCCTTGAATCCAATCCCGTACAAGCACACGCTTTCTTACCCCAACCTGACCAGGCTTGCCTGGCTTATTTTGAGAAAGAGTATCAGTTCGATCTCGGTCCGCTAAAAAAGGCGTTTAACGATGCCTACCCTGGAACAGATGGAATTATTGATATCTCGATCCGGGAAGATGATGAGACATTAGAGCAGTTTAGATACGAGTTTTAAGAATCATAACGTTTCTTTTTCTGGGCTTAATATCGTATCTATTCGGGTATTTTTTAAGCCTCAAACACTCGTATGTACACCCATAGAATATCCGCTTGTCTAGCAATCCTGATTGGCCTCGTTCTTTCTTCTTCGCTACAAGCACAAAACAATCCCAGCATCAAGTTGGTCGAAAACCATAAAGAATGGGGTTGGGATTCATGGGTAATGCAAAACGGTTTAATTACATTGGCAACAACACCGGTTATCGGAGCCCGAATTATGCAATATGACCTGGGTTCGCATTCTTCCATATTTGTAAACCCGGATGAACTTGGCAAAACCTATACTCCACAGTCAAACTCACAATGGCCCAACTTCGGTGGTTTTAAAAACTGGCCGGCTCCCCAAAGTAACTGGAACTGGCCTCCACCGCCTACGCTTGATTTCGGCTTATATGAAGCAGTAATAGATTCTACTAAAAATGATACTGTCAGTATAAGTGTAACAAGCCCGATTGAACAATGGCGAGCAAAGGATTTACGCTTTAAAAGAACAACTTCGCTTTATAAAGGTAGTAGCCGGGTAACTGTAGAACAGACCATTATCAACGAGGGAGATGCGAACCAGGAATGGAGCGTTTGGGATGTAACTCAAAACATAACCAACCACCCCGGCGAAACGGACTTCGAAAATTTCTGGGTCTATTTTCCAATTAACCCTGATAGCGAGTTTGGTAACGACGGGGTAAAACTGAGTGCCGCTTCAGATGCCTGGATTGGTGAAGTTGCCCCGGGCATTTATGGTGTTCAATTCAAGCCTGAAGCAAAGAAAATTTTTGCAGACTCTCATATAGGATGGATTGCATATACCGATGAGCGCGATGGATATGTATACGCCAAAACTTTCGATATTGATGAAGGAGCTCAATACCCGGATGATGGAGCCCGCGTAGAGGTTTGGATAAATAACGATCCGTATTACCTGGAAGTAGAAGTACTTAGCCCCATTGTAAATCTCAGTGCAAATGGAGGAAGTTATACCTTTACCGAAGACTGGTGGGCTGCTAAAATTGATAGCGGGCCCGTTTTATCAGTTACTAATGCCGGGGCAGTTACCAGGTTTGAATATTTAGAAGCCATTGGACGACTTTCGGCCTCTTTTGGAGTCTTTCATGACGCATATGCCCGGCTTGAATACCTCGATAACCAGGGAGCTCTTGTAACAAGTACAGATACAGTGAAAGTAACTCCATTGGAAACGTTTATGTATGATGAACCCTTTAGTGCATTGGAAAATGCAGATTCCGTTCGGATGGTCTTAGTTGATGCGGATTTAAATCAAATCGGAGTACTTATCACCGAGTCAGTAGAAACCTTGCTTACTTCAAGCGAATTGATTGATAATATTCCGGGAGAATTTCAACTTTCACAAAACTACCCGAACCCCTTTAATCCTTCTACAAATATTTCTTATTCGTTACCAAGAGCCACTCAGGTAACCATAGAGGTATTTAATATGTTAGGGCAATCTGTTTCTGTTCTTGAAAACTCCCTCAAAACTCAAGGTCAACACACTGTTCGCTTTGATGCCAAAAACCTGACGAGCGGAGTTTATTTATACCAAATTAAGGCAGAAGGTTTTATACAGACCAGGAAAATGATGCTCATTAAATAGAAGTCCTGTGTTCTCTTTGAAATTCCAAATTCATGAGTGGGTGTGTTCTTGCCACTTCGCTTTAAAACTAGTCTACAAATAGCATTACATAAATTACGCTTACCGATAATAACCCGGCAAAACTCAGTTGTACGACCCTACCTGCTTCTTTCGACTTAAATACGGCCGCGATCTGTTTCCCGGCTAAAATCCACAAAACGTTAGTAAACGGGACGATCGAAATGATGAGTAGGAAAATAATCGAAACAGAATGGAGATACTGTTCACCAGGCTGAGAAAATTGGGCAATAAGAGCAGCATTTCCGATATATGCCTTTGGATTAATCATGTTTAAGACAAAGCCTTTTGAATAAGTAAATGTACTGTCCTTTGCCTCGGCTTCAGGTTTAGTTTGAGCAATTTTATAAGAAAGGTAGAGAATATAAATCAGGCTGATATATTTAAAACCCGTATAGATTAATGGATAATCAGTAAATACAAATGCGAGCCCAAATATTACCAATGCCATGTTTAAAACAAGGCCTGTAAAAATACCCAGAAAATAATTTAACGTGCCTTTGAACCCGTTTTGCGCACCACTCGCTGCTAAACTTAAAGTCGCTGGTCCTGGTGTCAGAAATAGAACCAGGATGAACAAAATCAACGCAAGGAAATCACTAGACATTTAAGGCCCATTCTACAGCCTGATCGGCATGGATTTTAGCAGTATCAAATGTGGGAAGACTCACATTCGTTTCTGGCACTAAAAGCGGCAATTCAGTACAACCCATAATTATACCCTTGGCACCTACTGCCTCTAAGCGCTTAATAATCTCTACGCATTTCTCTCGTGATGTGTCTGTAAACTGACCTTTCACTAGTTCATTATAAATAATATCATGGATTGCCTTTCGGTCTTCCTTAATTGGTATGATAACCTCTATACCGTAGTTCTCTTCAATAATTTTTGTATAAAAATCTTTCTCCATTGTAAACCTGGTACCTAGTAAAGCAACTTTTTTAAGTTTTTTTGCCTGAATTACTTTACCAGTTGCATCGGCTATATGCAGAAACGGTATTTGGACTGCCGTCTCGATTGCGTTGCTAACCAGGTGAATGGTATTAGTGCACAAAAGCACGATATCGGCTCCGGCTTTTTCTAATTGTTTTGCAGCATCGGCCATCATCAATCCGATTTCATCCCATTTACCCTGGAAGGTTAATGCTTCAATTTCCTTAAAATTGACCGATAGCATGATGCTCTTTGCTGAGTGTGACCCACCTGCCAATTCGTTCACCCGCTGATTTGTAAATTCGTAATACGACTTTGATGATTGCCAGCTCATCCCGCCAATAAGTCCGATTGTTTTCATTTTATCTCCTAAAATTTTTGTTCCGCAAATTACACTCGGCCTTACCTGATTAACAAAGACCGGTAATTGAAATTAATTGTGGGTTAAGCATGAATTTTTTTCAGAGACAGGCTTAAAATGTTCTCTTTCCAGTCCTTTTGAAATTCAGACCAAACAACTTCATACACTTTCCGTACCTAGGTTTATTCCGACATTAATTACTTACATGAGAACCGCTTTACTACTCTTTCTATTCACTTTTCCTACTGCTTTGGAAGCCTCGGATTGTGTTATTCTATTACACGGGTTAGCAAGAACAGAGCATTCGTTTTCAAAAATGAAAAAGACACTTGCAGATAGCGGGTATGTAGTTATAAATAATTCTTACCCCTCAACTAAATTCGAAATAGAACAACTGGCAGAAAAAGCAATTCCCGAATCTATAAGTGAGTGCCCGGAAAACTCAACCATTCACTTTGTTACTCATTCGCTAGGTGGAATTTTGATAAGGCAGTACCTCAGTGTACATGAACTGGAAAACCTTGGCAAAGTCGTAATGCTTGGTCCACCCAACAAAGGAAGTGAGATTACTGATAAACTTAAAAATGTCCCGGTTTATGAGTTAATTAACGGACCTGCAGGTATGGAGTTAGGAACCGACTCATTAAGTACACCAAATGAATTAGGCCCGGTAAATTTTGATCTTGGAATCATAGCTGGGACAAGAACCTTTAATCCAATTCTTTCAACTATGTTGCCAAATCCCGACGACGGAAAAGTATCCGTTGAAAACACCAAGCTTCCTGGAATGACAGATCATATCGAGTTGGCAGTAACCCATACCTTCATGATGAAGAACAAAGAGGTTATAAAACAGGTTGTACATTTTCTTAGAAATGGTGCCTTTGAAAAGAGTGAATAGGAATAAAGCCCCTCAATCTTACACTTCCTAAATCTTGATATTTTTTTAAATATGAAAATGCCGGATATTAATACCTTCAAACTACGATCTTTTACCCATCTGTTACTTATTAGCTGCTTGTTAAATTAACTGCCTGGGGTCTTCGTTTACTAGGTCATCAGGTGTTTTGAGTTAACAATGTTGGAATTTTAAAAATTAACGGGCTTCTATCTTGAAAACGACTTTAAAAGACATTTCCGTAAAAACAGGCTTTTCTATTTCTACGGTTTCCAGGATACTACGAGGTGAGTCTAACGCTGATTCTGATACTGTTGCACGGACTCTCCAGGCTGCCAACGAGCTTAGCTACCCTTTTAACAGCCGGGTTCTTAATGAACGATACGGCTACAAAGAACGGCTTCATGTTGCACTGATTATCACGATGCATCCCGATGAATTTTATTCCTCGTTCTTTTATGGGATAAACCTGGCTGCAAAAGAAAAGAACATAAACCTCTCTTTTTATGATTTTGATCCTGCGGAAAATGATATCGGAGATTTCATGCATGAACTGGCAAATAACTCTGTTGATGCCGCTCTGCTGTTTCTTCCTGAGTTAAATGAATCGGATTATGTTAACATACTTGATGTTGCTCCAAAGAATTTTACTCTTCTCTCGTTAGCGCCACTTACAAACCCTTTGCTCGATACCATTACTTTTGACTCCTATGGAGGTGGATATATAGCCGCAGAACATTTTTATAAAAAGGGTTATTTGGATGTT
The DNA here is from genome assembly GCA_040222185.1 of Balneolaceae bacterium. Lineage (GTDB taxonomy): Bacteria > Bacteroidota > Rhodothermia > Balneolales > Balneolaceae > JAVKDP01. The sequence continues at coordinate 66,188 of JAVKDP010000065.1, read as the reverse complement.
GGAATTATAACAGGCCCCACAAACATGCACGAATCTTTGTTTCGTAGAAATGGCTTTATTGATTTTGTAGAACAACACAAAGATATGTCGCTGGTTTTTGAATTTTGTGGAGATTATTCATTCAATTCGGGCAAAAAGGCTTTTGAGGCTTATGATGCTTCCGGGCAAAAGCCAAGAGCGATTTTTGCTTCAAGTGATGATATGTGTCTTGGCTTTATTGAAAACGCAAACAAAAAAAGAGTCCGAATTCCTCAAGATATTGCTATTGTCGGGTTTGATGATTTGCCAATTTGCGAAAAAATTCACCCCAAAATTACTTCTATTCATACCAATCACAAATTACTTGGCATGAAGGCCTTTGATGTACTTAAAGAGAAAAAGACTTCGGATAACGGATCTATGCCAAACGGGATATTGAATATAATTCCGGTTACTCTCACCATGAGATCTTCTACTTAGAAAGAGAACGACCTGATCGCTTATACCTGATATAAAGAAGGCTCAGGAATAACCTGAGCCTTGAAACAAGGGGATTCTAAAAAATACTAGACAGGAACAAACTCCTCGCCTGCTTCTCCTCTTCGTGCTATTAAATCTGTTTCTATCTCCTTCATTTTTTCGTTCGTTAATGGATAGAAAAGTATTGTGATATATGCCAGCACTCCAAAAATTGCAGGGATTATACTCACTAACATCAGTATACCATCCAACGACTCTGCCGATTGAATTTCTCCTGATTCGAAGCCATATCCTGCAAGTACCCAACCCGTAATAGCTCCACCAAGGGCTACTCCCAGTTTTAGAGCAAATAGCGATGCTGCCATGATCAGCCCTGTTGCCCTGCGGCCAAACTTCCACTCACCGTAATCTGCTGTATCAGTATACATCGCCCATTGTAATACAGCTACAGGACCAAGTAAAAAGCCGGCAATAATATTTACCAGGTAAATCAGCCCTACCTGATCAGGGCTCAGAAAGAAAAAGGCAATACTTATGATTGCACCTAAACCTAGGAATAATCCATAAGTCTTCTTTTTGTCGATTAGTTTAGTAATCGTATTTGTAAGGATTGCCCCCAGTAATGTGGCTAAGGCACCCGAGGTAAGAAAGTAATTTAACCCAAGCTCAATAGTAGATCCAAAAAGTTCAATAGAATGATCACCGATGTAATAGTTTATATAGAAAGCAAAAGACCCTCCCCGGATTACTAAAAATGTTAGTTGAAATACAGTAGCAATCCCTATAAGCACCCACGGTCCGTTAGCAAATAAATCCTTACCATCTTTTTTGAAATCTATTTCCTGGTTTTTCGGAGGTGTTACTCTTTCTTTAGTAGTAAAGAATGCGAAAAGAAATAGCCCGGCTGCTATAACTCCATAAAGCCCCATGGTCCACATCCAACCAACTTGTTTGCTTGCGATATCATCACCGCCACCAAAAAACTCTACCAAAGGTTCTGTGAAACCTGTAACTACTAACAAGCCACAATATGCAGCAACAAAACGGTATGAAGAAACCACTGTTCGCTCTTCCGCATTGGGAGTAATAACACCCATTAATGCTGAATAAGGAACATTAATGGCCGTGTACATAATCATCATCAACGTGTAGGTGATATAAGCATAAACGATTTTCCCGGTCTCTCCGAAATCCGGTGTCATAAACATGAAAAACCCAAGCACTCCAAACGGAATGGCTAACCAGAATAAATACGGTCTGAATTTCCCATATTTAGACTCAGTTCTGTCAGCGATCATTCCCATCAAAGGGTCGTTAACGGCATCAAAAATTCGTGTTACCAGGAACATAGTTCCGGCAACTGCTGCCGGCAAACCAAATACATCGGTATAAAAGAAAAGCAGGTAAACAATGAAGGTTTGGAAAAACAGGTTTGATGCTGCATCACCTGCACTGTAGCCTACTTTTTCAACAAAGGAGACTTTATTGGTTTTTGTACTCATGTATTCCGCCGTTTGGTTAGTAAAAGATTACTCTTCTACGGTTAGGGTTACTTTGGTGAGATCTTCGTCTCGTGAAGAACTTCCAATCATTATGTCAAAATCTCCAGGCTCAACCACGTAGTTTTTTCTCACATTATAAAAGGCCAGTGATTTTTTTGTAATAGGTATGCTTACCGTTTTCGTTTCTCCCGGCTTAAGCCATACTTTTTTGAAGCCTTTTAGCTCTTTCACAGGGCGGGTAACCGAACTGAACTGATCCCGAATGTACATCTGCACCACTTCTGAGCCTTCATATTCACCAGTATTTGTCAGATCTACATATACTGAAGTAGACCCATCAACTCCTATTGAGCTTTGATCCAATCTTAGATTCGAGAATTCGAATGTTGTATAGCTTAGTCCATAACCAAAAGTATACAGTGGCTTTGCATCATCGAATAAATATCCTCTTCTCGCGGAAGGTCGATAATTATAGTAGACAGGAAGCTGACCTACGGATTTAGGAATAGAAATGGGTAGTTTTCCTCCCGGGTTGAAGTCTCCGAAAAGAACATCAGCAATTGCGTTTCCACCTTCCTGGCCCACGTACCAGCATTCAAAGATTGCCGTAGCTTTCTCACTTACATTGTTGATGCTTAAAGGACGTCCATTAACAAGAAGCACTACAACTGGTTTGCCAGTCGCTACCATTGCATCAACTAATTCATTCTGCTGACCTATTAAGTCGAGGGTAGTACGATCTCCCATATGATTTCGAGCCCATGACTCTCTTGAAGTCTGGTCATTTCCGCCAATAGCCAGAACTATTACATCAGCATCCTTTGCAACTTCAACAGCATCTGCAATTGCCTTTCTATCGTCCTCAGGAGTTGGAAGTACAACAGCATCTTCCTCCCAGCGGCCACCTACTGTGATCTTACAACCTTCGCTGTATACCACTTCGATGCTATCCCCAACTTTATCTTGTATGCCCTGAAGAATTGATACATTAACTTTGGGGGAACCGCTATATCCGCCTAATAAACTGCAGTTGGCATTTGGACCAATTACCGCAAGCTTTTTAGTTTTGTTTGGATTGAGAGGAAGAAGATTTCTATCATTCTTTAGAAGTGTTAATACCTCTTGTGCACCACGAAGTGCAATTTTTCTGTTCTCTTCTGAACCCGAAATTCGTTCTGCTGCTTCAGGATCGAGATACGGATCATCAAAAAGACCCATTTTAAATTTCCAGTACAACATCGGGCCAACCAGTTCATCCAGCATCTCTTCTTTTATGGCGCCTTCGTTAACCAGTTCAATGATGTTGAGATAACAATCCGGCTCCGGTAACTCGATATTTACCCCGGCTTTTATTGCCAGTTCAGCGGCATGTTTCCGGTCTTTTGCTACGAAATGTCCGTGAGTAGCTTCCCGGTCAAATAATTCCCAAATCGCATAATAATCAGAGACTACAAAACCTTTAAAGCCCCATTCATCTCTTAGCACATCCTTTAGTAACCACTCACTGGCATGAGATGGAACACCATCTATTTCATTGTAAGAAGCCATTACACTTATTACACCTGCTTCATCAATAGCTTCTTTGAATGGCATAAGAAATGTCTCACGAAGTACTCTTTCGGAAATATTTACAGGGCCGCAGTTCATCCCTGATTCTGGCTCTCCATGTGCTGCAAAGTGTTTCAGTGTAGCCATTACATGCTTTTTGTTATTAAACTCAGCATCTCCCTGGAACCCTTTTACTGCCGCTACTCCAAGTTGTGAAACGAGGTACGGGTCTTCGCCAAAAGTTTCTTCCACTCTTCCCCAACGAGGATCTCTTGCCACATCTACTACAGGAGTTAAAGCCTGGTGACCGCCCCGAACCCGGGTCTCTTCAGCCGTCATTGCGTAAAGTTTTTCTACCAGCTCTGGATTAAATGTACCACCAAGACCTATAGGTTGAGGAAAGCTTGTTGCCCCTTTTGAGGCTAATCCATGCAGGCACTCCTCATGGAAAACTACTGGTATTCCCAACCTGCTGTTTTCAATGAAAAACTTCTGAATTTCATTTGTGAGCTCTACTGTTTGCCTGGCGTTAAACCCTGCCTCGTGACTTGCTTGCTCATCTTTACCTGCATCACTTGGTCGCCCAACCTGGCCTATTCCATTTCCATGTGCATAGAATTTCTTAGCTTTTTCTTCATCAAAGTTTCCTTGCTCATCTATAAGAGTATCTTTCTTCTCATTCCATACTCCCATCATTTGTGCTGCTTTTTCTTCTAGCGTCATCCTGAGCAGCAGATCTGCTGTTCTCTCTTCCGGAGATTTTGATGCGTCTTTATATAACGCTCTATCCAGATCCATTTCAATAGTCATTTTTTCCATAGTAGTCTAATTCGGTAATTCTTTATTCGCTTTATTTATCCTTTACCATATCCATCAGGGAATACACCACTTCCTTTTCTTTCCCGTCGCGATCAAATAGGAGTGCATAGTTTGTTCTTCCCGAAACAGGCCATCCATTTTTCCACGAATCACCATCTGTAACACCCCAGGTTGTAACCCTGTTTATTTTATCTGAATGCCTTAGATATACTTCGAAATAACTTCGGAATGCATCAATCTGCTTTTGCTTGATGGAATCTGGCATGCCTTCTGTATAAGGATTTAATTCTTCTCTGAGGTCAGCCCGCATGCTGATATCTGCTCCCATATATTCGAATGCAGGAGGTAGCACATCAATATCCAATTCAGTGATAGCTACGATACCAAGTTCTCCAAACTTGATGATGCTCGCTTCAACTTCGGAAGCCGGAGGGTTTCCATTAATTCCATAATGGCCCTGCATTCCAATCCCTGTTACCGGGATTCCTTGTTCCTGTATAGATTTAACCAATCGCACTGCTCCATCTGCTTTTGCAGCATTGAACATATTATAATCGTTGTAGTAAAGCTCTGCATCAGGATCAGCTGCGTGTGCATATTCAAAGGCTTTCGCGATAAAATCTTCTCCAATGATGTTGTACCATTTAGACTCACGAAATGTGCCGTCTTCATTCAGTGCTTCATTTACTACATCCCAGCCGTTAATTCTCCCTTTGTACCGGGTTACAATAGTTGTGATATGATCTTTCATCCTTGTGAGCAGGGCTTCTCTATCCAGTGGATTTCCACTTTCATCTTCAAAAACCCAGTCCGGAGTCTGGCTATGCCATACCAGCACATGCCCTACAATAAACATATTGTTTGCTTCACCAAACTCAACAAACTGATCTGACTCTGTGAAGTTATATTCATCGGGGCCGGGATGTATCCTTTCCCATTTGAGGTCATTCTCAGGAGAAATCGAGTTGAAGTGCTTCTCAACAATAGGAATCCCTCGTTGATCCTGGCCGTTATATTGACTGGTATTTAAAGCTGCCCCGATGTAGAATTTATCTTCGAAAGCACTGGATAATATCTCTTCTTTTGGAGCTTCTTTTTTAGAAGTATCACATGAGATAACTGTGAACAGTAGTATTAATAGGGTGAAATGCTTTTTCATATAGCAAATTGTTTTGTGGTAGAGATAAAAAAACCTGTTTCCAAGTATTGAGATACCCATGAAACAGGTTTTCAAGTTCGTCTTTAGATAAACTGGTTTACGATGTTCTCGTAAAGTTCCTGCTTTCCACTTTTTTGCTCAATATCCTGGTTGCCTTTCGCATGAGCGTGAAGATCCTCAAGAGTAGAGTTTCCTTCCTCAAAAGCTTTACCAGCGCCTGAGTCGAAAGAGCTGTACCGCTCAGTTCGCATTGCTTTGAACTTCGATTTCTGGAGAATTGCATCAGCAGCCATAAGTGAACGGGCAAATACATCCATTCCACCAATATGAGCATGGAAAAGATCAATAAGGTCTGTTGAATTTCGACGGGTTTTAGCATCAAAGTTTATTCCGCCACCTTGAATTCCACCACTTTGCAAAATTACCAACATCGCCTGTGTGATTTCAAATACATCAACTGGAAACTGATCGGTATCCCATCCATTTTGATAGTCTCCGCGATTTGCGTCAATACTACCTAATAGACCGTTATCTGCGGCTACCTGTAGTTCATGCTCAAAAGTGTGCTGAGCCAGAGTAGCGTGGTTTACTTCTATATTTAATTTGAAGTCATCCAGCAGATCGTACTTTGTTAAAAATCCCAGAACCGTTGCAGAGTCAAAATCATACTGGTGCTTAGACGGCTCCATTGGCTTTGGCTCAATAAAGAACGTTCCTTTGAAACCCTGAGCGCGTGCATAGTCTCTGGCCATATGAAGGAACTTTGCAAAATGATCAACTTCACGACCCATTTGAGTATTCAGCAGCGACATGTACCCTTCACGACCGCCCCAGAAAACATAGTTTTCACCACCTAGTTTAATAGTAGCATCAAGAGCATTTTTAACCTGTGCTCCCGCAAAAGCAACCACATCAAATTCAGGATTCGTTGCAGCGCCGTTCATATATCTCGGGTTGCTAAAGCAGTTTGCAGTTCCCCAAAGCAGTTTAACTCCAGAAGCTGATTGTTTCTCTTTGGCATAATCAGTGATGAAATCCAGTCTTTTTTCAGACTCTTCAAGTGTATCTCCTTCATCAATTAAATCGAAGTCATGGAAGCAATAATAATCAACGCCCAGCTTGGTAATAAACTCAAAAGCCGCATCCATTTTATCTTTAGCATTTTGATACGGATCACTATTTACAGCCCATGGAAAGTTCTTCGTACCTGGCCCAAATGGATCACCGCCAGTGCCTGTAAGTGTGTGCCAGTAGGCCACTGCAAACTTGAAATGCTCATTCATTGTTTTACCAGCAACAACTTTATTGGCGTCGTAGTATTTGAATGCTAGCGGGTTATCGGATTCTTTCCCTTCAAAATTGATCTTACCAATTCCTTTGAAATATTCTTTATCTCCAAGTAGTACTTCCATAGCTATAATTATGTTTAGGGCTAATTAGTCCCTTATTTTGTGTTAAAAGAGTGTTTTTCAATAGTACCCTGCCACTCATTGAACAGGTTTTTATAAATTTCTACCAGCTTTGCATCTGGCTCAATCACTTCAAGTCTTTCGAGGTTAGAAAAAGCTTCTTCAGGTGTAGCATAAAAGCCTGAGCCAAGGGCAGAACCTCTGGCAGCGCCTGCCGCTCCATCTGTATCGTAAATTTCCAGCCGGGTGCCCGTTACGTTTACAAAGATTTCACGAAATGATTTGCTCAAAAACAGGTTAGCATGACCGGCTCTAATTGTGTTCCTGGAAATATCCAGGTCTGCCAACATTTCGAATCCCAGGTTTAGCGCATATACTATTCCTTCCAGTGATGCCCGAAGTATGTGGCTGGTTTCATGGCGATTGAAATCCAGGTTTAATAAATGCGAACCTACAATTCTGTTTTCAAATATTCGTTCAGCCCCATTTCCAAATGGAAGGCAGGTAAGGCCTTCTGAACCTGGCTGAACAGCATTTACCATATCGTTCATGTTTTCATAATCGATATTGCCGTTGCCTGAATTCAATAATTTCTTGAGCCAGCTATATAAGATTCCGGTACCATTTATACAGATTAACACACCATTACGAGCGGCATCTGGTGTATCATTTACATGCAGAAATGAGTTAATCCTCGATTTTATATCGTATGCATTTTTATCCGTTACTGCATAGATAACACCTGAAGTTCCTGCTGTAGCTGCTATTTCTCCTGGCTTCAGTACGTTCAAAGAAAATGCGTTATTAGGCTGATCCCCACCTCTATATGTTATTTTTACATCACTGGAAAAGCCAAGTTCGTCGCAAATGCTTTTTTGAACAGGTACACCTTCTCCAATAGCGGGTACAATTTCAGGGATCAAATCTTCCGAGATTCCAAATTCATCAAGTAGCTTCCGGCTTACTTTTCGCTCTTTAAAATCCCAGAACACTCCTTCAGAAAGTCCCGTTTCTGTAGTTGTTACTTTCCCGGTTAAGCGCATGGCTATATAGTCACCCGGTAGCATAAACTTGTACGCCTTAGCATATACATCAGGCTCGTTCTGTTTTACCCAGGCTAATTTGGAAGCTGTAAAATTTCCGGGAGAATTCAGAAGGTGTGGTAAACAATAGTCATCACCCAATGAGTTAAAAGCTTCGTTACCAACTTCTACAGCACGGCTGTCGCACCAAATGATTGAGGCTCTTAAAACTTCGAGGTCTTTATCAACCAAAACCAGGCCATGCATTTGATATGAAATTCCAATGGCCCTTATGCTAAATGGAGATACTCCACTTTTTTTAGTTAGCAAATGAAATGCTTCTATAAAATTACTCCACCACAAGTTTGGATCTTGTTCTGCCCAGCCTTGTTGAGGGGCATGAATCTGCAGTTCTACCTTAGGGTGGGTAACAGATGAAATTACCTTTCCTTTCTCAGCATCAAATAAAGACAACTTTATTGATGAACTTCCAAGATCGACTCCTAAAAACATACGTTTGATCCTTTTAAAATCTAACGGGCATTTGCCCTGATATCAATTTTAAACCGATCAAGAAAACTAATGAAGTCAAGCATCAAAAAGCCTGAGATTCCCAACCATACTAGCAGATTGATCAGCATTTCTCTACCTAATAGGCGAGAGGAACCTAGTATATCTAAATGGGGAGAAAAAAGAAACCCTGTTTGAGCAAAATTTTCTTAATTTTGAGTAAATTTTGCTCAATGTTAGTAATGGCTTTTACTTTTGCCTAATACTCGAGTCTCGAATCGCCAGGGTCACCGGTACCATACTTACTATTCCCTGGTGATTATTAGGGTTTTCTCTTCTAGAAAGCAGGTTATCTATAGTGTTTTCTGCCAGCCTGCTATAGTCGGTATTAACCGATGTAATTTTTGGATAATGATTTTGGCAGAGAGGCAGATTATCATAGCCAGCCAAAGCAATATCCTGGGGAATCTTGTATCCTGATTCTCGGGCTGCTTCCATAAAGCCAACAGCCATTGCATCATTTGCTGCAAATATAGCTTCTGGTTTCACAGTTAATTTCTCAAACTCTTTAAACGATGCTACACCTGACTCCAATGTATAATCACCGCGGTAAGTCCATATCATTTGTTCTTCTGCTACGTGTGTGATATAGTCAGTAAAACCATTTGTTCTGAATCTTGATTCCGGCATTTCAGAGGGCCCTTCAATCATTCCAAGCTTTTGGTACCCTTCGCTATGGAAATGTCTTGCAACAAGTGTTGCACCCTGGTAGGCATCAAATGTTACAGTATCCAGAATTGAGTTATCTATATTTGAACACGAGATAATTGGAAAGTCGCTTGGTGTAGAATGAAGAACATGCTTGTATTCATCTTCCTTTAGCTCCGGCACAAAAAGTACAGCTGCGCTGTAGCCTATTGAGCGCAAACGTTCAATCAAAGTGCTTATAGAACCCGGATCATGCTCAATACAGAAAACACTAAGAGTCACTCCTTTTTTATGTGCCGCTTCCATAAACCCAACGGTAAAAGAAGAATAGAATTCACCAACTCTGAACTGGGTAATTAAAGCAATGTATGGCGGGAGGTTATCAGGAATCATACGCCCATGTACCGGAAGGGGATAGCCCAGTTTGTGTGCGCTAGCAAGAATCTTTCTTCTGTTGTCTTCAGAGATGCGGCCTTCTCCGCGTACCGCCCTGGAAATTGTTGAAACCGAAAAGCCAGTATCGCTGGCTATATCTTTTAAAGTGATCTTCATTTTGGTGCTTAAAAAGTTGAGCAAATTTTGCACAAATTTAAGTGAAAATCAATCTTTAATTGCTTTCCGATTTTGGCTTGATATCTTAGAATACTTTTTCGCGAAACAAATCGCGTCATCTAAAGAAATAAATAACATATGTTTAACTGGATAACAGCTTTGAATTCATAATTACTAAATTGAATTTAGTAATTCTAACTCTCATCGTTATATTATGTCATGACCATGGAATCTATTAAATCGATTGCAAGCTATTCATAAGAACTGTACAGGAAACTTCCCTAATGAACTCCACGAATCTAAATATTAAGGCAAAAAAGGCAAACCATTTTGATGCCATTGTAATTGGTGCCGGCATGTCGGGCAGCTGGGCTGCCAAAGAATTTTGTGAGAAAGGCCTCAAAACCTTGGTGCTGGAAAGGGGCAGAAACATAGAGCATATAAAGGATTATACCACAGCAACAAAAGAGCTTTGGGAATTCCCATATAGAAATACCATTCACCCTTCTATTGCTAAAGAAAATCCTATCGTAAGCAAGTGTTATGCTTTCAGAGAAGCAACTACTCAACATTTTGTACTTGATGATGAACATCCGTACATCCAGAAAAAGCCTTTCGATTGGATTCGTGGTTACCAGGTTGGTGGAAAGTCTTTAATGTGGGCACGGCATGTACAGCGCTGGGCCCGGTTTGATTTTGAAGCAAACTCGAAGGACGGACATGGTGTGGACTGGCCTATCCGGTATGATGATTTAGCACCGTGGTATTCCCATGTTGAACGATACGCTGGTATTAGTGGGAATAAGGATGGTTTGGAAGCTGTTCCTGATGGAGAGTTTCTTCCGCCTATGGAATTTACTGATGTAGAAAAACACCTTAAGAAGAATGTTGAATCCCGATTTAAAGACCGTCATGTGATTTTTGCACGGGTAGCTAATCTTTCCCGCCCTCATAATGGTAGAGTGTGCATGTACCGAAGCCGATGTGAAAGGGGATGCCCATATGGTGGCTATTTTAGCGCAAACTCTGTGACCATTCCTGCTGCCGCCGCTACTGGTAACATGACATTGAGACCTTTCTCTGTGGTACAGGAAATCATGTACGATGAAAACCATGGCAAAGCAACCGGTGTAAGGGTTATTGATACGAACACCAAAGAGGTAATTGAGTATACAGCTGATGTAATAATGGTAAATGCAGGAGCTATAAACTCCTTGCTCCTTATGATGAACTCGAAATCTGAGCGATTCCCAAATGGTATTGGAAATGACAGCGGCAGCCTGGGACGTTACCTGACTTTCCATAATTATCGGATTAGGGTTCGGGGTGAGCTTGACGGGTTCGAGGATAAATACTTCTTTGGACGAAAACCTACTGGATTATACATCCCAAGATTTCGAAATATTGGAAACGATATTCAAAAGGACTTTTTACGAGGATATTCATTTGGAATGTGGTCGAACAGAGGAGTTGGAAAGATGGATCCGAATAAACAGCCCATTGGTTCGGATTTAAAAGAACAACTTTCGGAGCTTGGAGGCTGGGGTGTTGGAATGACCGGGATGGGAGAAGTCTTGCCTCGCTTTGAAAATAAGGTTTCGCTTAGTGAAACCGAAACTGATCAATGGGGAATTCCGCTTATTGAAATAGATATAAGCTATTCTGAGAATGAAGAAAAAATGTGTGAGGATATAAAGGTGACTGGTGCTGAAATTCTTGAAGCAGCAGGAGTTAAAAACATCCAGGTTTCGGACTCAAACCAGGCCCCAGGTCTGGATATTCATGAAATGGGTGGATGCCAAATGGGTAAAGACCCTAAAACCTCAATGCTGAATGGCTGGAACCAGATGCATGCTGTCAAAAATGTGTTTGTTGCCGATGGTTCTGCGATGGCTTCAGCAGCCTGTCAAAATCCATCTATAACTTTTATGGCAATGACTGCAAGAGCATCTGATTATGCCTTTAAACAACTTAAAAAAGGAGCACTGTAATGGATTTCATTAGTAGAAAAGAAGCTCTTTCCAGGTTAGGTTTATTTGTAGGAGGCGTCATCTTTGGAGCAGAAGCCTTCTTAAGCGGGTGTTCTCCAAGGGGCACGAGCACAAATGGAATATTAGATAATGATCAAATATCTCTGCTAAATGACATAGCCGAAATAATTATACCAACTACTTCTGATAGCGCCGGTGCCAAAGCTGCCAATGTTGGTGATTTCATGAACAACATCGTTTCTGATTTTTATAATGAAGAGGAGCAAAAGCAATTTCTTGAAGGAGTTGACCTGTTAGAGTCAAAAAACTTTGAGCAACTTTCTACGCAAGAAAAAACTGACTTCGTTTTAGACCTGGAGAAAGAAGCTGGAGCAACTTCTGATATGCATTACTACCTGATGGTTAAACAGCTTACTATCTGGGGATACCTGACTTCAGAAGTTTGCGCAAATGAACTCTTTATAAATGCGCCCGTTCCCGGATATTATGATCCGAGCGTAGATTATAAAACAGGCGATAAGTTCATGTTTCCTAATACCGCTATTTGGGAAGCCAACAATAAAGCCCGGTTCCACTCAAACAGTTAAGTGAGTATTAGTTATTTATTCAATTCGAGCATTTTATCTCTAAAGAATGTGCCTTGCCTTGTAGGTATAAAATCCCATGTTCTAAAAAGCTGGGGTGACCACACAGGATCAAAAACCCAGGCTGTCCAGGAAATTCCTTTTTTCTCGAAATAGTTAATGATAGCCTCTCCGTATACCTCATCACCGATTACGGGAATATGAGCTCCAGGGCCATCTTCAGCCATGAAGCCAAACTCAGTAGCAATCATTGGGTAAGTATCAGCCACAAAACCCCAGTCTTCTTCCCACTTTTCTTCCCACGGTTGCTCCCTTTTTTGAGGGTAAGGATGAGATACATAGGCTATTCCTTCTGCATCAATTGGGTTCTCTCGCACATTCGTTAAATCGTATGCCCAGTTAAACCCTCCTACGATTGGAATTACGTTTTCATCATGAGCATAAATCACGTAAATAATCTCTTCCATAAGTTCTTTGTATTCATCCCATGTCATTCTGCCAAGTGTACCATTATATCGGGTTGGCTCATTGAAAACCTCGTAAAATGCTATCACCGGATTATTCCTGTATCGGGTTGAAATAGTTTGCCAGAAGCGGAGTGTTTCTGTCATAGATGTGTTATACATCGGGTGCTGAAAAAGCTCTGTTCTAAGATTTCCAATAGAGTGCCAGTCTATGATTATATACAATTCTAACTCATTCGCCCAGGCAACACCCTGATCAATTAATTCCAGGTAAGCCGTTTCTCCTCTTTCTCTCCACGCTCTTGGGTGAACCGGAAAACGAACTACATTAGATCCCCACTCTTTAGCTTTAGCGAAGTATGCCTTATTCCATTGTCCTTCTTTTTCAAGCTTATCCGGATCAGAGAAAGAAACACCACGAAGGATAACAGTATCACCTTCTTCACTTACAAATTTATTACCCTCAACTTTTAAAAAAGGAAGGCTGAATGTTGGTTCTTGTCCGGTAGCCAAAAGGCTTCCAAATACAAAAAAAGAGAGTAGGAGAAGTGAGCGTTTCATCGGTTCTTAATTACTTGAAGTGTTATTCAAGTATAATCAGTTTGTTTTACTAAATCTATGATTTAACCGCTTACTCTGAGACTTACCGCCCTGCAACACGCTTTCTCAGCATCATCTCTGCTTCGTATTCTTTGCCTTCTCTGTGAAGCTGGATCTTCATAGTATCTCCTTCTTCATATTCTCTCATCAGAGCCCAGGCATGCATTTCGCTACTTACCCGCTCATCTCCAATTCGGATAATAATATATCCGGGCATAATTCCACATTCGGATGCAGGACCTGCTTTGTTTACACTAGTCACAAATAAACCAGGAACAGGAGATAAACCGTATTGGTAAACCAGGTTTCTGGTCATAGGTGTAAATGATAACCCGGGATCAAAATCCAATGAAACCGCACCTGATTCTTTTAATTGGCCGATAATTTTCTGGACGCGATCGCTTGGTATTGCGAAGCCAAGCCCAACAAAGCCGTTACTTGTTCCGCCTGTAAAGATGAACGTATTCACCCCTATCACTTCTCCATTACTATTTACCAGTGGTCCGCCGGAATTCCCCCTGTTTATCGCAGCATCGGTCTGGATCATATCCATATATAACCTGGGCTCTTCCGGATCTGGTCTGAAATCTCTTTTTGTAGCACTAACCACACCTACTGTAACAGAAGGCTGTCCATCTGCAAATAACCCAAACGGATTACCCATTGCAATAGCCCATTCACCAACCATTACATGATCTGAACCAGCAAATTTTATATAAGGGAAATCCTCTTTGTCACTTTTAATTTTGAGAAGGCTTAGATCAGCCAGCTCATCTGTTCCCAATACCTCAGCTTCATACGTCTGTTCATCAGCCAGGGTAACCATAACCGTTTTTGCATTCTTATTGGCTACGTGTTCGTTCGTGACGATCATTCCATCTCCGCTTATCAGAAAACCGGAACCCATACTTTGAACTTCGCGCTGTATAGGCCTTTCAAAAAACCTGAAATAAAAGGTGTCAAAATCCCTGGTATAACCAGTTTGTAGCTCGGTAACCGTAATACTTACGATAGCTGGACTAGCTTTTTCAACGGCATTTGTGATCGCGTTTCTGCGACTGTCTGTTATAGGATCAACTGACACCGACGACGTAGTATTTGTATCAACCTGATCTGCAGGTGGTTCCGTAACCGCCTCGGCTGGGGTAAATGAAACAGACGCCAAATCCGAAACTTTTTGATCAGACTTCTGACAGTTGGCTATAAAGAATAAATAAATGAGTAAAATAGTAGCGGTTTGCTTCATATAGTACTTTTTGGTTCTAAAGCTGATCTTCTGCCAGCTTAATTACTTCAACAATTGCTTTATCAAGTGGGCCAGGGTGCCAGGCTCCGGCGGCTTTCTTATGACCACCACCACCTAACTTCCGCGCCCATACATTTACATCTATATCACTTCTGGAACGTAAGCTTAATTTAACTCCTTCTCCATCTTCTCTAAAAAACACGCATGCTTTTACGCCTGTAATGCTCAGCGGGTAAGAAACAAAGCCTTCCGTATCCTGTTTCTTCGTATCCGTGTCTTTCAACATGGCATCGGTAACGCAGATAATCGCAATTTGTTGGTTGGCGTATAAAGAAATTGTATCAAGTGCTTTACTGAGCAAGCGTAACTGGTTGGGAGTTTTAGAGGAATAGATTCTTTCCAAAACTTCATTGGGTTTGAATTCTCCCTTTTCTAAAAGAACTGAAGCAGCATTTAATGTATTTGGTGTAACACTGTCGAACTGAAAAGACCCAGTATCCGTAACTAAACCAACATACATCGCTTTTGCGGCGGATTCATCTATTTGATTGATGTTGTGCTCTTTATATAGCTCATAAACCAACTCACAAGTTGATGAATAATCCACTCGCGAAACAAATGCCTCAAAGATATCATCCGGTTGTGGGTGATGATCTATCATATAGATTGGTTTTCCAAGCCCTTCCAGCTTTTCTGCTCTTTCCCCAAATCGATGTAGCGCGTTTCCATCAACAACAACAAAGGCCTCGCATGAGGCTAACGCTTCATCATCCGGGACTAAAACCGGGAAAAAGTCAGTTAACCAGGCCAAGTTATCAGGTGCTTCATCTTCATTGAATGCAGAAGCTTCTATCCCATTTTTTTGAAGCCATAGACACAATGCTATTTGGGATCCCAGGCAATCACCATCCGGACGAACGTGCGAGAATACCCCTACTTTCCTGTGCTTTGTAATTTCTTCTATAAATACTTCGAACATAAATCTCCTTTGCTGCAAAAATAGCCTAAACGAAAAGCAATTCCATTTCTTTTGCTTCGATTTTTTTATTCTTGAACAAAATAAGAAACTATGCACGTATTAATTGTTTGCGGGGGAACTCCTCCAACCGGGAAACTTCTTGAAAAGGAAATCAATAACGCTGAGTTAGTTATAGGCGCTGATAGTGGAGGGCATGCGTTGCTTGGATATGGTTTTACTCCAGATATCGTAATCGGCGACCTGGATAGTTTTGCTTACACTAAACATGAAGGGATTAATGTATTAGAAGATCCGGACCAGGAGACCAACGATCTTGAGAAATCTTTAGCTTACGCTCTTCAAAAAGGGGCTACCAGCTGTGTGGTTTTAGGAACTCTTGGCAAAAGAATAGACCATACTATGAAAAACCTTTCAGTGCTTCAACAATTCTGGCATAGATTTGAATCTTTGATTTTCCGTGATGATTATGGAGACACTTTCCTGGTTCAATCCCCTTACAAAGCCCATTTAGAGCCCGGGACTATAATCTCTTTTTTCCCTCTTGGCACCCCTGTCGAGGAGTTTACCTCTACCGGAGTTCTTTACCCTTTAACAGATAAAGTACTTTCTATGGGCGGACAGGATGGCACATCAAACGAAGCTACTGAAAACGAGATATCGGTTAGTTTTAAGGAGGGATTTCTTGGGGTTTTTATAGGGAGCGGTCAAAAAATGAGCAAAGGTTAAACCCTGTATTCTTATTCGAAATTATATGATCAATTCCCTATCCTAATTCAAATCTTTCAAACATTTTTATCAGAGTATTATGCATCATTTACACCGCGAAAAACTATTCTCTTTATTTGATGATGATCAACATGGGGTTGTATTTATACAAGGCGCTGAAACTATGTATCGGTACAGCACCGATTACGAGTTTCCATTCCGGCAGGAATCTAATTTCTGGTATTTAACCGGAGCCAATGAATCGAATTGTGCACTAATTCTGGATTTAAAAAAAGAAGAGTACCACCTGTTTGTTCCTAAACGGGATGCCCAATACGCGGTGTGGCATGGATATGTAAAATCACAGAAACAGTACCAGGAGCAATACCAGCCAGATCATTTACACTATGAAAATGATATTCTTCATGTTCTAAACAAGCTGACGCCGGAGACGGTGTATTGTATCAATGACGAACAGGCTGAGTTTATTGAAGATTTGAATCGTGGCTTTAAAGTAGAAACCGAAGCCTTAACCGATGCTCTTACTTTTTGCAGGGTACTTAAAACAGACTGGGAAGTTGAGCAAATGAAGGAAGCTTGCCGGGTTAATGACCTTGCATACATTGAGGTTATGAAAAATATTAAGCCAGGAATGAATGAATACGAACTCAAGGCTATTTTCAATAAGGTTCAGATCGAAAACGGGCTTTTACAAGATGCTTATAACGGAATTTTCGCCTCCGGGGTAAATGCTTCTATACTGCATTATGTTGAAAACAATAGCCCTGTCAAAGATGGAGACCTATTCCTAATGGACGCAGGGTTTGAGTGTAATGGTTATGCTGCGGATTATACAAGAACATTCCCGGCAAACGGTACTTACACAGAAATTCAGGCAGGTATTTATAATTGCGTATTAAGAGGTATGAATGCGGTTTTGGGTGCTGTTAAGCCCGGAGCCAAAATGGAAGATTTACACTTACTTGCTGCCCGTACCATGATGGAGGGATTGAAAGAGCTGGATATTGTTAAAGGAGATATTGACCAGATGATGGAGCAAAATATCTTTGCACTTTTCTTCCCACATGGTTTAGGTCACTTCCTAGGACTTGATACTCACGATGTAGGCGGGTACCCAAAAGGAGTGGATAAAATCGATCGTCCCGGAATTAAATTTCTGAGAGCGAGAAGAGAACTTCTACCAGGAATGGTAATTACTGTGGAACCCGGAATATACTTTGTTCCTGCTGTTCTAGAGCCCGCAGTAGAAGACCCTGAAAAGATTCCTTTCCTGAATGTCGAGAAAGTGAAGTCTTTGCTTTCATTTGGTGGGGTCAGAATTGAGGATGATATACTGGTTACCGAAACCGGGTATGAAAACCTCACAAATGTACCAAAAAAAATTGCTGAGATTGAAGCGTTAATGGCTGGTTAACATCTAACTGGAATGCTTTGTTCCGGAACTTAGTTAGAAGGACTCATTAGTCCTTCTTCAATGAATTTTGTCAAAAAGATATTTATGGGTTTTGTGATTTTCGTATTGATGCTGGTATGCATCTTTCTGGGGGTTGGCCTTGCTACCTCAGCACCGGGCTACAAAGGTCCGGTTTCAGGTCATTTCAATGGGTCGAAGTTTTTGAATGGAGAAGGATATGACGAGCAGGGTTTTCGACAGCTCTTAAAATGGGCAACAAACAGGGTTCCGGGAGAGTGGGCTGAGTTAAAAGAAGAGGATGTTGAGTATGGCAAGAAACCTGCAACCCGGATTTCTGATTCAACCCATGTAATTACTTATATAAACCACTCTACCTTTCTTATTCAGCTTGATAACCTCAACATCATTACTGACCCGGTATACAGCAAAAGAGTTTCGCCATTTAGTTTTGCCGGGCCAAAAAGGATGAGGCCTCCGGGAATCAGGTTCGAAGACTTGCCGGAAATTGATGTTGTGCTAATCAGTCACAATCATTACGATCACCTTGATATTGATACCATTAAGAAAATCCGGGATGCTTTTGATCCACTGTTCATTACTCCTTTGGGAGTGGACTTATATCTAAAGAAGAATGGTGTTTCAAATACAACTTCTTTGGATTGGTGGGAAGAGGCTCAAGTGTCAGAATCGATTGATATCGCGGCTGTACAGGCGCAACATTTTTCCAGCAGGGGACCTTTTGACCGGGATAAAACTCTATGGGCTGGCTTCGTTATCAAATCTCAACAGGGAAACATCTATTTTGCCGGAGATACGGGTTATAATACCTTTTTCAAAGAAATAGGTGAACGATATTCCCCTATCAAAACTGCACTCATACCTATTGGTGCTTATATCCCTCGATGGTTTATGAGCCCTGTTCACGTTGATCCGGTACAGGGAATTCAGATTCATAAAGATGTAAAAGCTGAACTTAGTATTGGGATGCACTTCGGAACTTTCCCGCTGGCAGACGACGGGCACGACGATCCAATAAATGAATTTAACGCTGCTGTTGGCAATGAAAATTTTGTATTGCTTGGAGAGGGAGAGCAAATAGTCCGGCAATAACCTGTTGAGGCCGATTTTAAGTTTTAATTGAATTTATCGGTTCGAATAACTTAATTGAGTTGTGATGTAGCTCTCTTTGGTATGCGAACCTCTCCGATTAAAATACTTTTTATCCTTTCAGGAATTCTTTTTTGCTCGAATTCCTCACTATTCGGCTGGCAAGTCACCATCACAGGCAAAGTAATCGATAAGACTACCCAGGAACCATTAGCTGGTGTAAACCTGTACCTTTCTGGTACTACTATAGGAACCTCTAGTGACAGTGGGGGAAACTTCCTGTTAGAAGTTCCGGTCCAGGGTCGTTTCAACTTTATCGTGAGCTTTATTGGCTACAAAAATATAACCCTGCCAATCCTGGTTAATGAAAGTGCCACCATTTACGATACTATTGAGTTGGAACCCGATCTCATTGTAATGAACGAAATCGAGGTTATTTCAACCAAAAGGAGAGGGTGGAGAAGAGCCTATAATGATTTTAAGAAGTTCTTTTTAGGTGTTGATGAGTTTGCTTACTTCACTGAAATTAAAAACCCCGAAGTTCTTGACTTCAAGTGGAATAAAAGTGATAAAACCTATACTGTATTGGCTTCTGAGCCTCTCGTTATTCATAATAATGCACTGGGATATATTGTGAATGTTGAACTGGGAGAAGTCTATTTTAACCCAAGAACCAATGGCGGCCTTTATATTATATTTCCCCAGTTTTCAGAAATGGTTCCGCCGGATAGTATCAAACAAAAAGTATGGGAGCACAACCGAAAAGAGAGCTACCTTGGTTCTTCAAGGCATTTTTTCAGGAGCCTGGTATCAGATAATATTGAAAATGAACGGTTTAACTTTCTTTCCAAAGAAAGCCCCATCACTCCAGTTAATGATACCACGTTGCTGAAGACCTTCTTCCCAACAGACTGGAAGTACATCAATGAAAACTATTCTCCTTTCAGGGTTCAGGATCGCAGCTTCCAGGTAGCCCGGGATATTACTCTAAAAAGTATCGGCAAAAGAAACCGTCACCTGGTAAGCACTGTTGCGCTAACCGGTATTTCGGATTTGATTCTTGTGGATAAAAATGGATTACTCTATGATCCCGCTTATGTTCGCTTTTTAGGAAAATGGGAAATAGACCGATTTTCCAGGCACCTCCCAATTGACGCTACCTTTAATTAAGATCACCCATTCTTAGAATACACTAAGAAGTGTAGCCAATAACGAGTAAAGCACCAGAAGTAAGAATTCTGCTAGTAGTTCTTCTTTCATATCAGTTAAACCAGTAGCTCATTTTAAACACCATGCCTCTGTTTTTAATGCCAAAGTTTTCTGTTCCATAGTTATCATTATAAACCAGGAAAATGTCTGACATTGCTGCAAATCTCCATTGAAGCCTGCTATTTATGTTAAAGTTTTCGGCCTGAGTATTGTATTGCATAAAAGTAGTCCAGTTCAGGCTGTTGGAGAAACTGATTTCTGATTGAGGGCCAACAAGGTGCAGTGTTGCTTCGCCATAGTTACCCGGTAACTCTACCCGGTTCCCTAAATATCGAACTCCAAAGTTACCCCACGGCTGTGTTCTCACATTTAATGACCCTCCAAATTCGAATCGTGTTCCATCGTAGAACCCGCCGTATGAACTTTGTAAACTACCGCTCAATACTCCTCGAGTATCAGAGTCATACGTAATCCTTGCCGTATTGAATCCATAGTTTTTTGCTGGTAAAAACTCATCCCCGCCTATTAGGTCTGTCGGGAATAAAAGCTTCACTTCACTATTCCTTAAGTTTACTCGAATTTGTCCCAGGTCACGGGTAGAAAGCTCGTAATTCAGTGAGGTCACCCGGTCAATAAACCCTCCATCCGACTCCCATGACATAACTGTCCAGGCTGAAAAATCGTGACTATTTATCCAGCCAGATTCAGGTCGAAAGGTTATTCCTGCCCAGGGGTTTATATAATTGAACCCAACCCTGATCAAGCTATCTCTGGCAGCATCATATTGAAGAGACCGCTGCGAAAAACCTAATTCATTTATAAAGTTATCTCCCACACGGTCTGCAGTAAAACCGGCATATTTATCGCCGTCGTTATACATCATTGTCATACCTACAAAAGACGCCTCACTTAGTTTCTCTTCAGTTTGTGAATAGTGATATCTGGCATTTCCTGATAGTCTTCCGTTTTTTGAGATGTAGTTAAACTCAGCTCCAACTGTACGATTATAATCCTCTACACCGTCGCTTGTGCCATCAAAAGCACTTCGGTTTGTTACCAAAGCTTTCACATTAGACCTTCCAAAAAGATTCTGTTGAAAAGCAGCAACTGTATAATTGTTTGCTCTTATATCATCAAGAGATCGGGTTTGTACATTCATAGCACCCACCCGCAAATTCTCAGTAAGATTACCTGTTACTCTAGTTCCAAATAGAATAGGTATTAACTCTCCATCATTGAGACCAATTTGTCTTGAGAAAAATGGACGAATTCCCCAGGTACCAAAACCAGAAAAAAGATCACTATTCTCAAGAAAGAAGGTTCTTTTTTCAGGGAAGAAAATATTGAACCGTGTAAGATTTGTTACCTGTTGATCTACGTCAATGGTTGAAAAATCAGGATTCACTGTTAGATCCATTTTTAGAGTAGAGCCTAAAGGAATCTTGGCATCCAACCCGATATCGAAGTTATTTTCGAAGCCGTCACCTTCCTCATAATCTCTGTCTCCGGATGCTAATACATACGGCTGTAGTACCATCCTTTGTTTCCTTTTCTCCGGTGGTGTTTCCAGCTTTAAGGCTCCTAAATGCCCGATATCTATTCCCGGAAACCCTTGGGGCACATGGCTCCAGGTTGAATATTCGTTTCGTTTCATATCGTTACGGACAAAATTGATTCCCCACTCATCAATTTCAGGATCATAATTGATTGATTTGAACGGGATTGCAATTTCGGCTACCCAATAATCGTCATGAACTTTAACCGAGCTATGCCACACATTATCCCAGTTGACATCAGGGCGGGTTCTTGAATTCTGTATGCTTACTACTCCTTCCATTCTTGCGCCGGCTGCATTTACTCCAAATAAAAAACCATTTGTTTGCTGCTTAAAAGGATCTAAAACCACTGTGAACGCATCACTATCCCAGTGGTACTGACTGTTATCTCTTTTGAGAGATTTTATAACCAGGTCTTCTTTCTTTTGATAGTTTATGGCACCTATATACAGGAATTCATCGTCATACATTATCCAAGCTTCTGTTTGGCTGGCTGCAATCCCGGTATCTTTGGGCCATTTATTTAGAAAATCTGAAGTAACAACGGCATCTCTCCAGGCTCCTTCATCCAAAACCCCGTCAATAGATATCTTGGTAATAGTTTTTTTAACATCAAGAGAGAAATTCTCAATAATGGTTTGTTCCTGGGCTCTTGACAAGCCAGAAACTATTAATAGCAATGCGAGAGATAGTACGTATTTCATAGAGATGAACTGAATTTTAGGATGTGCCAGAGATAAAATTTTATTTCTTATTAAATATCGAGTTGCGGCATACGCCTGATTCCCCGTATCAAAAACCCTATTTAGTTACTTCTGTAGTGTTGGCAGCACAATTCACTTCATTTGCAGATATAAGCCTGTAGTATGCAGATCGGGATATTAGAAATTGCCTTCGAGCTGGAAGGATGCTTACTTTAAGAGTTGATCATGTTACAATTCCTCGAAAAATATCAAAGCACGGGCAATCGGATTCTCTGGCATCTTCTTTTTTGGGCATGCTATATCGGGATGTATACCATCATATATGGGAATTTTGAGGACAGTTATGGAGCCGAGTTCTTTTGGTTAATGGCATATTTGCCACTAAAAGTTATTGCCGCATATTTTGCCCTGTACTTTATAATTCCTCGATACTTTCTCCATAAAAAGTATGTTACTGCCACTGTACTTGTAATTGTTTCCATCGTTTTGGCTTCCGCAATACAAAGATTTATGGATTACTACCTCTTTTATCCTATTTATGGTCATGAGTGGATGTCTGGAAATATCCTAAATTTTCCGAAGATTCTTAAGAACGCCCTGGGCATGTACCCTGCAGTAGCACTTGCAGCCTTCATAAAAATTACCAAACATTTTTACAGCGAAGAGAACAAATCAAAAGAGTTGGAAAACCAGAAAATGGAAGCTGAACTCAATTTTCTAAAAGGCCAGATTCATCCTCATTTTCTATTCAATACGCTCAATAATCTGTATGCCCTTACACTTAAAAAATCTGAGTCTTCTCCTGAAGTTGTATTAAAGCTATCTGAACTACTCAGCTATATGCTATATGAATGCAATTCGAAAACTGTCACGCTGAGCAAAGAACTCAAGCTTCTTGAAAATTACATAGCTTTGGAGAAAATACGCTACGATGAACGCCTAAGGACTTCCTACACCGTAAAAGGTGATTTCGCCTCTGTTCAGATTCCTCCCATGTTGCTTCTCCCATTTGCAGAAAATGCTTTTAAGCATGGTACCAGTGACTCTCTTGATGAGGTTTGGGTGGATATTGATGTTGACATACGCAACCAAACCCTCTTTTTAAACGTCAAGAACAGCAATGCACATGACTCTGACCAAAACGCAGAGTTTGAATATCAAAAAGGAATTGGTTTGAAAAACGTAACACGACGGTTAGATCTGCTTTACAACGGCTTCTATAATCTTGAGATTACAGACGATACCGATTCCTATTCTATTTCGCTCGAAATACAACTTGATAAACTAATAGACAGAGATTTGGTATGAATCTCACGTGTTTCATCATAGACGACGAGCCACTGGCAATCGAAGTGATAGAATCACATTTATCAAAAATAGATGGCATCGAAATTGAAGCAACATTTCAAAATGCCGTTAAAGCTTTCCAGGCTCTTAGAAACACCAAGGTGGATATCCTTTTCCTGGACATCCAAATGCCTAAACTAACCGGAATAGAATTTCTAAGAACTCTTAAAAACCCACCCAAAGTAATCTTTACAACTGCTTACCGGGAATATGCCTTAGAAGGTTTTGAACTGGATGTGATTGACTACCTTCTAAAACCCATTTCATTTGACCGTTTTTTGAAAGCAGTAGATAAAATTTTTGACTCTTTAAGCCCGAGATCACATCTCCCTGCTCCTAACGAAATCAAAGATGAGCAATGCCATATTTTTGTTATTTCTGACAAAAGAAATGTGAAAGTATGTCTGAATGATATTGTTTATATCGAAAGCAAAAGAGACTATATACTCATTAAAACTAAAGATAAGGAAGTAGAAACCTACCAAACTATTTCTTACATGGAGGAACATTTACCAGACAATAACTTCCTTCGTGTGCATCGCTCATTTATTATTAACATGAGCTTAATCGATAGCTGGAGTAACAATGAAGTTGAATTACTTGATTCAAAAATACCTATTGGCCGAACATTTAAAAGAGAAGCCCTGAAACGTCTTGGTGAAACTTCCCAGCTCATTTAGTTTCAAAAGATTTCCTCTTTAGCTATTCAATTCACCTTCGCTTTTTGTACATTCCCTTTGTTAGCAAAAGCGACTTAGAGGATGTCAGAAAACTACCGCGCACTTACACGAAAATACCGGCCACAAAGCTTCGAGGATATCGTTTCTCAGGAGCATGTTAGTAGTACGCTGTTGAACGCAATTAAACAAAACAGGCTTTCGCATGCCTATATGTTTTGTGGACCACGAGGCGTAGGCAAAACTACAATGGCACGTGTTCTCGCCCGAATTATTAACGGGATTGATTCAGAAGTTGATAGCGAAGCGTTGAACCAGACGCTCAACGTAATGGAAATGGATGCGGCTTCAAACAATAAGGTGGAAGATGTTCATCATTTACGGGAGATCGTTCGCATTCCACCGCAAAATGGTCGCTATAAAGTTTTTATTGTGGATGAGGTTCACATGCTCTCAAAAGCAGCCTTTAATGCGTTGCTAAAAACACTTGAAGAGCCTCCTGAGCACGCCATTTTCATTTTTGCCACTACTGAGCCACATAAGGTTCTACCTACCATTCTATCCCGTGTTCAGCGATTTGATTTCAAGCGAATTGCTGTCGAAGAGATCGTCAGCAGGCTTAAAAAAATCGCCCAGGATGAAGCTATCACTATTGATGAAGAATCCTTGCATGTAATAGCTAAGAAAGCTGACGGAGCATTACGTGATGCACTGGGCTTAATGGATCAGGCCATTGCTTTTTGTGGTAGTAATATCTCTCATAATGAATTACTACAGGCACTAAATGTAGTCGGGACGGAACGCATGTTTCAGTTCATGAACTGTGTTAAAGACCATGATTCGAATACCGGACTTGAACTCATTAACACCCTCTTGCAAGAGGGTTATGATATCCAGGAGTTTCTTATAGGTTTAACAGAACACTTACGAAACCTGTACATAGCACATCACAGTCCTCAATTGTTTTTAGTTGAAGCATCTGAAGACACAAAGAATAAGTACAAAGAAACGGCACCAGATTTTTCAAGGGATGACCTGATGAGGATGCTTCATATTGTTAGTGAAGCTCAAATTAAACTTAAGGACGCCAATCAACCAAGAATCCAGTTCGAAATTACTCTTCTGAAGCTTATCCATATGGAGAGAAGTGAAAACCTTTCCAGGTTACTTTCAGAAATAGATGCTTTAAAAAAAAACTCTAGTAACTTAGAACCCTCTTCAGTAGCTCCTAAAAATAATGGTGTTGCGAAATCTGAGGCGGAACCCGCTCGTAAAATAGACCCTGTAACTATTGAGGAAAAAAAACCTCAACTAGCACCACAGGCAAGTAACCCGGTTATTGAAGAAACAAAACCGGAAACTGTACCTCCAGCAAATGGCTCAGAAGCTCATTTTGAAGGCGTAAAAGAGCCAACTGTTGAAATGGTAAGTGAACCCATAACAGCTCCGGTTCATAACGAATATGATATAGGGCAGCCAGCACTTTTTACAGAAGTGACTCAAAAAGCAAAAGTGCTTCACCTACCTACAGAAAATGGAAAAGTAGAAGCTGCCCCGATAGTAGTTGAGCAACCAAAAGAAGCTCCTTCAAAAAAATTATTTATTGAAGATGTAAAAGCAATCTGGCCAAATTTTCTTCAGTCTTTAACTGATACAGTACCAAAAATCCTGGAGCTTCAAGTACAACGGGTTGAACTGACTACATTAAAGGGCTCTGAGCTTATGCTTGCGTGTGATAATCCCCTTGCCAAGAAAATGGTAGACGAACAAGCTCTTGAGTTATCAAAAAAGTTAAAGGAACATCTCGGAGTGCTTTTACGTTTTAAAACTGAGATACGAAATGTTGTAGGTACCCAGGAAAAAGCTAAAAACCCTTACGAGCGCTTTAAAGAAATACAACAAAAAGACCCCATTATTCGTGATCTTGTAGAGCGGTTTGGGGCAGAGTTGGAATATTAAATAAAAATATGTGGCAATGAGCGATTTTAATATGGCCGATATGTTCGGTAAAATTCAGGAAATGCAAAGTAAAGTTCAGGAAACTCAGTCAAAGCTTGGTGAAATTACCGTTGAAGCTGAAGCTGGTGGCGGAATGGTAAAAGTAAAGGCCAACGGTTTACGACAAGTTCTTTCCATTACCTTCGATAAAGATGTAATTGATCCTAATGATAAAGAGATTCTTGAGGATTTGGTTGTTGCAGGTGTAAATAAAGCACTGGAGAAAGCAGACGAGACAGCTAAAGCTCAGATGCAGGAAGCTTATAAAGGAATGATCCCTGGTGGTGGACTTCCGGGCATGGACCTTTCAAAGTTTGGTCTTTAATTTAATACATGCAGATTACCTCAGAATATTTAGAGCGGGCTATAGAACAGCTATCCAAGCTTCCGGGTACAGGTAGAAAGTCAGCACAGCGAATTGCTATTCATCTCTTAAAGCAGAATGATGAATATGCTCTTAAACTGGCCAATGCCATTATTGATTTAAAGAACAAAGTAACCCGTTGCACTATTTGCGGAAATGTTAGTGACTCTGACCCCTGCAACATCTGCGAAAACGTAAAACGCGAAAATGGGCAGATTTGTGTTGTCGAAGAATTTAATGATGTCTATATCATCGAGAAAACGAATGAGTTCAGAGGGCGTTATCACGTACTTGGTGGAGTAATATCTCCAATGGATAATATTGGCCCTGACAAACTAAAAATACAGGATTTGCTCAAACGGGTTGGGGGTGAAGAAAATATCAACGAAGTTATTCTTGCGCTAAACCCGGATGCGGAAGGTGAAGCCACTTCTTACTACATCAATAAATTACTTATCCCATATGAAATAAAAGTAACCCGCATTGCTTATGGCATACCAATGGGCACCGAGCTGGAGTTTATTGATGAAGCTACACTTAGCCGGGCATTTAACAGCAGAAGTTCTTTTTAAGTAATCAAGCCATACTAAAAGGTGTAAAAACAGTGGAGTTTTTCTGTTTTTGTCACGTCCTTTATTCCAATTAAAAACATAGCATTGAAATGAAAAAATTACTCTCCCTTTTCTCAATCATTTTATTTACACATTCACTTTCTGTTGCTCAAAACAGAACTTATTGGCAGCAAAAAGCTGATTATACCATGGAAATTGATGTGGATACTGAAAAACACCAGTTAGCTGGAAAGCAGAAGATTGTGTACACAAACAACTCGCCTGATGAGTTAACCCGTGCATATTATCATCTGTATTTCAATGCTTTCCAACCGGGAAGTATGATGGATGTTCGATCAAGAACAATTACGGATCCTGACCGAAGGGTTGGAGACCGAATTTATAATTTACCGGATGATGAGATCGGATATCATCACATCAAATCTTTGAAGCAGGATGGTAAAGATGTTTCCTTTGAGGTTGATGGAACAATCCTGGTGGTTGAGTTAAACAAGCCAATTGCACCTGGTAAAAAGTCTACATTTGAAATGGAGTTTGATAGCCAGGTTCCTCGCCAAATCAGAAGATCAGGCTGGAACAATGCAGAGGGTGTAGAGTTTTCAATGAGCCAATGGTACCCGAAATTAGCAGAGTACGATTACCAGGGCTGGCATCCCAATCCATATATCGGAAGAGAGTTTCATGGCATTTTTGGTAACTATGATGTAAAAATCACTATCGACAATGATTATGTAGTAGGCGGAACGGGTATAGTTCAAAACCCAAACCAAGTTGGTCACGGCTACCAGGACGAAGGCAAAGAAGTATCATACTCTTCGGATAAAATCACTTACCACTTCAAAGCTGAGAACGTTCTTGATTTCTTTTGGGGAGCTGATCCGGACTTTGTTCACACTACGGCCCAGGTTCCAAATGGCCCAAAGCTGCACTTTTTCTACCAACAAGATGTTGTTGATGTAGAATCTAATGTTGAAGAAAATGCTCAGTTTACAGCAAACTGGGAGCGTTTGCCGGAACTTACTGTTAAAGCTTTTCAGTTCGCCAACGAAAAATTTGGTGTTTACCCTTACCCTCAATTTTCTGTAGTGCAGGGTGGAGATGGCGGAATGGAATACCCAATGGGCACTTTGATTACCGGCGGAAGATCTTTAGGAAGCCTTGTTGGTGTAACAGTTCACGAATTGTATCACAGCTGGTATCAGAATGTGCTGGCTACAAATGAGTCTTTATTCTCATGGATGGATGAGGGCTTCACAAGCTTTGCAACCGCAGAAACAAATGCGCACCTTTTCGACCGACAAGGAAATGTACATGCAGGTTCTTACCGTAGCTATCGCTCATTAGTAGAGGCAGGCATTGAAGAGCCTTTAACTACACACGCCGATCACTATAATACCAATCGTGCCTACGGTACTGCTGCTTATTCAAAAGGGTCCGTATTTTTGTATCAATTGAGCTATATAATTGGTGATGAAGCTTTTAGAAAAGGAATGCTCACTTATCATGATAAATGGAAGCTCAAGCACCCAACTGATGAAGATTTCCTAAGAGTGATGGAAAAAGAATCTGGAATGATCCTGGATTGGTATCGCGAGTATTTTGTTCAAACTACAAAGACTATTGATTATTCTATTAGTGCGGTAATTGGTGATGAAAACTCTACAACTGTTAAACTGGAAAGAATAGGGTTAATGCCAATGCCGATAGATGTTATGGTTGAATATACTGACGGGTCTCTTGACTATTTTTATATCCCGCTAAGGATTATGCGTGGAGAAAAACCTAATGAATACTCTATAGAAAGAACTTTACTTGAGGACTGGAACTGGGTAGACCCAATGTACAGCTTCCAGATTCCCGGAAGTGCCTCAAGGATTAAGAGTATTGTAATTGATCCTTCAGAGCGCCTGGCGGATATTGATCTCTCCAACAACGGCTTTGATGTTCAGGGGCTATTAGGTTCTGAGTAAATTTATTAGGACTTTTTGGGGTGCAGGATAATTTTATGCACCCTTTTTAATTTGGTTAATAGGTATGTCTAACAAAGATTACGCGGCATTGTCGCTTATTGCTCATAAAGAAGCAAGGGGTAAAATTTCAGTAGAGCCGAAGCTCCCTCTTGAAAACAAAGATGATTTAAGCATTGCTTACTCACCGGGTGTTGCTGAACCTTGCAAGGAAATCGCACATGATGTTAGTAAAGCCTACGATTACACTGCCAAAGGCAACCTAGTTGCGGTAGTTAGTGACGGTTCTGCGGTATTAGGTCTGGGTAATATCGGTCCTGAGGCAGCACTTCCTGTCATGGAAGGGAAAGCCGTTCTATTCAAAAAGTTTGCCGGTGTTGATGCCGTACCCATCGTTCTGAACACCCAGGAAACCGAAGAGATTATTACAGCAGTGAAAGCAATAGCTCCCACGTTCGGAGGAATTAATCTCGAAGATATTTCAGCACCAAGATGTTTTGAAATTGAACAACGCCTCAAAGAAGAGCTCTCTATTCCTGTTTTTCATGACGATCAGCACGGAACTGCCATTGTTACACTAGCAGGGATGATAAACGCCTGCAAACTTACCAATCGTAACCTGCAGGACTTAACCGTTGTTGTAAACGGCTCGGGAGCAGCTGGTGTTGCTATTGTGAACCTGCTTTTTGTTGCAGGAGTAAAAGAAGTAATGATGTGTGATAGCAAAGGTATCATTCATAACGGGAGAACTGATCTGAATCCTGTTAAACAGGAAATGGCCAAACTCACCAACTTCACCCAGCGAACAGGGAACTTGAGTGATGCCGTTAAAGACTCTGATGTATTTATAGGTGTTTCGGCGCCGGGTGTTCTTACCCAGGAAATGATAAAAACCATGAAAGATGATCCCATGATCTTTGCTATGGCTAACCCGATCCCTGAAATTATGCCGGAAGAAGCTAAAGCAGCCGGAGCTTATATTGTTGCAACAGGGAGGTCCGACTTCCCTAACCAGGTCAATAATGTATTAGCATTTCCAGGCTTGTTCAGGGGCGCGTTAGATGCCAGGATGAGTACACTATCTACTGAAATGTTTATCAAGGTAGCTGAAGCAATTGCAGGCTGCGTGGAAGATATTTCGGTTGAGAAAATTATTCCCGGTCCATTTGACAGCAGAGTTCCGAGCAGAGTAGCGGAAGCTGTTCGGAATTTTAATCTTTAGACCGAGCCTGAACTAAAATAAACTAGTCTGCTCTTTATCTTTCTTTTGAGCTTGTTCGATTTTTGGCTCTTCTGTAACCGGAGTATCATTAATCATCTCGGGCATGAACCGTTTTTCGTAAATCCTTCTGGATATACCATGTAATGCCCGTTCTCCCCGTGGTGTGATTCTCAAGAAACCACTATCATCCTCAGAAAGAAACCCAAAGGTTCGAAGATCATTCACGATTAGATAAGCCAGTTTCTCAGTAGCACCGGCACTTTTTTCTATAAATTCACGGTGAGGCACTTCTTCTTCGCTCATAAATACCTGACCTAATACATTGAGCTCAATATCTGTAAGAGGAAAGCCTTCACTCCCTTTAGTAAGTAAGGCATCCCATGTCTGCTGAGAATAGTATAACCCAAACCACCATTTCCCTTCGCGAAGTAAATCCTGGGAATGTGCACATGCAATATATTCTCCGGCTGGGGCTTTACGAGGCTCTCCCCGGGTGCGGTACATATTTACCATAGTTGCCAAATCCAATTCATGGATGTTCGGCGGGTAGGAAAAATGGAAGCTGCTTCTTTTTTGCATAAGCGTATTAAAATGTATTAAGCCCTCAGTAGAACTGAGATTGCTTCGTCGATTTAAAATACTTCCCAGAAGCGGTGGTGTCAACTACCGATCAACCTTTTGCTGCTATTAATTCTACAGCTTGCTCAATGGTAACTGATTCAGCTTCTGTTCCTTTTGGAAGGCCAATATTTTTCTTGCCGTATTTGATGTATGGACCATACCGGCCGTTCATAACCTTAATCGGCTGCTCACTTTCGGGATGAACCCCAAGGTCTTTTAATTCAGAGCTTTTCCTTGGAGCAGCTTTCATGGCTAACAGCTCAATCGCTCTTTTTAAATCAACTGTGAGAACGTCATCATCTTTGGGGATGGATTTGAACTTTCCGTCGTGTACAACATAAGGCCCAAACCGCCCGACACCTGCCTTTACTACCTTTCCATCTTCTGGGTGTTCTCCAAGATTTCTGGGAAGGGTTAACAACTTGAGTGCTAAATCAAAATCAACGGTTTCGGGAGTCATTCCTTTTAGTAAAGAAACACGTTTAGGCTTTTTATTCTCTTCTGTTACTTCGCCAAGCTGAACATAAGGTCCGTATCTACCTGAAAGTAAAAACACAGGTAGTCCATCTTCTGGATGGATGCCTAGTGGTTTATCCTCTTCTTCTGAAAGCTTGATAAGCTGCTCAAGCTTTTCTACCGTAACATCACTTGGATCCATATCCTGTGGTAACGAAGTGGATACATCTTCTCCGTTTTTCTGCATTTTAGCATATGGGCCAAACCGACCTACAGCAACCTGAATACCTTCAAGGCCGTCCAGTGGTAAATCAAGTAATTTAGCCTTCTGTGGATCAATTTTATCTTCTTGCTGATCTACTTTAGCTTTTAAACCGAAATCGCCTTTATAGTAATCATCCAGGTATTTCACCGGATCCTGAGTTCCATTGGCTACTCCATCTAATTTATCTTCCAGGTTTGAGGTAAAGTCACTGTCTACCAGTTCAGGAAAATGCTCTTCAAGTAGTGCTGTTACAGCGAATGCCGTAAATGTTGGAACGAGTGCTTTTCCTTCACTTCGTACATATCCCCTGGATTGTATAGTTGAAATAACTGCAGCATACGTACTCGGGCGGCCAACACCTCTTTTTTCCAATTCCTTAACCAGTGTTGCCTCTGTATATCGTGCAGGTGGTTTCGTTTCATGAGAGTTGAACTTCAGGTCTTGAAGATCAGTACCATCTCCATTACTAAGAGATGGCAGGAAACTTTCCTGGTTCTCTAAAGCTGCCTCAGGATCATCACTACCTTCAACATATGCTCTGAAGAAGCCCGGGAATAATATCTTCTTCCCACTAGCCCTGAAATCTGCGGATGTTCCATTGTTCGTGGCCGTAATTGTAACCCCCGTGAACTCCAGATCAGCATCTGCCATTTGAGTGGCTATAGTTCGTTTCCAAATTAGATCATAAAGTTTAAACTCACGATCGCTTAAACCAGACTTCTCTGGTAAAATAAACTTTGACCCTGATGGGCGGATTGCCTCATGCGCCTCTTGCGCTGCCTTTCCGGACTTCTTATATGCACGAACTGAACTGTATAGGTATTCTTCTCCGTACTGGCTCGCAATCCCGTCTCTCGCTGCATCAATAGCCTGGCTTGAAAGAGTTGTGGAATCAGTTCTCATATAAGTAATAAAACCCTTTTCATATAACTTCTGTGCAACACTCATCGTGTCACGAGCCGACATATTGAATTTACGGTTTGCTTCCTGCTGAAGAGTAGAAGTAATAAAAGGTGGCGCCGGACTGCGTTTTTGTTTCTTAACCTCAACATTTGTAACAGCCCAATTTGCGCTTTTTAAGTCAGTAACCAGGGCACTGGCTTTTTCTTCATCCAGCAGTACTACAGAATCCGGTTTTTTGAGTTGCCCTGTGTTCTCATCAAAATCCTTACCGCTTGCAATGCGCTTACTATTTAAATGAGTAAGGTCGGCTTTGAACTCATTATTGTCACCCTGCTTTTGCAGCATGGCCTGAAGATCGTAGTAGGTACCGCTTCTGAATTTCATACGTTCACGCTCGCGGTCTACTAAAAATGCTACAGCAACTGATTGAACTCTACCTGCTGAAAGGCCCGGAGAAATCTTTTTCCATAATAATGGAGAAACCGTGTAACCTGCTAACCGATCCAATATCCTTCTGGTTTCCTGTGCAAACACCAGGTTCATATCAATATCACGGGTATTCTCTAATGCATTTTGAACAGCTTCTTTTGTTATCTCTCTGAAAACCATTCGCTTTACTGGTACCTTAGGCTTTAAAACCTCTAATAAATGCCAGGATATTGCTTCACCTTCACGATCCTCATCAGTTGCGAGTATAAGTTCATCTACATCTTTGAGCTTATCCTTGAGTCTTTTAACTATCTTTTTCTTGTCAGGCGGAGTTACATAAATTGCGAAGTAACGATCATCTGCATTTATACCTAAAGTAGCCCAGGGCTCCTTTTTATATTTGGCGGGAATAAGTTTTGCAGACGACGGTAAATCGCGAATATGCCCCATAGAAGAGTCTACATCATACCCTTTCGGCAGATATTTACTTATCGTTTTGGTCTTAGTCGGGGACTCTACAATTACAAGACTTTTCATTTAAAACAGTTTTATTTCAGACCGCTCACGAGAGACTTCAACTCTGATGCGTGTTCTTTTGTGTCAATTTTTTCAATGGTTGCCAAAATAGTACCATCTGTGTCAATAACAAAGGCTGAACGTGATGGACCTACAAAAGTCTTTCCATACATCTTCTTCTCAACAAGGGAATCGGTTGCTTCGGCAAATTTATAATCAGGATCAGATGCCAAAGTATAGTTTATCCCTTGTTTGGTAGCATATCTTTTATGTGATCCACAAGTATCTTTGCTAATAGCTAAAAGGTTGTAACCTTCTTTTGTAAACCAGCCAGATTCTTCCGCCAGGCTTAGCGTCTGCCTGTCACAACTTCCTGTATTGTTCTTCATATAAACCGAAACAACTGTCGGCTTATCTAATAGCTCAGCGAAATTGAGTTCTTTCTCTTCATTTCCTGCTACTACTTTTAATGTAAATGACGTGTCTATCTTAGCACCAGTCTTAATCATGATCTTTTCTATATAATTTGAATGAATAGTATTTATGAGGCTAGAGCTGTTTTTGATGTAGCTTTGTGATGTATCGGAAAATTGCAAGAATTTGCAATGAAGCACATCTTGTTAGCCTTCTCATGTAAAGAATCCAGTTTCTCAGCCATTCGTTCCTCTAAAACAGTAACCTCAGGCTTTAATGTTACTTCTTCAAAGAACCCGCTCCCGTCTTTATTTTCTTTCATTATCCCCTCAGCCCGATCAATGTAATTTGTGACTACTATTTTCTCAACTGTACACAAATGCAGAAACCATAACATATGGCAGGAGGAGATAGAAGAAAGAAAAAGGTCTTCGGGGTTGTGTTTTGAAGAATCACCTCGAAATGCGGGGTCTGAGGATCCCTCGATTACTTTTTTACCTTCTGTTTCTATCGAATGGCTCCGTTCATATTCCCGGTAAGAAGAAGTGCCTTTTCCAAGGTTTCCCGTCCATGTAATTACAGCTTGATACTTATGCTCTTTCATCATTTATTATAGAAGCTTTGTGATAACAAGACTTAAAAATATGAAAGATTATTCTCAATACAGCTATTCTGAATTGTATGGTATGTTAAATCATATGAATCAGTTTAAGTATCCGGATAGAGTCGCTTTATTAGAGCAGGAAATCGGGCAAAGAGTTGAGCGTGGTGAAGTTCCTGAAAAACTTATTCCTTTAAGCAAAATAGATGGCTCTGATATTTTGGATTTTTCTCTGGTTATTTTTTCATTGGGTCAACTTTCTGGGGCTTTAGGAGGTTTTGTATTTATAGCTTTGTTTACAGCGGCTATTTTCCAAGGACAAGTATCCATTGAGGGTTACATTTTTATACTTTTAGAAGTAATTATCTTTGCGACCTTTTTCTATAGTGCAATTCTTTTGTTACGAAGAAAGATATGGGGTGTTTATTTTGCATTTGTAATATACATAGCACAAGCTATTATACTTACTGTATTTGATGTATTCTTACAGCTAAACATTTTAAATACTGTCTTTGAAACTACATCTGAGAACCCAAGTTTACTCGACTCAGGAAATTATATACCTGTTGGTTCTCTATTTTTCTTAATGATTATCTATTTCTTTATCGCTCGAGTTGAAAAAAGAAAAGCCAGAGACGTCGCCTCAGATATTTCCACCTTTTGGTATGGGGATGTATTTAAATAGCATATTCAGTATTAGCTAACTAAATTCACTCAATAGAAATTTAGCCACGGCAGCTACCACTAAAGAGTGATCGATTTCTCCACGACCAACAAGATCCAGAAACTCTATAATGGGCATTACATGAACATTTATTCGTTCATTTCCATCCAGCTTTTGTTCGTCCGTTTTTGTACACCCTTTTGCGAGATATGTGTGAGTGTAATTAGTTTGGATAGCAGGGTTTGAACTAACCTTCCCAAGGCTAATCCATTCATTTGCTGTATATCCTGTTTCTTCTAGC
This sequence comes from Balneolaceae bacterium, assembly GCA_040222185.1. Taxonomy (GTDB): domain Bacteria; phylum Bacteroidota; class Rhodothermia; order Balneolales; family Balneolaceae; genus JAVKDP01. The sequence continues at coordinate 30,603 of JAVKDP010000065.1, read as the reverse complement.
AACTCTCTCTTTGAAGTAGTCAACGCATCCTCTCCGGGATCACAAACTCCGCCCGGGAGTTCAAGTGTAGGCTCTTCGATACCATATCGGTATTGTTCAACTAAAACGATTTCGTTTTCCGGCGTCAACGCAATTACATTGATCCAATCCGGAGCTTCAAGAACAGAAAATGTAGCCTTATGACCCTCTGAAACTATCTCCATGTCTCTTTTTAAAACCTTGAAGATATTAGTCGTATATTCAACCCGTTCGTCCGTGGTTTTCCAGGGTTCAATCGTATACTTAATTGATTTTTTACTCATATGCCTGATACAATGCGTTTGGTACATTCCGAATTCTCTTCTGATGAAGAGCTCGCAAAAGCTACGGAAAAAGCTTGCGATCTAATGGAAGAAATTTATGCCAATGGGATGTATCCCAAAATGGTAGTTCACCGTGAATATTCGAACCATAATCCAAGGATAAAGGGAGAGCTAGCACAGCCCAAGGCATTTAGATGGTATCTATTGAGAGAGATGAAACGGTTGCTTTCAAAAAATGCTGATATTGAAATCAAAGCATCCCGGCCTATCATTCCTTTAAACGATCCTGAATTATTAAATCATACAGACGAGGAAGAATGGGATTTTACCAAAAAGAAAATGTTCTTATTCAGCCCGGAACGCGCCGATATTTCTTTAGACCGGCTGTCTCATTATACAGGTACTGATCCTTGTGATTTCCAGCGCTATATTCTGTTTACCAACTACTCAATGCATGTTGAGGTTTTCCTGGAAAAATACCCTGATTGTATAAAACCTGTACGCGATGGTGTTCAGATGCCTGCTTACCACCTTAAACTTCCTAACAACCAGGGAATTACACTAATCAATATTGGTGTTGGGCCTTCTAATGCCAAAACTATTACCGATCATGTTTGTGTTCTCAGACCTGACGCTATGATTATGGTTGGGCACTGTGGCGGGTTAAGAAACCACCAGGAAATTGGTGACTTTGTTTTGGCTAATGGATACTTCCGCGATGATAAATTATTGGATGAGTTATTCCCGATTGGTAACCCGGTTATTCCAAATTACCTGTTGAACCTTTACCTAAAAGAGGCGCTCGATGCTCATGGGCTAAAGCATAGAATAGGAACAGTATTTACAACAGCTAACCGAAACTGGGAATTTTCTACTAAACATACTGTCCGGCAAATTCATCAAAGCCGAAGCCTTGCAATAGATATGGAATCGGCTACAGTAGCAACAAACGGATTTCGATATCGGGTACCTCATGCAACGCTACTTTCAGTAAGTGACAAGCCCTTACACGGTAAACCAAAGCTTACCGGTGCAGCTCAGAAGTTTTATCAGAACTCGAAAGAGCTTCATTTACAGATTGTAATCGATACTGTTAAGCTGATCCAAAAGAACTATCCGGATGGTTTACCTAATTCCAGTATCCGCGCCTTCAATGAACCGCTGTTAGGAGGGGGAGAGTAGGAATATTTAAACAAGAAATGTTGAAGCCTCAGCGGTTACAATTATGGTAAAATTAATACCTATTCCTTTCTGTTAATTCTCACTTCATCGAAAAATATTTTGTAAGGATTTCATTTCGGCTTGCTCTTACTCGAATAAAAATTAAGAGTTATGCTACTAGATATCGAAACCTTTTCCTCCGACGATTTCTTAAACCGATCTGTAAAAGATATGCGTCCCGATGACCAACCAAGAGAAAAATTAATGAAATATGGTGCAGGTTCACTTTCTGATTCCGAACTCCTGGCCATTCTTTTGAGAACCGGGAGCAAGAAAATGAATGTGATCGAAACTTCCCGAATGCTTTTAGACCACTTTGGAGGTTTACGTTCTTTAATCAAAAAAGAATGGAATGAACTTCGAGTGATTCCAGGCATAGCAAAAGTTAAAGCCATTACACTGGAATCGGCTTTTGAACTTACCAGAAGACTCCAGGTCGCTGACCTTGATGAAAAAATAAGAATTACGACTCCTGAAGAGGCCGTTGCTTTTTTTGGTCCCAAACTAAGAGATTTAAGCAAAGAGGTTTTCGTAGTAGCATTCCTAAATCATTCAAAGATATTGTCTGGATATAAAAAGATCAGTGTAGGAGGGAGCAATGCGACTATTGTTGAGCCTGCGGAAGTTATGAGACAGGCGGTATTAAATCAGGCAAACTCTATTATTTTGATTCACAACCATCCATCCGGAAATGCCCGGGCTTCGTCAGCCGATATTCAACTTACAAAAAGAATTTCTGAATCCGGAAAACTGCTGGGCGTGCCAATCGTTGATCATTTGATTATAGCTGGCTATGATTATGTTTCGATGAAGTCTGAAGGGCTTTTCAACTAACTTTTCAACTTCTGGAATCGAAGGTTCTCTCTAATTAACAGCTTTCTTTCTTCGTGAATAATTTTCAAATCTTAAGTGATACTCTCTTATCTTATTCCGAATTAAGAAATGCCTTTTAATGAACGACTATCTTCAAAAAATCATATCTCAATCTCTGGCTCAATTTGAACTGGATGAGATACCGGGAATCAATCTCGAAGCACCAAAAATTGAAAGTCATGGCGACGTCTCAACGAACATAGCCATGTTACTTGCCAAGCCTCTTCGGAATAACCCAAGAGCAATTGCCCAACTTATAGTAGATGGATTAAGCTATGATGACAAGAAAGTATCCGCTGTAGAAATAGCGGGGCCAGGGTTCATTAATTTTCGTTTCTCGGATAATTATCTATTTGATGAACTTGCTTCGATTATATCTATAGGTGACGGTTTTGGTAAAACTTCTTCTAATAAAGGACAGAAGGTTCAGATTGAATTTGTAAGTGCTAACCCAACCGGCCCCCTAACTGTTGGGCATGGTCGAAACGCTGTACTTGGAGATACCATTTCCCGATTAATGGAATGGACCGGAGCGGAAGTAGATCGAGAATATTATTTCAATGATGCCGGAAGACAAATGCGTGTACTCGGCCAAAGCGTTCAGGCAAGGTACCTGGACCAGCTGGGAAAAGACTCACAATTTCCAGAAGGCGGATACGAAGGTGAATACATAAAAGACATCGCTGCTGAGCTCATCAAAGAAAAAGGGTCTGAATTAGCTGAAACAGACGATTGGGTTCCATTCAAAGAAAAGGCTAAAGAAGAAATTTTTAATGATATCAGCAATACGTTAAAGAGAATGAATATCCATATGGATTCATTCTTTAACGAGCATAGCCTTTATGAAAATGGAGATATTGACTCAACTGTTTCCAGGTTAAGGAAAAAAGGGCTGGTTTATGAAGCAGAGGGCGCTACATGGTTTAAGACTACAGAGTTTGGAAAAGAAAAGGATACTGTTTTAATAAAAAGTACCGGAGAACCTACCTATCGTCTTCCAGATATTGCCTACCATGCTAATAAACTAGATCGAGGATATGACTTATGTATCGACGTATTCGGCGCAGATCATATCGCTACCTATCCTGATGTGCTTTCTGGTATCTCGGCATTAGGTTATAACCCGGAGCAGATAGATGTGATTGTATACCAGTTTGTAACCATTGTTAAGGACGGGCAACCTTTTAAAATGAGTACAAGGAAGGCGAACTTCATCACTCTTGATGAACTCATGGATGAAGTTGGCTCTGATGTGACCCGCTTTTTCTTTTTAATGCGCTCTCCGAATACACACCTCGAGTTTGATATTGCCCAGGCGAAAGAAGCTGGTGATAAGAACCCCGTTTTCTATTTGCAATATGCGCATGCCAGGATTTGCAGTATTCTCAGAAAAGCTGAAGAAGAATATTCGTTCTCGGGTGAAGTACAGTTAAATCTTCTACAGAAAGATGCAGAGTCTTCACTTATCAAAACTCTGTTTAAGTTCCCTGAAGCGATCCAAAATGCAGCGAAAGCTCGTGAACCACACCGTTTAATAAATTACCTTAATGATGTGGGCTCTGCGTTCACAACATTCTATCATGACTGTAGAATTATGGGTGTTGAAGACGATTTAGCCCAGGCTCGTATTGCTCTTGCCTCTACAACAGCACTTGTTTTAAAAAACGGCCTTACCATTTTGGGAATCACCGCTCCTGAAAGGATGTGATATGAAAAGGGTCTCCCTGATTTTACTATCTATTTTTCTAATTCAATCCTGTGACGTATTTGAGAATGAACAGGAGCAAGAATTAGAAATTCCAGATCCCAGGTGTGAAGAGAGTTTTTTTGTTGTGGTTGAACAAATGCCCCAGCTTATTGGTGGTTTAGCAGACCTTCAAAAAAGTGTAATCTATCCTGAAGAAGCCGTTCGCAGAGGAATTGAAGGGAGAGTTACTGTTCAGTTTTTAGTAACTGAAACTGGTAATGTAATATGCCCAAATGTAATTCGCGGTATTGGCGGAGGTTGTGATGAAGCTGCTTTGAATGCCGTTTCTAATGCAAAATTCGAACCAGGAATGCAGAGAGGTGAACCTGTTCGAGTCCAATACTCTCTTCCTATTGTTTTTCGATTGCAGAACTAGGCTTACTTAATCAGAACCATAGACCGTACGTGGACAAACCCTCCGGATTCGATTCTATAAAAGTACACCCCACTCGAGAGGCTTTTGGAATCGAAATTTATTGAGTGATTTCCAATAGGCATATTCTGATCAACCAATGTGACCACTTTTTGCCCCAGGCTGTTAAAGACTTCAAGTTTCACATTTCCTGCTTTTGGAAGGCTGTAAGTAATTATGGTATTCGGATTAAATGGATTAGGGTAATTCTGCTCTAAGTTATACTCCGTTGGTATCCCATCATCTTCCTGGCTACCAACCAGGGATCCCCTTCTAATCTGAATTGTAAATCTCTCGGCTGTATGTTCTGAGTTCAGGACAAACCTATACTCCTTATTCTTTCTCATGTCTACTATTTTCTGAAGATCATAGTCAATTAGTTCCAATTCCCAATCTTCTGAAATATTATTCCAATTGTTCCAGTTAATAACTTTTTGTCCCGGAACACTGGTTTCTAAAAGCAATCTAATCTCGTCTGACTCAATTTCTGATGATCTCCCTTCAAATACATTTACTCTATTATCCTTACTCAAAAAGGAAATATGGTTAGGCTTCTGCTTTAAGGGTTTCATCCTTAATACATCAAATAAATCTACTTCAGCATCAGCAGCTCTATTAAATAGTAAGTGTGCCTGACTGTCGAGTACTTCCCCATCACCATTTAGAAGCTCGATGTTTATATAAGGAGTCTGTGACTGTTTCACTTTTCCATATTTATTGGGAGACACAATGGACTTATGGCTTTGAAGAAATTTTAGTTCGGCGCCTGAACTCAATGCCTGTACAAAAAAACCCTGGACAGGTCCAATATATCTACCTGCATCACCCATTCCTGAAGCGCTGCTATAATATTTATAACGAGCACTTTCGGGATCCCAAACAGCATAGCTGTTTCCAATTGAAGTACTAGAATTTACAATGCTGTGCCAGTCTAGTGTTCCTGCAAAGGGATTACCAGATAAATTATAACTCAAAGAGTCGTGAGCACCCCTGTACAAGCTTTGAATAATAGAATCGGGCTCAGTACCTGTCATCGTAAGTGAAGCCGGTAAAATTTGATTTTGGGATTCATCTTTATCAAACATATACACCAGGTATCCTTCTCCCTGGGTAAAGGTTGAGTCAGGCCCATAGTATCCTGAAAACCCTTGAGTATTCGTATCAAAAATCCAAAGACTTGAGTTTGGATCACTTACCTGGTTGCTCGCCCATGCTCCTCCTTGTGTAAAAAAGCTTTTGTTCAATGAACTAAATGGTGAATTACTTACCGGAGAAGAAATAAACCTCCAACCTGAACCTGAATAACTAAATTGTCTTGAGTACGATAAATTTCCCGATAAAGCCCCGCTACTCTTTGTGAGATACGCTGTGTTACTCTGGTTTGCGATGAGTTTCAATGTATTTGAATTAGCTCCTAATATTCCCGACTTGAGATCCAGCTTTTTATAGACTTCTAATGATGTACCTAATGCCAGCGTATCTTCATCTATGTTAATAGTTAAACTACCTAGCTTCTCTTTACTCGCTTTAAATCTTAACGAATCTGATCCCGAATCCCATGTTTCAACTTCAAGAGAAGCTGTAGTGTCACCTGAAAAACCAAGCCCTCCTGAAGTATGATACACCCCTCCGTAAAGTTTTGCCGTTTGTCCTGATAATTTCAGATCCGATGAACTACCTTCAAATGTAATTCCGCGAATAACTATATCGCTATCAAGAGTAACTGCGTTTTTCAGTTTAGCCCGTTGGAATGAGGTAGAAGGAGCTGTTCCACCACTCCAGGTTGAAGAGTTTGACCAGTTGCCATCAGCAATAGTCTCAATTATAACCTCGGGCTCAGCCTCACTTACCAAAATCGAAACTCGCTGACTACCTGATTGTAAACTGCCTTCGTGAGAAACAGAAATGGAATACGAGCCTGAGCTTGCATTAGAAATATATACCTGCTCGATATTATCAACGTCGTTATCTCCCTTGGTAGCAAGATTAGCCGGGTTATTTCTGTCCAGAACCCACGGCGAATGTGATGTCATATTGGGATCGGTCACTGAAAGATCGAGATCATTCACCAGCTTAATATCTGTAGGATCATCAGCATTTACGGATGGAGTTCCTTTGGGATCAGTCCAGGCTATGGTAATTATGAGTGGACGATCGCTTGAATGAGTAAAGTTGAATTGAATATTACCGCCATCAACAAGAACCGTATCTTTTAGAACCGTAAGAGTATTATCGGACTTATTTGAAGAAATGAATCGTGCTGCGCGCTCAGTATTAAGCATACCCCACCCGGTTTTATAATCAGGACCTTTGTTTTCTACATCATCTGCTGTGTGAGCCAATAAAGCTCTTAATGAGGCTGAGGAAAGAGTGTCAGAATTCAGATTTTGGTAATGCTGCCTAAGTAACGTTACAGAGCCTGTTACAATGGCTGTTGCGGCTGATGTCCCGGAAGATGTTGCATATGAAGCATCTGAACCTGAAGTAGAAGTATAAAGTCCAGAAACCGGAGCTACAATGTCTGGTTTTATCCTACCATCATCTGTTGGGCCAAAGCCAGAACCGGAAATAGGGCTTATTGAACTCAAGTCATCGAAGTTGCTTGTTGAACTTTCTACTCCTCCAACTATTAGAATATTTTTTGCCAGTGAAGCAGCATTCACGGTTTCGAATCCTAAACTCCCCCCGTTGAGTTCTCGCACTGTAGTAGAATCCTGAATACATCCGAAGCTGTCATTAAAAGTCCAGTGCTTTACAGGTTGCGTAGCTGGGCCAGCTCCTCTTTGATTTCCGGCAGCTTTTATAATCAAATAATCCGGAGCCAAGTACGCAACACTATCCCATTTTTCAGCTTGTTGATCATAATATCCAAACTGGTAGGCTTTGGTTGAATCTACACTTTGTAATGAGAACCATGTATACCCAGAGCCGCAAATGGAAGTGTTTGTAGTCCAGCCAGCTGTTTCGTTGTATGGATGAGCTGAAGTTAAAAGCCCGGTTGCCGCTGCTCCAGCCATTTCTGAAACATCATTAGTCCAGTTATAGGTTTTTGCGCTTGCCGAATCTGCCATACCTCTTGCAGCGGCTTCTACTCCTTTCGCCAATATTGTGCCTACCATTTGGGTTGCGTGTGCATTGTCTGTACCTGATTCTGAATCATCGAAGGTAACGCGCCCTGAATACTCCTGGTGGGTTAGGCGTGGCTGGTTTGCATCCCAATAACCAACTATTTGATTTTTCCCGGAAAGGCTTAGTCCTGAAATACCACCGGTCCAAATCTGATCATTATTAACTGCCTGAGCTGCACTTAGATTGGAAATCTCATAGATAATAGGAAGGAGGGGTACTTTTTTCCCATTTATAAAAACAGCTTTTTTTAATTGCAGGCTTTCATTGTACAGCTCAAGGGAAAATGCTTCTAAAGCTTCTTTGTTAAATGTTTGTGCAGGCAAAGAACTACTACATGCGCAAACTAGTAGAATACCAATAGTAGTAAAATTGATTTTTCGCCTTCCCATAAGGCTAAAATACTAACCCTTAACGAAAAATCATCTTTTTAGCCATAAATCAATTAGGTACAAGCTTTGTAAAACATACGATTCCTCTTACTAACTGATCAGCAACCTTAAATCCTGCCTGGTTAAACAACTTATTGCTTTCATCAACCGACCAGAACTTAATTCCACCCAAAGAAACCGATTCCTGGAGTAACCGGCCATACCATGCTGCACTTTTGATAAGATGCATCATAAAGAATACCCCATCCTGTTTTATAACACGGCGGGCTTCATATAAAACCTTCATTTCCTCAGTGAGCTCATTTAATGTGCCCCCCATTACAATACCGTCAAATGATTTACTAAAGAAGGGTAGTTCGGCTCCATTTGCTCTTATAAAAAACATATCTGTTTCGTCTGCTTCAGACTTTAAACGAGCTTCTTCTAACATTTGGGATGAGAAATCTAATGCTACAATATGAGCTTTCGATTGCGCAGCCTTCAAGGCTCTGGCATATAATGCAGTTGAACACCCCAGATCAAGATAAAGCCCATCTGCTTTTGGAGCCGTCCACTCTATCAGTAGTTCATGTTCTTTTTGAATTGGAAAATCTTCTCCAGAAAGAAGAGATAATGATCTTTTCCTCCAGATATCTTCGTAGATGGCTGCTGTTAGCTTCCAGTGATTTGTAGTTTGTGCAATACTCGTAAAGCCAGGTTCCTTTCCTAAAAGGTCAACAATGTTATTTTTTACAAAGTATTCATCACCATCCTGTGAGCAAATAGATCCATTGAATGGAAGTTTCAGGTTTGAAACCCCATCTGGCACCTGTATTGCGGCGCGCTCATTTGCCGGAGACTTTAATTCTAAATTCATATCCTTCTATATGTTTCGGGAACAGCTTACGCCATTCATTTTGCAGTGTTGCGCTACTTTTGAAGTATAAGCGAAATCTGCGCTCCCTTATCAACACTTAACATGTCTGCAGCATTTCCTTTGTTAATCCCGATCTCAAGCATCCCCGAACTTCCTATAAATGCCACCGGCTCACCTTGTTCAACATCACCAAAAGTATTCACCATATGATCAATCATGGTATTACCTACATAAATCCTGACTTTTCTCCGACCCACTTTGTCTTCTAGCAAAGACTCTGAAATATTCGTGATCAGGTTCCCGAACCGATCAATATGAATAACCCAACCTTGCAATCCGTCTTTATCTCCTATTGGCACAGCCCAGTGATACACTACCAAATCCTTAACAGGATCGCCTAGATCTTTTAAATCAACTCCATTGCTAATATGCGCAGCTACTGGTGCAAAAATATCCCTACCGTGAAATGTTCTCGAACGCTCTTCTCTCCAGTATTTGGCATTCGTAAGCTTGTATGCCTTGTATTTAAACTCATTATATAGAAGCGAGAATAAACCATTATCAGGGCCTACGAAGTATTGGTCTTTAATCTTAAGAACTATTGGCTTACGGTCAGTTCCTACTCCGGGATCCACTACTGATAGATGTACGGTACCCGGAGGAAAAAGAAAAGCGGCATTTCTAATAACCCAGGCACCAGCCATTATATCCTGGGCAGGAATATTGTGAGAAACATCGATTAGCCGTGCTTCGGGTGCAATCCCCAAAATCACTGCCTTCATTGCACTTACATAGTGATCTTGAAGTCCAAAATCAGTAGTAAAAGTAATTATTTGGCTCATTAAGCATAGCTATTGAGCATAACCGGCATTACAAGCATCAGGATATCTTCATTCTCATTTTCTGAAGACGGCTTTACAATGCCTGCCCGATTCGGAGATGAAAACTCAAAACCTACTTCTGTATTATCAATGTTACTTAGCACATCACCGAGATACTTCGCATTGAAACCGATTTCAAGTGATTCGTGATCGTACTCGCAATCGATAGTTTCCTTAGCTTCACTACTCATGTCTAAATCTTCAGCACGAATGGTAAGCTTGTCTTTATCGAGCTGTAAGCGAATCTGACGAGTTGTCGAGCTTGAGAAAATCGCCACCCGCTTAACTGTTGAAAGCATTTGATCTTTACTGATCGTCAGGAACTTGTCATTATCTCTTGGGATTACAGACTCATAATTCGGGTACTGCTCATTAATCAATCTTGTAATTAAGATTGTATTTCCACTCTTAAGCCGAGCGTGGTCTTCCGTTACTGTAACATCACACTCTTCTCCGGAAATGGTTTTCTGAATCAGGCTTAGTGCTTTGTCAGGAATGATGAAGTTTACATCGTTATCCGCAGTAATTTCTTTGTTTGTATACTTCACCAGGCGATGACCATCTGTAGCAACAAACTTGCTTTCCTCGGTCCCTATTTGAAAATACACGCCCATCATGGCAGGTCTTAGATCGTCACTTGAAACCGCAAACAGTGTTTTGTTAATTGCTTTGTGAATGAGTTCAGATGTAGAGGCGATATGCGTTCCATCATCAAGATTTGGCACCTCTGGAAATTCTTCTGCTTCATCACCTACTAACTTATAATTACCCTTGTCTGTTCTGAAATTGATGTTTTTGCGATCATCTACGTCAAAAAATACCGTGATATTTGGTAACTGCCTTAGTGTTTCTAATAACCGGCGAGCAGGAATTGCAACTGCTCCATCTTCTTCAATTTCTGCATCAATATACTCGATGATGGATATCTCAAGATCTGTAGCCGTAAGCTTCAGCCTTCCCCCTTCGCTTTGAAATAAAATTGTTTCGAGGATAGGCAATGTTGCCTTAGAAGGTACCGCTCCGATCACCGCAGAAAGGCCTTTATTTAGTTCGCTACTTGATACTGAAAATTTCATGAATTCATGTGTTAATGTGTTTCAAGGACATTTTCTCCCAAATTCTTGCCCTTTCAAAATGATGTGCTTATACTAAGAAATAGTTGTTCTCTCCGCAACCAGTGAGAGTGCAAAAAAACCTTTCAAATAACACTGTTCTCATATCGTTAAAGCGCTACTGTATTATTATTAAATCCGACTCTTTTTTTAATGAAAAGAATTTTATTAGCGTTTTTATTATTGGGTGTTCTTTCCACCCAGGGCTTTTCTCAAAACTCATTAGCTAAGTATGGCAATGACTTTTTAAGTATTGGAGCCGGGGCCAGAGCTTTAGGCATGGGTGGTGCACATTCTGCTCTCGCCAATGATGTAACTGCAGGATATTGGAACGTTGCCGGACTCGCCTCACTTAACACTCCGGAAATAATCTACATGCATTCAGAACGGTTTGGCGGGATTGTAGGATACGATTATGGTGCTGCTGCAATGCCTTTAAGTTCCGGAGACGCTGTGGTCTCTATCAGCTTTTTCAGGCAAGGAGTGGATAATATTGCAAACACACTAAACGCCTGGGATCAAAATCGTGGTGACAATGGTGGCCCAAAAGGGAATCCAGAGGACTTCATCACTAAATTTAGTGCCGCTGATGCCGCCGTTTTCCTATCGTATGCCAAAAAACATTCCGACCAACTTTCTTATGGAGCCTCGGCTAAAATCATAAACCAGAGGCTTGGGCCTTTCGCCAATGCCTGGGGTTATAGCCTTGATGTTGGTGTTCAACTTAAAACTGACTTTGCTGACTTCGGAGCTTCCATCCAGGATGTGACCACCATGCAAAAAATGTGGAGCGTTGATGAGGGTGAGTTTGAGGGTTTCCAGGAAGTATTTGATGACTCCATTCCTTCAGGTCAAAATGAATATGTTCTTCCATCCGTGCGGTTTGGAGCTGCTAAAGTATTTGAAGTAAACGACTTTAATTTTGTAGCCGCCGCTGATATGAACCTTCTGTTCGAAAACAGGCAAGCGTATTATCTTAACATTTCAGGTATGAGCATTGAGCCTCATATTGGTGCGGAGGTAACCTACAAAAACCGAATATCAGTTCGCTCGGGCCTTACCGACTTTATTGATGATCCTGAATCCGGATTTTCTGTATCACCAACACTTGGACTTGGATTCAAAGTAGCCGCTTTTTATATCGACTATGGTTTCGCAAGCTTTGCTGGCACCTCTAGTACTCTTGGATACACACACCGGATTTCTTTAAAGTTTGATTTGAAATCTAAATCTTAACGCTTGTTCGGTTTTTTAGTTAGCTTTCTTAAAAGTTGATAAAGCTACACTATCTTGAGAATCATTCTTCTTGGCCCAACAGCCTCTGGTAAAACTGAACTTTCCCTTTTACTCGGTGAAGCACTTGGAACATCTATCATTTCGGCTGATTCCAGGCAATGCTATAAACACCTGGATATTGGCACAGCGAAACCAACTTCAGAAGAACTAGCCAGAGTGACTCACTTCAACATCTCAAACCTTGAGTTAGAACAGGAAGACAGTGCGATCAAGTTTTATGACCGATCAAAAGAGTGGGAGCAGGAAATACTTAAAACAAGTGAGCATGTACTATATGCCGGAGGAAGTACGCTCCACCTTACAGGTTTAATACAACCGTTCAGTGATATTCCGGACTCCAATACGAATAATATTGAGCTACTAAACAAACGAGCTGATGAAGAAGGGGTTGAAGTTTTGTTCGAACAGCTGAAATCAGTAGACCCTGATTATATCTCTAAAATGGATGGAATGAACCGCCAACGGATAATCAGAGCTCTGGATGTTTGGATGCAAACGGGTAAACCCTTTAGTTCTTTTCATCAAAAGGGTGACCTTACGCTTCCTGAAAATACATTGGTGTTCGGCCTTGAACGCCCGAGAGATGTAGTATACAATCGTATTAACCAAAGAGTAGACGCGATGATAGAACAGGGCCTTGTTGCTGAGCTTGAGGGAATTCTAACCCAGGGATACTCTAAAAGCCTTCAATCTCTGCAAACAGTTGGATATCGTGAAGTAATAAGCTACCTGGAAGGAGACTTCACCAAAGATCAGATGATTGAGAAAATTAAAGTGAACACTCGCAGATACGCAAAACGTCAGTTAACCTGGTTTAGGAAATGGGACTTTGTTCAATGGCTTAAAGCTGATACTAATTCGCCAAAGGAGTTATCCAAAATAATTTTAGACCAGTTAGCTTAATCTTTTAAAAAGTTTTCAAAAAATCCTGTAAACGCTTTAGCAGCTAAGCGATAGAACTGTTAAATTTCGACCTCACTTAAAACTCAGTTCAACTATGTACAAAGCTAAAGTAAATGTTACTCTTAGGAATTCTATTTTAGATCCAAAGGGTAAAGCAGCACATCATGCACTTCAAAATCTCGGCCTTAATGAGGTAGAGAAAGTTCGAATAGGTAAGTTTATTGAACTTGAGGTTAGTGCAGATTCTCAGGAATCCGCAAAGCAAATTGTAGAGTCGGCCTGCACTAAACTGCTGGCTAATGAAACAATGGAAGATTTCGAAATCACAATCGAATAGTTTAGTTTAATGTCATCTGCTTCTCTAAATATGTCCTATTCCGATCCGGTTTTGGCTGATCCTGAGGAGCTTACGCGAACTGAAACCAAAGAGGAAGTACTGGAAGCTGTAAGTACTCCCTGGAGATTGGTTTTATATGATGACGACATTCATACGTTTGAAGAAGTTATCGAACAATTGATTAAAGCAACCGGGTGTAGCCTTTCGGTAGCGGAAGACCTGACCTGGCAAGTACACAATAATGGAAAAGCTATTGTACATGAAGGCGAATTTGAAGAATGTCTTCGTATTGATAGTGTTTTAAAAGAAATTCAACTCGTTACAGAAATAAAAGGATAATAGTGGCAACATTTGGCGTAATCGTATTCCCGGGCTCTAATTGTGATCATGATGCATATCATGCAATGAAACACATCATGAACAGTGATGTTAAGTTTCTCTGGCATAAAGATACTGACCTGAGTGGTATTGATTTTTTAATCGTTCCTGGTGGATTTTCGTACGGTGATTACCTCCGTTCCGGGGCTATTGCCCGATTCTCTCCTATAATGCAGGAAGTAGTGAAGTTCGCTCAGAAAGGTGGCCCTGTAATGGGAATCTGTAACGGCTTCCAGATTCTGCTTGAAGCTGGCCTGATTCCTGGTGCAATGATGCATAATCACAAGCTTAGGTTTGTCTGTAAGAACGTTTTTATAAGATGCGAAACAACGGATTCTCTTTTTTCTTCCTCTCTTGAAAAAGGCCAGGTTTTTGATATTCCTGTTTCTCATGGCGAAGGAAATTATTTTATAAGTGATGATGGGCTAAATTCATTAAATGATAAAGACCAGGTTATTTTCCGATACAGCGACGCCTCTGGTAACCTTACTGAAGAAGCTAATTTTAATGGTTCAATTGATAGTATTGCCGGAATTACTAATGACGGACGTAATGTTTTGGGTATGATGCCACATCCCGAACGAGCTATGGAAAAAATTCTTGGTTCCGATGATGGTAAGCCTATTTTTGAATCTATACTCAATTCCTTGTCCATAGCTTAGGATTTATTACCTTCATGGAATGAGTAGTGATTCTTCCACATTAAAACTTCACAGCCAGGGTCTTGTTAAAAGGTATCGCAAAAGAACCGTGGTCAATGATGTTTCCATCAATGTGAAGCAAGGCGAAATTGTTGGCCTTTTAGGGCCTAACGGGGCAGGTAAAACCACTACCTTTTATATGATGGTAGGACTCGTAACTCCGAATGCAGGTAAAATTTTTCTGAATGAAGAAGAAATTACCCGAAAACCTATGTATAAACGCGCGCGAATGGGTGTTGGATATTTAGCTCAGGAAGCAAGCGTATTTCGTAATCTTACTGTTCGGCAGAATTTAGAAACTGTACTCCAGTTTCTTTCATTTTCTAAAAAGGAAATCAAAGAACGAACTGACCGCCTTATTGAGGAATTCACACTCCAAAAAGTTCAACATAACAAAGGTTATAGCCTGTCTGGTGGTGAAAGGAGAAGAACGGAAATCGCAAGGGCTTTAGTTACTAACCCAAAGTTCATATTGCTGGATGAACCTTTTGCTGGAGTTGACCCGATTGCCGTTGAAGATATCCAGGAGATAGTTTCAAGGTTACGTCATCAAAACATTGGCATACTTATAACTGATCATAATGTACATGAGACATTGGCTATAACCGATCGCGCTTACCTTATGTTCGAAGGGAAAATTTTAATGGAAGGAACGGCCGATAAACTAGCCGAAGACGAGAATGCCCGAAAGTTGTATCTTGGGCAGACTTTTAAACTAGACCGATATACAAACGATTAACAGATTTAAAAAATGAAAGAAATCACTGTTCAGGAACTAAAAGAAAAAAAAGAAGCAAGCGAGAACTTTGTACTTATCGATGTTCGAGAAGACTTTGAATACCTTGTCTCTAATCTGGATGGTACGCACATCCCTTTAGGTGATCTGGATTCCAGGCTTTCTGAAATTGAAGATCAAAAAGATGCAGAACTCATCATCATGTGCCGGTCTGGCGGAAGAAGTGGCAAAGCTTGCAATCTTCTAAGTGGTAAAGGCTTCACCAACGTATCAAATCTAAAAGGCGGAATCACAGCATGGTCAAAAGAAATTGACCCGTCTATGCCCGTTGCTTAAGAGATAGCAGCAATTTGATTCAGTAATTCCTGGTTGCTTTCGGTGTTCTTAAGCACTTTTTGAAGACCAAACATCGACTCTTTAGGAGATTTCTTCAGGAGATAACGGCGTACCATGTTACGCTCTTCCAAAGAGTCGGTAATAAACTTGTCCTCATTTCGCGTACCTGATGCTGTAATGTTGATCGCCGGATAAATCCTGTCGTTAGCAAGCTCACGATCAAGTACCAGTTCCATATTACCCGTTCCCTTAAACTCTTCGAATATTAAATCATCCATTCTTGAGTTCGTTTCAACCAGACAGGTAGCGATAATGGTTAGTGATCCACCACCTTCGATTTTACGAGCTGAGCCAAAAATCTTCTTTGGAATTTCAAGGGCTCTGATATCCAAACCACCAGATAGTGTTCGTCCACTATTTGTTTGTACCGCATTATAAGCTCTTCCCATACGCGTTAAAGAGTCAATCAGTAATATTGCATCCTGACCCATCTCTGCCTTTCTTTTAGCATAACCCAGCGCCATTTCGGTAATCCTGATATGGCTTTGTGTCTTCTTGTCATTGGATGATGCAAAAACTTCTGCATTACTCGAACGAATGAAATCTGTTACTTCTTCAGGTCGCTCATCTACTAAAAGTATGCTCAGGTGAATATCAGGATGATTTTCTGAAATCGAATTTGCGATCTGTTTTAATAAAACTGTTTTCCCTGTTCTTGGTGGTGCTACGATTAGTGCTCGCTGCCCTTTTCCTATTGGCGCTACCAGGTCAATAACACGCATCTCGGTATCTTCAGGGTTTTCACCTAGCCTAACCCATTCAATAGGCATAATTGGTGTTTGGCGTTCAAACCTTGAGCATTTTACCCAGGCTTCCATAGGCTGCCTGTTTATAAAGTCTACAGAAAATACATGCTTGTTGCCCTGATTGTCTTCCTCAAACTCTCCCTCTAGTACTAAACCTTGTCGAAGGTCTAATGATTTTACCTCTTCCGGTTTTAAAAACGGATCTTTTGGGTCGTAACTAAACTCATAATCCAGCTTTCGAATGAAACCCCAACCTTTTTCATTGATCTCAAGAACACCGGCATATCTACCCGCCACTCCCTGGTTGCCATTCCAATGAAATTTTGGAATGAATACATTACCGCCTTTACCCCTGGACCTGTTTTTATTGTTCCTGTTGCGGTTCTTGTTTCTGTTTTTATTCTTATTGTAGTTTTTTCTGTTTTGTGCCATTCAAACTAATAATATATGTCGTTTCTCCTTATTGGAATGCCTGCGTCAGTATTTCTGTGGAATTAAAAAAGGAGAGCTGAAAAGATTTGGCGCAAGAGAAACTTGCGCCAATTTTTTGAAGATGGGAAAAGATACAAATGTTTTGCTTTATCGCAAACTATCTGACGGTTGTAGTCTCGTTAATCCAACTGTAGCAGCTCATTAAAGAGCCATCAACCGTTACCTTTTGGCCATCTTCATAGCTTAGGGTAAAGAACTTATCCTCGGTTGAAGGAGTAACCGCTTCATATGTTGATAGTTGAGAATTCACCGTGTTTGAAACTGATGAATCTACTCTTTTCGCTTTATTCAGATAGTCTACAACAACCCAGTATACTACCTTGTCTTTAGCTTCCAGTTTTCTGTCTTCTGTACATGAACTTACTGCCTGGCCATAAATTGAAGCCATTTTTACATAGGCTAATCCATAGTTAGCATCAATTGCTATAGCAGCAGAGATATATCTTTTTGCTGTAGCCAGTTCGTTTAAACTTGTATATACATCGGCAAGGTCTATATTGATCTCTTTTTTGTCCTGATCAGACTCTGCCTTTTCCAGTGCTTCTTTATAAAACACTGCAGCTTCTGCATATTGTGCATTTCCCTGCTCAACTTCCGCCAGAGACATTGCACTATCAAAAGTAGGAGCAAGTTCGTGAATTTTACGAAGTGTCTCGATTAGCTCAGTCTGCATATCCAGATCATCATAAGCTTCAGCCAAAAAGTTTAATGCTTCGATGTTATTAGGATCATCTGCTAAAATACTATCATAGTACTCTATACGCTCTTCCGGAGTGTCGAATAATGAAACCTTAGTTTCATCAAAAAATGACAGGATTTCATCACTTGCAAAAGGAGTTGCTGTTTCCATCATTTTAAGAACTTCCTCTTTACGGCCTTTCTTAGCCATGTTGTCTACAGTTACTCTTATGTAGTAGCCACTTCCAAGTTCAGTAGTTCTTTGTGGGTCTAGCTCAAACATAGTTTCGAACTCTGCATATGCTTTAGCCAATCCATCTTCGATATAAGAATAGTTTTCCAGGAAGTACCTTCCCTTACGCTGTCTAAGATCATACTTATCTAGCTCTTCGTCAGTAAAAAGCTCAAAACTTTCGTCAAAAAGACTTAGCGCGGTATCAATATATGCCTCTCTTTCACTTGGATCTTCTTTTGTTAACCCAATCTCAGTATACATTTTGATGAACTTGTTATACTGAGTAGCAAGATTAAACCGAGGATTTCCTTCCATTTCTTTCGACTTCTTACACAGCATCCAGCGGCCATATGTAAGTGCAAATGGATAATCTCCACCACTATAATTACCCTGAAAAATCGAATATGCCGCTAATTCACCTAGTCCATTAGGTGGTTCAGTTGAGCATTCCTGAGCCTGTACATAAGCATTGCTTAAGAATAAAATCCCTATTATTGTAGCTATTACTTTCATTGCTTTCTTATTTGTTAGTTAATTCAACTATATAAACTTCCTAGATTATCCAATTATTACTTTAGAATTATCTAAGCTTTGGTCTAATGAACATAAGTTCAGTGAGACTAACAGAGAGACCTAGTTTCCAAATATTCTCCTGGAATAAACTATTATTTGTAGTACCCCTGAACCCAAACTGTAAACTCATATCAATGGTTGACCCATTTTTTGAGAGTATCCCCAAACCAGTATTAAGCCATAAAGTACTAATGTTCTCATCGCTAATAGTCAGATGACCAGAATCATAAGATACTCCTCCAGAGTATTTAAAACTTGAAAAAAATGATCCAGATGATGTTCTCCTATATGGATGAAACTGGCCACCAAATCCAATCTTGGTTCTGTCAGACATTTGTAACTCATCTAAAGGCCTTAATTCGTTGCTAAAATCTCCCCACTTCTGAACCTGGGCCTCAATAGCGAAGTTAGTAAACTTGGATGGAGCAAACCCAACACCCAAAGCCATTTCAAGAGGTATTGATACCTCTCCTTCTGTTCTTGCTAAACCGTCAGAGATATCAATGGTTTCATTATTACCATTAACAAGCTTTTCTGCGGTTACCTTTTCTTTTGTGGTAATAGTAAAAGGCAGGTTTAGAGTAGCTCCAAAAGACAACCGGTCCTCTTCTCTGAACACATTATCAAAAGAACCCGAGATACCAAACCTCTGAGAGAATGTTGCTCCGGTAAGTTGTGAGATCTGAGTTTGAGGTACAAACTGTGTTGAATTGAAGGTAACGTTCTCTGAGTTTTCAATATTTAAGAACGCGATAGAAGGAGCATAACCTATAGAAATTGATTTATTCAGTTTTGCACCAAATCCAATTTCAAATTTGTTGATTCCTCCGGTACTTTGAAGCTCATTATTATACCCAACAGAATCTCCTTCTGCTACAAATGTATTATCACTTATGACCCGAAAACCAGCACTTGTAACAGGATAAAGACCAATAGACATCCCCAGCCTTCCAGGACTTAAAGGGAAAAGCAAATGCAAATAATTTGTCTGTAAATCTGTGCTCTTACTTTGCGAAAAGCTGTCTTTTATTGTAAGATTTGTAAGCTCTAAGCCTGTAGAAGCCTGCGTAAAAAAGCTTCGTCCCCAAAGCGCCGGGTTCGAAAGGCTTGTTGCTTCTCTTCCTGCATTTGTAAGTCCCAGGATACCTTGAGCTTTGAATACTGAAGTTGTTATATCTAGCGGAGTCCCTACTCCAATTGAAGAATAAATAGAACCTCCTCTCGCTTCACTGGAAGTAGTAGTTTGTGCGAGCAATGCGCCAGGTATACAAAGCACTGTTAAAAGTGCCACTGCAAAATTTTTGAATTTCCCTTTTATAGTCTTCATCTTATTCCTCTAGCCCGTAGATTATGATTTTTGGTGCAAGCGGAGTGCTGACTCCGGGTGAGAAAATGGAACTGTATTCTAAAACTCCATTACTTGAGTATGGGAAAATATATACTTCTTCAATTGGTGAGTCAGAGTATGCATCATCATTAACAAGAGTTGAGATGTTAAACCTGTATTCACCGTCAATGTAGAACCCACTTATTACATCGTCCGAGAAACTAAATTCATATGCTCTGTCATCGCTGCCATCCAGGGGTCCTTGAACTAATCTAAAGCTAGGAGCAATGGACCTTTCTTCTGTTGGCCCTAAACCATTACTTAAAGATAAAGTATCCTGAACCAGTATTAGTTCGACACGAACAAAATTATCTGTTGCTGCTGCCTCAATGATTTCTTTCAGGTTTAATGTCATGTACCTGTCGTAGGTGCTATGAACTTTAATACGATCGATCTCATCTAATTCTCCTGATCTTGTTATATCCGAAGTCCAATCTACCATATCAACAGAACTTGTATCACCGGTAATAATCATCAAGCTGCTAAGTCCAAAATTGATATAGTTCACTTTTTCGGTGCCAACATCAGGAATAATAGCCAGGCCGAAATCATTATCTCTGTAAGAATCTTGCCTAAGGTCATCTCCTTTTACATTGAAGAAGTCTACATAATCCTGCTTCCAGGTACCTCCCATTTCGAAATCAATGAACCCAGCTGAATCGATATCTGCATCAGAAAACGAACCAACAACTTCAGCCCCGGTGGTCAAAGTGTCTTCCTTAGTATAAGTAGAACCTCTCCAGAGTTCATTCACCCTGTAAACCGAGTATGTTGCTGTTGATTCTATGTTACCATAAACATCATCTTCAGATACTCTTAGCCTCATAGTTAAGCTGGATGCTATGTTTATAGTGGAATCGGTCGCAGAAAAGTAATCTATCTCGGGTTTGAAGTATGATTGTGCCTGAACAGCCCCAAATACCTGGTCATCAAACTCTCCAATAGGAGATAGCGTTTGCCTGCCTAGGTAGGGATTTTCAGTGGATAAGGTTAAAGTATTGATCAACATAGTATCAACTAATACTTCTGTCTGATCTACAAACTCGCCGCCAACAGACCCTGGGTCTTCACAAGCAACGAACAAACTTAAAATGGTTAAAGAAAAAGCAAGCCGCCGTATCAGGGCAGCTTTTTGTATGCTGTGCATTAAAATTATTTCTTGATGTTCTTTTTATTCGGCAAGGCTACGATAGTAATCTGCAAATTTACTTGATACGTCTTCTGGAGATCCCTGAATCTGTTTTGGTACAATTCCAAGTTCCTTAAACACTTCATCAAACTCATCTTTAAGGTAATTTCCAGTTACAACATGATCGCTATATAGCAAACCTAGTTTCAACAAATCAACTTTACCGCCGTCAGTTAACTCTTGTATGTTAACATCTTCCGGTAAGCCAAGTAGCTCAAGGATTTTTGCTGTATCAGCAGTTCCTTCGTTTTCAGGATGGTGAAGATTATAAACAATTTGAGTGTTTTGAAAAATCTTCTCATCCTTGTACTTGGTTTTCACGAGCAACGGAATTAAACCAGCTGGCCAATCATGACAGTGAATTATATCCGGCTCCCAACCGAGCTTCATAACAGTTTCGAGTACACCTTTATTGTAGAAGGCTAGTCTTTCCGCATTGTCTGGATAAAACTCATCTGTTTTAGGGTTTTTAAACAACCCTTTCCTTTTGAAGTAGGTATCATTATCAAGAAAATAAACCTGAAGCTTTGCATTAGGAATACTAGCTACCTTAATTTTCATGCTTTCGTAGTTTTCACCTACCTCAACCTCAATACCTGAGAGGCGAATCACTTCATGAAGCCTGTTTCTTCTATCGTTAATAGTCCCGTACTTGGGCAATAAAATTCGAATCTCAAACCCTTTGTCTTGTAGAGATGCTGGTAGAAACCGAAGTAAGTCGGCAGTGTATGTCATTCTTGCAAAGGGGGAAATTTCTGCCGCCGCGTATAATATTTTCATAAATGTGTAGTATCTACTCTTCGTTTGATATTGAGTTCTCTTTTATAACTTTATCGATCTCATTGCCTTCATCAAGGGAATAAAAATCCATTAGGGTATCACTTCTTAGCCCTAATCTTAGTGTCTCAAGAGGGATTACTTCTTCTGGCTGTATATTTCCAAGATTAACATTACTACCATACTTCTTGATAAACCAAACTTGCTGCTCTTTCTGAGGAGCTTCAAAAATGAGCTTATCTACTGATATCTGATCTGTAATCTCTTCTATTAGCCCCGATCTAATTTCTCCATTTGGCCTAAAAACACCTACCGTCCCACTTTCTCGTGCTTCACAAATCACCTTTTCAGCGCCTGCTTCCAGTTCCTGCTGTATCACTTTTACCCACTTATAAGGAGGAATAATCTCGTTAGGATTCTTGCTTCCTACTTCAGAATAAACTGTAAAGTCTTTGCTTAACTCTTTTATAATCTGTTGCTTTTTCTCGTCTGATATCCAGATGGTACCATTTGAAACCTCAAGATGCTTAATATCATATTTTTCAAGCAGCTTGCGGTAGGAGCTTAATTGATTCCTAAGTACATAGGCTTCAAAAAGAGTTCCTCCAAAGTAAACCGGGATACCCGCATCGGTATATACTTTGAGTTTATCTTCCAGGCGCTGAGTTACATAAGAAGTACCCCAACCCAGTTTAACAACATCGACATACTCAGAACTAACCTCACAAAAATCCTCCGCCTGCCGAACGCTGTACCCTTTATCTAATACTAGAGTAATACCGTTGGCTCGTGGTTTCTCAGATCGGTTTGGAAGATTGTTTAATGAAAACGACATATAATTATTTTTGTAGATAGAAGCCTTAAAGATACGAAAAAAGGCCCTTCTTTTAAAAGTTTAGCTTTCAGGCTTTCTTTTTGCGATTACTTAACTCAACTAACTCGCGTATTTGATCTCTATTCATTGAAGAGAACATCTCATTTGTATATCTCCATAGCCAGTTTCCTGACGAAGTTCCCGGAAAATTCATTCTATGCTCACCACCCAGGTTCATGAAATCCTGAAGAGGAAAAATAGCCTGATCCGATACAGATAGCATACCAAGCCTAATAAACTCCCAGTTAACCATAGAACCGTCTGACCTGGTATAAACCCTGACCTTATGCTTTTCACCTTCAGGAGCATTATTAAACCAGCCTATGGTGGTATCATTATCATGAGTTCCGGTATACGCCACACTATTTTGAGGGTAGTTATGTGGCAGAAAACTGTTTTCAGAATCTGCATCAAAGGCAAACTGGATAATTTTCATTCCAGGAAAAGCATACTTATCTCTAAGCTTTTCAACCCCTTCGGTAACAAATCCAAGGTCTTCAGCTATAATCGGTAACTCGCCACATTGTTCAAGAATAGTGTCGAACAGTTTCTCACCAGGCCCCTGAACCCATTTTCCATTAATTGCAGTTTCTTCTCCGGCCTTTACTTCCCAATAAGCATCAAACCCTCTGAAATGATCTACTCGTATCGCATCACAGGTTTTGAACATGTGCTTAAAACGATCAATCCACCATGAAAAACCATCATTCTCTAGCTCTTTCCAGTTGTATTGAGGATTACCCCAAAGCTGACCTGTTTCACTAAAATAATCTGGTGGCACACCAGCTACAAGAGTCCTGTTACCTTCATCGTCTACTTCAAAGTATTCAGGATTAGCCCAAACATCAGAGCTATTGTGATCCACAAAAATTGGAATGTCACCAATAACCCTCACATTTCTATCATTCGCATATTTTTTCAGAGACATCCACTGGTTATTGAACTCATACTGCATCCAGTACTGCAAGCTGATTTCGTCTTCAAATTTCTTTGTATAAGACTTTATCGCTGACTTTTCTCTTTGTGCAATCTTTTTATCCCATGTATTCCATGGCTGTTTATTATAGTGCAGGGAACATGCCATAAAAAGCACATAATCGGCTAGCCAGTGGCTATTAAGCTTCTTAAACTCCTCGAACGCCTTTTCTTCTGTGTTTGTGAGTTGGCTATAAAACCTCTTGCTGGCCAACTTGAAAAGAACATCTTTTTTTTCAAACGCTTCATCATAGAGTACTTCTACACCTGAGGCGATCTCTGCGTTCTTTGCTTCTACTTTAGTTAGTAGGCCTTTTTCTACTAAAATATCAGGACTGATCAGGTACACATTACCTGCTAAAGCAGAATAACTTGCATATGGAGAATTTCCATACCCGGTAGGAGTAAGAGGTAAAACTTGCCAGATTGTTTGGTCGGTATTTTCCAGGAAGTCGATAAACCCCCTGGCTTCGTTTCCGAAATCACCTATTCCATACTTGCCTGGAAATGAAGTAGGATGTACTAGTGTACCACATGAACGTGGAAATCTCATAGATGCTTATTTCTTAGGTTTTAAAATAACTCCAGCCAATGGAGGGACTGTAATTTTTAATTTAGCGGGTTGATTTTGCCATTCCCCATGTTCTGCCCGTAATTGAGAATCACCAACATTGCTTCCCCCGTAAAACTCTGAATCACTATTCATGATTATCTCGTATTCACCTTCAACTGGAGCTCCAATAGTATAATTATGGTGCACACTTGGAGTAAAGTTCAGAACAACGATGATAAAATCTTCGGGATTTTTAGCCCTTCTAATGAATGAGATAATACTATTGCTGGCATCATTTATGTCCAACCATTCAAACCCCCGCCAATCAAAATCGACTTCATGAAGTGACTTTTCATTCTTATTCAGCCTGTTCAAGTCAGATACAAGCTTTTTAACTCCCTGGTGATTACCCCAATCTAACAGGTGCCAGTCAAGCGATTTTGATTCACTCCACTCTTCCCATTGCCCAAACTCACATCCCATAAACAAGAGTTTTTTTCCTGGATGAGCATACATGTAAGTATAAAGTAACCTCAGGTTCGCAAATTTTTGCCAGTCATCACCTGGTAGTTTAGCCAACATTGCCTGTTTCATATGCACTACTTCATCATGTGAAAATGGCAATGCAAAGTTCTCACTGAAAGCATAAATCAAGGAAAATGTCAGCTCTCCCTGATGGTATTTTCGATAAATAGGGTCTTTTTCGATGTAGGAAAGGGTGTCATTCATCCACCCCATATTCCATTTAAAGTCAAACCCTAAACCGCCTGTTTCGGTTGGTCTTGAAACTCCACCCCAGGAAGTTGATTCTTCTGCAAAAGTGATGACTCCCGGGAAATGGTGGTGCACGGCATCATTGAATTTCCTTAAAAACTCAATTGCTTCAATATTTTCTCTACCACCATACTTATTTGGAATCCATTCGCCTTCCTCTCGGGAATAATCGAGATACAGCATCGATGCCACTGCATCTACGCGCAATCCATCGATGTGAAATTTATCACACCAATAAAGTGCGTTTGATACCAAAAAGTTTTGAACTTCTGTTCTTCCAAAGTTGAAAATGCAGGTTCCCCAATCTTTATGCTCCCCTTGCCGGGCATCCTCATGCTCATATAAACCCGTTCCGTCAAACCGCCGAAGCCCGTGCTCATCTTTGGCAAAATGCGCCGGAACCCAATCCACAATTACTCCAATATTAGCTTTGTGGCACTCGTCAACGAAGTACATTAAATCATGTGGCGTTCCAAAACGACTTGTTGGAGCATAATAACCGGTGATTTGGTATCCCCAGGATGGATCATATGGATGCTCAGCAATCGGAAGTAACTCTATATGAGTGTATCCCAGTTCCTTAACATATGGGATTAACTGATCTGCAAGTTCTCTATAGCTCAGATAGCCGGGATCTTCTCCAACTTTTCTTCTCCATGAACCTGCGTGTACCTCATAAATAGAAATCGGAGCATCATGAGCCTGGTTGTTAACACGACTATTCACCCATTTTTTATCACTCCATTTATATCCATCAAGATCGTAAACCTTTGACGCCGTACCCGGTCGCAGCTCAGCATGGAACGCAAATGGATCCGCTTTTTTCAGTGGGGGGTCCTGAACCGGGGTTTTAATCTCGTATTTGTAGTCATCACCTGCTGTAACGTGTGGGATAAATACTTCCCACAAACCCTGATCATGAAATTTCCGCATGCGATGAACCCTGCCATCCCAGTTATTGAAACTTCCAATAACACTAACACGAGTCGCACTTGGTGCCGATACTACAAAATGAATTCCTTTAACTGAACCAACCTTTTTGGGGTGAGCACCCATAAAGTTATAGGCCTGATGATGGTTACCTTCTCCCCAAAGCTGTAAATCGAAATCCTGAAGTAATGACCCAAAAGAGTAGGGGTCACTAATAGTAAATTCTTTTCCATCATGAGGTTTTATAGTCAGAGTATACTCGAAGCGGGTTTTTCTTCTGGGAAAAACATATTCAAAAAGGCCTTCACCCGAAACTCTATTCAAACTGACTGGTTTAGCAGAACCTATATTTACAGAAACCTCTTTAGCTTCAGGCCTGAATACGCGGATCACCAGCTTAGACTTCCCGTCTGATTTTAGCTCATGTAACCCTAATACCGAAAATGGATCTCCGTGAGAACCATCAGATAATGAAGCTATTACTTCAGCAGATAATATTGAATCCATAAATAGGTTTGCGTTTGGAGAGGCGCAAAAGATAAGAATTTTACCATAAATCTTTCGACGCTATTTGACTAGGTTTCGAATGCAGGTATTCTCTATTTTTGATGAATGGATAATACTGGTTTTATAGCCCGGCGCTACCTTTTCTCTAAAAAGCATATTTCACTGATTTCAACGCTTACTTATATAAGTATTGCGGGTGTAACTATTGGTACAGCCCTATTGATTGTTGTCCTGTCTGTTTTTAATGGGTTTTTTGATGTGATACAGAGTTTATTACTCTCGTACGATCCTGATGTGAGAATTGAATCTGCGACGTCTCCAACCTTTGTTCAAAACCAGGAAATCATTGATGAACTTAATGCAATTCCGGAAATAAGAGTGTATTCCTCATATGTTCAGGGGAAAGCGTTATTAACTTTTGAGAACAATAAAAATGAAGTTGTAGATGTAAAAGGAGTTCATTCAGATACCTTCTACAAGTTGGTAAATATTGAAGAAAGTGTGACTTCCGGGGTTTTTGATGTGAGTGTCAGAAATAGAAGGCCGGGCATTATTCTGCACGAGCAGCTGCGATCTGAACTACTCATTAACCTGGAAGATGAAGTCGCTTTACTAAGTGCTACGGGCATGAAAAAAGCACTCACCCAGATAACAGTACCCCGGGCGTATCGATTTGAAGTGAGGGGAGGCTATTTTTTACAGCAAGTTGCTGATGGGCCTAAAGTGTTTGTAGATATCGAAGCTGCCCAGCGCTTGTTTAATGCCAGAAACAGTATTTCTGGCATTGAAATTAAGCTGTACGACACCGATGATGCAGATCGTGTTAAAGAGTTATTAACTGCTAAGCTGGGTGAGGACTACTCTATTTCAACCTGGTATGACCTTCAGAAGCCTCTTTATGATGTAATGTATCTTGAAAAGTGGGGTGCTTACCTGATTTTGATGATTATTGTTATGGTTGCTGTTCTTAACATTGTTGGATCCCTAACAATGATTGTAATTCAAAAAAGAAGAGATATCGGGATTTTAGTGTCTATGGGATACACCAAGTCGGCCATTAAGTCTATTTTCAGAAAACAAGGGCTTTTTATTGGATTAATAGGCTGTGGTATAGGAGGAACTTTAGGGTTTATTCTTTGTTGGGTTCAGCAGGAGTTTGGCCTGATCAAGCTCTCTTCTGCTTTTATCATTGAAGCGTACCCGGTAGATGTACGCTTGTTCGATATTGCGGTGATATTACTGGGAAGTTTATTTCTATGCCTTGCCGCAAGTTGGTTTCCATCAAAAAGTGCTTCCGAAATTCAGCCTGCTGAAGCCGTTCGGTACGAGTAATTCAGGTGCGGATTTTAGTCTTCTTTCTACTACTCGTTGTATACATCAGGCAAGTCGTTTTCGTAGAGTATTACATCACCAGCTGAAGCAAACTCCCTGGCGATATCGTTGGCCTCAAAAAGACTATTTACCACTTTTACATGATCATTTGATGAAGCTATTTCTTCGATCCCTTCTTTGATCGGCCTGGCTCGCTGCTCCCCCACAAGAATCACTAAATCAAGTTCTGCCTTGGCTATTGCGTTACCAAATTTTCTGTTTTCCTCATCTTCAAGCTCTCCAAGCTCTATCATTCCGGGGGTAATTATAATCCGTTTTCCGGTTTTAAACTCACCTAAAATCTCCACAGCATTTTTTGCACCTACCGGGTTTGAATTGAATGCATCATCAATGATATAAATATCTCCCTGCTGCTTTAGCTCCAACCGATGTTCAACCGGTTCAATATTTTTAGCTGCAATAGCCATTGTCTTAGGCCTGATACCAAGGTGATGAGCTGAACCAATTGCCAGTAACATATTCTGGACATTATGTGCTCCTAACAGTCGTGTTTGAAACACTTCTTTCTCTTCACCAAAACTAACTTCGAAATGAGAACCGGAAGTATCGTAGGTTATATCACCCGCTCTTATTTCGCCTTGCTCTAGACCAACTAACACTCTTATTATTTCTGGCCTTGATTCTCCCATTTTAGATACCAATCTATCGTCTGCATTCAGGATCGCGACCCCTCCAGGTCCTAAATTATCAACCAGGGTTCCTTTTTCACGCGCAATCACCTCTTGAGAGCCAAATGTCTCCAAATGTGCTACTCCTACATTCGTCAGGATAGCTATGTCAGGTTTTGCAATATCGCACAACTCCTGGATATTGCCCTCATAACGTGCCCCCATTTCTAAAATCAATACCTGGTGATGTGATTGCAGGTCGTTATTTATAACCTTACAGATACCCATTGGTGTATTAAAACTACCGGGTGTAGAACAAACACTAAAACGCTCTTTCAATAAATCACGAATCATGAATTTTGTGCTGGTTTTTCCATAGCTACCTGTAATAGCTATCACCTTTAGATGAGGCATGGAAACCAGTTTCTTTCGAGCCTGTTTTTTATATCCATTTTGGATATTAACCTCTATTGGTTTTGTAATTGAACTTGCGAGTAATATGGAGAAGGGGATCAAAATAGCTCCGAATACCCACCCAAAAACAAGGAGAATCACATCAAACGAAAGAAACCCGGCATCATATGTTGGAACAGCAACCCATAAAAACGGCATTAAACCAGCATATGACCAGGTAGTAAAAAAAGCCGGAAAAAAGATGCAAATAATAACAACTGGTATGGTAAGCCTGATAACCCGGGGAGTAAAAACAAGAGGCTTTTTAACCTTCTCCGCTTTATACCTTTTTATAGTTCCAAACCAGGCAAAAGCC
The DNA here is from genome assembly GCA_040222185.1 of Balneolaceae bacterium. GTDB lineage: Bacteria > Bacteroidota > Rhodothermia > Balneolales > Balneolaceae > JAVKDP01. The sequence goes on along the minus strand of JAVKDP010000065.1, from coordinate 1,475 downwards.
CAAAGAAATAACACCAGCGATATCACAGTGTTGGTTAGCTCTATCTCAAAATAATCAAGCGGTACAACTATGATGAATAACAGAATATTAAATACAGCTAAATCTGAAGGAATTACTTTCTGATCCCAATGCTCCTTTAGCCATTGCCAATACTCATTTTGCTTGTAGCCAACCTGCTGAAATACATGCAGAAAAAACAGGGTTCTGTACCAAAAGTAGCGAGCGAGTATTAAGCAAAATAAAACAGATAAAAGATCTAATATCAGGTAGTACAAAGGATAGTCTGTTTTTAGTTAGATTTTTATTTTTAAAAAGTTAACTGCTTCTCGAATTTGATCAAGTACTGAGGTATATTCAACGCACTTTAGATTTTAAGTTCCATAAAAGCAGTCGAATATATGAAATTAATTATCCCAATGGCGGGAAGGGGAACCCGCGTAAGGCCACATTCACATACTGTTCCAAAACCTTTATTACCAGTTGCAGGAACAATGATTATAGAGAGATTAGTAGAAACATTTATTCGAACTCTGGATCGAAAAATTGATGAAATAGTGTATATCCTTGGTCCTGATTTTGGACAAGCTATCAAGGATCAGCTTACAGAAATGAGTACCCGCCACAAGGCAAAGGCTACATTTCGTGTTCAGTTTCCTGCCCTTGGCACGGCACATGCTGTAGCATGTGCAAATGAAGATTTAGATGGAGAAGTAATAATAGCATTTGCTGATACTTTATTCGACAGTAAGGAAAACTTTAACCTCGATGGCGCAGATAGTGTAATATGGTTAAAAAGGGTAGATGATCCTTCACGGTTTGGAGTAGCTGTTCATGAAGGTGATACAATTACCGGGTTCGTAGAAAAGCCCGAAGAGTTTATATCTGACCTTGCCATTATTGGGGTGTATTACTTTAAAGATGGGCAAGAGTTAAAGCGCCAGGTTAATCGTGTAATGGATGAAGATATTAAAGGGCCTGGCGGTGAGTACTTCTTAACGGTAGCCCTGGATAATATGATTAATGAAGGTAAAATCTTCAAAATTGCTACCGTAGATGAATGGCTGGATTGCGGAACCCTACCGGCGTGGCTTGAAACTACCGGTGAGATTGTAGCAAAAGAGAACCATTCTTTTGATGCTTCAAAATTCCTAAACTCCACTATTATACCTCCTGTTTTTATTGCCGAAGGAGTTTCTATTGCAAATAGTACTATTGGTCCAAAAGTGAGTATTGAATCTGGGGCCAATATTAAGAACTCTACTATAGCAAATACGATTATCCGGGAGAATGCTAAGCTGAATGATGTAAACACTTCTGGTTCAACCATTGGAGCTCATACGTCCATTGCTAACGTAAATGGTAAAATTGATGTAGGCGACCACTCCAATGTAGTTATTGATAAATAGAAGCAGGTTTATATAACAAACGGTTCAGAATTATTCTCCTTGTAGATTTGAAAGGCATTCGTATTTTAG
>JAVKDP010000064.1:0-34775 GCA_040222185.1 Balneolaceae bacterium | reverse complement strand
TATTAAAAAGGAGTCCTCTACTCTATTAAAAGTTGGCCTGCCCATAGTAGGAACTCAACTTCTGGGAATGGGTCTAAACGTTACGGATACCATAATGGCTGGCAAACTTTCTGCAGCTGATTTAGCTGGTGTTGCTGTTGGAAATGCCCTTTATCTGCCCGTTACTTTATTTGGCATGGCAACTCTTGTAGCTATAAATCCAATTGTTTCTCAATACCTTGGTGCCCGTAAGTTTTTTGAAATAGGAAAAAGTGCGCGGCAAATGTTGTGGTTGGTTGTATTCCTGAGTATCCCTTCATTTTTCGCAATAAGAAACCTGGATATTGTTATGCACATGATAGGTGTTGATGCTGAAATCATACCCTTGGCAGCCGGTTATTTAAAATCCGTTTCCTGGGGAATTGTAGCATTATTTACCTATGCAGGTATCAGATATTTCAGTGAGGGGTTAGCTATTACAAAGCCTCCCATGTACATCGCTTTTTTAACACTGATACTTAATATCCCTGCGAATTATATCTTTATGTATGGAAAGCTTGGCAGCCCTGCATTGGGTGCCATCGGCACTGGATATGCAACTTCTGTTGTTCAGATTATCGCAGGGATCAGCATTATTGCTTTTACTATTTCATTCAAACCTTATAAGCGTTTCAATATCTTCGCTAAGACTAAAGGCCCCGAGTGGAAGTACATTAAAGAACTTTTGAGAGTAGGAATACCTAGTGGTGCCAGTTCCACAATGGAGATTTTACTTTTTGCATCTGTGAGTCTCTTGATGGGAACTCTTAGTGTTACAGCTTCTGCAGCCCACCAGGTAGCTATTAATATTGCTGCTACCATCTTTATGATTCCATTTGGACTTTCGATGGCCATTTCTCAAAGAGTTGGAAAGGCTGTAGGGCAAGGCTCAATGTCTGATGCACGATTTAGAGGCTTCTTAGGAACAGGTTTATGTACTTTAATAATGACCTGTACTGCTATTCTGATCTTCACTATTCCGGAGTTCATTGTTGGTATTTATTCGGCTGATATTGAGGTAAAAAGGTTGGCTGTATCTCTAATCTTCATGGCCGGTATATTCCAAATTTCTGATGGTTTGCAAGTAGGTGGATTTGGAGCTTTAAGAGGTTTGAAAGATACTCGAATTCCAATGGTTGTGAACTTCATCTCCTACTGGCTTATCGGTTTCCCTGTAGGTTATTATCTTGGTATTAAGCTTGATTATGGCCCTGAAGGCTTATGGGTCGGCCTTATTTCCGGGTTAAGTATTGCCGCGATACTTCATAACCTCCGGTTCCATTCACTCACAAAACAAAAATAGTTTTCTTTCAAAAGAAGTGTTTTATCTGGGTATATAAACCTGTATCCTAGTGTATGTCCGTTTATATTCATGATATAGCTACAGCAGTACCAGACACATTTGGGGAACAGCAAAAACTTAGAGAATTTATGAAGGCCGGGCTTGCTCACAGCCGTAAAACCCAGGCCATTATACACCGGATTTATAGTCAGTCTGGTATTGAAAAGAGACATTTATTCAGCGATGATTTCAAAGAAGATCGTGAGGATTCCTTTTTCAAAAGATCGTTAAGCAACGATAACGCTCCCGGCACCGGTGAACGTAATGAGATTTATAAAACTGAATCCACAAAACTATATCTAAAAGTAGCTCAGAAATTACTCGATCAAAATCCTGAGTTCGATAAAAAAGATATTACACACATTATTACGGTGTCCTGTACTGGTTTTTTTGCGCCTGGGCCTGATTTTGAAATCGTAAGAGGACTTGGCCTAAATCCTTCCACAAAGAGATTCTATCTTGGCTTTATGGGTTGCTACGCTTCATTACCTGCGCTTAAAATGGCTGAATCCTTTTGCAAAGCTGACCCGAATGCAGTGGTTTTAATTGTAAGCACAGAGCTTTGTACACTTCATTTTCAAAATAAAAATGATATTGACAACCTGATAGCGTCTTCGGTATTTGCTGATGGTGCAGCAGGAGTAATCGTATCCGCGAAGGAACCAATACGAAAAGGATATCGGTTGGATCTTTTCTCTTCCTCACTAGCTTATGAAGGCGAAAGTGATATGGCCTGGACTATTGGTGACGCTGGATTTAATATGATACTGTCAAGCTATGTCCCTGAAATAATTGCTGCCAACTTAGGCAAAGTATTGGCGCCTACCTTTGATGAATTATCCATTTCTAAAGATGATATCGATATTTGGGCTGTTCATCCCGGAGGTCGTGCGATTGTAGATAAAGTAGAACAAGGGCTTGAGTTAAAAAAAGAACAGGTGACCTCTTCACGGACTGTTCTTGCTCAATATGGGAATATGAGTAGCGCGACCATCCTATTTGTGTTAGATGAAATACGAAACTCAAACATCCCGACTAATTCAAAAGTTTTACCTATTGCTTTTGGGCCGGGGTTGACCATAGAAACCGGATTGCTTACCTATATCAACAATCAAGACAACTAAGTAATGCCTTTATTCTTGAAAACCCGACAGGTTGATTTAGTTGAGCTGATGGATAAAGCGGATTGTGATCCAAAAAAGCTAAAGAACACTTATCGGCAATTTTCAACAATTAATGCTTTATTATCTCAATGGAAAATTGTCTACAAGACAATCCTAAGACCTCTTATGCACGATGCTCAACAAGTCTATACCCTTTTGGATATTGGTTTTGGCGGAGGAGATATACCTGTAGCACTTTCGGGCTGGGCTAAAAAAGATGGTGTTAAACTGAAAATTACTGCTATCGAAATGGACAGTCGATCCGTTGATTTTGTACAAGAACTACCAGAAAACCCCAATATAGAATACAGACACTGTAATTCATCTGATTTAGTACGTGAATCTAAACTATTCGATTTTGTTATATCAAATCATGTCATTCACCACCTTGATGAGGTTGCTTTTGAAGCTACTCTGAAAGATGCCAAATCCCTTGCTAAAAGGTTGGTAGTTTTTAATGATATTGAAAGAAGTGATCTTGGATACCTGCTCTTCAATATATTTTCCAGGCCATTATTCCGGGACTCTTTCATAACAGAAGACGGGTTAACTTCTATAAAACGAAGCTATACCAAAAAAGAGCTTTTGAAAGTCGTATCATCGGAATGGAAAGTTCAAAGATTATTTCCGTTCAGACTTCTCCTTATCCATGAATAATACTGAAGATATCATAATAGTTGGAGGAGGCCCTGTTGGTCTATTCATGGGAATATGCCTATATCATCATGGGATTGCTTGTACGATACTCGAACAAAGAACCGGGTTGGTTCAAGGGTCTCGTTCATTAGGAATACATCCGGTTTGTCTGGAGCTGTTTGAAAAACTTGGAATCGTAGAAAGGTTTTTATCAGCCGGAATAAAAGTTCAAAAAGGAATAGCCAGTGATGGGATTAATGAACTAGGAGAAATTTCATTTAAAGATTGCCCGCTTCCATACAATCATATTCTTATCAACCCTCAATTTGAAACAGAGCGAATCCTTAGAGATCATTTTCTAGAACTAGCACCTCAAGGTCTTATCCAGGAAGCTCAGGTTATCGATATCAGCCATAACCAGGATGAGGTTTCAGTTTCCTTTGTAAAAGATGATGTAAAGCATGAAATATTTGGAGCCTACCTGATTGGATGTGATGGAAAAAACAGCATCGTTCGTGAGTCATCGGGTATTCGCTTCAAAGGTAAAAAATACCCGGATACCTATATCATGGGAGATTTTGATGATTCCACTGGATATGATAACGACGCTGTAGTATATCTTACAAAAGAAGGTTTAGTTGAATGTTTCCCGCTTCCTGGGAAAAAAAGAAGATGGGTTGTGAAAACAGATAAATTTATTTCTGATCCCACGCCTCAATTGCTGGCAGATTTAGTTCATAAACGGACGAATCATACTATCCCACTGGTTTCAAATACGATGACAAGTGGATTTGGTGTTCAACATTATCTGGCTGAAACTTTTGTAAGGGAGAGAGTTTTACTGGCAGGCGACTCTGCTCATGTAGTGAGCCCCATTGGAGGGCAAGGCATGAACCTCGGGTGGTTAGATGCGTGGGAGTTGGCCAGTATATTATCCTATTGCAGAGGCTTATCCAGGCATCAGCCTATTTCGGATTTGTTTGCCTACTCATCAAAACAAAGAAGTATAGCAAGAAAAGTAGCACGCCGTGCTGAAATCAATATGAGACTGGGGAGAAAATCCAATTTTCAGCCTTTGAAAAAGTTATTTCTTAAAACGATTCTAAAATCTTCAACAAATAAAAAACTCGCCGAACTTTTCACCATGCGTGGGCTAGAAAGTTGGTGGATATAAAAGCATTGATCATGAAACTATTACTCCTGATTTTGTTATCCCTACTCTATTCATTAGGCTTTGCTCAAATCAAAGAAGTAGTTGTTACCGTAGATGATCTACCAGTTGTAAGATACGGCACAAAGTATGACACCCTGTCTCTTCAAATCACTCAAAATCTTATCAAGACGTTTGATGAATTTGATATTCCTGCGATTGGCTATGTAAACGAAAGAAAGCTATACAGAAATGGAAAGCCAGACCAAAACCAACTCGCTCTAATTGAATACTGGTTATCAAATGGCTATGAACTCGGGAATCACACCTATTCCCATATGAATTATCATAGATCTAGCTTCGAGGACTTCACAACAGATGTGCTGAAAGGAGAAATAATTACAAAGGAACTGGCCAAAAAGTATGATATGGAAGTACGCTTTTTCCGTCACCCTTACCTAAGAAGCGGGCTATCTAAAGCTCATTCTGATTCCTTAACCCATTTCTTGACAAATCACGGATATGTGGAAGCGCCGGTTACCATAGATAACGAAGATTATATATTTGCAAAAGCGTACTCAGTAGCTCATGATAAACAAAATGCCGAGCTCATGAGAAAGATTGGGGAAGCATACGTCGACTATATGGAAAAGAAAATTCTATACTTTGAAAGGGTATCGAATGATCTTTTTGCAAGAAACATTTCACAGACTTTACTTATTCATGCAAATCTTCTGAATTCAGAATATTTTGATGAGTTGGCTGCAGTGTATAAAAAGCATGGCTACACTTTTGTAACTCAGGAAAAAGCTTTGGAAGATGAAGCTTACCGGGCCGGGATTACAAAGTTTGGAGATTGGGGAATTTCAATATTAGAACGAATCGCTATTTCAAGAGGAATGAAAGGAGACTTTTTCAAAGGCGATCCGGCTACCCCTGAGTTTGTTCGAGAGCTGGGTAACTAGTTTTAGGGTTCTTTTATTAAAAAGTTCTAAAGTTAAGCACGCGATAATTTTTTAGGTTGAGGCGGGTACTAATAAATATTTATCGGGGTGAAAAAACTAATCTTTATTTCTATAATTACGATTTCTATGGCTGGCTACTTTGGCTGGCAACAAAAGCAACTGGTATATGATGTGCTTGGGTTACAAACTCTTCCTGAGCCTGCAGCTCAAATCACATCTCCCGTTCAAAAGCTCACTGAGAAACAATTAGAACGGCGTCGGAAAACTATTGAAGAACTACCTGTTGAGGGCTCTCATACCATTATATTTCTCACTGCTAAAAACTGTGTAAAGTGCGATGAAATTGAAGATGATATTGATTCCATTTTAGAGTTTAGAAAGGATGTTGCAGTTAAAAAGATCGTCCTGGAAAAACCTGACGACTCAAATCCAAGTATGCAGGAAATAAAATTCCAGAAGGAGTTATTGGATAACTATAATGTAACTACCCTTCCGCTAATTAAGATCTATAATCCTTTGATGGAGGAAGTAGCCACAGATAAAATCACTTCTGAAGATGGAGAAGATTTCATCAAGTTCTGGGTTGAAGCTGAAGCCGCAGAAGCTGCTAAAGGCTAAGACTTAAAAATTACTTGTCTCAGTTATAGAACAAGATACTAAAGGTGGTTCCACCCTCTTCGTTTTCACGTTGAGTAAGTGTTGCTTTCAATTTACTGGCAAGGGTTTTAATGATAATTGCTCCAAGCGAATCTTCTGATCCTCCATCGAGACTCTCATTAAGACCTGAACCATCATCCGATAAGCTTATCAAGATACAGTTACTACCATCTTTTTTTACCGCTAGACTGATTTTCCCAAACTTCTCTAATTCGAAAGCATCTCTATAAAGATATACAAGTACCTCTATAACGATTAGCCCTACAGTTAAGGCTACATTGGCTTTCAAAGCAATCTTGTCAATATCCAACGACAAGCTTATTTCCTTATCCGGATCTTCAAATATCTCAGAGACGATAGAAGTTAGTCGGCCTAAATACCGACCTAAGTCCAGTACCTCAAATTCGTCCTGGTTGTACAGAACATGATGGGCATTTGAAATAGCTTCGATACGAGATCCAGTTGCCCTTAGTGTAAATTGAGCTTCAGTATCTTCAATTGAAGGAACTTCAAGTTGAATCAAGGCATTTATTGCAGCCAGGTTACTTCGTAAATCCTGATGAATATCTTTGAAGTGTTCTTCCTTTTCTTTTATGGTCTTCTTTAGCTCATCAACCTCTTTTACTTTCTCAATAGATAATGCAATATGACCAGCTAACGATTCAAACACAGGGATTTCATCTTTCTCAAAATCTTTATCTTCTAATTTGTTGAGTACTTGTATAACACCAATTGCTTCGTTCTTGGAATTGATTAGTGGTACGCATAAAATATTTCGTGTTTGAAAATCTGCGCTTAATTCCCCCCAGAAAATATCACTGTCTTTTAAAGAATTGGAAATAAATGGCTTTCTATTTTTTAGAACCCAACCCGCAATCCCTTTGTCTTTTGGGATGCTCATTCCTTTTATCTTGTCCTTAATCGGCCCTGTTGGAATGCTAACATGAAGTTCACCGGATAATTCATCCAGAAGCATTAAAGAACTCGCCTCTGCTTCCATCACCTGAGCCGAAGAGTTCATACACTTCAGAAGCAACGACTTTAGCTCCATTGTACGATTGATCCCTTCTATCGCGTGCAATAGAAGCTGCATATGCTTAAAATTTTCGGCCATTAAGTATCCCGTTTGGGCAAGAAATTAAACTATAAAAGATCACTTTTCCCTATGCCAAAAACAAAAAAATCCCTAACCTAAAAGGTTAGGGACTTAAACTATTGACTCTTTTCTAGTTAGAGCTTTTTTTAAGATAATCGAGTAGCACGGTATGCAAAATTCCACCATTTCTGTAGTAGTCTACTTCAACTGGTGTATCAATTCTACATTTCACACTAAAGTTTATTTCTTCGCCGGAAGCTGTTTTAGCTGTTACCTCAACATCTTGTCTGGCTTTCAAACTGTCATCCAAATGAATCGTGAATTCTACGGATCCGTCTAGTCCTACTGTATCAGGAGTGTCACCTTCTTTGAACTGCAATGGAAGTACACCCATTCCAACCAGGTTAGATCTGTGGATTCTCTCATATGATTCTGCAATAACCGCTTTAATACCTAAAAGGATTGTTCCTTTAGCGGCCCAGTCTCTTGATGAACCTGTGCCATATTCTTTACCAGCGATTCCGATAAGTGGTGTTCCGGTTTCTTTATACTTCAACGAAGCATCATAGATAGTAGTAATCTCACCTGTTGGATGATATTTGGTAAAGCCACCTTCAGTACCTGGGGCTAACTGATTTTTGAAACGCACATTAGCGAATGTACCTCGAGTCATGATACGGTCATTTCCTCTTCGGGAACCATAGGAGTTAAAATCAGCACGATCTACTCCTTTTGATTTCAAAAACTCACCAGCGGGCGCATCTTCTTTGATATTACCAGCCGGAGAAATATGATCAGTAGTTATGGAATTCCCAACTTTTACCAACGTTCTTGCACCAACAATTGATTTAATTGGCTCTGGCTCCTCCTTCATATCAAAGAAAAACGGAGGCTCCTGGATATAAGTTGACTCCTCTTTCCATCCAAATAGCTCACCACCTGAAACAGGAATTGCTTCCCAAGATGGAGAGTCAAAAATATCACTATACATCTCTTCAAATAGATCTGGACGGATAGCATTGTCTAATTCAGCGGCTATTTCTTCTGTTGTAGGCCAAATGTCTCTTAAGTACACATCGTTGCCATCAGATCCTTTTCCTAAAGGTTCATTGCTAAGATCAATATCAACCGTTCCGGCTAATGCGTATGCAACTACCAATGGAGGTGACGCCAGGTAATTGGCTTTTACCCATGGATGAATACGGCCTTCAAAGTTTCTGTTTCCTGATAACACTCCGGCAGCAATCAAGTCACCTTCGCGTATAGCTGTTTCAACTGGAACAGGAAGCGGACCAGAGTTACCAATACATGTAGTACATCCGTAGCCAACAAGATTGAACCCAAGCTTATCCAAATATTGAGTTAGATCGGCTTCATTAAGATATTCAGTTACCACTCTTGAGCCTGGCGCTAATGAAGTCTTTACATATGCTGGTACTTTAAGGCCTTTCTCAACTGCATTTTTAGCCACAATACCTGCACCCAGCATCACACTTGGGTTTGATGTATTAGTACAACTTGTAATGGCAGCAATAACCACATCACCATGCTTCATTTCAAGTTCCTGTCCATTTTTGTACAGGCCTTTATTTGCAAGCTTTTCTTGAGCAAGGTTAAAGCCCATCGTTGCATCATTACTTGTTAATGAGTTTGCGAATGTCGTCTTCATATTCTTAAGCGTAATACGATCCTGAGGACGCTTAGGCCCTGCAAGTGAAGTCTCAACCGTACCAAGATCAAGTTCCAGCGTTGAAGTAAATACCGGATCCGGAGTATCATCAGTTCTGTATAAGCCCTGAGCTTTGGTGTAGGCTTCAACTAACTCTACAAGATCTTGCGATCTTCCCGTTCTTGTCATATACCTAAGTGCTTCACTATCTATAGGGAAGAAGCCCATTGTAGCACCATATTCAGGTGCCATGTTTGCAATCGTTGCACGATCCGGTAAGCTCATATTGCTCAATCCGTTCCCGTAAAACTCAACAAACTTTCCAACCACACCATGCTTACGAAGCATTTCCGTAACTGTAAGTGTTAAATCGGTAGCAGTAACACCCTCTTTAAGCTTACCTGTCAATTTCATTCCTACTACTTCAGGAACTAGCATATAAATAGGTTGGCCCAGCATTGCTGCTTCCGCTTCAATTCCACCAACACCCCAACCCAGAATCCCAAGGCCGTTTATCATAGTGGTATGTGAATCGGTACCTACCAAAGTATCCGGATAGGCTGTCTTTGTTCCATCCGCTTCTTCTCTGGTAAATACTCCACGTCCCAGGTATTCAAGATTTACCTGGTGAACAATTCCACGACCCGGAGGTACTACACGAAAATTATCAAAAGCTTCTTTACCCCATTTCAAAAACTCGTAGCGCTCATTGTTACGCTCCATTTCTTTTTCAACGTTGAACATTAGCGCAGCATCGCTGCCAAACATATCAACCTGTACAGAATGATCAATTACCAAATCAACGGGTACCTGGGGATTTATCGCGGTTGGGTTACCGCCCATTCTTTTCATTGCAGATCGCAGTGCAGCCAAGTCAACTACTGCCGGTACACCTGTAAAATCCTGGAGTACTACCCTGGAAGGTTTGAAAGGAATTTCACCTTCAGGACTTTTGGCATTATAATTAGCAAGCACTTCAATGTCTTGCTCTGTTACTACATAATCATCAAACTCTCTTAATACAGCCTCTAATAATATCTTAATTGAGAATGGCAGCTTTTCAACATTAGTATAACCGAGCTCAGCCAGCTTCGATAAACTATATAAATGCGCCGTTCCTGATCCTGTTTCAAATTCAATTCTGGTTTTTTTCGAAATATCACTCATTAACGTACAGTTTATTTATTCCCTTTAGATTCTCCTGAAAATACAAATCTTTTTCCCTTTATGTTTCTTTGATCGCGTACTTTTATTGGGTTACTGAATTATCAGATTTAAAACTTAAAGTAAAACCATCACTATACACTCAATAGAACCGAAATGAGTCTTCAGATTTTTAAATCTCAAGTGTATTCTTTTTTAGAATCGGTTATTGATATCCATATTATTTTCCCGTAACTTTGTTGTCTTTCCAAAAAAGCAAATTAAACGAGTTAGATCGTGAATACTTTAAGTTTTAAAACATACTCTGCAAAACCTTCCGATATCGAGAAGAAGTGGGTTTTGATTGACGCCGAAGACGTTTCTTTAGGACGTTTGAGTACTGTAGTAGCATCAATATTAAGAGGCAAAACAAAGCCTACCTTTACTCCTCACATGGATACTGGCGATAATGTTATCGTGATCAATTCTGAGAAAGTAAAATTAACAGGTAAAAAAATGACGGATAAAATGTATTTCCGTCACAGTTTTTACCCAGGTGGTGAGAGCTTTACCAGCGCTGAAGATATGCTGGCAAAAGATCCTACCTCTTTAGTAACAAAAGCCGTTAAGGGAATGCTTCCAAAAAACAGATTAGGTCGAAAGCTTTTGACTAATCTACGTGTGTATGCAGGTCCTGTACATGACCAAGCGGCTCAACAACCAGAAATTTTCGAGCTTTAATCGACTGAATAATGGCACAAGCTAATTACCTAGGAAGAAGAAAGACCTCAACTGCCCGTTTGTACATCAAACCAGGTAAAGGTGAAATTCTTATCAACAAAACTCCTATTGAAGAATACCTTCCAGTAAAGGCTCTTCGTAACATCGCATTACTTCCGTTGCACGTAACTGAACTTGATGGAAAGTATGATATCAAGATCACTGTTCGTGGTGGTGGTAAAGCTGGTCAGGCTGGTGCTGTATCGCACGCTTTGGCTCGCGCGCTTGATGGAGAGAATGAAGAAGTTCATAGCATACTTAAAGGTCATGGCCTTCTTACTCGTGATTCAAGAATGGTAGAACGTAAAAAGCCTGGACAGCCTAAGGCGCGTAAGAAGTTCCAGTTCTCTAAGCGTTAATACCTTTTTCGCAGATTTTTTAAACACACATATGTGGCGACTCAAAGCCTGGTGTCCCGATATTGATCGGGATTGGTTTTTGAGATTGACCCACATAGAGGAATAACCTAAACATACATACTGACATGCCTAAAGCCGCATCTATTGAAGACCTGTTAAAATCAGGCGCACATTTCGGTCACCTGACCCGCCGTTGGAATCCTAAGATGAAAGACTTCATCTTTATGCAACGAAACGGGATTCACATCGTGGATCTTAAAAAAACCCAGAAATACCTGCAGGAAGCACTTGATGAGATTCAAAAACTTTCTCGTGCTGGAAAAACTATTCTCTTTGTAGGTACAAAAAAGCAATCCTCTGAAATCATCAAAACGGAAGCTGTTCGTTCAGGAATGCCTTTTGTTACTCACCGATGGTTAGGTGGTATGCTCACCAACTTTTCTACTGTTCGTAAAAGTATCTCTCGTATGGAAGAGATCGAGCGTATGAAAACCGATGGCACTATGGCTGAGTTAACCAAAAAAGAAGGGTTAATGTTAAGCCGTGAGCAACAAAAGTTAGAAGATACTCTTGGTGGTATCGCTAACATGAGCCGACTTCCTGGTGCAATCTTTGTTGTTGATATCATTAAAGAGCATTTGGCAGTGAACGAAGCAATCAAGCTTCACATTCCTGTTATTGCAATGGTTGATACAAACAGTGATCCTGATGTTCCTGACTTTATCATTCCTTGTAATGATGACTCTGCCAGAACTATTCAACTAATCAGTACTCAGATTGCTGATGCAATTATTGAAGGTTCTGCTGAGCGTGAAGCTTACAAAGAAGAAGAACTGCAAGAGCAAGCAGCTGTTGAAGCAAAAGAGCGTGCAGATGATGAGCCAGAAGTAAAAACTAAACTACGCTCAAGAAAAAAGAAGACTGTTGAACCTACTTTAGAAGCACAAGATGATGCTACTGAAGAGGAAACAACTGAAGAAGAAAAATAATTTATACACCATTAAAACCGATTATAACAATGAGCATTTCTGCTGCTGACGTTAAAAAACTTCGCGACATGACTGGTGCAGGCATGATGGACTGCAAGAAAGCACTGGCTGAAGCAAACGGCGACTTTGATAAGGCCGTTGAATTACTTAGAAAAAAAGGTCAAAAATTAGCTGATAAAAGAGCTGACCGTGATGCTAAGGAAGGTCTTGTACTTTCAAGAATAAGTGATGACGCTAAAAAAGCTGCTGTAATCGAAATTAACAGTGAAACTGATTTTGTTGCCAGAAACGAAGATTTCCAGGCTAAAGCAAACTCCTTCCTTAATGCTGCTTACGATAACAATATCGGAAGCCTTGAAGCTCTATTAGCTGCTGACATTGACGGAACAAGCGTTGCTGATCATTTACAAAACATGACTGGTACTATTGGTGAAAAAATCCAGATTAGTAAAGTTGTACTTGTAAACACAGAAGGGTCTTTAGTTTCTTACATTCACCCAGGAAACCAGCTTGGTGTACTCGTTGAGTTTGATGGCGACCTTTCAAATGAAGAAGTTGGAAAAGATGTTGCGATGCAAATCGCTGCAATGAAGCCAATCGCTGTAACTCAGGATGAAGTAGATGCTTCTTTAGTAGAAAAAGAACTGGAAATTGCCAAAGAGCAATTAATTAACGAAGGTAAGCCTGCAGAAATCGCAGAAAAAGCTGCTGTTGGTAAACTTCGCAGATTCTACGAAGAGCGTGTTCTTCTGAATCAAAAGTTTGTGAAAGATAACGGAATTTCCGTGAAACAGTATTTAGAGCAAAATGGAGCTCCATTAGCTAAAGCTTTTCACCGAATTCAATTAGGCGAAGACGCTTAACTCATTTTTCTTTACATTTGGCTGTTTCGATTTCGAAGCAGCCTTTTTTTTGTCTATTAATTTCTAGAAAAACTAACAGTGGCAAATAAGTACAAACGCATTCTTTTAAAGCTCAGCGGCGAAGCTCTTCTCGGCGCACAAGGACACGGAATAGATAGCACTATCTTAACTCAGTATGCTGAGGAGATCAAAGCTGTCCAAAGAGAAGGAGTTGAAGTCTCCATTGTTATTGGAGGTGGAAACATCTTCAGGGGTGTTAAGGGAGCTACAGAAGGGATGGATCGCGTTCAGGGCGATTATATGGGGATGCTTGCAACGATGATTAATAGCATGGCACTGCAAGATGCTTTAGAACAGAAAGAAGTTAAGACAAGACTTCTCAGTGCGATCAGAATGGAAGCGATTGCTGAACCGTTTATTCGAAGACGTGCAGTACGCCACCTGGAAAAAGGCCGTGTAGTAATTTTTGGAGCCGGAACCGGAAACCCCTACTTCACAACAGATACCGCAGGTGCATTACGCGCTATTGAAGTTGAGGCAGATGTGATCTTAAAAGGAACACGCGTAGACGGAATCTTTGATTCTGATCCGGAAAAGCATGCAGATGCACAGAAGTTTGATACCATAACCGGAGATGAAGTACTTAAGCGTCGCCTTTCTGTAATGGATTTAACCGCATTTACACTCTGTCGTGAAAACGCAACTCCTATCGTTGTATTCAACATGAATGAACCGGGTACTTTCAAGAAAATCGTTTGTGATGGCGAAGACCTGGGCACTACGGTAGTTTGGGAGTGATTTTTTGCTAAAATAATTTAGTGCGAGTGATCCATAATAACTTTGGGCTGCCCTTTACTGAATGATTCATCAGGAGTACCTACGTGGCAGGCCAACATCCAGGGATAAGTATCTGTTACGTAATATCCGTATTGCCCGTTTAAAATCATCCCGTTACAAGCATCCAGGTCACCTGTTGCATTAAACTCGTAATCATCAATGTAAGTCCCGTCATAAGCTCCGCCCGGGTCATTATCGTCAGGTCCCGGACGATCACCAGGCTTTAATTCATATCCTGAAATTGCTTTTCGAACCGTATTTGTTTCAGGATCAAGAAAATAACTGCCATAAATGGGGAAACCGTCTGAAGCAAAACCAATTACCGGTGATCCGCTTGCACCAGGATTATCATCAAACATCGCGACAGGATTACCATGATAGTGATAGGTTCCATCCGGTTGAGTATGGGCATTATGAGAATCCGCTCCGAACCTACTTTCCACTCCCAGAGGATCCAGCAGCCATCCGTCATTTAGAGTACATCCAATCGCTACATTCCCATCCTGGTCAGCACCATTTTCATTTGGCTTATAACAACCCGCTGAAAGTATATCAACAACTATCCCATTTAGCATGATGGCATCATAATATCTCTGATTTAGTGCTGTTGATTCAGCATTAATAGTTGGCGATCGTGAAACGGTAAATAACCTGTTCAGCTCACTTACATTAGTGGCGAAGTTTGCTGATTCATCATTAAAATTATGATTCGGTATGCTGTTCACAGTCAGGTTACATTGAGTATCGGTTGTTGAGATTGTAACCGCACCTTCAAAATTTATATTTTCCTGTATGTCCAGAACTGATGATGAATACGTTTCAGCATAGCTGGCACAGTCGGCACTTTGCTCAGTAAATATCGCATTTGTAATATCAACTGCTCCATTCGTATCAGGAGTTTCTGTGTCACCAGTGGTATCCTCTGCTGAAGTACAGCTATACAAGAACCCGGAACCGGTTAGTAGTATGAGTAATAGTCTAATATTGGATTTTTTCATTATCCCTTATTTCCTGATGATTTGATTTTATAATTGTTTTGGCGAACTATATAGAGAATACTTGCTAAACTTTTTCAGCTAGTACGTCTATCTCTTTTTATCGTTTATTAATCAACTCTTTCATTAAGAATTAATCTTCACTTTTATTAACTTCACGGAATTGAAAATCAGGGTAAACAAGCCCCTTTCTAACCAAATTAGAGAATTATGATCCCAGAAGAATTACAGGATATAATTGACGAAGCTGACATGAAGATGGATGATGCAGCAGACTATCTTAAAAAGGAATTTTCTCATATCCGTGCTGGTAAAGCCAACCCGGCTCTAATCGCATCTGTTCAGGTCGAATATTACGGAGCACAAACTCCGCTACAACAATTAGGAAATATTTCAGCTCCTGAAGCAAGGATGCTTGTGGTTCAGCCTTATGATAAAAGTGTAATGGTTGATATTGAAAAAGCTATTATGGCTTCCGGGTTAGGATTAAACCCAATGAACGATGGCGAAATCATTCGTATCCCTCTTCCAATACTAACGGAAGAGCGAAGAAGGGAATTGGTTAAAGTAGCCAAGGACAAGTCAGAACAAGCCAGGATCAGTATCCGAAATTCGAGACGGGAAGCAAATGATGCAATCAAAAAAGCGGTAGAGGCACATTCTTTACCTGAAGATTCCAAGTTTGAAGCCGAAGGTGAAGTACAATCAGTTACCGACAAGCACACCAAGACGGTAGAGGAAATGTTCTCTCACAAAGAATCAGAAATCATGACGGTTTAGGGTTAAGTATCAGGACCCCAATCACAAATATCAAACAGGTTGCACTCATCGGTGTATTGAGTACCCAGGACTCAACTGATAATCAACTGTCTGAATTTGTGACGCTTGCAATTTGAGATTTAATACGTGTATATATCTGAACTAAATTTACAGGGATTTAAAAGTTTTGCTCACAAAACCAAAGTGAGTTTCGATAGCGGGATTACCTCAATCGTGGGGCCTAATGGTTGTGGGAAATCAAATATTGTAGATGCTCTTCGCTGGGTTCTTGGAGAGCAGCGCCCTTCCCTCCTCCGCTCCTCGGCTATGAGTAATGTTATTTTCAATGGAACAGCCAAGAAAAAGGCACTAGGTATGGCTGAAGTGTCGCTTACTTTCGTGAACGACAAAGGCATCTTACCCATTGAATACAGTGAAGTAACCATTACAAGAAGGCTATTCCGTTCAGGAGATTCTGAATACCTGATAAATAATACTTCCTGCCGTTTAAAAGATATCATGGAACTCTTCATGGATACCGGAATGGGCTCTGATGCCTATTCTGTGATTGAGCTTAAAATGGTAGAAGAGATTCTGAACGACAAAAATAATGATCGTCGTCGTTTATTTGAGGAAGCCGCTGGTGTTACACGATATAAAGATCAACGAAAGAAAACGCTTCGCAAACTTGAAGAAACGAAAAAGGATCTACAGCGTGTCGATGATTTACTAATTGAATTAAGAAAAAAGGCACGTTCTTTAGAAATCCAGGCTGAGAAAGCAGAGAAAGCCAAGAAGTATAAAGACGAACTTGAGGTACTGGATAAAGCACTTACCCTCCATGATTTTAAAAAAATCCAGGAAGAGCTGGAACCACTGCAAGAGCGCATCACTAATGCCGAAAAGGAGAAGCGTGAAATCACAAAGCAGACAGAAGAATTAGAGACTTCGGATGAAAAAGCGCGAACAGAATTACTTGATAAAGAACGCCACCAGGCAGATGCTCAGCGCCAGGTAAGTCAATTACATAATGCGATCAGGGAAGCTGATACCAATATTCGGATTACCAGGGAAAAGATCGAGAACGAGAAAAAGGTAATCACCGAATACAGTAAAGATATTGAACAGGGAGAGCTTGACTTGAAAGAGCTCATGGATTTACTTACTAACAGCAGATCCAAACTCGAATCTTTTGATGAAGACCTAAATAAGTCAGAAGAAGCTCTGGAGGATTCGAAAAAGAAATACTCCCAGATTCAGCAGCAGTATAATCGAGAGCGCCACGAGCTATATGAGATTGAAGTTCAGCTCAGTGCTACCAATAACGAGTTAAACCAGCTTCAAACCAAACGAATTAAAATTGAGTCCAGGCTGGAAAATACCGAGGGAGACCTTGAGCGCATCAATGAAGAAATTGTAGATCTTAATGACGAGATCGACAACATGAACGGTGAACAGGGCCTAATCGATACCAAGCTCGGGAAACTAGTTGAAGAACGGGACGAGTTTGAGAAAGAACTCGAAACCGCACGTGAAAAACGAGAAGGGTTTGCAGAGAAACAAAATGAGATTAAGGATGAGTTAAGGTCGCTTCATAGTAATCACTCTTCGTTGCTAAACGAGATTCGATTAATGAATGACCTGGCAAATTCGAATGAAGCCTTCCCGGGAAGTGTAAAATATCTGCTTGAAAATCATCGCTTCGATTTTAAAGAAATGACGACGGTTGCTGAAGTATTCAACACCGACGAAAAGCATGCCATCGCGCTCGAATCGGTTCTTGGAGGAGCATTGAACTTTATAATCGTTCCAACTCTTGAAGAAGGGAAACGAGCGGCTAACGTATTGAAAGAAGCCAAAAAGGGAAAAGCTACGTTCATTCCTCTAGATAAGCTTTCGGCCAAGTATGATGTTAAAGATGGCGGCCTCTTTGATTACGTTAAAACAAAGCCTCAATACTCGGCTCTTAAACAGTTGTTACTTGGTAACGTGTTGGTATTCGATACAGTGGAAGACGCCTATAAAGGACTTAAAAAGACCAATGCAATTGGTGTTACATATGATGGTGAAGTAATCAATAGAAATCGATTCTTCAAAAGCGGTAGTAAGAATAAAAACACCGGAGTTCGTGTCGGGCTCAAAGACAAGATTGAGCGACTTGAAAAAGAAAAAGCTGCGGTACTTAAAGAGATTGATAAACTAAGTGAATACCTCTCCCAGATCGTTGAAAAGTATGAAAAACTGGATATTGGTTTACTAAGTTCTGGTCTTAAAGAAAAGGAGCAGGAAGTACGCCGACTTGAACAACAACAGCACAGCCTCAGTTCTAAAGTCCAGGTCTATCAAAAAAATATTACGGAGCTAGTTAACCGTAAAGATTACCTCAAAACAAGTGAGGGTTCAGCACAAGAAGAACTCGATTCTATGCAGCCGAAGCAGAAAGAACTTCAGAAAAAAATGCTGGAACTGGACGCTACTCAAAATGAGAAAAAAGGATTACTAGAATCTTTAGAAGAGGAACGTGGTATCGCTCAAAGTCGGTATAATGATACCCAGTTACGTCACCAGGATTTAAAAAACAAAGTTGATAATCATGAACGTGATGTTAAACGTGCCGAGACCGGGATACAGAGTGTACAATCCCGTATCGAAAACAGGACTAAACTTACCGAACAGTCAAAAAAGAATATCACTGAGTTTGGTACGTACGTTGAGCAACTCGAAGAAGAGCTAAAGGTTAACCAGGAGTTAAAGGTTGAGGCTGATGAAGCGCTCAAAAAAGCCGAAGAAGCTGCTGCAAAACAACGTGGTTCTATCAACGAGACAGAGAAAACGCTTCGGGAAGTGCGTCGCCAGAAAGAAGTAAATATGGAGCTGGTGCATCATTTAGCAATGGCTAAAGAGAAGATGGAGATGCAGATCCAGGGACTTTCTGATCATATCTGGGAAACCTATGGCATCCTGATGAAACAGGTTGAAAATGCCGAAATGCCAAAAGATAAAACTCCGGATGAAGTTAAGCAGCGTATTGGATGGCTGAGACAAAAGCTTAATGGTATTGGTGATGTAAATCCTCTTGCTATTGAAGAGTATAAAGAAGAAAAAGAGCGTCTCGATTTCTATGAAACCCAGATTGAAGATCTAGATAAAGCTGAAAAGCAGCTCCTGGAAACTATTAATGAGATTAATACTACAGCTACCGAGCGCTTTAACGAGACTTTCGAAGAAATTCGGGTCAACTTCCAAAAAGTGTTCAAGACTTTATTTTTTGAAGACGATTACTGTGACTTACTCATCGAAGAAGATGTTGAAGATCCGTTGGAAGCCCGTATTGAAATCAAAGCTCAGCCGAGGGGAAAACGTCCATCCGGTATTTCTCAACTCTCCGGTGGTGAAAAGACTTTAACTGCTATTGCCCTCCTTTTTGCAATCTACCTTGTAAAACCTTCCCCTTTCTGTGTATTAGATGAGGTTGATGCTCCACTTGATGACGCAAATATCGAGCGTTTTGCCAAGATGATTAAGGAATTTAGCGAAGAAACCCAGTTCATCATCATTACGCATAACAAGAAAACAATGAGTAAAGCAGAGATGATGTACGGTGTTACTATGCCGGAAACCGGAGTTAGTCGCCTGGTTGGTGTTCGTATGGATGAAGTTGATGATGCTGCCTAACGCAGTAAACTGCGAACGAAAAACAGACATTTTGGATTTAAGAAGTAAGATATTTCACATTCTTACTTCTTAAATACTTGTTGTCAATTCTTACTTACACTTCCTGTTGATGATGAATAGACTCCTTATATTTGATCACAGATTAATCTAAAACGCTTACCAAAAAATTGGCTCGTAAAGCATTCAACATACCAGACATTTATAAATCACCGATTATCAGAAAGGTGAAAGAAGCGACCAAGATCACTGATCCCATGAAGAAGGATTTAGAGCCTACAATCCTAGATTTTGGACCAATACACTTCTATATCCCCCGTTTTTTTGGTTTCTGTTATGGAGTTGAAAATGCAATTGATATAGCATACCGGGCAGTTGAACAGCATCCTGATAAGAATATTTACCTCTTAAGCGAGATGATTCACAATCCAACCGTGAATGAGAACCTGCTATCTAAAGGAATGAAATTTTTGTTTGATACGGACGGCACAGAACGTATTCCTATCTCTTCTTTGAACTCTGATGATATTGTTATTGTACCAGCATTTGGTACTACTATTGAAATACAGGATCAGCTCAAAGAAGTCGGGATTAATCCTTATGAGTTCAATACTACCTGCCCTTTTGTCGAGAAAGTATGGAAACGTGGAAAGCAACTTGGCAAGAAAGAATACAGCCTGGTAGTACACGGCAAACATCAACATGAAGAGACACGAGCTACCTTTTCTCAAAGTGCTGAGCATTCAGAAGTTGTAGTAGTTTTAAACCCGGAAGAGGCAACTATTTTAGCTGAGATTATGACGGAAGATCGACCTGTTTCTGACTTCGAGAAGTTTTTTGGGCACAAAGCTACTCCTGGCTTTGATCCATTGAAGGACTTGAGGCGCTTTGGGGTAATCAACCAAACTACAATGCTAGCAACTGAAACCCAGGAAGTGATGGATATCCTGAAAGCCGCCGCAGTTAAAATCCATGGAGAATCTGATATCCTGGATCACTTTGCTGATACCTCGGATACACTTTGTTACGCTACCAATGAAAACCAATCGGCAACATTATCCCTTGCTAAAACGGATGCTGATATTGCCCTGGTGGTTGGAGGCTATAACTCTTCCAATACCATGCACCTTGTTGAAATCCTGGAGCACTCCTTCCCTACTTTCCATGTCAGGGATTCAGGAGAGCTAAAGTCTGATACTTTAATCAAGCATTTTGACCAGTGGAAAAAAGAAATCCTGGAAACTTCGAACTGGATTCCAAAAGATAAGACTCCACTTAAAGTAGCCTTAACTTCGGGTGCCTCCTGCCCTGATATTTTAGTAGATGAAGTATTACTAGAAGTATTGAGTTATTTCGAAACAGCTAAAGACGTGGAAGAGGTTATAGCACCTTTTGAGTTATTGAGTACCTGATCTAATAACCGATATAGTTAGCATGGAGCAAGAAGCTTTAGATACATCAGAAATCTATACAGGTAGACTTAAAGATATTACTGCGTCGGAATCTGTATTAAGTTTAGTCTGCTTCTTGGTAAGCATTCCGATTTATTTCATGGCTCTGTATATCTCTGCAGTAGGCGGCATACCATTGACTTCAACTCTTTTGTTAGCATCTTTACTCTTGCCTATATTTATTCCCCAGGTAATAATTCTCATAAGATTTTTCAAGAGAAAGAAGATTAGCACATTGGTTCCTTTAATTGCTTTAGCTTACGAAGTGTTGATTATTATCCTCTGGCAATTTTTCTGGTTTTCTTAACCAATTTGTGATGCATAATACTACTCATCAACTATACTAAAATAAGCAACAGCCTTCGGTTGGAAGCTCCGAAGTTTGATTTGGTATTCAGTAGCTATAAGCTCTATATCAGGGGTAACGAATCCGGTGGAATCTCTTAGAATCTCGTTGTAAGGAACATATACCTCATAAGGACGAAGGTTTTGTATTTCTGTGTACTGTTCAAGCGGCACATCAAAGCGAATGGATACAGCAGAGGGATTATAGTTAATCACTTTGCCTCTTGGTAAATCCTGTGTCCGGATATACACCGTGATCTCACTTTCCGTAAACTCTGATATATCAGCAAAATAAGTGATTTCATTAATTGAGGTTTCGAGTAAAGGGTTGGAGGCGCCTATTTCGATCACCTGGTTAACATCATCACGCACTTCGCTTAAGGCCAGCGTATCGGGGATAATCCATTCTTCTAAATCAGCAACCTGAGACGCAGACCCGGTAATCATAACACTGTCAGGTGAAATGGTTGGTGTACCTACTACTCCATAACGCTCCATAAACGAAATGTCAGTGTTTAATCGGATAGGTACTTTCTTTGAGATCTTCGGCTCTAACCCAATGTTTACAATAAAGGGCTGAACCTTAAGCACCGATACATCTTGCTCCACAGAAAATCGCTGCCTTACCTGATCAAAAAGGTTTACTTCACCTTCAGTCACATCTACAAATACATCAGGTGGATTATTGTAAAGATTAATCAGCTTCCAGCCATCTCCACTAACTTCTACCTGGATAAATTCCGGCAAACCTTCTACCAGGGCCATGTCATCTGGTATAGTTCCGAGCTCTAATGGCACATTGATATTTATATTATAATCGCTGTTCAGATTTACAATAAACCAAAGGCTCATAGCCATAATAAATGCTACTATAGAAACCACAGCTCGCTCTCTTCTTGATGCACGTTCATCAATATCGTCGGAGTTAGACTTGGTGCTTAACTTCGAAAGCCATTGAAATCGGTTTTTAATTTTCTCTAGTAGATTCTCAAACATAATTAGAATATAGAAGCCGCTTCTGGTTTATACAACTAACCTCGAACGATAATATCTCCCACTACCTGTCCTTTTACCTTAGCGTTTAACCTTTTTGCAATACTAAACCGATTCGCATGAATCTCATGCCGCCAAACAGCGTTTTTTACTTTCAGTACCAGCTTGTTCCCTTCGAAATGTACATCCTCAGCATGTTCTGCTATTCTTGGCCCTACTACTTCTTCCCAAACTGCTAAAATCATACCCTGCTTAAGCCTCTTTTTCTGAGGAAAGCGATCTAAAAAATCCTGTAGAGCTGAACTTAATGGTTTAGGTTTATCAAACCTCATAGTAGTGTTTACTTAGGCTTTTGTGTACCAATTGAAATATTCCCGTTTTCTACTGTAAAAAACTGATTTCGATCTTCATCAAAATTCACATAATCCTCAAACGGTACGGGATTAGCAGAAGTTATGAAAGTTTGACCTTTATGTTCCTGAAGTGCCTGTAATAATATTTCTGTTTTTTTGATGTCCAAATCCCCAAATACATCATCCAACATAAAAATAGGAAGATCGTCAAGTTCGTCAGAGTAATAATGTAGCTGAGCTAATTTTAACGACAGGGCAAATAGTCGATGTTGACCTTGTGATCCAAACCGCCGAAGCTCAAACTCATCTAGGTAAAACAAGATTTCATCTTTATGAGGACCAGTCAGCGTTTGCTCACGCTCTAATTCTTTATCCAATGTTGCTGCAAGTATATCAGTATACTGGCTTTCGATTTCTTTAGGGTCGGTGCTTGGTTCGCAAAAGGTTTGGTACTTTAAGCTGGTAGTCAGGCTCATTCCTGAGATCATTGCATAATCTTTGCGTAGGTATTCTTTGAAATTCTCCAGTACCTCAAACCTTTTTGCAACAATCCGCGAACCTGTTTCAACCAACTGTTTGTTCCAGGGCTCCAAATAATCCTCTAAAATCTGGTATGCTCCTTTATACTCCTGGAGTAGGGTGTTTCTCTGTTTTCGAATCCTGCGATAATCTATCAAGTCGCGTAAATAGCCAGCGGAAATCTGGCTTATGAAAGAATCTAAAAAAGAACGACGTTCAGCCGGCCCATCCAGCGTAAGGCGTTTATCATCAGGAGAAAGAACCACCACTGGAACCATTCCAATTAAATCCGAGAGCCTGTCTAGCGGGCCATCATTTACGAATATCTTTTTCCCTTCCCCTCTTGAATAACTGCAACTCACTTCAAACTCAGCCCTGATCTCACCATGAAACAGACCTTTTAACATGAAATAGCTTTCGCCCTGGTGAGTCACATAAATATCTGAAGTCGAAACAAAGCTTCGGGACATACAGAGATAATGAATAGCATCAATCAGGCTGGTTTTTCCCGCGCCATTCGGTCCAGTAATAACATTTAAATGGGGTGCCCAACTAATTTCATTCTCTTTGTGATTCCTGAAATTGAGCACTTCCAATTTAGAAATTCGCATGAGCCAATAGTACTGAAATTGGAACTCAATTAATGGCTCCTGGAAAAAAAAGCCCGTCGATGTTTTTTCGTCCTTTCTCTATTCAAGGGGCTTTCACATAATATTGGACATTAGTGAACACCGAACGGGCTTTGTCTCTTAAGTTCTTCTCATTAGCTTTATTTCAAAGGCTGAGCCTGAGGTTCCTTCTATATTCTTCTGGCCAACTAACCTCAAGTACTCTCTCCTTGTATTCTTTGTTGTTTGTGGAATCGAAACCAGGTCATGTTCTTTAATCTTTGTCTCAACACCTATTCGATTATCTCTAAAAACCAATTTCCATTCTTCTGAAAGTCCTTCAAGCCCCTGAAAACGACAGGCATCCATTTTAGGAGAGCCGGGTTTATCGAAATTGATTGGAATTATGATCTCTGATTTCGAATCGGTAATTGAGTTTATATAAACTTGCTTATCCCGGCCTGGCAAAGTTATTCCAATCATGAAATACTCCTCGGTTAACAAACCTTTCATAAAACCCTGACTTCTGCTTAAATCTGTAAACTCTACCATGCAAATAGATTCTTCATCTTTTGCTAAACTTTTCACTGAAGCAACTAACAACTCCATAGCTCTACCAAACTGGTTACGATTTTATGCTTTGGAACAATGTACTTAGCCGCAACCATGATATAATGGTTAGTAGATACTTTGTAGATAAAAGATTTTGATCCAAAACTTAAATAAACACCACTGGTAGACATATTCTGCTACTTCGTAATGACTCTCATTTCTCAAAGATGCCTTTTTTAGGCTTTAAAAGACGATTCAAGTAAAATCTTGTAGATAATCTGTAGAGATTTTATTCTATCTATTTATCAGTTGAATTTAGTAAGATGAGATAGTCTCACTTTCACAAATCATTTATTATGCGACAACTATTATATGGGGGTATAGTTTTCCTGACGCTTTTAACATCTGTAGATGCTAAGGCTCAAAATCCAATTGCAGACTCATTAAAAAAGGAAGTCCAGCTATCTAACAGCGACTCTCTGACTGTTGAACTATTTATAAAACTCACATTAAGTGTTCAACAGACCTTTCCAGATTCTGCAATTCATTATGCTTTGCTGGCTAAGGATACTGCGGAGAAAACAGATGATTTATACCTTCTTACCAATTCATATCGAAACCTTGGGGCAGCATATATAAGGTCAGGACAATATTCACCAGCACTAGCGGCCATAAGTACCGCGAACGATCATGTATCTAAACTTCCGGACGAAAAACAATTACGAGCAGAAATTTTAAGATCACTCGGGAATATCTACTTCATCCAGTACCAACACGATGAGTCCCTCAGTTTCTATACCGATGCATTGGTCTTATTCCTTGAAATTCAGGACTCTTCGAGCATCGCGCGGGTATATGATAATTTTGCCAATGTTTATTATGAGACCCAAAAACTTGATTCTGCATTATTGTTCTATAACAAGGCGCTCTCTATTACTGAGAGCCAGGGTGATGAATTCGCTGCTGCAAAAACCTATTTGAATATGGGCATGCTATATGAGCAAATGGATTCCCTGGATCAAGCCATTAGCTACAGTGAGGACGCCTTAATGATAGCAGAGAAGTATAATGCACAAGTGATGATGACATACCCACTAAAGGTTTTGAGTACTGTTTCAAAAAGGCTGGAAAACTATAATGCGGCTATTAATTATGCACAACAAAGCCTCGAACTAGCAGATCAACTGGGTATTATTTATGAGCAAAAAGATGCACACGCTAACCTGGCAAATGCATATGAGAAAACCGGAAATTTTGAGAAAGCCTATTTTCATTATAAAGAGCAAAAAGAGTTAAATGATTCTCTTTTAAATGAAAATGCTAATGAACGCCTTGCTGAAATGAGAGCGCGATATGAGACTGAGAAAAAGGAACAGGAAATCAGCGCCCTGGAAGTAGAAAACGAGCTAAAACAAGTCAGAATAATTGCTATTTCCAGTGCTTTAGGCTTTGTGCTGTTAAGTATGATTGTAGGAGTTTTTTGGTTTGCATCCCGGAAACGTAAAGAAGTGCTTTTACTTGAAAAAGATAAGATCATTGCTGAATCTAAGAAGAAGCTTGCTGAAGAAGAGCTGGACAACTCCAGGCTTAGAGAAGAAAACCTCCAAAAAGAATTAACTAACTATGCTTTACATATTGTAGAGAAAAATGACTTTTTGCAGGAGGTTAAATCAGAGATGGTTGAACTGAGAACGGAAATCAAGAATTCTGAAGCTATTCAGCATATCAATAAACTGGGTTCAAAAATCTATCAAAACCTCATGATTAATAAAGACCGGGAAGAATTTGATATCCAGGTTGAACAGGCATGCGAAGGATTTTTTAAAAACCTTGAGAACAAGTTTCCAAAATTAACTACACAAGAGCGCAGGCTGGCTGCTTTACTTCGCCTGGACCTATCCTCAAAAGAGATTTCAGGCATTATGAACATTTCTCCCAAGAGCGTGGATCAAAGCAGGTACAGGCTTAGAAAGAAACTCACATTACCTAAAGAAAGGAATTTATCTACCTTCTTAAATCAAATTTAAGATAGAAAACAGGGATTTTATAAATGAGTAAGGCGCAATTCTAACGGGGATTTTTTGCTTTCTGATTCTTTCATAAAACCATACCCCATGAGCTTATTGAATTCAATCACAGGCTCTATCAGTATATCTGTATTTTCACTGATCTGAATCCAATTTCCATTTCTATTGTCTCTTAATTCAATCTTCCAGGTTCCAAAAAAAACTGATTCACTTCTAAAGCTAAGAACTCCAACCCTGGTTTGATCAATGTCTTCAAAATTAAGATCAATTATTGTGCCTTCTTCCGTAGAGTCAGAAACTGTATTGTACACAACCCTGGATTCGCCAAGTGGTGATTCGATATTAGTAGTTACATACTTATCGCTTATATACTCTGCGAAATTGAACTCGGATGCAAAGCTTGTATCCGAAAGTTCGATCTTCCAATTTGAATTCTTTAAAGAAGATACTTTTCCAACCTCGATTGGTTGTAGTACTTTCATTCTACCCTCTATTTTCTATATTGCTAACTTTAGAGTCTGAGTATATTAAAATAATAGCTAAATCGATAGGTATTGAATTATTGACTATTTAATTAACGACATCTTTTGAGTTAACGAATAATCATTAGTGCTCAACCTGTACACATATATACCCGAGGATAGATTACCCGCATCAAAGGTAACCGTATATAAACCTGAAGCTTGATATTCATTTACCAACGACGCTACCTCCCTTCCAACCAGGTCATATACTTTTAGCGTAACTAACCCTGAATTCGCAATTTGATATTCAATATTTGTGCTAGGGTTAAATGGGTTTGGATAATTTTGCGAGAGACTGATTTGTGCTGGGGATTCTTCTGAGAACTCATTGTTTGTTCCTACCTCAAAATTAAAGGTTCCAACTGGAAAAGGTGTATCAGCATCCGCATTTGAAGAAGCTCCATCCAATGCCGAAGGCCCTGAGAAAAACCAGTTATCTATATTGAATGAAGTACTGTCCGGCCCTGAAAAATCCGTTCGGTAAGCCCATCCATCTGTATACTCCCATGCTGTTCCATCTCCATTAACATCTAACTGACCAAAAGTATCTACAACAATCTCAGCACCGGAAAATGCCTTTGTGGTATCATAGAAAATTTCCACTGCATCATCTCCATTTACAGCTACAGAGAAATCATCAACAAAGTCTGCTTCGAAACCAAACCAGGTATCAAAATTTGTGCTTTCAGTTGCTATGTAAATATAATCTCCTTTAGCAACCGAACCGCTGAGAGTATACTCTACACCATCAGAACCTCCACCATTGTTGGCTGAGCCTATTGCAAATACCCCTAGATCCGGAATATCTTCTGTTGCAAATAGCTCTACTGCCTTTGGTGTACCACCTGATAATGTTGCATCAATAACACCCGAAATCAGGAGAGCTTTAACTGAAGCTGTAGGCCCAACAATTACTGTATCCTTATCCTCTTCAAATTTGATTACAGACAACACCTTTGCAAAATACTCTCCTTCAGCAATCCCTGCTTCCCATTCTACTTCAACTTCTTCTATCATTTCATAATCAGTTAAAGTAAAAGCCATGTCTGCAGTATCCTTTGCTATAAAGTCATTGGCATATAGGAAACGAGCTGACTTATCGACTCCTTCATCTTTATAATCAACATCAAAGAACTGGGACTGAATATTCGAAACTTTACCTGTTAACGGGTTATCAAAATCAGCGGGTTCTATTATACCGCCTCCAAAATATGCTCTTCTTACAAGAGTGGTATCATGAACAAAAGGGTTCTTGTTTCCCTGGAAGCCTTCAATCGCAAGACTTCTTGCTACTTCTGTATCATCCACAGGGTCGGCATCGTGCCATTCTAAAAGAACATTCTTCATACGATTGAAGAAAGCTTCGTTGTCAGTACCATCATTTATGATGTCCGAATCATCCTGGTAAATAGTCCAAAAGTAAAAAACTGCCCGGGCTACATTTCCCTTATGATCTTCTCTGGGCTCAAATGCAGTATTGTTTAAAAGCTCACTATAATCATCAATATTAGCACCTGGTTTGGTAGTTTGGTTTGAGCTTCCTTCATACCATTTGTCAGTTTGATCATCCGGTATTTCATCAAAATCGAAATTACTTCTTGCCCCGTTAACATCAACACGGGTTGGGAAAAGGTGATGAATATCGCTCCTCATTGTTGATTCCTGGTCAAAGAAACTCTGCGGCCATGTATGCTCAGTATTAAAACCCTTATTTTGAGCGTCTTGCCTGTTCGAAAAGGTAATAGTATAGCCCGTATATACACATCGAATCTGCCCGTCCTTTTTATCGATGGTATTAAACATCGCATCTCTACCACTAGTGTATCCCAACGAGTTGGTTACTGAGTAGTTGTTCTGTAAGAAATTAATAAGATCTGTATCCGTAAGAGTAGGTGCTATTTGATCTGTTTGCGCGATAGCTAATTGGGAAATAAACAACGCAAAGGCAATCGTAAAAATCTTTCTCATATAATAAATCATGCTTTAATTAGAATAAAGATACAGTCTATTCTGCTAAGTTAGAGATTAAATAATTGAGAGATTTTTATCCCTCCTCTACTTAATAAGAAGCATCTTCCTGGTATATACCTCTTCTCCCACTTCAAGCCTGTAAAAGTATAATCCACTTGCTTGTTGAGATGCGTTCCAGGATAATGTATAGCTACCAGCTGGGCGTATACCCTGATCCAGGACTGAAACTTCCCTGCCTAACATATCAAAAATTGCTAGCCGAATCTTTGACTGTTCCGGTAATTGAAAACGGATATTGGTAGATGGGTTAAAGGGATTCGGATAATTCTGATCCAAAACTATTTCAGAAGGTATTTCTATTGTCTCTTCTTCAATAGAAACAGACACGCTATTTTCAGCTCCCGGACTACCTCCGATTGCTCCTGATGCTCTCCAGTTTTCAAAACTTGTATTATCTATAGAACTGTTCACAAGTTCCAGGCTATATCCCATTCCATCAGCTTCAAGAGGCCAGGGTTCTTCATCAGAATACTCCAGGGAGTCTATCAACACTGCATCGCTGTTATATACCCTGACTCTATCACTTGATCCGGATAGTTTAAAACCAAGTTCTCCATATAAAGGAGATACATTTTGATATACTGAATTAAAATCAGGTAAGTCTTCAACTACTACCAGGTATTCACCTGATTTAAGTTCTGTTCCTTCAGGAAACGTGTATTCATGTGTATCATCATTGTCTTTAATCATCCAGCCACTCATATCAATATCGTAACCAGCAGCATTGTAGAGTTCAATCCAATCACCTGAGTTTGATTCATCTGATGGGTTATACATGATCTCATTCACCACAATCGTACTATTTTCTGATGATGCGATTTGAAAATTAGCTGTTGCAGCATCCCCGGCATTGAGAAATATTTTATGCTCACTGGATGTCGATGAACCGCTCCAGCCCGTAAACTCATATCCAGGTTTTGGGATTGCAGTAACTTCAACGGGCATACCACTGAAGTAACGGCCTACCCATGGATAAGAACCTGGTACTATCCGATTCACTTTTACATCTCCGTGATCCGAATTCGAAACATGAACAGAGAGCGTTCTAACAAGTGAAAGGTTAAACTCAGATTGAATATGACTTTCCATGAAACCATTTCTGGAATTCGCGAAATTTCTCAGAGCACCAATATTCCCTTCCCATCCCGTTACACTACCACCCCATCGATCTTTATGTAAAGCCATTTCAGGAGCTATTACCTGGGAGAGTGAGTCAATAGTAGCGTTGATTCTATCTTCATCAAATACAGTGTTCATTAACCCCGCCATACGATTAACAAATTTTTGAGTGAAAATATCGCTTTCAAAAAACTGTCTTAGAGTATAGGTGCTCCAGGACGGGTTTGGCCAACCACAATTACAATTCGGATCTGTAGCAAAGGCTAAAGTATTATGATTTGAAGTACCAATAAAATTAAACCCAAAATCTGTGTCATAGAGAATCCATCTCCAGCCAGAGTTTGTCAGGCTATTTCTCCAATACTTGATATTATTACCTGGCCAATCTGTATTTGCAAAATATATTTGAGCAGCCTGATAATCGATATAATTATCAATATCAATCATGTCCTCGACTGCCTGGTACTGTTCGGGGTCGTTCATATTAGCAGCCCCTAGAGCTGATAAAAATTCCAGGTAGTTCTGGTTAGAACCGTGGATTATTTGTCCATTTCCTGGTCCTACTAGATCAACATCTTCAGCATTTCCATCACTATTTGCTGCTACGAAATGCTCGTTAACTTTTTCTCTGATGTTATGAATTCCCCAATATTCTCCATTTAGATACACAACTGCAGGACGATATGCCTGATAATCTACCTCTGTATCTTCAACTAGCGTAGTCATTAAAGCATCCCTGAAATGCGTGTTATTAAAATCATTTCCTGAATTCCTGAGCACAAATCCCTGAAACTTATCGATATCCTTTTCTTCAAATAGCCTATAGTCTAATTCCGGGTTTCCATATTCCCCTCTGAAGAAAATAGATAGTGACTTTTGAGGTTGAGTACGGCTACAACCTCCGAAGATTTTAGCTCCGGCACGCGAGTTAAACCCGATTGTTCCATCTGTTTCGAAAAGCTCAATGTTGATCGGTATCTCCCAATCTTGATTAAAATTACTTGGACCCGTACAGTTGCCTGATATCCCATTAGTTCCAACCACGTAGATACCTGTTTCATCACTCCACAAATTATCTGGTGCGGTTGAAACAGAGACCACAGGAAGTGAATGACTTTCACCAATTACATAGGTATTGGTAACTACCTCGCTTGGCAGCATACCTGTTTGAATAGTTTTGAATTTCAGTGCAAATGTTTCCCCCACCGTTCGCGAGTCTTTCCCAAACTTAAGAGAGCCTGTAGTCGGTTCCGTCCCGTCAATTGTGAAGTATACAATATCACCAATACTTGTATCAGTAAGAGTTATCTCAATGGAATTAGCAAATACTCCACCATTTATATTAAACTCAGGGGCTGGTAGCCTGCTGAGATACCCGGTTGCAGCATTTTCTGTAGCAGGAGTGACTGAAGTAAAAATATACCACGTAGAATCATTTTCAATAGATCTACCATACGACTCATCCATTTTTAGCTCTGGATATGTAATCTCATCAACAAGTATTGAGTCAGGGTTAGTTAAAACCACCGTCTCACCAGCAGAACTCAATTTGAAATTTGTATGAGGGTATGAGTCAACGGTATTTATGAGATTAACCTCGCTCGCTATCCCTCTTGAACCGGCGGGACTGATTGATCGAGACACACTCAGGAAAGGAGTTAAAGATAGATCAGAGGAACCAGTGCTTATATTGTGAATCTGAATAGCCAAAATGTTCTCGCCATCAACGAGTTGATCCTTAAAACTCTCAATGTCTATCCCGGGCAGATCAGCACCAATAACTAAAGCTGCTTCTCCCACTAAATCAGAAGCCGATACATTGTAAGATATTGGAGCGTTTCCAGTCATATTAGCCCTGGAAATTTCTACTCCATTTAGATACGCAACGTATCCATCATCGTAGCTGATATGAAACATCAATCCTAAAACTTCACTAGCATCATCAATGGTAAATGTAGTTCTTGAAAAAATTGAGAGTGTTCCGTTGTTTACAACAGTAGCATCATCACCATCGCCATATCCTAATCCAAAAGTGCCATCAGACCAACCAGAATCATCAAAATCTGTATTTACCCATTCATTAGAAACAGCGTTCTGTGGAACCAGGTAACGAGTAGAATCTCCATTTCTAACTACCGTTTCCCAATACTCTGTAAGTACTTCGCCCTGACTTCCCCGGTTTTTATCGCTTGCAAACACGATATAATATTGACCTGAAGCCAGCTCGAAATCAGGTAATAAATATTTAAACGGATCCTCAACATCATCAGAAATACCATAACCGGCTAAATTGACTGTACTATCACTTGCGTTAAATAGTTCAATCCAGTCCGGATAATCTCCGTCTTCATCTTGAAGCCCATCAATATTACTAGCTACAATTTCATTAATAAGTACCTGAGCCTGAGCATTAATAGATAGGCTACTACACACAAAAAGCGCCAGCGCGCTCGTGTAAAAAATTACTGATCTTCTATTCATTATATACTTTACTTCTTATCCGAAAGCCATTTCTGTACAGCTTCTTTATTAATGTATGTACTTTCGTTTTCAAATCGAAGGTGAAAGATTTTCCCACGAAACAAAAAAAGCCCTCTTTTTGAGGGCTTTTTTAACGTTCTAATAGTTATCTCTATTATAAACCAAATGTATCATGACCCAGGAAGATAGCTGAATCCCCAAGTTCTTCCTCAATTCTAAGAAGCTGGTTGTATTTGGCAATACGATCAGTTCTACTCATAGAACCAGTCTTTATTTGGCCAGCATTTGTTGCAACTGCGAGATCAGCAATAGTTACATCTTCAGTTTCTCCAGATCGGTGAGAAATAACAGCAGTATAGCTGTTTTTGTGAGCCATCTCGATGGCATCTAATGTTTCCGTCAATGTTCCGATTTGATTTACTTTGATAAGAATTGAGTTGGCAATTCCTCTTTCAATACCTGTTGCAAGTCGTTCAGTGTTTGTAACAAATAAATCATCACCAACTAATTGCACTTTGTCGCCAATAGCTTCGGTGAGCTTTTTCCATGCATCCCAATCATCTTCTGCCATACCATCCTCAATAGAGATAATAGGATATTTATCTGCCCAGTTGCTCCAGAATTCTACCATTGCATCAGTGTCTTTCTTAGAACCATCACTCCACTTGAATTCATATAAACCTGTTTCTTTGTTATAGAACTCAGAAGAAGCTGGATCTAATGCAATAAGAACATCATCTTTTGGAGTATACCCCGCCTTCTCAATAGCTAGCATAATTACTTCAAGAGCTTCTTCATTCGATTTAAGGTTTGGTGCAAATCCGCCTTCGTCGCCAACAGCGGTACTATAACCCTTATCACCAAGCACTTTTTTAAGCGTGTGAAATATCTCAGCTCCCATTTGTAAAGAATGAGAAAATGATTCTGCACCAGCTGGCATAATCATGAATTCCTGGAGATCAACGCTATTATCCGCATGAGATCCACCGTTGATAATATTCATCATTGGTAAAGGCATAACTTTTGAATTCACACCTCCAACATATCTCCAAAGTGGCATACCAAGTTCTCCGGCGGCAGCTTTTGCACATGCAAGAGATACACCAAGTATCGCATTGGCTCCCAGGTTTCCTTTATTTGCCGTACCATCTATATCCAAAAGTAAGGCGTCTAATTCAATCTGATTGTACACCGGAAGGCCTTGTAGTTCAGCAGCAATAGTAGTATTCACATTTTCAACCGCTTTACTCACTCCTTTCCCCAGGAAAACTTCTTTGTCGCCATCTCTTAATTCTACAGCTTCATGTTCTCCGGTTGAGGCGCCGGATGGAACAGCAGCTCTTCCCAATGCTCCGCTTTCTAAAATTACATCTACCTCAACGGTAGGGTTTCCGCGTGAGTCAATAATCTGGCGAGCCGTTACATCTTCAATAAAACTCATTTTTTCTCCATATTTGTTGTCGATAAGTAAGTGCTACAAGGTACCACGATTTGAGGTGTACTTAAAGCAAATGCTTGCTAAGTTTTTATTAATTTGAAGAAATATTGAAATTTAGAATCAATCAAAAGAAACAGTGTCTGAACTACATCCCTGGATCATCCTTTTCGATATCGACGGAACCCTTTTAACTGTAGATAGAAATTTTAACCGACCGCTCCTTCGAAGTATCATTGATGATCTTGGTATCGATTACCCGGATATGGAATCAGATCCATTCTCAGGAAGAACCGATTATGATATCGTCACTTCCTTTTTAGTAAATCATGACTTTGATGAAGCTCTGTACCATAAGTTCAAGAATGTCTATTTAGAAAGACTTGCAGAAGAAATTGAGGAACATCATGTTTTACGCCATAACCATGTTGACGAAGCAATCGGGTTCTTTTCAAAACCAGGTTTTATTACTGGTTTGTTGACAGGTAATTATCCTGATGCAGCTATCATAAAACTAAAAACTGCTAATATATTATATGAGTTTGAGTTTGGTGCTTTTGGAGAATTCCATAAAGATAGAAATATGCTTCCTCAACTTGCTCTTACATCAATAAAGGAAATGCTGGAGGTTGAGCCTGATCCGTCCAGGTTTATAATAATTGGAGACACTCCAAGAGACATCATATGTGCTAAATCTGCAGGTATGAAATGCGTAGCCGTAACAACTGGAAAGTTTACAGCTGAAGAACTCTCAGAATTAAACCCTGATTTAGTTATCAATGATTTGAGCAATCCAGAAAATTGGTTTGCTGAGTTAGTGAACCAATAAGTTTACCACATCCACCCAAATATGAAAGTGATCTGAGCAGAACCAAAATATTTGGATGGGTCATTTGCAGGCGCATAGAAATCCGGAATAGTATCACGTGGGTTTTCATCGATAATCTGGCCAAACTGATTTCTCAATGGTTGATTTGGTTCCAGGATTTGAATTCCTCCACCGAAGTAGTAAAAACTATAACCTAGTTGAAAGGTCTGAAGCTTAGCGAAGTTTTCACCAAAATCTATACCAAGTACTAACTCACCATTCCAGCCAAACTCCGTCTCTGATTCGTTCCAACCCTGGAAAATATCATAGACTCTCTCCCTGTATCCTCCAAGCTCAAAACTCTCTTCTCTATATCCACTTCCATTAGCATCATTAAAATACGGGATTGAAAAAGCTAATACAGGCCCAAAGCTCA
>JAVKDP010000063.1:0-36374 GCA_040222185.1 Balneolaceae bacterium | reverse complement strand
GGGAGGAATGCAGTCATTATATAATGAGATAAACTATCCTGATCTTGCAAAAAGAATCGGAACCGAAGGCAGGGTGTATGTTCAGTTTATTGTAAATGAAAAAGGTGAGGTCGAAAATCCCACTATAATCAGGGGAATTGGAGCTGGATGCGATGAGGAAGTTTTAAGAGCTATAAAGCTCATGACCTTTACTCCTGGTATCCAAAACGGCAAATTTGTTAAAGTTAGAATGCAGCAACCTGTTGTTTTTAAACTCAAATAAAATTGAAATGAAAGAAAATCTTATTCGTTTCGTTATATCTCCGTAATTCTAACATAAAAGACTTGCGGGCTTTTAAAAAAATCCCGTTCTTTTTTAGTCGTCATTCTATTATTGTTAAAAAGCTATTTATATGAATACAGAAAGAAAAACAGATCGCGCTGATTTAAGAAGATCTTATAATATTCTTCTTCAGTTTGGTCTTATTGTTGCACTATTATTTATTATTGGCCTGGTGAAGATTAATCTTTACAGTGCACCACCAACTCCACCTCCTATCGAAGATCAAGAGGAAGTAGTGATGGAGGAAGTAATTCAAACCAAGCAGATTGAAACTCCACCACCACCTCCAAGACCTCCGGTTCCTGTTGAGGTACCAAATGATGAAATTATTGAAGACGAAATCCTGGATCTTGATTCTGAACTTGATTTAGATGGTCCTCTTGATTTACCACCACCTCCTCCTCCATCTGATGATGAAGAAGAAGACTTTTTTGTTGTGGTAGAAACAATGCCTCAATTAAAAGGTGGGTTAGCTGGTCTTCAGAAAAAAGTGAAATATCCTGAAATGGCTCGCCGTGCTGGTATTGAAGGCCGTGTGACTGTTCAGTTTATTGTAAACGAGCAAGGTAAAGTTGAAAACCCTCGCGTAATCCGTGGAATCGGTGGTGGTTGTGATGAAGCTGCTCTTGAAGCAGTTAAGCAAGCTTCTTTCTCTCCCGGTATGCAACGTGGCCGTGCCGTACGTGTACAGTACAGTTTACCTATTGTATTCAGGCTACAAAACTAAGAGTAGTCCAAAAGCTTTATAGAATTAAAAAGGCGTGGTTTTGACCACGCCTTTTTTTATGCCCATGAGTTTCTTAACAGTCTTGAGAATGGATTCTGGCGATACTCTTTTCAAATAAATTCAGGACAAGCTTCAAGTTCTCAAATCCAACCTGCTCTTTTGCCTGACTTAAAGAGACCCAACTTACTTTTTCGATTCCTTCATTTCTCTGTGGAGTGAACACCTGCTTTTTTCCAAAAATCATGGAATACCAATAGGTCGTTTTGCCAATGATTTTTTTCTTTTCCGGGTACTCGTGGTATGTTTCTCCAAGTACAGATATTAAAATTGGTAGTTCAGTACCGGTTTCTTCCGCAACTTCCCGAACGGCACACATTTCAATACTTTCACCTTTCTCAAGCTTGCCTTTTGGAATGTCCCATACCCCATTTCGAAGAATTAAAAGCACTGATGGCTCCTCAACTCCTTCTCTGTACTTATATACTACACCACCAGCGGCCGCTACTGGTTTAATCTTCTTTTTTTTCATCCGTTTCTTTTGGATCATCTTCCTTCTTAGCCTCATCAGCATAATTTAGCCTGAGTGTGGTAAGCGACTGATCTAAGTAACCCTTTAGCTCTTTTGGAAGGTTCCCATTTGTATACTTATCTAAAACACTAAGAGTGTCTATAGCATATTTAACGGCTGATAAATCCTTTTCCATTTCATCTGTTGACGGATTCTTAATCTTTCCAAGGCCCATCATCCCTATTTGCTGATGTTGCTGAATAAGCATCATAAATAATAATTGCTCTTGCTGGTCCTGGTTTAAATTTTCTCCATTCATCATCGTATTCTTGTTAGTTCAAATTTGATCGAAATTTAAAACGAATTAAAATTAATAAAGTTCTTTTTTCTTTACCTTCTGAATCTAATTTAAATATGTAGAATTGAATTTCTGAATGGCCATACTCAAATCATTTAAAGCCTGGCGTCCAAACCCGGAATTTATCAAAGAAGTGGCTTGCGTGCCCTATGATGTTGTAAGCACAGAAGAAGCACTTGCTCTTGCGGAGAATAAGCCTAACAGTTTTTTGCATGTTATACGGCCAGAGATTGATTTACCTGACAACATTGATATACATGCAGATGAGGTTTATCAGAAAGGACGTGAAAATCTTGAGCGATTATTAGCATCTGATTTTTTCACCAAGGATGAAGAGAATACTGTATATATCTACCGATTGTCATGGAACGGAAAAACCAAGACCGGAATATTTAGCTGTGTTAGTGTTGAGGACTATGATAATGACATCATCCTCAAGCATGAGCTCACACGGCCTGACAAGGAAGATGACCGTACAAAGCATATCATCACCCAGCAAGCCCACGCTGAGCCTGTAATGATGACATTTGAAAGCACTCCGGAAATTTTTCAACTGGTGAATTCTACAGTAGCTACCCAGCCAGTTTACGATTTTGTTGCTGAAGATGGAGTTCAGCATACCATTTGGAAGTCTCATGAATCGAAAGCTTTCGAGAATGCCTTTTTAAAGGTTCCGAATTTCTATATAGCAGATGGGCACCACCGATGTGCGAGTGCGTCCAGGGCAGCTAAAGAAATGACTGATAGCAATATCAATCATACAGGTCATGAGGAATACAATTTCTTCCCTGCTGTTCTTTTTCCAATCAGTGAAACCAGGATACTTCCTTATAACAGGATTATATATTCACTTCCTGAAGACTTTATGGATAACCTAAAGTCCAGATTTGAGCTTACCGAAAACGCTGATCCAAACCCGGAAAAAAAAGGCGAGGTTTCTTTATATATAAATGGAAGTTGGATTGGATTAACCCTACCCGAATCCAAAAACCAGGATGTAGCGGCTCAGTTAGATATCGCGAGACTCCAGGAACACATCCTTGAACCTCTCCTTAATATCACAAATCAACGAACGGATGAGAACATCTACTTTATTGGTGGGATCCGGGGAACCAAAGAACTAGAGCGACTTGTTAATTCCGGCGAAGCAGAACTGGCTATTAGTATGTTCGCTACTGGTATTCAGGAATTAATTGACGTTTCTGATGCCGGACAACTCATGCCTCCTAAATCAACCTGGTTTGAACCGAAACTCAGATCAGGGTTACTAACTCACACTTTTTAACTCACACTCACCACTCACACAACACCACTCATAATGAAAAGAGTACATAATTTTAGTGCAGGACCTGCAATACTGCCTCTCGAAGTTTTAGAAAAAGCACAAGAACAACTCGTTGACTATAATGGCTCCGGAACCTCGATTATGGAGAAGAGTCATCGTGGTGCTGAATATGTAGAAATTGACGCCCAGGCTCGCCAACGGCTCATAAACATTCTTGGGCTTGGTGATGACTTTGAAGTACTATTCCTTCAAGGAGGAGCAAGCACTCAATTCATGCAAATCCCATTCAATTTCCTTAACCATG
Source organism: Balneolaceae bacterium (assembly GCA_040222185.1). Lineage (GTDB taxonomy): Bacteria > Bacteroidota > Rhodothermia > Balneolales > Balneolaceae > JAVKDP01. The sequence continues at coordinate 32,870 of JAVKDP010000063.1, read as the reverse complement.
GCGAAACTGCAGACTATATCAATACCGGTACCTGGTCCACAAAAGCTATAAAGGAAAGCGGCCTTTTTGGAAACGTTAATGAAGCATTTTCAAGTAAAGATTCGAATTTCAGCAGAGTTCCATCCAGCGAAGAACTGAAACTGACTAAGGACGCAAAGTATGTTCACTATACTTCGAACAATACTATTTTTGGAACTCAGTTTAAAACTGAACCTGAAACGAATGGTGCTCCTTTAGTATGTGACGCATCTTCTGACTTCCTTTCCCGCCCTATCGATGTTCAGAAATATGGAATGATTTATGCAGGGGCTCAAAAGAACCTAGGCCCTGCAGGTGTAACGGTAGTTATTATTCGCAAAGATTTTCTTAAATCAGCCAATAAGACAAATATTCCTACCATTCTGAACTACAATACTCATGTTGGAGCAATGTTTAACACACCTCCTGCATTTGCAGTTTATATGGTAAATCTTGTTTTGGGATGGATTGAAGGAAAAGGTGGCTTAGAATACTTCAAAACATTCAATGAAGAGAAAGCCGGACTTTTGTACAACGAAATCGATGCTGATGATTTTTATTCGGGTACAGTAGAAGCAGACTCCCGGTCAAACATGAATGTGACGTTCCGTTTAGGTACGGAAGAATTGGAAGCTCAATTCATAAAAGAAGCTGCTTCTCACGATTTGGTTGCTCTTAAAGGTCACCGTAGTGTTGGTGGTATCAGGGCCAGTATCTACAACGCATGCCCGAAAGAGAGTGTTGCTGCTTTAGCTGCTTTTATGAATGAATTCCGAACTAAAAACAGATAAGCATATCATTTTTATTAAACCGTCTTCTTAAAAGAATATCTCTAGTTCTTTGAAGACGGTTTTTTATATCGCACCAATCACCGTTAAAAAGTGATCAATTGTGTTGGGGACAAAAGCAAACATATAAATCAGGCCCCATGCTGCGCCTGCAATGTGAGCTTCATGATTAATCTTTCCTTCTTTCTTGCTTGCCCAAATACTATACCCTACGAACATGAATCCAAACAGAATAGAAGGAATTCCAATAGGGATAAACATCAAATAGATCGGTTCAAATGGAAACAAAATAATAAAACCGAATAATACGCTTTCAACGGCTCCGGACGCACCAATTGTAGCATACTCCGGATTGTCTTTATGTTTTATTAAAGAAGGGATAGATGATGCGAGCAAGCCGGTAAAATAAAGGATAATAAAATGCTCTTGTCCAATAGTACGCTCCAGAATGGGACCGAAAAAAAAGAGGGTAATCATATTAAAAAGTAAATGCGTAATCCCTCCATGCAAAAAACCGGACGTAATTAGTTCATACCAGGTCTTCTCCCGCACTGTTCTGTAGGGCATGAACATACCCAGCTCCATGAGTTTTGGGGTATAAAAAGCAGCAAAAGATACTATAGCATTTATTGCTATAAGGATTAGAGTAATGGACATCTTGATGTATTAACCGTCTTATTTCGACTTATATAGCAGTACTGAATTAATTCTTTGAACAGTTCTTTTTAATAAACCTTAATTTCTATTTTATAGATAAGAAAATATATTTCTACAACTGCAAAGCTATCACTTCCTAATGACATTATCTCGATTAGCATACATTCTTGTATTTTTTATCCTCTTCACTTCAGCCTGTGGGGTAACAAACAGAACAGCAAAATCCGGTTCAGGTTCTGAAGCAGCGGCTAGAGCTATTGAAAGCGGAGATGCCAAAGCCATCGAAACTGGTGTTGCCAGCTGGTATGGCCCTGACTTTCATGGTCGCCAAACCGCTAATGGTGAAAAGTATGATATGAATGGCATCACTGCTGCTCACCGTACATTACCCTTCAATACTGTTGTTTTGGTTGAGAACCTTGATAATGGAAAAACTGTACAGGTTCGCATTAACGATCGTGGACCTTATGCAAAAGACAGGATCATTGACTTATCAAAAGGAGCAGCAACAGAAGTGGATATGATTGGCCCTGGTACAGCCCGGGTTCGTATTTATGTAGTAGAAGGGGATATTTCTAATATTACAAACCTGAAAGAACCCCAATATACTGTTCAACTTGGCTCCTATAACGATCGTGCTTCAGCTGAAAAGAAAGCCGCCGAGATTAGAAGTAGCAGAGTCGAGGAAGTAATCGTAAATAATAAAACCATCTACCGAATTTATTTTGGTGATTTTAAAAACCCTGCCATAGCACTGGAGGCTCAAAAAAGGCTGGAAGGTTTAGGGCATCCGGGCTTTGTGAAACAAGTGGGTAACGATTAATTCATTTTTTCGGGATTGATATGTTGTTGAATTCGGTTAATAGCCTGAATTCAATATTTATCACTTTATGAAAAAGAAGATCATTGTTATAGGAAGTGGCTTTGGGGGATTAGGAGCAGCTTCGCGTTTACTGTCAGCAGGTCATGATGTTACCATACTGGAAAAAAGAGATAAACTCGGTGGCCGTGCCTATGTATATGAGCAGAACGGTTTTAAGTTTGATGGTGGTCCTACCGTAATCACAGCTCCATTCATGTTTGATGACATTTGGGAAGCAGCTGGAAAAAAGCGCTCTGATTATGTTGAATTCGTTCCTTGTGATCCTTTCTACAGAATCTTTGATCATAATAAAGAAGTATTCAACTACAATAATGATCATGAATTTACCATAGAGGAAATTAAAAAAAGGAATCCTGACGATATAGAAGGTTACGAGAAATTTCTTGCTACTACCAAGGCTATTTTTGATAAGGGATTTACTGAGTTGGCAGATCAGCCATTCCTGAAGTTCACAGACATGCTTAAAGTAGCTCCCGATTTGATCAAGCTTCAGTCTTATAAGAACGTATACAACTATGTAGCCCAGTTTATAAAAGACCCTTTTCTCCGGCAGTGTTTTTCATTTCACCCGCTTTTAGTCGGAGGAAACCCTTTTGATACTACTTCTATCTACGCCATGATCCATTACTTAGAAAGAGAATGGGGGGTACACTACGCAATGGGTGGAACTGGTGCTATTGTTAATGCTTTTGAGAAGCTGATTACAGAACAGGGAGGTAAATTTCGTATCAATTCTGAAATTGATGAGATATTAATCAAAGATGGTAAAGCTGTTGGGGTTCAATTACAATGTGGAGAAACCTTTGATGCTGACATTGTGGTTTCCAATGCAGATGTGGCTTTTACTTATAAAAACCTGATTAAGCGCGAGCATCGTAAGAAATATACTGACAGAAAGATCGAACGTACTAAATACAGTATGTCGCTTTTTGTGATATACTTTGGAACTAAAAAACGATACCTGGATTCTGGCCTGGCACATCATAACATCATCCTTGGGAAACGATACAAGTCTTTACTAAAAGACATCTTCCATAAAAAGCACTTAGCGGAAGACTTCTCTCTTTACCTTCATATGCCAACCATTACAGACTCAAGTATTGCGCCTGAAGGACATGAAGGTTTCTATGTGCTTTCTCCTGTTCCCCACTTAGATAGCGGAACAGACTGGAATGAATTTGCTCCAAAGTACAGGGATGCTATCATGAACTTCCTTGAAGAAAACTACCTGCCTGATCTTCAGGAAAATATTGTAGCAGAACATTACATAGATCCTCTACACTTCCAGGAAGTATTGAACAGTTATAAAGGATCTGCATTTTCTGTAGAACCAATTTTGACTCAGTCGGCCTGGTTTAGACCACATAACAAATCTGAAGATGTAGAAAACCTTTATTTTGTAGGAGCTGGGACTCATCCAGGTGCAGGATTACCAGGAGTACTTTCATCAAGTATTATTGCTGAGAATTTGATTGGGAAAGCTTAAACGAAGCAGTTTTTTTCTTTGATACTGAATTTGTTTACTCATAGTATACTTTTTTGTAAACGAGCTATTCCTATTTTAGAATTATTGAATAATCTTAGACTATGAGTATAAAAACCTTCAGAAAATCTGCTTTCTTTTTAGTTCTTACTTTAGCGCCTCTGTTTGCACAAAGCCAGGATCGGGTACAGGTTAATATCCCAACACTTGAGGCCGAGACAGAATATATCTGGAGAACGATTATCGATACCCGGTTTTTTGAAGAAAACAACTACCAGGTCAGTCTTCCGAATGGAGAGTTAATTGAATCGTTAAAGCAAAAGGCTAAATCGAATAGTTTATCTGATGCAGATTATGAAGACTTGAAAGATTTCATGCAAAAAGGGGTTTACAATCCTTCTGATTACCAAAGAGGATATCAAAACATTGAAGCTCAACTGGTATTGGTTAACAAAATGATTGCTGAAATTGGGAGTATGAACCTGGATTGGAATTTTAAAGAATTCGACATATACACCGTTAATCTGACCTTATATGGACCTGGTGGAAGCTACAATCCCGATGAAGGTTCACTGCTTATTTATACTACTATTGACGGCAGATTTAAACAATATGATAATCCTGCTCATACACTTATTCATGAAGTTGTGCATATGGGGATTGAAGCTTCTATCGTTCAAAAATATAATGTTCCACACCCGCTTAAAGAGCGCATAGTTGATACTTTTGTCTCATTATGTTTTAGAGAATTACTCCCTGATTACAGAATCCAGAATATGGGCGATACAAGAACCGATCCTTTTCTCAAAAATAAAGCTGACCTTGCTAAACTAGATGCACTTGTTGAGCAGGTTCTGAGATAGAACTATCACCTGAATGTTCTAATACGGTCTTAAATTATTTTTAGTAGATTAACCACTCATTAAATGGTTGGTCATCATGAAAATAAAAGTCTGTGTTGTTCAGGACAGCCCTGTCTTTTTCGATAAAAAAGAAACGCTGAAAAAAGTTGAGCTACTCACACATAAATATGCCAGCGAAGGATGTGAGCTGATTGTCTTCCCCGAATCTTTTATTCCCGGGTACCCGCGCGGTTTTTCATTTGGAGCAAAAATTGGTTCCCGTTCAGATGAAGGTCGTGCTCTATATGCAAATTACTATGAAAACAGCATTGACCTGGAAAGTAAAGATCTTAAACGACTTGAAAAGCTGGCAGAATCGCATGGTGTATACCTGGTTCTGGGAGTCACCGAACGCCAGGTTTGCAATAGCAGCCTCTTTTGCTCGATGGTTTATATCTCTCCTACCAAAGGGTTTTTAGGTGTACATCGCAAAATCAAACCAACAGGTACCGAACGTGTTATATGGGCTGAGGCTTCAGGAGAATCACTGGTTACATTTGATACAAAAATCGGAAAGCTGGGCGGCCTGATTTGCTGGGAAAATTATATGCCCCTGGCCAGAATGGCGATGTACAATAAAGGAGTGGAAATCTATCTGGCACCAACAGCTGATTCCCGCGAAGAATGGACCACAACAATGAAGCAAATTGCTTTAGAAGGACGATGCTTTGTTTTAGGTTGTAACCAGTATTTCACAAAATCAATGTATCCTGAAAAGTTCAGGAACCTGGTTGTTGACGAACCTGAAAATATGTGTCCTGGCGGTAGTGTGATCGTATCTCCTCAAGGAAAAGTAATTGCTGGTCCCTTATTTGATGAAGCCGGAGCATTAATTGCGGAACTGGATTTAGATGAAGTTACTCAAAGCAAGCTGGATTTCGATGTAAACGGACATTATGCCCGAAACGATATTTTTGAATTTAAAGTGAATAATCAGCCTGAAACTATAAAAGAGTAATAAATACTTCATGAGAAATAAGATCAAATGCCTGACCCTTACTTTTATATTTGGGTTTTCAGTTTCAGGTACCTCACAACTTCTTGCACAAACTTATGCCAAAAACGGAATGGTTGTCTCTGATAGCCATATTGCTTCCGAAGTAGGTGTCGAGATTATGAAAAAAGGTGGAAATGCAATTGATGCCAGTATCGCCACCGCTTTTGCATTAGCTGTAACACATCCGCAGGCCGGAAATATTGGCGGAGGTGGGTTTATGGTATTTATGGATTCAGATAGTGATGTTACTACTATCGATTTTAGAGAAAAGGCTCCACTTGCTTCTACCGCTGATATGTTTTTAGATGAAGAAGGGAACTTAATTCAAGGCCTTAATCACGATGGGCTACTGGCTGTTGGGGTTCCGGGAACTGTGGCTGGATTTTATCTTGCGCATGAGAAATATGGATCTCTCCCCTGGGCAGAGCTTATACAACCTGCTGTTACACTTGCTAAAGAAGGTTTTCCCCTGAACTGGTCTCTTTACGATCATGCTCAATATTATATATCTCAAAAAGAACATCTCCCTTTTATGGCAAACTTCTTTCTAGGCGAGGATGGTGAGCCATTGCAACCCGGAGAGACCTGGAAGCAGCCGGAACTTGCAAAAACACTCACTCAAATTAGAGATCATGGGAGAGATGGATTCTACAAAGGAGAAGTAGCTCAACAGTTCGCTTCTTATATGGAAGAAAACGGCGGCATCATTACCGAACAAGATTTGATTGAATATGAAGCAATTGAAAGAGAGCCAATTAAAGGAACCTATAAAGGATACGATATTTTCTCCATGCCACCCCCTAGCTCCGGCGGAGTTGCTTTGGTTGAAATGATGAATATCATGGAATTAGCCGACCTGGAAACTATTGAGTTTAACTCAACGGAATACGTGCATTTGGTAGCTGAAGCTATGAGAAGAGCCTATTCTGACAGGGCTGAGCATCTGGGCGACCCCGATTTTAACCTGGACATGCCGTTAGAAAAGCTTACTTCAAAAGAGTTTGCCAAAAACCGTTTCGATAACATCGATTTTGAACAAGCATCAGAAAGTGACTCCTCCAGGTTTGGACAGATTTACGATGGTGAAAGTACCACCCATTTCTCTGTACTGGATAAAGATGGAAATGCTGTTTCTGTTACTTACACTCTTGAGTATTCTTATGGAGCCAGAACTGGTGATCCAAAACTTGGATTCATTTTCAATAATGAAATGGGAGATTTTAACCCGGTACTGGGGGAAACAACTCGCCGTGGACAAATAGGAACACAGCCCAATAAAGTGGAACCTGGCAAGCGCATGCTTTCCAGTATGACCCCCACTATTGTATCCAAAGATGGAAAACCTGTATTGGTTATTGGTAGCCCCGGAGGTAGGACCATCATAAACACGGTATTCCAAACGGTTTTAAATGTGCTCGAATATGATATGAGAATAGACCGGGCTATTGAAGCTATGAAGATCCACCACCAATGGCTGCCGGACAGGATTTTATATGAACGCAACCTTTTATCTCCTGATACGAGAAAAGCATTGGAAGCAATGGGTCACACTATGAATGGAAGACAAAGCCTGGGAGTATTAATGGGTATTACTTACGATAGCGAAGAAAAAGTTCTGGTTGGAGCCTCTGATTCTGCCAGCGCTAATGGTGCAGCTGTTGGATATTAAGGATAGCTACGTTACTAAAGACCTCTTCCTACCCATTTTGGTTTGGGTATTGGTCATTGTGGCTTTCTTAAATGTGAAAAACCTCCCTTTCGAGTTTAATGATAACGACTTCGTTGTTGTAAGATATTTTGCAAAGGTTGTTATGACTATTCTATTTCCTTTAGCTGTTATTCATCTTTTTTATAAGAATAAAAATCATTTTGGAATTTATTTTCCTCCACTTTCTGAGTCTTTTAAACTTTCTCTCAGGGCCTATGCGGTTAGTGGACCGGCAGGAATTACCTTTTTATTAATTGGCCTTCTGGGCTGGACTTTTGCTGATTGGTGGGGATCGCTCACACTAAGTACTGCCTACCTTGTTGCACTCTACTTCACTCCAAAAGTCACAAAAAATCTCTCAACAAGAGATCCAATAACTACACCGGATCAAAGAATTATCATATGGGTTATTCTTAGCTTCTGTACTGTCGCTTTTGCTTACTTCACTTATGAATATATCCCTGCCATTTCGAAGGTATTATACTACATGTTCATTGTAGGTCTTGGTGAGGAATTATTATTCAGAGGTTACCTGCAGTCTTCGTTCAACAGGTTTTTTGGGAAGTCGTTCAGTATAGGAAATGTCAAATTTGGATGGGGTTTGATCCTGTCTGCCCTTTTATTTGGGTTGATGCATGCATTAGTTGTTACTCCTCCATTATGGCCCTGGGCACTATTTACCCTGGTACTGGGATTGATTCTCGGCTTTATCAGAGAAAAAGATGGCTCCATTCTAAGCGCTGTATTACTACATGCTATGCTTGATATGCCTTTAGTTTTTTTTAGTGTATAGTAAACTCATTATTAACTCGTTCTTTCTATCACGTTCAAATCATAATAATTTTTCACTAACTACATGTCTATCTATCGAAAACTAACGGATATTGGCACTAAGTTTATTAGCAAAGACAAACTCTTTAAATACGGATTCAACCTGGCACCAATGTATCGAAGGAGTACCGCCAGGGTTATTCATGTTTCAAAAGATTTACTAAAAGTCAGGATTAGACTCCCCATCAGTTACAAAAACAGGAATTTTGTAAACACCATCTTTGGAGGAAGTATGTTCTCTGCGGTCGACCCATTCCCTATGGTTCAGTTAATGAATCTTATAGGAGATAAATATGTAGTCTGGGATAAATCAGCAAACATATCATTCAAAAGACCCGCTAAAGTAGACCTCTATGCAGATTTCTCTTACACCCACCAGGAACTTGAAGAAATAAAACACCGTGTAGAGTTAGAAAAAGAAATAGAAATTGTAAGAACTACTGCTTTAACCAATAAGGAAGGTTCCAAAACTTTTTGTGTGGTCGAAAAAACATTGTTTATAGCAGATAAGCAACATTTTAAAAACAGAAGAAGACGCTCTAAGTAACTACCCGGCAAAACTCCCTGCAGGTGCAGGCGTAATTCCATTTAGCCGTAGATACATCATGGTTTTACCGTGTTCTCTTTGCAGATGACTGATCACGATCATAATAGCTCTTAACCTTGGGATTTGTCTCCGATTGGACTGTGGCCCCCAATCCATCATATCATCTAGATCTTCCTCACTTAAAGAAGCCAGTCCGGCTCTGAAGTGAGCAAATGATTTTTCCAGAATATCTATTACTTCTTCTTTGCTTTGTGGTGGATTATTACGATCGGGTAAAGGGAAAGAGGGCCTCCCAGCGTTCACAATTCTTGCAAATCCGAGATTTGAGGACGTAGTATGATTTAGTTGATCAGCAAAATTACGAAGTGGTTCTACCGGAACGAATTCATAGCAATCGTCGGGCATCAGTTTTGCAGACTCTACTACCATTGTAGTCATAATATCCCATGAAGCGACTAGTTCATCGATTGTCATTGTTTGTGCAACCGTCTTATGTGATGTTGCAGTTATTAAAATAAATGCCAGAATAGTTAATCTAAATGCTTTCATGTCCCTTTAGTTGTTTGAGTTTCACAAGTATACTCTTCGCAACAATCCCCTGGTTATTGTTTTGGGTGAAACGGAATCAATTCGTGGTGAAGCGGTTCTTATTCCGGTTCACCAATTCCTGGTACCGGATCACCATTCCCTGGTCATTTATTTATTCCAGACCTGCTAGCTTCAGCAAAAAATTTGAACGGAGATTTAAATGAAACCGATACTATCAATCTTAGTGCTAAGCCTGGTACTGATTTCATGCGGAACTAGTAATAAAGAATACATCTCTGGAAATTTCCAAAAAGTGGTTCCAGGCGATACTATGATTAATCCCTCAACACTAACAGCACATCATATCCAGTACCGCAAGGCCTCTGCCTTAAGTTTGAGCAATGATAAAATGGATTATCGGGTCAGTAAATCCATATTCAACAGTAAAGAGGCCTGGCTGGTTGAAATCACTTTTAACAACAACCCAAGCCCAGATAGTATCTTCTTGTCCCCTTCCGATTTATCATATGCCGGAAGGCGACTTTCAATGGATGGCGCCGGGTATTTCATGAATGTTGACATGGAGCTTAACGAAATGGTTGCAAGCCTAAAAGCTATGCCCGGATCTCACTGGGAAGCAGAGGGTGACTGGACACATACCTATGACCATGGAATGTTTGAAATCGCAATCATGAACTATTTTATCAAAGCTCTTCCTTTAAAAGAAGGGCTGAAAGTTTCTATGCCCTACCATGTATTCAGCTCCAGGGGAAACTGGAAGCATTACTGGCTGGATGTTATTGTTGACGGGAAAGAAACAGTTGAAGCGAATGGAAAAGAATACGATACATGGGTAGTACAATCACTCTCGCAATATGATGGAGGAAAAACGTTCTGGATTGCTGATGAGGTTCCTTATGCTGTAAAAATACACAGCCATGGAAATACAGCGTGGATATACAGTGGTGATTTATAGTGCGGAATTATACTTTACTCAAAACTTTGCACTTTAAGTTCTCATTTAATTGAATTATTTCTCCAGAAAACAATGGACCATCATCTTTGGGATATGGACGCTTGTAGCCCTCTTTTTTGCTACAAATACCTATTTCAGTGTTCCTGACGATGATTACCATAAAGACTGGATAAAGCTGCTTTTATTCAATATTCCAACCTGGTATCTCTGGGCTTTATTCACTCCTTTCATCATTATTGCGGTAGATAAATATCCTTTGCTTACTGGAAAGTGGCTCAAGCATCTGCTCATCCATATAGTCATTGGAATTAGTGCTCTATTCGTTCTAAGTAATTATCGGGTCATCATTAGCTCACTGTACTGGGACTATTTTGATATTCAGGAGGTTAGCCTGGTTGACTATTCAGCCTATTTTAGAAATCGTTTTTTAAATGATATTCCATTCTATTTAGTGCTTGTAGCTATTCTTTCAGCGTGGAGAGCACATCAGGCGCGCCAACAGCAGGACTTGTTTAATGCAGAAATAAAACTTAAGAATAACATGCTGGAGAGTGAACTTAAAGAAGCTCAATTAATGGCCCTGAGACTTCAATTGAGCCCTCATTTCTTATTTAACTCACTCCATACGATTTCTTATCTAATCGAAACTGGAAATAAAGAACAAGCTGTTACTATGACTACCAGGCTTGGCGACTTCCTTCGACGAGCTTTGGCATTTGAGAAACAACCTCTCATCACCCTGGAAAAAGAGCTGGAATTTTTTAATCTGTATTTGAACATTGAACAAGAACGTTTTAAAGACCGACTACATGTTTTTTATAACATTGAAGAAGAGTCCAAAAGAATTGTAGTCCCAAACCTTATACTTCAACCCCTTATTGAAAATGCTATCAAACATGGCATATCAAAACAAGAAGCAGCCAATACCATTCGTTTAGATATTTCTTTACTAGATGATCGATTGGCAATCGATTTATATAATGACGGCCCCCAAATAAGAAGCCAGGATGTATTAAACAAAAAGGAAAGTATTGGCTTAAATAATGTACAAAACCGACTTCAACAGGTTTATGGTGATGACTTTATGTTTTCAGTTGAGAACTCGAAAGACCTCAAGGGAGTAGTTTCAAGGTTAAATATCCCGGTTAAAGTAACTCTTAGCTCATGAATGCTGGATTTAAAGCAATTATAGTGGATGATGAACCCGGTGCCAGAAGCCTACTTTCATCCTATCTCGATGACTTCCAGGAAATACAGACGGTTGCTGAGTGCAATACCGGCGAAAAAGCCATAAAAGCCATTGAGAAGTATAACCCTGACCTGGTATTTCTTGATGTTCAGATGCCGAATATGGATGGTTTTGAAGTATTAAAGAATATTTCTGCCCCATTTCCTCTTATCATCTTTGTTACTGCTTTTGATGAATTCGCAATAAGGGCTTTTGAGGTGAGTGCTTTCGACTATCTGCTAAAGCCTTTTGATAAATCTCGGTTTAATAAATCTGTCACTAAAGCCTTAAAAGCTCTACGGGATAAAGACAGAATTAGTGAGACCAAAAAATTAACCCTGCTGTTAGAGTCTTTTTCTCCAAATCAAAAAACGGAGTATAGAACCAGGCTCACGGTTAAAGAAAAGTCAAAATCAGTATTTATCCCAGTTGAAGATATTGAATGTATTGAGGGGTATGATAACTATTCAAAAATTCATACTTCCGAAACTATGAAGCTAGGAAATTATACATTAAAGGAAATTGAATCCATTCTTGACCCGGCTTTGTTCACCCGTGTTCATAAGTCTTTTATCGTAAACAAAAAGAAGATCAAGGCTATTGAACCATTTACACATGGAGAGTATATCCTATACCTGGCTGGTGGAAAAGAAGTAAAACTTAGTAGAACCTTCAAAAATAAGCTGGAAGAAATCATTGGATAGTTGATGCCATTTTCTCATTCTTCCCTCCTAAATCAACTCATTCATATTGGGCTTGGAATATATCCCTCAGAGAGTATCTTTTACTGCTATTAAAATCACACTGAAATTTTATGCTTACCAAGCTCATTGTACTGGGAATCTACTTTCTTATCCTGTTTTTAATCGGAGTATTTGCTTCTAAAAGAGTAAAAGATCTTAGTGATTATTATGTAGGCGGGAAAAATATCGGATTCTGGGCTGCTGCTTTTTCAGCTCGTGCTACCGGGGAATCGGGATGGCTGTTATTAGGATTAACAGGAATGGGAGCCATGGCAGGAGTTTCAGCCTATTGGGTTGTTGTAGGGGAATTATTGGGTGTGGCCATATCCTGGTTTTTTATGGCAAAACCTTTTAAGCGTTTAACTGATGAATATAGATCTATAACTATCCCGGATTATCTTGAGGGACGCTTTAAACCCAAATCGAATCTCCTGCGCAGTATTGCAGCAACTGCCCTTTCCGTTTTTGTTGTAATCTATGTTAGTGCACAAATTGATACTACCGGCAAAGCTTTTGAATCGCTCCTTGATATGAATTATTTCGTTGGGGCGCTTACCGGATTCATCATTGTAGTAGCATATATTTTTATTGGTGGATTTTTAGCTGCTGTTTGGTCCGACCTGTTCCAGGGTGTTATGATGTTTTTCGGATTAGTTCTTTTACCTATCATCGCATGGTTTGCTATAGAAAGTGGTGAAGCTTTTGTAAACGGTTTGAATGCCATCGATCCAAACCTTTTAAGTATTTGGGGCATCAGTGATGATGTCTGGATTAATGTATTTACTATTCTTGGTTTTGCAATGATCGGACTTGGTTTCCTCGGGTCTCCTCAAATCTATGTTCGCTTTATAGCTGTAAAAAATGAGTCAGAAATTGACAAAGGCCGTTGGGTTGCAATCGGTTTTACTTTACTAACCGATGCTGCTGCAGTAACAATTGGTCTGTTAGGCAGATACTTATTTACAGAAGCAGGCCAATCACCTGAAGTTGCGCTTGGCGCCGGAGCAGAAAGTGTATTGATTGTAATGGTTGAAAGCCTTCTCCCACTCGCTCTTGTTGGTGTATATATTGCAATTGTTTTATCAGCGATAATGTCTACAATAGACTCTCTTCTTATAGTTGCTTCAAGCGCTATAACCCGCGACTTCTATCAAAAAATCTTTCACCCGGAAATTGATGGTACACAATTAGCTAAACTTTCCCGGTTAGTTACTTTAGGAATGGCTTTAATAGCACTGGGGATTTCATTTAGTGTAGCTATGCTTTCACCGGACCGAACCATTTTCTGGTTTATCATTTTCGGCTGGTCTGGAATCGCCGCTACTTTCTGTCCCGTAATTATTCTTTCGCTTTTCTGGAAAGCATACTCAGAAAAGGGAGCTATCGCTTCAATGATTACAGGATTCGTATGTGTTCCGTTTTTTAAATTTGTTGTCCAGGGAATAGATGGAATCGGTATCTATTTTGAAAAACTGGATGTATTAGCTCCCTCCTTTCTATTATCTATGATCGCAGGTTGGGTATTCACAAAGTTATACCCGGTTAATCATACTGATATAGAGGCCCGTTCAAAGTAAACCAAACTTAATCTCGGAAATTGGTGATAACCCTGATGAAGCCACCACCCTCAGCAACATAAAGAGTTTCTCCATCATCGGAAGCGACAATCCCAATTGGTGTACTGAATTGTGCAACATCTCCTGTTCCATCCACATGACCTTCTATCCCGCTTCCAGCGATGACATCACTTTTACCCTCCAGATCAACCCGGTAGATTTTATGGTCCCTGATCCCAGTTGCATAGAAAAATCCATTGGAATAGGTGATAAATCCTATCCCTCTTGGTAATCTGGCAAAATTGCTTACTGTTCTGTCTGCACTGCTAATCTTGAGAAGCTGACCTGAACCATAGAGAGAGAGATAAACATTCCCATCGTCATCAATTGTAAGACTACTATTGTTATTTAATCCATGAGTAGCGTAAACACTTTGCACTCCGTTTTTATCAACGATAGATACATGAGGACCAATGTTATTATTTATGTAAAGATTTCCAGCATTGTCCAGTTCAACAGCGATTGGCCCTAATATATCTGTTGCAACGGTATCTAAAATAACGCCATCTGCAGATACTCTAACTACATCACTTGAATCGTACCTGGCCAGGTACATTATTCCGTTTTCATCAAAAGTCATACCCGCTGCGCCAGGTTGATTGGTCATAAAAGAGGTGACATTTTTTAGAGTGTCAATTTTAAAAACCTGAGAATTCCCATAGTTCGTTGCAAATAAATTGCCGTCTTTATCTATAGTGATACCGTCTGGAGCTCTTAGTGCCGCATAGGTTGCAACCAATACTTTCGAAGGTTCTGTTATTGGCTCGGGCTCATCAACAGGTGGTTCCGTGGAAGTATCTTTACACGCTGCGATGAAAAGAATGAGAAGTAATACTGCTGTCCATTTAAAATCTTTAACCATAATTGAATTCTGAATTTGAAGTTGAATTTTCAGAATGATACAGGCGAAAAAAGGACATTGCGTTCAGAATTATAATTCCGAACAACTAACTTTAAACCAGCTAAGAGCTCATTTTTTTAATGGAGCTTGCAAACTCATTAGGTGTACCACCAGTCAGTTTTTTAAATGTGGTATTGAATGTAGTTTTAGAATTGAACCCGGCTTCCAGCGCTATTGCCAGGATAGTGAAATCTTTTTTATCCTCCCTTTGAACAAGCTTCTTAAACTCATTTATGCGATAACTATTTACATAGTCGCTAAAGTTTTGCTTAAAACCGGTATTGATAACCCTTGAAAGAAGATGCCTCTTGATCCCTGTTAGATTCGCTAACTCTTCTAGTGATAACTTTGGGTTTAGAAACGGGGTCTCTTCCATCATACACTTATGGACTTTCTCTTTCAGTTCTTCGATTTCTTCAATTTCATTTATAGGTGCTTTTTGGGATGCAGTTTTATCGATACTTATTTTAAACAGCTCCGGTTGACGGATAGCAAAAAACCCCATAGCGTAGGTTATAAATGGCAAGATAACCCAAACTGTCCTGTAACCTATTGCACTCAATATATTATAGTTCGCAGTAACCCAGGATAGATAAGATACTGCCCACGCAACAATTGTTAGTGCAATCAAGGAAAAAAGAACTTTCAGATAAGAAGGGTACTGTTTGAATGAGAACTCGTTATTTGAACTTCTCTGGTATTCTGAAAAAAGCGAGAGGCCTAAATAGAAATAGATTGTATTGTGCAGTATTGCTCCACCTTCAATAATTATAAACCTAATAGTGGTGAGTTCCAGCCACAAAACATGTATTGGATTTGTATCATTAAGCAAGGATGGCAACCCGGATATAATGAAGAGTATTACAGGAATGAAATGAGCAAGGATATGTGCTCTTTTCACTGGCTTAAGAAGTAATCTCTGCAAGTAGAAATAAAGAATAGGCCCATACAGAAATATAATTGAATCAGGAAGGGCCAAAAAGCTGAGAATGACGGAATCAACGTTCAGCTCCAGTAAAAAGCGACCTATCATGGTTAAGCTAATCAACAAAATAAATGCTGATAACAATCGGTTTGCTTCTTTATTCACCTCTTTTATCCGCTGAAGAGAAATAAACAGAAATATACCCTGGGCAATACCAAGCAAGATAATCGCCGAAAAGAAATTGAGTTCCATTATTTATTATTCATTATTGATCTACCATAATTTTGATACCTCGTGAATTAACGAAATACAAAATAGAAAGTTTGAGCAATCTGAATAGCAAGTAAGATATTTTTTTATCAGATTGTTTAGATGATGGATATCGTACATTCAATTCAGCTTTTTGTGGCTATCAATGTTTTCATTATTGGCCTTTCACATTTGCTTCAACCAGGAATCTGGATTGAATTTTTTGAGTATTTACATTCAAAAGGTAACGTTGGAAATATCTTCAATGCTATGATCTCACTTGGGATGGGTTCAATAATATTTTCCTTTCATTTTATATGGACCTGGCCCATGATCCTGGTGACTTTGTATGGGCTTCTGCTTACACTCAAAGGTTTAACCTACCTTGTAGCTCCTTCGATTGGTCTTAAAAGTATTGGATCCATAAATCAGAACTCCAAAAAATTCCGATGGGTTGGATTAATAATGACCTCTTTTTCCCTTCTACTGGGTCTTAACCTATTTTATAAGTTCTTTTAAGGACTGTTTATTTATCGCTGACCAGGCTTATACGTCCTGGCTGCTCTTGCTTCTACATCTTCTCTGTAATAGGCTACATCTTTAAATTCAATGTCAGCATATCGCTGTGATTGATCATAAAAATGTGGAGAATCAGGATCACCACTTTGCCCACCAGCTAGCATACTTTTAGCTTTTACTCTATCTCCGAATTCAACAACCGCAACAAAACTGTTTCCTGCTGTTCCATAAATCTTTTTAGTATCAAATGTTCTTGCACCATATGATGCTAAGGCTCCCCATAACCCCGAAGTAAAACCAATAGGTATGCTTGGTTCATTATCATCAAACCGTGAAGCTATTGCACCATCCAACCTTTGGAACCGATTAACCTCACCCCAGGCGATGTTCCACGTTCCAAAATCTTCAATTAAGTCATTCACAGTTATCTCAAGCACTTCGAGCATTTCTTCCTTTGGAGCCCTGTTCGCATAATAATCAAACTCTCCCATAAAGCTTAATCCATTAGGTCTGGATCCTCTTCGAATTAAATTTCTTGCATGAAAGTGCGCCAATGTCATAGCAACAGAGTTTTCTCCGGTCTTAAAATCCCAGTTTCGAAATACTTCAATTGCGCCGGATATCGTTTCGTTCTTTGGAGAAGATGCATCGTAGGCATTAACCAGGCTTGGTACTATTTCTTCAAATGCGGGGACTCTTGGATCATATGCCAGGTCAATCAGTCCATCTAATGTCAGATTCTCCGTTTTCTTAAGAAGATCGATAGCATGAACTCCCCTGAAATTCTCTGAAGTTCCTGTCATATACCCGGGGTAATCTGTTGGTTTTGGACTAAACTCTCCTGCTGCTGTAAATGGTGTAGAGTTACAGTTTTGAATCCATCCCGTTCCCGGGTTCAAAATGGTAATAGCTTCATCAACGGTATGTAGCCCTTTCCAGTCAGTAGCCGGATTACTTCCATCTACCGGAAACCTGTAATCAAATTGCTCGTCCCTGACGGGTATAAAATTCCCGTGAAAGTACCCGATATTTCCTTCTCCATCCGCAAATACAGTATTGTTAGAAGAGTTTGTTCGAATATTCATCATCTCCCGGAATTCAGCATAATTCTTCTTTTTCGTTCGTGTATATGACTGCTCTAATGCCTTCACCGGTTCCCACATCATTGCCGTAGCAACCCATTTATCCTCTATCATATGAGTTATTGGGCCATGGTGCGTTCGATATGTAGGGAAGGTTTTTTCTTTCAGTTCGCCGTCTTCTAAATACTTAAGAGTCACCTCTGAGGTTTCTACTTCCCTCCATTCCTCTCCGTATTTATACATGAACTTACCATCTCTTTCTTCAACCTCCTCCATAAACTCATCCATTATATCTGTGTATGTTGAGGTGTGCATCCAGCCTGTGGATTCATTAAAACCCTGGTAAATAAAAAACTGTCCCCAGGTTACTGCTCCGTAGGCATTCAAGCCTTCTTCACTGACAGCATGTACTTCTCCGCGAAAGTAAAACGAAGTATGAGGATTGATTAGCAGCATTGCATTCCCAGAAGCAGTGTGTTCTCCTGCAACAGCTATTCCATTGGATCCTTTTGGTTCGGCATAAGGATCAATAGGAGTAAGCCCATTGCCAAATTCATTCAACGCCAGCGAAGCTTTGTCTTCATAAAAAGCTTTAATTCTCCTTGTTGAAATTCTTTCGATATCTCCTCCGATTGAACCTTCACTAAAATACATTGGCATCCAGGGCTCAAACTTTGTGATCAAGGCCGGCTCCACTTCTGGATGTGTTTCCAAATAATAGTTTAACCCATTGGCCCACGCATCACATAAATCCTTCAGCCATTGGGGTGCTTTTTCATAGTTTGCGATAGCCTCTTCAGTACTCATAAATAATCGAGCACGCAAATCACTGTAAAGTGATCCTTCACCTTCTACTTCTGCTAATCTTCCTGTAGCCCAAATATAATTTCTTTCTATTCTTTTAAAATCATCTTCAGCCTGGGCGTACATCAACCCAAAAACAGCATCAGCATCCGTTTTACCATACACATGGGGTACTCCAAAATCATCTCGGATTATGGTAATGTTTTCAGCTTGTTGAGCTAGTTTAGAAATGGATGAGTTGCACGCTCCTAGCGCTACCACTAGCAAAAGCGATGAGATGACCTTTTTCATATTCTTAGTTAGTTACGGAATTTCCTGAATGTAACTTCCCTAAGTGAAAGTAGAAACAGCGTTTACATTTTTAATCTTTTTTGAAAAACGTCACTCATTAAACAAAAAAAGCGATGGGAATACCATCGCTTTTCAAAGAAAATGACTTTAATTATTTAAAGCTTTCCTGTAGATCGTTCCAGTCCTGGAGAAATCTCGCCAAACCCGAATCAGTAAGAGGATGCTTTAACATAGCAGTTATCACATTTAGAGGCATTGTTCCAACATCAGCTCCGGCTTTTGCACATTCAACAACGTGCATTGGATGGCGGATACTTGCTGCAAGTACTTCCGTTGGAAATCCGTAGTTCAAGTAAATTGTTACTATATCCCTAATTAACTGCATACCTTCGGTAGAAATATCATCTAATCTTCCTAAAAAAGGAGATATATAGGTAGCACCGGCTTTTGCCGCTATTAATGCCTGGGTGGGAGAAAAACAAAGTGTACAATTCGTTTTAATGCCCTGATCCGAAAAAGTCTTGATAGCTTTTATCCCATCTTTAATTAATGGAACTTTCACTACAACGTTATCAGCGATTTTGGCAATCTTAAGACCTTCTTCAACCATCTCATTATAAGTAGTTGATACAACTTCAGCAGAAACATCGCCTTCTACGATATCGCAAATCTTTTTAATGTGACCTTCAAAGTCCCGAACTCCCACTTTTGCACATAAACTTGGGTTTGTTGTCACACCATCTAGTACACCTAGATCATTGGCTTCTTGGATTTCTTCGAGATTAGCGGTATCGATAAAAAATTTCATAAAATGGGATATTTATTGTTCATAATTGCGCAAAATACGAAAACATAGCTTCTAAAACCTTGCGTAATATTAATTTTGTGTTGCGTTTTTTTACAAACCAATCTTAATCAAAGCGAACGAAATTACGAAATTTGTCGTCTCACCCTATGTAATTAACAACTAGACAAAAAAAGTGAAAAATTTATTCTATTCGGTAGCATTCGCATCAATGATTTTAATGGGCTGTGGAGGCTCTGATTCAGAAAGTAGCAGTAATTCTGGAAGACCTCAAGGGGGTTGGGCCAGTGGTGGATTTGGGGGTGGCGGTGCACGGGTCACAAGTGTTGAGACAAACCCGGTAACTTTAAGTGCTATAGCCGAACAGGTTCGTTCCTTTGGAACTATCAAAGCACAGGATGTAATTGCTATTACTCCACAAGTAAGCAATAGAATCACCAGGTTGTATGTAGACCTGGGTGATACCGTAAGACAGGGGCAGATGCTTGCAAAAATATATGATGCTACTTTTAGAGATCAACTTAACCAGGCAAGAGCGCAGGTTGATCAAAGTAAAATCGCACTTAGCCGAGACAGCTCTCAATTTGTAAGGCAGGAGCAGTTACTAGAGAAGGATTTAATAAGTGACTCGGAGTATGACATTGCTTTTGCAACGTATAGAAACTCGCTTGCCCAGTTTGAATCTGCAAAAGCTTCTTTAACCCAGGCACAGGAAAATTTTAATTTTACCGAAGTACGATCACCTGTTCGAGGAGTAATTATTTCCAGAACCGGAGAAGAAGGTGATGTAGCCAGTGCTGGCCAGGCTCTTTTTGAGATCGCCAATCTGGTTGGTTATGAAACCAGAATATATTTGCCTGTCCAGGATTGGAGAGCTGTTAAAATTGGTCAGCCAGTAAAGCTTAGAGTATCGAATGAAGCGAATGCCACCGCCAACGGTGTAGTTTCGCGCAAAAGCCCTCAATTAGATGCTACTACCGGATTAGGAGAAGTAGTAATAACACTTACCGAAATTGGGGAATCTATTTACCCCGGCGTACTTACTGAAAACGTTATAGATATTGTAAATAAGCCCAGAGCTATTGTAATCCCAAGAAGTGCAATGGTTGAGAAAGTAGAAACTGTTATTGAACCGGAATCTAATACGATTCAGCTTGACCGTTCTTATTCGGTTTTTGTCTCTGTTGGGGATACTTCCGCTGAACTTAGACGTTTGGAGTTAGGCATTGAGCAGGGTGACAAAATTGAAGTGGTTTCTGGTCTTAGAGTTGGAGAAAGTATTATTACTACAGGTCAACAAGGCTTACAAGATAGAAGTGCTATCAGGGTTGCTACCGGGTCTAACTTTCAGTCTCCTGAATCGGCTACTGTAGCCGATGGAGATTCACCACGCCGACCTAACCGTGGAGAAGGTGCCCAGCAAGGTGGAAACAGGCCACGTCAAGGCCCGGGCGGAAATGCTTTGGCAAATATGAGCCAGGAAGAGCGTGCTAAAATCAGAGCTCGAATGCAGAACATGACCCAGGAACAAAGAACTGCTTTGATGGACAGCATCAGAACAGCTAACTCATCTGGTAATTAAGATGGGTGGATTATCAAAACTGGCGGTAGACCGCCCTATAACCTTTTTAATGACCAGCCTGATTTTCATTGGGTTTGGAATCTTTGGAGTTCTTCAACTAAGGCTTAACCTGTATCCGGATGTTTCTTTTCCAACAATAACCATTTTCACAGGCTATGAAGGTGTAGCACCTGAGGACATGGAGACATTGGTCACACGACCAATCGAAGAAACAGTTGGAAGTATTAGCGGAATACGCAGAGTGCGCTCCCTATCCAGTCAGGGTGCTTCTGTTGTAAAGTTAAACTTTAACTGGGGTACTGATCTTTATGAAGCTGAAAATGATGTAAGGAAACAACTCGGCTTTGTCTCCCGCTCTATTCCCAGGGACGCTGAAACACCGTTGGTATTTAGTTATGACCCCAACCAGGAGCCAATAGTAGTACTAACCGTTACCTCTGATGCGAGAAGTCCGCGAGACCTTCGAACATATGCTACCCAGATTCTGGAACAGAGAATTGAACGTGTAAACGGGATTGCATCAGCTGAAACACTCGGAGGGCTGGAAAGACAGATAAACGTCATCATAGATAATGAAAAGATGAGGTTGTATGACGTAACTATAGCAACCATTTCTAATCGTTTAAGTGCTGAAAATATCCAGGTTCCTGCAGGCCAGTTAATTGAAGGAAACACGGTGTACTCACTTCGAACCATGGGCGAACTTAAAAGTGTAGAGCAAATCAGGAACACCGTTGTAGCTGTAAGGGATGGACAAACTTTATTCTTGAAAGATGTAGCTGATGTACAAGATGGTATTGCTCAACCTATTGGTAATGTACTGGTAAATGGTGAAAGTGGTGTTATACTAAATGTGTATCGCCAAAGCGATGCTAATGTCGTTATTGCAGCCCAGGAAGTAATCGACAACCTTGAAGAGATCAAGAAAAGCCTGCCAACAGATGTTACGGTTGAAGTACTCACTAACAAGGCTGAGTTCATTAAACTTTCTATTCAGAATTTATTACTAACCGGACTACAAGCCATTATTCTTGTAATTTTAATCCTGTTAGCCTTTCTACGCAGTGGACGGTCAGCACTGATTATTGCAATATCTATTCCTGTATCTATTGTTACCACTTTTGCAGTGATGGATTTTGCAAACCTGAGTTTGAATATTATCTCCTTATCTGGTTTAACTCTTGCAGTCGGGCTGGTTGTTGATGATGCTGTCGTGGTTTTAGAGAACATTTTCAGGTTTAGAGAAGAAGGCCACAATCGAAAAGATGCGGCAACTATGGGAGCAAAAGAAGTAGCTGTTCCTGTTGTTATATCGACATTAACCACACTGGTCGTATTTCTGCCGATATTGTTTGTACCGGGTATTGCTGGATTCTTATTCCGTGATCTGGCCCTTACTATCTCTTTTTCACTTTCTGTTTCTTCATTGGTTGCACTTACTCTTATTCCAATGATGACTTCTCAATTCTTCAAAGATGGTGAAGAATCTTTTGAGGCTACAAATAAAGTCGCTTCATTTTTTAGCAACATTCTTGAGTCTTTAGAAAACTGGTATTCTAAAAAGCTTGATAAAGTTTTATCCAGAAGCGGCCTGGTTGTACTTACTGCTTTTTTGTTTTTTGGAGCCACACTTCCAATTTTCAATATGCTGGGTGGTGAATTCTTCCCTCGAGTAGATGAAAGTGCCTTTACTCTTGAGATAAACAGGGAGCCTGGGGTTAGCCTGCTTGAACTTGAGCGATCAATAAAACAAGTTGAAAGCGTAATCCGTGAAGATATACCAGAGGCAAGAATTATTGTATCTGATTACGGAGACAAAGAAGGCATCGAAGGTGCAGATAACCCCGGTGGATTTACCGGAGCCGTTCGTGTCGAACTTGTCCCTCAGGACGATCGTGACCGAACTCAGTTCGAAATTGTTAGCCAGGTACTGGAAAAGTTAACCATTGTTCCCGGTGTTGACATCCAGGAAACGATTCAGGATCCATTAAGCCCGGATGGAGAAAACGGACTCATCGTTCAGATTTTTGGCTATGATCCTGACATCAAAAAAGAACTCTCAGATGGTGTAAAAGAACGCATTACTCAAATTGAAGGAGTAGTTAGTGCTTATAGTACTGCTGATCAAGGTAGGCCTGAACTTAGGTTGATCCTGGATCGTGAGCGAATATCACTTGTAGGAATGAATACAAACCAGGTTGCAACAGCTGTCAGTAATGCCGTTCAGGGCAGTATTGCTACTAGCTTTGTTGACCAGGGTGTGGAGTTCGAGGTTAATGTAGAGCTTGATCCAAGGCAAAAGGCTGCTTCCTCTGATTTAGTAAATATTCAAATACAAACTCCTACTGGAGAGTGGATGCCTTTAAGTAACCTGGCCAGAATCGATCGATATACCGGCCCAACCAATGTTACCCGGATAAACCAGGAACGCGTAATTGAGATTTTGACTGAACTTGACGGAGTAGATTTAAAAACTGCTACAGCTGATGCTCGTGCATTGCTGGACGAAATCGAATGGCCCGATGGCTACAGGTATGCTCTTGCTGGTTCTGCTGAAGAACAGGCAGAGTCATTCCAGTTTTTACTAATCGCATTCGCTATCGCAGGCATTCTAACTTATATGGTAATGGCTTCTCAGTTCGAGAGTTTAATTGAGCCGTTTATCATCATTTTTACTATTCCGCTAGCACTTTCAGGTGTACTGATAATTCTTGGAGTTACTAATACTGCTATTAGCGTAACCTCCATGGTTGGCCTGATTTTATTATCCGGTATTGTGGTAAACAATGGAATTGTGATGATTGATTACATCAAGATTCTGCAAGCAAGAAATTTGAGCAGGCATGAAGCTATTGTGCAAGGAGCAACCAGGAGGTTGCGGCCAATTCTTATGACAGCACTAACAACCATTCTCTCTATGGTTCCCTTAGCACTTGAACTTGGCGCTGGATCTGAGACCTGGAGCCCAATGGCCAGAACTGTAATAGGAGGATTGACGATGTCCACCATCCTAATGCTTTTTGTTGTTCCTTGTATTTACAATTTGATTAATAAGAATGTAGAGAAGTTAGGTTTTGATTCAATTCACAAGCTAGATCCGCTAGCTAAAACTGAAGAGGTTACGGTATGAAAAAATTCACCCTTACAAGTGGGATACTAAGACGTCCTATTACAGTAATCATGTCTACACTGATTATTGTTGGCTTTGGTATTTTCTCACTCACCAACTTAAGAGTCACTCTATTCCCGTCACTTAATATTCCTGTTCTTGCGATATCCTCCGGGTACCAGAACGTTGCCCCGGAAGATATTGACCGACTTATTGTGACCCCTATTGAGGGAGCTGTTTCAGCTATTGAAGGAATTGAATCACTGGAAGCCCGGGTTAGCCGTGGAAATGCTTTCGTTATTATGCGATTGTATGAAGGTACCGATATCAGAAAGACTGAGCTTAAAGTTCAGAAAGCGATTGATCAAATTCGGGCAGATCTACCAGCCCAGGCGCGAGAACCTGTTATTTTCCAGTTTGATCCTGAAAACCGACCTATCATGCAGCTTAGTATCAATTCCGGATTGAGGGGCCTGGATGAATTAAGAAACCTGGCCGTTGAAGTAGTAGAGCCGAGGTTAGAACGTATTGTTGGTTTAGCTTCTGCTGATACTCGTGGTGGACTTGAGAGAAGAATTTATGTAGATGTTTCTCCAATGCGACTGGCACAACATAGTATTGTGCCTTCCGACCTTGAGAATGCAATCAGCTCGAACAACTCTCAGCTACCTATTGGAAATGTGTTATCAGAAAACATAAGCTATAGTGTTCGTGCCGAATCACTCTATGAAACGGTTGATCAGATCAAAAAGACAATTATTAAAGTTGCTGAAAATGGAATCCCAATACGGGTAGAAGATGTGGCAGATGTTTCTGATGGTTTCACTGAAGTAACCAGCCTGGTTAATGTGAATGGCAGAAATAGCGTATCAGTCGAAATCCAAAAAAACTCAGATGCCAACACTTTGGATGTGGTTTATGCAGTGGAAGCAGTAGTTCCGGAAATCAATGAGATATTACCTCCCGGTGTGGAATTGCGAATACTCTCTGATGAAGGACAAGCCATTGATGATTCTATCAATAACTTATCTCAATCCTCACTTATAGCCCTGGTAGTTGTAATTGTTGTGATTCTGATTTTCATGGGTGGTTGGAGAATTTCATTAGTAGTTGCTACTTCCATACCGGTATCTATTGCTGCGAGTTTTGCTACCATGTATGCAGCGAACCTTACCCTCAATATTTTTACCATTTCGGCCCTGGCTTTAGCAATCGGTCTTTTGGTAGATAATGCCATTGTTGTTGCCGAAAGCATCGCCCGTAAACTTGAAGATGGCTATACCCGATTTGAAGCAGCTTTAACTGGAACAAATGAGGTAGTTGGCCCATTACTTGGTTCAACACTGACCACTCTTGGTGTTTTCATACCAATAACGATGATTACTGGGATACAGGGAATTTTCTTTAAAGAGTTTGCTCTAACCATAAGTTTTGCCATTACTATCTCTTTCCTCTCTTCTGTTATATTAGTCCCTGTACTTTCTATTCTTGTACTGGATGGGAAACAGTTCAATAAAAGGAACTTCATGTTTAAAGCCATACACAAACTGGAAAGAGGTTATGGTCTTATTCTAAGATGGTTGTTACATCACAAGTGGATTCCAACCGTAGCTTTGCTTGGGATCATGGTAGGTACTTTTTTCCTCTATCAATCCATAGATAAAGAAGGGTTCCCGGAAACGGATTCAGGAGAAGTTGATGTCAATGTCACATTAACTCAAGGTACTAAGCTTGTTAAGACCGTTGAGGTGATGAAACAATTCGAGGAAATCCTTCTCGATAAACCTGAGATAGAAACCGTTGTTTCTTCTATTGGAAGAAGCAGGTTTACAGAACAAGCTAACAGGGGAAGTTTTACACTCAAGCTTGTACCACTTGAAGAACGAACTATAACCAGTAGCGAATTAGCGGCTTCTCTGCGCCAGGAACTCACTTATCCAGGAGCTAATATCCGGGCCTCTGTTGAGGGCGGTGGTCTTCGAATAGGTGGAAGAGGTTTCAGATCTGGTGGCGGCTCCATTCGCCTAAGCCTTATTGGTCCTGAGATGGAAGAACTTCTCAAAGTATCCAACCAAATTGAAGATAAACTGCTTGAAGACCCAAACATCATCTCGGTAGATAATGGAAGAACGGATCCAACACCTGAGCTTCAATACGTAATTGATCGTAACCGTGTCGGGCTTCTTAACTCTGGTGTGCTTGAAGTAGCAAATAACCTTAGAACTCAAACTCTTGGCAATCAGGCCGGATATTTCAGAGCTGACGGACGTGAGATTCCGATTGAAGTTCGTACATCCAAGACCTCTCTAAAGAGCCGGGAAGATCTTTTTGATATTGAAGTCCTGCAATTTGAGGATCAAAGAATACCTGTTGTTGCTGTGGGTACATTTACGGAAACCAAAGGTGTGGATTCGTACAGTAAAAGGAATCGCGAAATTCTGTTGGATGTGAGTATTCAGTTTGATGGTGATGCAAATGAGTATAGAACTCTAATCAATGACTTCATAAGTCAAGAAGTTGTAATGCCGGAAGGTTATAGATACGAATTTACCGGAGCAACCCGTGAAGCTGCAGAAGGCGCTTCTCAATTCCTGTTTGCCGGGCTCGCAGCATTGGTTCTCATGTTTATGATTATGGCCTCATTATTTGAGAATTTCAGAGATCCTTTTGTTATCTGGCTATGTATTTTCATGGCGTTGTTTGGAGCATTAGCATCACTTATGATTCTTGGTAGCCCGCTAAGTACCACAGGCTATATTGGCTTGTTTATGCTGGTTGGGATTATAGTTAACAATGGAATTGTGCTCGTAGATTATATGCACCTGCGAACCCGTGGGATAGCTTATGATTTAAACAATGACTCTGAGTTCATGATTGGAATTTTGGAAGCTTGTAAGAGAAGAATGAGACCTATTCTTTTAACAGCTATCACAACTATTTGCTCTATGATTCCCCTTTCACTTGAACTTGGTGCTGGGGCTGAAATATGGTCGCCATTAGCTAAAACTGTAATCGGTGGATTGGCATTCGGTGTAGTATTTACGCTATTCATTACTCCGGCATTATCCGTTGGTTTAAAACAATTGATGAACTGGTTCGTAATATTCTTCCGTTGGCTAAAAAATCTAATCTTTAAGAAGGAACCTGAAATGGTAACCGATGCTAAGATTTGATGTAGTAAGCTGGTAATTAAAGCTTTGAATACTTATTCTTAACTGAAGTTAGAATTATAGAGGTAGACCCATGAGTAAATCAGGAAATTTTATAGCAGGAATATTAACGGGAGCATTAGCTGGTACTGTGCTAGCTTTACTTTACGCCCCAGATACAGGTAAAAATACAAGAGACCGACTTTCTTACCGACTAAGCAACTACAGGGATGAATTAACGGATATCATTTCTGAGCTTAGAAAAGAAAAGCAAAAGCTTATCTCTGAAGCCAAAGAAAAAGGAAATAAGGTAGTTGTTGAAGCTAAAGAAAAAGCTGATGACCTTATTAAAGAGGCAGAAAGCTTATTAGAATCTATTGATAAGGCTAAATAAATCGTCTTTTTCTTATTATTGGGAATTAGTTTCACTCCAATTCTATTAAAAAATTAAAACTGGTTCCAGTATCTCGTTGGGACCAGCTCTATTTACTTCCCACTCGTAAAGGCTTTAGTTAGTTATTCCGATAATACGGCTGTTTCAAAACCGAGATTGGAAATTAAATAGTTATCTTACAAGAAAAATGACTTTAGCGCTTGCATTTTCTTTCATATTTGGTGTAGCACTAACTTTTTTCCCGGTAAAAGTTTTACGTATTGTCAAAGTGAATACTGAAAATAGGAAAGTTATTCTGGGATTAAGATTTTTTGGTGTAATAAGTCTGATTGTTTTTTTAATTCAATTAACAAAAAAACTGTGGGTGTGATTCTTTTACTTTTTATAGTATTCTTTTCTTAGCAGTTTTAATAAACCCTTCATATAATATTAACAAGACTAGGTTTAAAGTAGACCCTAAAAACCCTCAGCTATTTCCATTGAGATTAGCGGCAACATTCTTTCTTTATAACAGTGTTTTATGCTTTATGAGTTACTAGCTAGATAAGAAACAATCATTTTACCCACCTAGTCCAAGCTTAAAAAATTAAAACTGGTTCCAGCATCTCGTTGGGACCAGCTCTATTTACTTCCCCCTCGTAAAGGCTTTAGTTACCTATTCGTCGTTATCCCGGTAAAGATCATATATCTCATTAAAGAGTACTGTATCTACTCTAATCTCAGCTGTTTCTCTTAACCCTTCTACCGTACCATTCAGGTTGCTGAAGACTTTGTATCTATTTTGAAGAGCGTTATTCCGTGTATTCTTTGAGATTTCAGTAATCTCTCTCTCAGTCACATGAATAATCAACCATCCTTCCTGGACAGAGTTTCCTACAACAGCTGTACCAACTAAGCCATCTTTAACCAGTGTGTAATCTTTGTCACTTGGTTCAACCACCTTATTTTCATAGCTGATATAAGTATCATAACTCTCTGGAATTCCACCAGCAACAATGCCTTCTTTTATCTTAATTGCTTCATTTACTGTAGGAGCAAGTATTTTCCAATAACTAGCCTCCATTCTTAATTGCCGATTTCGCACAAGCCTGTCTCTGAAAGAGTTCGGTACTTCAACTGAATTGGTATCCCGAAGGGCATCCATTATCAACTCCCTTTGATATAACTCGGATAATACATCATATCCTCTTTCTCTTACTTTCTTTTCTACCCGGTCATCTTTAGAGTAGTTCTCCTTTTCTGCAAGCTGATATAGTACTTCATTCCTAAGCCCTCTGCCTACAGATGCACCGGTTCTTGTTTTAGATTCTGCCAGCGATAGATAAGGCAGCCATTTCAAGTAATCATCAAAAGTGAACTCTACTCTTTCACCACCCAAAAGGTAAGTAGCTAACACAGCATTTCTATCAAATGAGGCGGCTAATTCATCCACCTTGCTGTTGTTCCAAAAATCTGTTTGTTGCTCCTGGTTTTGCGTAGTATTCAGAATTTGAACAGAAGATAAATTTTCAATGGTTTCTTTTAGAGCCAGGATCATATCTGTATCAGCTTCCACAAGAAGGGTTCCCATTAAATCCCTGACATATTCATTTGAAACTAACTGCTGCTTTCTTAATCGGAGCTGGCTGGTAACCCCAGCCTTTCGGTACTGGTAATCATCTTCGGTCAACATACCAGGAAACTCTATATACTCCACATATATAATATGATAACCGAACAAGCTACGGATTGGCTCAGTATACTCACCTTGATTTGTTGAATAGGCTGCATCACCGAATGCATCGTCTACTCCGAAATAACTGATTGGACCAAGATACCCAGCCGATGAATCGTACACTGCAGTTGAATAGAAATCATTAGCTACATCAACAAAGTTCTCACCATTTTCCAATCTTTGGTAGGGCTCTATCAGGTCTGTTTCATTCATCGAAAATAAATGCCTGACAAATACTTTTCTTTGTTTCTTTGCATAAGCCAGCCTAATCTCCTCATCGGTTGATGGCTCAATAATTTTATCCATCTCATCCACAAAATATGTATCCATCATAGACTTACGCTGTTGGAAGTTGATGGCGCTTCTGTAGATAGGGTCATCAAGGTAACCTCTTTCTGTAGCAGCCTCGGCTAATAGAAGGTTATCTATCATTTGATTCAGAAAAGTATACCGCTCATACTTGGTATCATTTTTACCTGTCTCGATCAGGTGCTTCACATATTTTGACTCAAAATCGTAAACCTCCACCTCAATCCCGTTTACTTCAAACAACACTTTGTTGTCTTCATGTACTTTCTCACATGCAAATGAAAATAGAATCAAAAAAGTAAGGGCAAAAAATAATGGCTGTCTTGAAGTAAAACAGCCATTATTAAAAAGATATGTTATCGACATCTAGAAATATAGTTTTAAATCTATAATAGTAGTTTGTCCAAGATATTCAAATGGAACCTGTGCAAAGTCAACACCAATTGCCATACCACTTGCTGTCTTAAGTGTGAAACCCGCACCATATGTGAAGTGAGAGTCAACTCTGTCATCAAGTAGAAGATCTTTGTATCCAACTCTGGTGTGAAACTTAACAGTATTTGTTAAATAGCTCAACTGAGAACCTGAATCGATATTTAGATCGTTATCGTTTGCTTGTTGTATTTCAGATAGCAATAACAGCTCCAGATTATCTTTTTTGATAGCAGGTAGTGAGAAGCCTACTTTAAAAGATAGAGGTAGATCCCATTTGTCTAGATAGATTCTACTTGGGATGTCATCATTGTTTCCTTCAGAGGTTGGATCAATATCCAGGAAGTACTCGGAGTTAATACCATCCATCTGCATTTTACCGCCAAAATTACTGATAGAAGCTCCAAGCGTAAGCCCGTTCAGATATTGAGTTTTCAACAAAAATCCTACGTCAACTGCGAAAGTTTCAGCTGACATATCATAAATCTTCTGTTGAATAAACTTCATGGTTCCACCAAAGTGAAATGATTCGGTTAGATTCTGCGCATAGGTAAGACCAATGCTTAAATCATGTGAACCAAATGTTGCTCCGGTTCCACCTTGCTGTTCTACCGTACGGACATCCATCCTTCCATAGTCAACAAAGTTTACTCCGAACCCAAAGTTCTTACCTGAATCCTTTCCGATTGGGAAAACTAATCCAGCGCCATAAGCTGTAACATCAACAAATAACTCATTCACACTAAAAAATCCTGAGTTGTTACTACCTACTTCATTGGCTACTGAAATCCCTGCGGGATTCCAATACATAGCTTCAGCACCGGAAACATTAATTGAATTTGCATGCCCAAGAGCGGAGCCTTTAGCACCGACACCCATTGTTAAAAAAGGAGCTGCAGAAGTACCAACTCTGCTTTGCGCATATACATCGCTTACTGCAAGAACTACTAAGAATTGTAGTATGATTATTGTCTTTTTCATAAATCTCATATTTGGTCTCATGTAAAGTATTTCTTGCTATTATTTAACTACAGCGAATTTGCTAACGTACTCTCCGATGCCGGGAGCGTCTACGTGGTAGAAGTAAACCCCGTAAGCAACATCTTCACTATTATTAGTTTTAAGATCCCATGATGCTGAACCCTCGTTAAAGGCGCCTTCATGAACAATAGTCTTAATTAATTCTCCTCTAATATTGAAGATTCGAATCGTACATTCTCTAGGTAGATTGAAGAAGTTAATTTTTCTTTCTCCTCTACCTACAGCGCTACCTGCTCTTTCCCAGGAAGCCCCGCCTACATAAGGATTTGGTGCAACAAAAATTTCATCTAATTCATCTGCTGCCAGAGAGTTATCAACTGAACCCTGGCGCACACCAAATGTGAACTTATCATCCGAGCCGAATTCCCTGGTTGTTGATATAATTATCTTATCACCTGGCGAAGGAGCTGTGTTAGCTGCTCCTGCCGCTATATCAATCACAAACCTGTACCTATATCTACCCAAAGAGTCCTGTTCGGCAAGGAACAATTGATCACCATCACTTAAATCGTCACTGTCATCTAAATCACGAACGAAAAGAGTTGCCTGTTCACCAGAGTTAATATTCCTAGCGAAAACCGGGATATTAATCCGACTGAAATTATTTCCTAGTAGTCTAGGTGGTCTGTATGTGCTATCAACTGCATTTACGAAAAGAACTTCATAGTCATTATCAGTACGGAGGAAACTAGCCGCGTTTCCATCATCATCTGTAAATAGGCTTATAGTCCAGTCTGTAGAAAGACCATCCAGTTGAGTTGGGTCAAGACCGTATACTTCATTCTCAGTTCCTTCATTTGAAACATAACCTGTACGATTTGTAATAATCTCACCCGGAGTATCATTTGAAAACCCAACGGTAAAGCCACTTACAACACTTGAGGTAGTTGCAAAAGACGTAGGAGATACAACTTCAACACCTTCTGTAAGTTCTCTCATACTATAACCACTGGTATTTCTGTAGTCTCCATTAGTAGATGCAGTATCAGTGAAACTTACCTCGTACATTTTAGTGTCGTCGAGTTCTGACTCTACTACAATGCTAACAGAAGCAAATCCTGTTCCTGAGCCTTCCGTTACACTACTTAAATCTACGGTAGATCCACCACCGACATAACCAGCTGGTAATGTTGTAGGAGTAACTACAGCAGAGTTAATCGAAGTTCCAGTTACACCACCAGACACATCAACAGCTACTCTGAATGTATTCTCCTGGGGATCAATCCCCGGAACATCGGAACCTGGTTCGGCTTCAATACCTCTATCATAAGCTACAATTGCATAGTAATATGTCTTACCATTTACTACGTCATTATCCACATAGAAGAATTGTAATCCTGTATTAGAACCCAGGTCATAGATTGCGTCGTTTTCTAAAACAGCTACAGTTCCCGATATATCATTGTCCAGATCATACTGAGCTAAAGGCTCATAAAATGTTGGAGTACCATTAACATCAGTAATAGTTCTGGCATCTGTGAAAATATTATTTGTGCCTTTGTACAGTTTATATCCTTCGAAATCAAAGTCCTGTAAGAAACGGTCAAAACTTCTTACAGAAACAGTATCCCATGAAAGAAATACTTGTCCATCTCCAGTCACTGCCTTTAGTGTCGGAGTGATAGGTGGCTGTGCGAAGTTGTAATCTGAGTTATAAAT
>JAVKDP010000062.1:0-9228 GCA_040222185.1 Balneolaceae bacterium | reverse complement strand
CTCAAGATCAACATTTCTACCTGAGGAATCCTGGACTTGAAATGTGAAAGAAGAATTTACAATACCACCAGTCTCACGAATGTTTATAGATCTCTCGCTGATAGTTTCCAAAATTATTACAGCAGCTCCGGCCGGGCTACCTGACACTCCGCTTCCGGGGTCATCAGTATTTTCGGGGGTTAAAGTAATGGGATCACTTAAATTGATCTCCAAGCCTGATGAAACTGGAACCTGTATGGTCGCGGATACAAATCCTGACTTTTTAACTTCGATAGTAACATCACCAGATTCTGAGAATGACAGAGCAGTAAAACTGAATGTACCCGTTTCATTTGTTACAATTGTCGTTCCTGAAAATTCTGCAGGACTAGTTATTTCAACAATTGCCTGATCGATAGGATCCCCGGTTATACCATTAACAACAACCCCGGAAATAGAAACGTCGTCGTTAGAACCTGCGCTTTCACAACTTGAATATGCAAACAGTGCTAGAATAGAAAAGGTGAAATATAGATGTATTCGTTTCATAAAATTTTTCTTTGAAAGAGACTTCAAGAGCTCTAAAGTGACACTAATCTTAAGATGATATATAATTTCTGAATATAGTAAGTAAAAAATACGTCTTTTTATTCAGCTATTTCAAGACTTTCCTGGGCAATAGGCGTGTTTAAATCGGGTTCAGGTACATATCGCCAAACAATATAAGCAGTTAGAATTATCGTGAATGCACCTAACATAGTATTACTAATGTACCCGAATTCCTCAAAGAGTGGCCCTGCAAGTGTACCAGCAAAACCGGAACCTACATTACCTATGGCTACCAATAAACTCATTAATGTACCTCTACCACTTGCAGGTACTAATTCACTAGATAATGCTTGAAATGGGCTTATTCGCATAGCAATAAGAACCATTGCTATTGGGAATAGAATGAATGCAATCCAAAAGCTTGTTACAAAATAGGTGGTTAGCGCCATAAGAGTAGCCAATCCAAAACAGGAAATAAGGATCATATTTTTTCTTCCTGTTTTATCAGATAGTTTACCAGCGTTTGGGCCTGCTATGGCATTTACGACTCCTCCAGCAAAGAAAACCCATCCGATATCGGATACAGATACATCAAACTCTTTGGTTAACCATGAGGGTAAATAGATAAGAAAAATTGAAAGGCTCAAAAACATCAGTAAATATGAGACTGCCACAGCTTTGATATCTCTATCTCTTAATAAGTCTCGATATTTTTTGAATGAAGTAGAGAGGGTGATCTTTGTTATCTGCAAAACAACATTGGGTTGAGGTACTTTATAATAAATAAGAATTGAAGTTAAACCCATTATTGCACCGAATAGTACAAACGGAAACTTAAAACCATACCATTCGGCTAGAAAAGTACCCATAGGAATACCAAGTATTTGCCCCATAGCAATACCACTCATTATCCATCCATTTGCCCAACCTCTTTTCTCATATGGGAAATAGTCTCCAACATAAGACACCGCTGCTCCACTTAATACACCGCCTGCTGCACCTGCGCATGCTCTTAGAACAAGTAGGGAGATAAAATTATTTGCAAGTCCGTGAAGTAAAAGAAAAATAGTCATGCTCGAACTACCGATGAGCAAAATTTTTCGTCGCCCTATCTTATCTGAAATAGGGCCCATTAGAATGGCACAGATTCCTACTAGTGTGGCATAAACTGTTATGAGGTTTCCTAAAAGACTTTCAGATGTATCTAATTCTACTCCAATAGTAGGTAGGATTGGAGCTATGATCATTACCTGGCTACTGGCTGCAAATACCAATAACCAAAGCGGAAAGATTATTAAATAAGGGTTAGTCTCTGTGTTTTGTTTCATTAAAGAGCGAAAATTCAAATGAAGTTATAATATTTTCATTTAAAGAATTTGTTTGTACCGTTTCATTAACTTCATATTACATTAAAATGATTAGATTTCAATATCTCTTTATAGGTTGTAACATTTTGGTACTTAGACTCTCATTTAAACGGCATTGATTTGGGTAAGAATATTCTAATTTTCTTTTTAAATACATTTCCAGACCTTTAGGTCATAAATTTTTAAACAAAAAAACAAAACAACCTAGGAGATCATCATGGGTCAACAACAATTACTTCTTGTAATACTAGTAACAATAATCGTAGGTATCGCTACGGTAGTAGCTATCAACACGTTTTCAAGTTCTGCAGATTCTGCAAACTTAGATGCAGTTAGAAATGACGTAGCTGCGATTGCCGCTGCTGCTCAAGGTTATTACCTAAAGCCAACAATGCTTGGTGGTGGTGGTAATACATTTACTGGTGTTACATTTAACACGATTGCTTTCGCTGGAGATTCAACTTCATCTGACTTCTTAACAGCTACTAACTCAAACGGTAAGTACGTTATCGGTACAGTTACTGCTTCTTCATTTGTAGTTACTTCTCACCCAGCTAGTAGAATTACTGGTGGTGTTACGCTTAGCGCAACTGCTTCTAACACATTAGCAGCTACAGTTAGCGAAAGTTCAATTACATGGTCTGATAATAACTAATTATCATCCTGACGATTTCAAAGCTTTCCATTGCAAGATGGAAAGCTTTTTTTTTAACTAATGAGTTAAAACTATGGGACAACAACAATTGATGCTAACTGTGCTTGTAACTCTTATTGTCGGGTTAATGACTATTGTAGGTATTGCATTGTTTCAGGCTCACAGGGACGAGAGTCTAAAAGATATTATCCGCCAAGATGTAATGGAGGCTGGGACCGTTGGTCAACTCTATTACAAGATGCCAACAGCTATGGGTGGAGGTAGTAAATCATTTACAGATATTACTTTATTTGATATCCAACTTGATACAGCCTCAGTAATAAGCAGATTTGAAATTTCTGAAACCGCACCAGAATATTTTAAAATTACTGCTACACCAAAAAGTGATATTGAAGCTTTCACTGCAGTTGTTTATAGTAACAGGATAGAGTGGGAGTAGATTTTATTAACGAGTAACCGATTTGTAAGAGATGGCACAATTCAGGATTAAGGCACTTTCTAAAAAAGGAAAAACAGTTCAAACAGAATTCGAAGCTGATAATAAAAAGGAAGCACAGCTTAAAGTTGATCGTATTTCCAAGACAAATGGATTAACTGTTCAGTCTCTTGAGGAAAAAACTACCTATTTATATAAAGTTAAGAGAGCAGGTAATAAAGCTGTAACTGGTGAGCAAGAGGCTTACAGCAAAGAAGAATTGGAGAGAGCACTAGTCAAACTGGGATACCAGGTTGTTAGTATAAATAAGAAATTGTTCAATTTTAAAGGCGGCGTTCCTATGGCGGAAGTCGTTTCCTTTATAAGATTGTGTGCTGATTTATTGAAGCAACAGCTTACCTTTGATGAAATCCTGAATCTCTTAATTGAGGATTCGAGTAATAAGAGAATGAAAGAGGTGGTCAAAGAGATTCAAAAAGACCTTAAGGACGGTAAAGAGGGGACACAAGTATATGGTAAACACGAGAACATTTTCGGTAAGTTTGCGGCGTATATGTTAAGTGTTGCTTCCACTTCTGGTAACATGGCTTTGGTATTTGATAGTACCGCTAAATTTTTGGAACGAGATGCTGAGTTCAAAAAGAACTTAAAAAGATCTCTTATGATGCCTGCTGTAACTGTATTAGCAGTAATTGGGGTAGTATTATTTTATGTGGGATATATCTTTCCTTCAACAGCTGAACTTTTTGTTGAAATGAACATTCCGCTTCCTCCAATGACTCAGGCAACCCTTGACTTTAGTTACTGGCTTGAAGACAATTGGATATTTGTATTACTAACTTTTCTGGTTCCAATCGTTGGGTTTGTTTTCTTTGCAAAAACGCCAAAAGGAAAACTTACTATCGACAAGTATATCATCAAAGTCCCAATTATTGGAGATTTATTACACAAAACAAGTATCGAGATTTTCTCAAGAGTATTTTACACTCTCTATAGTGGGTCGGGGCAAAATATAGAAGTTATCAAAGTGGCTTCAGAAGCATGTAGAAATAAGTACATGGAAAAGCAGATAAAGGAAGTTGCCATCAAAAAGATGTTAAAGGATGGTGCCGGACTTATTGAATCGATGGAGGCTACTGAAATTTTTACAAATACGGCAATAAGTCGATTCAGATTAGGGGCAGAATCGGGTGCTTTAAGGGAAAATGCGAAGCAGCTTGCAGAGTATTATGAGATACAGACTACATATAAAATGCAGTCTGTAATTGATACTATAAACCTTTTCATTAATTTATTCATAATGATATCATTGATTGGCATAACTGTTGTATCTTCTGAGTCAGCAACTATTAATCCAACAGCTTCGTAATTGAGTACTTGATCCATTATGGGTAAAATAAATATCAGAAGACATATTGGTGATATTCTGGTTAGCAAAGGCGTTGTAACGGAGGATGAGTTACAACGTGCATTGGCAATATTGGAAGAGGAGCCCGAGTCAAGCTCGAGAAGGCTAGGGCAAATACTTTTCCAGGATATTGGCTTAAACAGGCATACCATAATGCGGGAAATTGCAAATGTTTATGCGTTTAGAGAGGTGTTAGCAAATGCAGAGGTTGTTCCGGATGATTTGATTGATCACATTAAAAAGAATGTAGAAACACTTCCTGAAAGTGTAATTGATGAACTTGTTCATCACAAAGCCATTCCTTACCAAAAAAATAATGGATCGATTATTATTGCTGCTGCAGACCCTTCTGATCCGAACATCCAGGTAATTATTAACAGTCTTAATTTTAAACAGACTGAACTTGTTTATTGTAACTATGAGCTCGTAGAGCAAATACTTGGCAAGGTATATGAACAGAAGAATGAGTTTTTGGATCTTCTTGAAGAAATTGATTATGAAGAGCCTCAGTTTGAACAAGGTGAAGAAGAGGTAGATGAAGAGGAGATAGATGCTGAGATTAATCAGAGTATGCTTAATTCTCTTGTTGAAGGAATGCTTGTAGAGTCTGTTAGACAAGGAGTTAGTGATGTTCATATTCTTCCAAGTGGTCCAACAACAACTGATTTGCGTTTTCGGATTGATGGTAAACTGCAGCTTTGGTACCAACAGAAGAATGTAAAACCAGAAGCAATATCTGCAGTAGTTAAAGATAAAACCCGAAATGTAGATAGATTCGAAAGAGATGCTTCTCAGGATGGCTTTATTCAGCGCCAAATTGATGGGTATAATATCCGTTACAGGGTTTCCATTATGCCAATTGTTGGAAACCAGTATGATCGTAAATTTGAATCTATTGTAATTCGAATTCTTGACGATAGAAAAGTAATTCGTGACCTGGATTTATTAGGCCTTCAAAAAAATGCTAAAGCTAACTTTGTTAAGTCTATTCAACGCCCATCAGGGATTGTTATCATCACGGGGCCTACAGGTAGTGGTAAATCGACCACACTTGTTGCTGCTTTATATTACGTTATTGATCCAACCAAGAACGTTTTAACAATCGAGGAACCGGTAGAGTACATTATTGATGGTGCCAGGCAGCTAAAGATCAGTCACTCGATGACTTTCGATCAAAGTATTCGAGGTATACTTCGTCATGATCCGGATATTGTATTAGTGGGGGAGATGAGGGATCTAAAAACTGCCGAAATAGCAATCAAGCTTGCAAATACTGGTCACTTGACGTTTTCAACTCTTCACACCAATGATGCTCCAAGTGCTGTTTCGCGTCTTTTTAAAATGGGAGTAGAACCATTTTTGATTGCTAATGCGGTTAACCTTGTAATGGCACAACGTTTGATTAGAAGGTTATGCAATGACTGCAAAGAAGAATTTGAACCTCATCCAGAGTTAGCTAAAGGTATCGGGTTTGAGGATGATGAAATTGAAGAAACCACTTTCTATAAAGCTACAGGCTGTGAGAAGTGCAGTGGTTCAGGGTACAAAGGAAGAACAGCGATACATGAGGCATTATTTTTCTCAAAAGAGCTCAAACAGCTGATATTAGATTCAGGTGGAGATATTGATGAAAGCGCCATTAAAGATTTAGCTGTTGCACAAGGAATGTTGACTCTAAGAGGGTCAGGTCGTGAACGAATCAAAGAAGGTGTAACAACCATAGATGAAGTAATCGCAATTACAATTGAGGATTAATTCTGTATTTGATTTGTTTTTAATAGTGATTTTATAACATATTTAATCTGTTTTAGGAAATAAGTGAGGTTTTATGAGTTCTGAGCACGGTGTATCAGGTGAAATGTCTACATATATAAGAAAATTTTTAAAGGAGCCTCCTCTTTTACTTAAGAATTTTCATTATGAAGATGTATTGGAGTTTTTACAACTTGGTGCCGAAGAACGCTTTCATGCAGATGATGTGGTGCTCAATGAATCAGAATATGTAAACTCAGCTTATTTAGTTGCGGAGGGCAAAGTCGCCATTTGGAAGGACAATATTCAACTGGCAACGCTATCTGAGGGTAATTTTTTAGGGGAAGCATTCCTGTTTAGTAAAAATAGCAGAATGGCAAAAGTTACCTCCGAAGGGGAATCAGTTTTATTACGCTATGAACGTTATGAAGCTTTAAACTTTTTCAGAAAAAAACCTGAAAAACTGTTTAACATTTTTACGAAAAATATCATCGAAATACAGCAAAGAAAAATCAGCAATATGAATGTTCAATTATTAAATCTTAAAAAAAGATTATTGAACGATTCTAATTGGTAACAAATACAGGAGTTGTTGCTCCTTTTTTGTGTGAATTTGCATTTATTTATATAGTTCTGCTTCAGTAATGGCAGAAAACATAATGGCGGCGATTAATCTAGATACCATCTCGAGGCTTTCTGAGCCTCTTTTTAAGCATATCCCTGAGAATGCAAGGGAAGAGGACTATCACAAAAAAATAGGTGAATTATTAGAACAAGCTGATGCAAAAGTAAGAAATGATCTAAGAAAAATATTAGACTCATTATTGCTAAGAATGATACAGATTGATGCATCAGATATTGACCTTGGAGGTCCCGGCTGTGTTGGGAAAATCTGGTATAGAATTTTTGGTTCAAAGAGCCCTGTAAAAGATCCTAAAGTTCTTTCATTTTTTGAAACCGATGTTTTGCTTCACAACATTCTTACAGTTTCACAAAGAGAAGATCTTATAGCTAAAAAAAATCTGGATTTTTCGTACTCGGTTAAATACAATAAAGGCGAAAGCCAAAGATTCAGGGCTGATATGTATTTTGACCTGAAACACCTTGGCTTAAACATGAGGAAGATTGATGCAACAATCAGACCGTTTAAGTCACTAGGAGTTCATGCTGAAGTAGCGAAAGCAGTAAGCCTTAAATACTACAAGTACGGTTTAACACTTGTAACAGGTATTACAGGTTCAGGAAAATCTAGTACATTAGATACTATAATTGATGCTAATAATAGAACTGTAGACGCCCATATAGTAATTATTGCTTCTCCAATTGAATTAATACATACCCCGATTCGGTCTGTAGTTCGCCATAGAGAAGTAGGTTCTGATACAAAATCATTTAAGGATGGTACCATAGAAGCATTACGCCAGGATCCGGACATTATAGTTATTGGTGAGCTTAGGGATGCAGAAACCATTATGTCGGCGCTTGAAGTTACGGATTCGGGCCACAAAACGTTTGGCACCTTGCATACTTCATCCGCTACTGAAAGCATAGAAAGGATTTTGGGTGAGATGCCAACAGAGGTTCAAAACAGAATTCGTTTCAGGTTAGCTGATGTACTAACATGTGTAATCAGCCAGAAATTGGTTCCGAGTCTTGACGGAAAACGCGTACTCGCTAAAGAGGTTTTAATTGCTAATGCCTCTATAAAAGCAGCCATCAGGAATAATAATCTAAGCGAGATTTATCAGATGTTGATGGAAGGGAGGGAGAAAGGTATGAATACTATGGAGCAGGATCTTAAAAGATTATACGAAGAAGGTAAGATTTCTAAAGAATCTGCAGTAAATTACTCTAATAACAAATCTAAAATACTTCAACTACTAAGTGAAGTTTCTTATTAAAAGTTGAATGGCTAAAGGGAAAAAATATACCGGAATTGTTCTTGAGGATAATACCCTCAAGATTGCAATAGTGAGGGTGGCTGATAAAAAGCTTTCTTTAGTTAAACTGGATAAATATACCCTTCTTACCAGCCTGGATACTATTAAAGAATCAAACGAATCAGAAGATGCTTTTTCAGGTATGGAAGCTGATTTGTCTGATACGGATGTTTTTGATCTTGATTTAGACTCTGCTCTTGAAGAAGACGTCCTGAATTTAGATGATGTAGATTTAGATTTAGATTCGGATGATGATCTGGAGCTTGAGCTCGAAGAACTCGAACAGAACGAAGAAATTGTAGATATTGATACCGATCTTGTTGATGAATCAGAAGCTCCGGCATCAAATGAGTTATTACTTTATAACATACTCTCTAGTGTAGATCCCAAAAAAATAAATGTTGCTCTAAATATTCCTGCTGGTGGAGCAATTTACCAGATTCTTAAAGATGTTGACTTCAATGATTTGAAGAAAAAGGATCTACAGATTATAGTTGATGACAGACTGGAATCTCTATATGGATCACCTAGAGGAGAAGATTTTTATTCTTATGGAGTTCGCGATGACGGAGCATTGCTTCTTTCATCTATTGATGAAGAACCACAGCTTATTTCCTTAATAGACCGTACGCAAAGTTTGTATCGGGGAAAACTCTTTATAGAGGAAGTTCTCCCTGATGAAACAATTCTGTTAGGGTTAATTAAAGCGAATTATGAGCTAGAAGAAGGAGAGATTACCTGTTTGATTCAATTTTCTGAAAGCAATTGTAGAGTTATCTTCTTGAGAGGTAACAGGCTTTGGTTGGTTTCCCCGGTAATCACAGAAGGGACTGCTTCAAAGAAATTCCTTAATACTGTTTTTAGTAAAATACTTTTCCAATTAGATACAGGAGAAGTGCCAAGCCTTGATAGACTCATTATTTGTAATAACTCCCTTCACGAGGCTTCCATAAACTTCTTTGAAGAACGTTTCCCAGGAATTGAAGTAAGTGAGTTCTCTTTTTCAGAAGATTTCTTTGATCCGGGTGATTATACGTCAGAATCGTTAGCACCTTTTATAACTGCGATTGGTACGGCCTGGTCAGGTACGAACTTTGAGAAGTCGAACTTCCCGGACATATCATTTTTACCTAAGTATGTAA
>JAVKDP010000061.1:0-10942 GCA_040222185.1 Balneolaceae bacterium | reverse complement strand
CCACATCCTGAAATCTACCTAACAGTAGCCGAGGCAATCGGGGTTAAGCCGAAACACTGCCTGGTATTTGAAGATACCCCAGCAGGAGCAGAATCAGCACACCGCGCCGGATGCAAAGTGATTGTCGTAACCACAACCCATTCCGAGGATGAATTTACCAACAATCCTAGCATCGTAAAATTCATTCCAGACTTTACTGCTATAAACCTGGATGAGTTGATGAATCTCTAGATTCCATCAAGAACTACTTTCCTGGCAACCCATCCTCTCCCCTATGTCATCCTGAACTTTACTATTGTCATCCCGAAAGCCCGGGGCATCCTAAAAATATAGAAAGCTATTCTGAGGGATCTCAAACATAGTCCTGCTCATAGCTAACATTGGATTAATACCCTTCTAAACCACTCGCAAGTCGTCATCGTGAACTCGTTTCAGGATCTTATGGAAGGGCTCTGAGCGTTGATACAGCGCTTTGATTTTGGTCTAAAAGAAAGTGATGAGTAAGATATATAGCTATGGACTAAAACAGATCCTGAAACAAGTTCAGGATGACCTTTTATTTTTAGAAAAAATTCTCTTCCCACACTCTTTCCATAAGGGAGTTCAAGGCGACAGCCATTGTTTAGTATTTAAATTCCCTTACATTAGCACTCTTTAAATAGTCAGCAAAAAGAACACAATTGGGATCATTCGAAAAAGAACACTACGGAACCATGCCTGATGGCAGCTCCATTCATCAATTCACACTTACCAATTCCAATGGGATGGAACTCAAAGTAATCGAATATGGTGGAATCATTACGCACCTTACCGCCCCCGATAAAGACGGAGTATTCGAAGACATTGTTCTTGGTCATGATGCCTTAGAAGAATACCTGGAATCCAGCTACTACCTGGGAGCGCTCATTGGCCGGTATGGAAACCGAATCGCCAATGCCAAATTTAGCCTCGATGGCGTTGAATATGCATTAGAAGTAAATGACAACCCAAATAGCCTCCACGGCGGTGACAGCGGCTACCACGCGCGTATATGGAAAGGCGAAGAACTTAAAGACGATAACGGAACAGCCCTAAAACTCACCTACCAAAGTAAAGACGGTGAAGAAGGATTTCCCGGGAACCTCGATATCGAAGTGATGTACACACTAACCGATGAAAATGCGCTGGAGATTCATTACAAAGCAACCACGGATAAAAAAACCATCGTAAACTTAACGCAGCACAGTTACTTCAACCTTTCTTCGATGAAAGAAGATATTCTAAGCCACGAATTAGAACTACATGCAGACCGTTATGTACACATTCGTGAAGGTGCTATCCCAACCGGGAAACTTGAACCCGTAGCCGGTACTCCATTTGATTTCACCAGCCAAAAAGTAATAGGCAAAGATATTGATGCGGATCATCCTCAACTACAAATAACAGGTGGATTTGATGTAACCTGGGTGTTAAACGAGACACGAAATGAGCTCAAAAAAGCAGGAAGCCTTACTCATCCTGAATCCGGACGGATAATGGAAATATGGACCACCGAGCCCGGCATCCAGTTCTATTCAGGAAACGCCTTAAAAAATACACCTTCTGGAAAAAAGGGCTCTGCTAACAATCGAAGAATGGGCCTTTGCCTTGAAACCCAGCACTTCCCCGATTCCCCAAACCAACCTGAGTTTCCATCCGTAGTTCTGGATGTTGGTGAAACCTACCGAAGTACAACAGTTTATCGCTTTTCGGTTAAATGATTATGAATTAAAAATTATGGATTTTGAAATAGTACAATCACTATTCAAAATCCATAATTCATAATCTTTAATTCCTAATTCTGCGAAGCAGTACGCGCCACAGCAACACGATATAACCACATCATAAAGGCGATAGCTACACCAACACCAAGAATCTGGGCTATCCAGCCATACTCAGCCGGGAGAATACGTAAAGCCTCTGTGCTTTCCAGGATCGCAAAAGGAATAGCCAACACAATACCGATTAACGCTTCCCCGGTGATCAAACCAGAAGAAAATAACAAGCCACGCTGACCAGCTGCTTCCACGGCTTCTTCCGAATTCTCACCTTTCTCTTCAGCCATTTTCTTGACCGCTTTAGCAGAAGCCCATGCAATCATACCACCAATAAAAATCGGAACTGAAAGTTCAATCGGGAGATAAATACCAACCGCTACTGCCAACACCGGTGCACGGAACTTACTACCTCTCTTCTTCAACATTTCATCAATAATAATATTCACTACGGCAACAATAGCACCGATGATAATCATCGTCCATTCCAGGTTCTTGGAAAACACCCCTTCTGCC
The DNA here is from genome assembly GCA_040222185.1 of Balneolaceae bacterium. GTDB lineage: Bacteria > Bacteroidota > Rhodothermia > Balneolales > Balneolaceae > JAVKDP01. The sequence goes on along the minus strand of JAVKDP010000061.1, from coordinate 8,633 downwards.
ACCGACTGCATCAATGTAGCCTGCGGAGCCGAAAGCATTTCATCAGGGTTCATGCCTTCCCGCGGGAAAATCCCGCCCAAACCGTAAGCATTATACAACAAACTTAAAATTGGGGCGATAACCAATGCTGCTGCAACAACACCCACAACTTGCATAATCTGCTGCTTATAAGGAGTAGCTCCCAGCAAATTACCCGCCTTCAAATCCTGGAGATTATCTCCAGCTAAAGCCGCCGCACATGCTACCATCGCACCAATTACAATCGCTGCCGCTGCTGCCGTTCTGGCTTTCTCTAAATCTGCACCAAAATCTACCTGGCTGCCAAGGATAGCAAGCAAACATAACGAAGCTGCCAATACCGTAGCAATAGTAACACCAGAAATAGGATTATTTGAAGAACCCACAAGTCCAGCCATATAACCGGCTACAGAAGCAAAAAGAAAACCGGCAAACAAAGAAAATACCGTTCCAAAAGCCATCGCTGCCCAATAAGATCCACTGCTAACATCCAGGTGCCCCACATCAATTACATAGGTAAACACCAGGAAGATTGGAACAGCGAGCAACAAAATACTCCATAACACAATGTTGATTGGTGTATCCATATCGGTTCTGAGAATATTTGCTGCCTTACCCGCTTTTAGATTCTTGACCGCCTCCATACTCGATTTCACTCCATCCACTAATGGTTTAGCCAAAGAGATAAGCGCCCATACACCGCCCACTACCATAGCTCCCACACCGAAATAGCGAATCTTGGCATTCCAGATATTAAATGCGGCATCATAACCTTCTGCTCCACCTACTATAGCGGCAACATCCGCTGGGTTAGCCAATGCCATATAAATCGGGATTCCGAACACCCAGGAAATTGCACCGCCGGCAAAAATGAGTACCGCGATATTCAATCCCACGATATAACCTACAGCTAACAATGCCACCGAAAGATCGGCACCCATTCCAAAAATAGATTTCCCGGCTTTTACCGAACCACCTACAGAACCCGCAAATAACTTAAGCCCGGTTTGGCCCAGCTTAAACATAGCCGCCGCAATCCCGGCCATGGCAATAGCTTTAATTCCTTCTCCGCCCTTACTCCCGGCTTTGAGCACCTCTGCAGTAGCCACACCTTCCGGGAATTGTAATTCACTTTCCACAATTAACGCCCTACGTAACGGGATCGTAAACAACACCCCTAACACACCACCGAACACACAAATAGCGGCAGTTTGAAGAAAAGGAAAATCCAGCCAATACTTTAATAAAATAAGTGCCGGCAATGTAAAAATAGCCCCAGCCGCTAAACTCTCCCCTGCTGAAGCTGCGGTTTGTACGATGTTATTCTCCAGGATATTGGAATTCCTGAACAGCTTTAATACTGCCATAGAAATAACGGCGGCTGGGATGGAGGCCGAAACCGTCATCCCCACTTTTAAACCTAAATAAGCATTGGCGCCGGCTAAAATAGCCGACAACACAAAGCCAAGAATAACAGCTTTTAGAGTAATTTGTGGAAGATCATCTTCCGGCGAGACGAAAGGAATAAATTTTTTGGACATGCCCTGGAATTAAAATGAATGTTCGGGGCTAAAGATGGGGGTTGAGAGGGTTGTTTGCAAGTGGGTTAACCAAGAAAGACTTCCGAAGAATGATACTCCAAAAACTCTGATGAAGGAAGAAACCGTTGAGGCAAAAGTATTTTCTTTTCTTGATAAGGAATGAAGAATTTCTCCTCTTTGGTATTTTCTACAGATTTGAGGAGTTCTTTAGAAAGCTTTATATAAAAATCAGGAGTTACTGATAATAAACCTTTATCGAATGCTTTATCATGAAGTGCGTTTAAGCATAATCCATTTGAAGGATTCATTCTATTCTTTTTGTCCTTTGCCCAGGGAATAATATGACTAGCGACAAGTAACGCTGGATTCGAAATTCCAGTAATACAGCATTTGTTATCATATGAAGCAAGAATCGCTTTTCTAAAGAATGATTGGTTATTTCTGGACTTCGCTATTCTTTTGATATCAACACCTTGCATATCATTTACTTGAATCGTGGAATACATTTCTTCTTTCGTCATAAATTCTAATAATATATCCTGGCTTTCATTTAGTAATCCAATCCAATCATTATTAAACTTATCCCAGATTACTTTATCCTTTTTCCCACCATGAGATAATCCCTTAATACCTTTCTTTTTAAGATTTGGATCCAAATGGATGAAGTTTGCTAGCTTTAAAGAAACAGCTGATGGTGTACGATTTATCAATTTGGCTATCTCAACAATCTCTGGATTAGAATTATCAATCTTTCTAAGGGGTGTGCAGCAATACAAATGGAATGCAACTATAAGTTCTTTTTCTGTCCAATTTCTTCTTACCATATATTAAACTTCATTAGATACTCCGATTATACAAGCTGCAATTCTTTTATCTATTTTTTCAAGAAATGGAACACTGAGGAGTAAATTTTTTAAAATATCAGTCTGTATTGGTTCTTTTTTATAAATAGCTAAAAGATTGGAAATACTTTTCGGATAATTTCGGCGAGCTTTTTTTCTGATTTCTATTAACCTAGGTAGAATTATTTGCAACCAATTATCAGCAAATTCTTGATAATCGATAGAATCCTCAGAGGAAATGCTAGGTTTAATAATCCTCAATAACCCTTCCAATACTTCCTTTCTCTCCTTTGTAATTCCTTTCTCCTTCTTATAGAAATTGAGTAAATCTTTTAGAAGCATTAATGAACGCCTCTTTTTATGTGAGAGAAGTTTAATTTCATTTTTTTCTAGTATACCTAAATACTTGCTGAGTTTTTTTTCCGATTTCTCATCCCAGTTCGAATTTTTTACATTTATCAGAACACTAGATAATTCAGCACAAATCATATTTAAATCAGACGTAATTTCTCCATTATTTTTAATAAACAACCATTTAGGAGCAGAAATCTCAGATCCCTTTAATGCAAAAAATGCAAACTCACTAGAACTTTCAACAATACTAACCTTACATCTTACATTTGCACTAACATCCATAAAGTATTCGTACTCTTCCTCACTTATTAATGCCCTTTCCCCATGGGTCAAGCTTCGTACAGGCTGAAAGGCATCATGAAAACCTTCCCAATCTTCTGTAGATTGAATGTTTTCAAATTCGCGAATCATTTCTTGTGCAGTAATTTTCTCATCAAAATGTTTATCTAATAAGTCTTCTGGAAGATCTAAATTAGATCCAATTAAGTAATCAGCTAGAAAACTAATTCTAATTAATTTTTTATCCGTCTTAAGGGCAAACTCATTTGTATCATCAGGCCAATAAGCAAAGATTTTGTCATGGGGACTATCCATTCTGTCTAACCTTCCTATTCTTTGTTCCGCTATCCTTAAGACGCTTGGCATGTCCAAAAAAAGTACCGCAGAAGCTTGCTGCAGATTTACTCCTTCGGACATAGAGTCTGAACAAAATCCTATACATTTTTCTTCTTTCGATCCTAACCCAAATATCTTCTTGGCTCTTTCTTTATTTGACTTATTTTCTCCAGAAATAACTAGCGATACGCCACCTAAATCTATGTTTTTCGATAAATATTCTAGATAATCTAGTGTTATGATTGTACTGTCAAAAGCTAATATCAGATTGTGATCTTTAAAAAGTGATTTAATTTTTTTGAGTTTTGATAACTCTCTTTCTATAGAAAGCTTATTGGCTAAATCGGATATCTTTAAATAAGTCTGTATCTCTTTTTCGCAAGCATTGAAAAACAATGCTTTATTCTTCAAAAAATCTGGCAGCACTTTTTCTTCAAATTCAATGGAAGGTAATTGGTCGCTATTAATGATTTTTTCTAAAGTTTGAACAATGTTACCTGTACGACTTTTGTTAGAAATAAAACTCAGTTTTCGTGTAGCAGCATCAGTACCCAGTATATGTTCGATTAAAGCTGCCTTCGAAGAACGCAATTTAGACTTGATTTGATATCGAGCCAAAGCTTTTGCTGCTGTTAATCGCCTAGTAATATATTTATCATGTACTTCTTCTTTATTCTTGAGCTCTAAAGGGCATTTAATCGTTCGAAGATATACAATACCATATAGATTTTGTGTTAATCTGTCTATTTCTTTTGCAATTGATTTATCCTTATTTGTCTCACCTGTTTTATAAATATTGCTTACATGATTTGGATAGCGGCATAAGTTACCCAGACTGTTCCTGTACTTTTCCTTTTCTTTACTTACACTATCATTCATCTGCTTCTTCGTTCTGCGCACTGTAAATTTGCGAATGTAACTATTTAATGAATCTAACTGGCTTAAAGAATGCCTATCTTTATTTTTGCAGAGAGTTTTGTACTGTTTTAACTCTTCATCATTAAGATTATCGATATCCAATAGCTCGATCAACCTTAGCAAATCATCTACCTTCCTATTTATAGGTGTAGCCGTAATCAACATCACGGAATCAGCAGAACTATTCTTTAGTGTTAGGCTTCTAAAGGATTTTGGATTAAGGTAATTATGAGCTTCATCTATAATTATAATATTACAATCTTTTATTTTATTCAGTGCCAACTTATGCTTTCTGCTCCCCTCAAAACTAAGTATACCATTTGATAGTGGTGCCTGTTGAAAAAAATGCAATTTTTCATACTCTCTATTCCAATTGTCAATAACAATTGGTGGACAGATTACAAGAGAATTCGCTCTGTCTCCTTTTCCTTTCATCCATCTTCTATTAATCAAGCAGAGCTGAATATTACAAGCCAGTCTTGTTTTACCTGAACCTGTAGCATCTGCTATTAATACACTTCCCTGATTGTCAATGATATGAATTGCTTGACCAATTGCCTCCTTTTGTACTGGCCATAAATCTTCATCCTTTAAATTTTTAAATGTATCCGAATATTTTCGTATCCAAATCCCCTCTAAAAGTTCTGACGTAGCACGAGCTAAGACTTCTTGCCAACTTGATAATTTTAATAGCTCTTTTAACAAGCTCAATATGACTACTTTATAATCCTCACTCTCACTATAGAAATTATTCGCAATATTTTTTATTTCTTTATATCTAATTCTTTCACTTTTGCTTCTTGATTCACTATCGAACCTTACATTTGCTTCAGTTTGTTTAGTTAATCCATTCTTACTAAAGTTGGATGATCCAAGAATTACGCTTTTACTTCCAACATATATTTTGGCATGAATTTTTTCGGATATTCTAAAGTCTATATCTCCTTTTTCTATATGGTCGATTAATTTTATTAAACCACCTGATTGTAGTGGGGAAACACCTTGATTGATCCAGAAGTCTTTTACTGCAGACGAAAAACTCACTCTAGGCCATTTTTTTCTCTGCCTTATAATCGGATCGAATCCCAGAACTATTCTAAACTTCTTCTCTTGGCACGGATCGATCTTATAGAAAAGATCAACCAAGTATGATAATGAGGTAAATCCTGTTACTACTAAATAATCCATGGAACTAGATATATCCTTTATGATCTCTTGCTCAACAGTCCTTTTTTCTAAACCATTTCTAAGATTAAGAGGATATTCTTCATTGGATGGCCAAAACATTGAATAGTTATGATCAAATAGATCCATTTTCTTAGCTATATTGAAATTTACTAACCGCTTATACATTAAAAATTTGTTTATTATAATATTTTTTTTCTTCATTACAACTTTTATGAACCAAGCTTTCAAAAGGGTTGATGCCAGTCAATTTTCTTGTTCGAAGTTTCTCTTTGCCACTCGAAATGTTATAAAACCGTGATACAGCTTTAGTCTGCATTTAGGATGTTAGGAGCAGATTCCTAATTAATCTGTGTGGTATGAAAAAGCTAGTTTTTGTAATGTTGGTAACGTTGGTATCTGGCGCGCCTTCTTTTGGGCAGGAGACAAATGGCGTTGACTTATTCTTGTCTTTGTTCAGGTTCCAAGATGAGGTTGCACTGAATAATGTGATGGATCAGATTGAGGAGAGCTGGCAGGATGATTATTCAATCATGACAATTGAAACCATTACCATCATCCAAAACTCTACAGTTACTCAGAGATTAATCAAAATCCTCACCGAAAATACAGACCTCCCCACTGTAAGTGATCTAAATGATTTATATAAGTGGCTGTGGAAGAAAGATCAAAAGCTAAGCCCGGATTATCACCGTTTTAAATCAGAGTTGTATAAAAAGATAGATGACCGTTTTGCGGACTACTTCCTCAATCACCAGGAGAATCCAACAATCAGGTTAGATGAAATTAGATGGGGCGGTGTGTTACAGGATGGCATTCCTCCTCTCCGAAACCCAACGATGATCAGTGTAGATGAAGCTACCTACCTGGAGGATGATAATATCATTTTCGGAATTGAAGTTAATGGAGATGCCCGTGCTTATCCTAAACGTATCCTTGCCTGGCACGAAATGTTCGTAGACGAAGTCGGCGGAGAGCCCTTAGCAGGTGTGTATTGCACCTTATGCGGAACGGTTATTTTATTTAATACTGAGCACGAAGGCGTGAACCATGAAATTGGAACTAGCGGCTTTTTGTACCGATCTAATAAGCTGATGTATGATAAAGCAACTCAATCATTATGGAATACGATTTGGGGAGAACCTGTGGTTGGCCCGTTGGTTGGTAAAGGGATTAAGCTAAAATATCTCAGCGTTGTTACTACAACCTGGGGCGAATGGAAGAAGCGCCACCCTGGTACTTCCGTTCTTTCTCTGGATACAGGTTACAGCCGGGATTATAGCGAAGGTAATGCCTATCGTAATTATTTCTCTACCGACCGACTAATGTTTAACACTCCTTTTTCTGACAATCGTTTAAGGAATAAGGATGAAGTACTTGCTCTTCGTTTCGAGGAAAACCCGGATGAAAAGCTGGCTATTGCTGCCAAGTTCCTGAAAAAAAACACGGTGTATGAAGGTAAACTCGCTGGTGTAAACTTTGTGGTGTTTACTGATCCTTCAGGAGCAAACCGGGTATATAGACGCGGCTCCCTCAGCTTTTCAGATTTTGATGGCAACGAAACAGTGACGGATGAAAACGGGCTTTCATGGACGCTTTCTGAAAGCCAACTGGTTTCTTCCGATGGCGAAGTCCTGGAGCGCCTTCCATATCACCGCTCCTTCTGGTTCGGCTGGCATGCCGCTTACCCGGATACGAAGTTGGTTAAGTAGTTTAAATTGTCATCCTGAACTCCCTTAGTTTGTTAAGGACTGATATGTTTAACAAAGGATATCAAATGATATATAATTTATGAGTAAAGCCACGTTTGAAGCCCTTCGTGGAAAGTCGCTAAGATCCTTCGGCATTAGCCTCAGGATGACCTGGTGTGGATATTAAACAGCAGCCCCCCTCCCCTGGTTTCCCAGGATCAGGATAACTGCCACTTATTGTTTATAACAAAAGCTGAAACCATTTCAGGTTCCGCTTACGAAGCTTCTTTTTGAGATATCGTTCCTCTTTTAGAAGCTTTGGAGCCTCATCGGTTTCAGTGAATCCAAATCGACGGGGAAGCTTAGTATAAAGTGACCTTGGCGGTCGGCTTTGCTCTAATCCTTTCAGATAATTTCCACCCTCAAATGTGTGGTAGAAAATGTTATCCAAACCCAGTTCCTTTTTAGAGAACTGGATAGCCAGACAAAGCACCGCTTCATCCCAAAGCTTTATATAGGAAGTGATGATAATCGCCAGGTATTCATTGATTGCCTGTAATGAAGTTCGGCTTAATAGCCAATGCTCACTTGTATCTCTGTTCCTATCTTGCTCTAGAAACAATTGTGCTCTTTTGAGCCAATAAACTGCTTCACGAAGCCAGTCATTCTGCACTTCCTCGATTAGTACTTCACCCGTATCTAAACTGATATCCAGTCTTGCCCAGGCCATAGTATAACTACGTTTCTGAGACGCCGGGTGGATGCTAAACGCAAAAGGATGATATCCTTTTTCAGGCCGCACCAATTGATGGTATGCGTTGTTATGAACATCATCGAAATTAAGTTGAAGCACTAAGTTTATACCTGGTCGACTCGTTTGGTAGTACCCATCATTTCGATGCTTTTCATACTCACCCCACTTTGAGATCGTGTAATGGAAATTTTTTCCATCCGGGTCTATAAACTTATCTAAATCTTCATTCTTTAAGGTATCCTTACCTAAATCCGATAACACAGATTTAATAGGTCTTTTCTGCAATAAGAATTTAAATTCAGACTTCTTCAACTCGCTGATTCTAAGCCCATCTTCACAAAGCAACTTTGCTACTTCAAGGGCATATTTATCCTTGTAGTAGTAGAAGGGTTTCTTCTCTTCCCCAAGGATTTCTTTTATAAAGTTGTATTCTGTTGGTTTCAAAACAGTGATTTTTTTGGTTAAAAAGAGTATTGACTCCACATCGTGGAGTTGAATTTTTAGAGCTACCCATTCTAACCTTCACTGTATGGCTGTATTCAGCTGAATATTCAGATTTGGTTAAACAGGTATGCCTTTGTGCTAATGGATTGTTTTAATTTGTTCTGCATAGTTTTGGTTTTATTATGATTTCGAACTTTTAGTGGGAGTGGCAGGATTCGAACTTGCTCAGTCTTTTCCGGCACCAGATTTATGGTCCGGGCCAACTCTCCGG
>JAVKDP010000060.1:0-1825 GCA_040222185.1 Balneolaceae bacterium | reverse complement strand
TGCGTTTACAAGTTTGTTAATCATATTTCACGTCAAATACTTCTAACCATAAATCAAGCATGTGAATCCTTACAAAAAGTTCATGGCTTCCAGTCTGTCCTTTAACGATACGGGCTAACATGTCTGCAACTCGCTCCCGTGAAATAATATCCCAAATGGGACGATCGCTTTTTAACCATTGTGTGAAATATCCATTTAGACTGGAAACCCATTGATCCTGAGGGACCGGATAACCCCATTTTGACTTTCTTTTCACCAGCTTTTCTGGAAGGACTGATGCCAGACCCTTTCGTAAAGGAAGCTTTGTCCAACCATTTCTATACATGAATTCAGGTTGCAATTGAAGGCAAAAATCCACTAATGCAGAATCAAGAAAAGGATACCTTCCTTCAACAGAAAAAGCCATAGTATTACGATCGTCATATTTCAACAACTTTGGTAGGATCAAATAACGAAGATCATACTCACGTCTCTTTTCAGGTTCCAGAGAAAGGTAATTAGATAAAAAATTGGAAGAACTCTGAGTAAATTGATCTCCTTTGATCCAGGGAACAACATCACTTTTTTTTCTTCTTATTCGAAGTAAATAAATAAACATTTGGTGAACCAATTGAGGATTCCCACCCGGCATTATACTTCCCAAAGTATGTCTAAGAAATACTCCAACATTTCCATTTAGCGAGACAGATCTCAAGTGTGCTAAATAATTTTGCCAGTAACCACCCATTAATTCATCCCCGCCCTGACCATTTAAGGTAACTTTAATGCCGTTTTGTTGAATATTTTTGGCCAACATAAAACTAGCAAAAGGTGAAAAAGCAACAGGCGGTTCATCATTGTGCCAGATAAATTGCTTTCCATAAGTGACAAAATCTTTTGGCTCTGGGGTATTAAAATGAGGAACTGCGTTGATCCGTTTTAAAACTTCGTCTATGTAGGGACGTTCATTTAGCGGGTGACCTGGAAAGATTGTACTGAAACTGTGAAAGGCTTCTGGGTTATGATAATTCATCAACAATGCGACCGAACTGGAATCTAAGCCTCCACTCAGCGCACAGGCAACCGGAACGTCACTTCTTAGGTGAATGCTAATACTTTTTTCAAATTTTTGCCGAAATATGTCGTAAACATCCTTACCATCCATTTGAATTGGTGTTGCACTGGGATTCCAATATGGAATTGGACCGGACAAGGAAGTGTTTTTTAAATCAATCAGTTGATACGTCCCTGGTTCCACAACTTTAACACCTTTGAAAAAGGATGCATTAAAATTTTCATATCCGGTTTGCACCCATTCCGTAACTACTCCAGTATTGATTGTGGCCTTAAATCCAGGGACGCTAAGAAATTGCTTTATCTCAGACGCGATCGAGAAGCAATCATTGCTTTCGAAAATATAAAGTGGCTTAATTCCTAATCGATCTCTTGATAGTACAATTTGCTTTTTCGTAAGATCAAAAATCACGATCCCCCACATGCCGTTAAATGACTTAAAGCAATCAACTCCCCATGCTTTATATGCCGCCAGTATAACTTCAGTATCAGAGTTCGTTTGAAAGTGATAACCAAGCTTAATGAGTTCAGCACGTAACTCAATGTAATTGTAAATCTCTCCATTAAAAATAATCCAGGAATCTCTCTCATAACACATCGGTTGGTGGCCCAACTTTGAAAGTTCGATAATTGAAAGTCTTCTGTGACCAAAGCCTACCTTCCAGTTCTCGCCTTCTTGCGAATAGTCTCCACTGGAATTCTCTGAAAAATATTCATAGCCACTATCATCCGGGCCACGGTGGGAAATAGTCTCCGTCATTTCCAGAATAAC
>JAVKDP010000059.1:0-14122 GCA_040222185.1 Balneolaceae bacterium | reverse complement strand
ACCAAGATGTTTGATGGCCATCAATTGGGTAGGACAATATTAGGTTTTGAAGAAACGGTATCTTCATTTACAAGAGAAGATCTCTACAATTACATGAAGGATCGTTATCGCCCAGGGAACCTTTTAGTATCTGTTGCAGGTAATGTAAACCATGACAAAGTAGTGCAGTTAGTAAGTAGCTATTTTGAAAGCCTACCTGCTTCAGAGGTTGTTAACGAAGAGCAGCCAATGAAAGAAATGAGTACTGATAAATTACTGCTCACCAAAGCTATAGAGCAGACACATTATCTGTTGGGCAGGAGAGGAATGAATTTCAATCATGATGACAAATACTTGCTCTTGCTGGCTAACACAGTACTAGGTGGAGGAATGAGTTCGCGTTTGCATCAAAATGTTCGTGAGAAGTACGGGTATTGTTATTCCATCCAAACCTTTAATCAATCCTATTCTGACTCCGGAATTTGGGGTGTATATGTTGGAACTGATAAAGAGTATGTAGAACATGTTCATGAGCTCGTAGTAGCTGAGCTAAATAAAATCCGTGAAGAGTTGGTCCCTGAAAAAGAACTCAAAGAGGCTAAATCTCAATTGAAGGGGAAACTGCTGTTGTCTCAAGAGAATACCAGCAATCGAATGATGAGAATGGCTAAAAGCGAGTTATACTTCGGTAGGTTTGTAACTCTGGATGAATTAGAAGAAAACATCGATAAAGTAACGGCAGAAGAAATACTGGAATTCTCTAAAGAATTTTTTGATCAAAAGCATTTTATGGAAGCTGTGCTTTCACCAGAAGAAGAAGGGTAAACTTCATATTTAATTAATTTTAGAACACTCAGAAACTTAAAAAATGACCTACATAAATCAATTATCAGCTCATGTAGATACCCAGGTAACTCTAAAAGGCTGGGTTTATAACTATCGTAGCAGCGGGAGCCTGGTATTTATTGAAATGCGCGACGGAACCGGAATTACTCAATGTGTTGTAGCTAAAGATGATGTCTCTGAAGTGGCCTGGGAAGCCGCATCTTCTTTAAAGCAAGAAAGTTCAGTAATCATTACCGGAACGGTTAAGGCTGATGAGCGAAGTGTAGGTGGTCATGAAGTACATGTAAGTGATGTTGAGGTGATCCAGATTGCCGAGGAATATCCTATTACTCCTAAAGATCATGGAGTAGAGTTTTTAATGAACAACAGGCACTTATGGTTGAGAAGTCAGCGCCAGTGGGCAGCCATGAGAGTCAGAAATGAAATCATCTTTGCAATCCATACTTTTTTCCAGGAAAGGAACTTTGTTCAAATGGATTCACCGCTATTTACAAGTAATGCAGCTGAGGGCAGTACTACACTTTTTGAAACTGATTTCTTTGAAGAAAAGGCTTACCTGGCCCAAACCGGCCAGTTATATGGTGAAGCCATGGCTATGGCTCATGGATTGATTTATACCTTTGGCCCAACATTTCGTGCAGAAAAGTCAAAGACACGCCGACACCTTTCTGAGTTTTGGATGATAGAACCTGAAATGGCTTTTTATGACCTGGACATGAATATGGAACTCGCCGAAGACATGCTTCGTTTCATTGTAAAAAGAGTTCTTGATAACAGAAGAAGTGAGCTCGAGATTCTGGAACGTGATGTTGCCAAACTGGAAGCTATTGTTGAGAACAGGTTTAAGAGGATCACTTACAGTGAGGCTGTGGAGATACTTAAAAGCAAGGATACTGCAGATATGCTTGATGGGATGATTGAATCCCGTAAGCAGGAAGAAACTGATTTGAAGAAGGAAAGAGAAGAGATTAAAAAAGAACATGGTTCGGCTAAGAAGTGGAGAAAGAAACAGATCGAAGGTAGACAGATTGAAATTTCAGCTCGTCTAGATCAGATTGAAGAGGATTACAGAAACATTCCTAAGTGGAAAGAATCTGCACAGAATTTTGAGTGGGGGAATGATTTCGGTGGTAGTGATGAAACAGTTTTAATGATGGAGCAAGAGGTACCTATGATGGTACATCGCTGGCCTGCGGAGATCAAAGCTTTTTATATGAAGCGTGATCCGGAAGACGAGAGGTTGGTTCTCGGTGTGGATGTGTTGGCACCTGAAGGATATGGTGAAATCATAGGAGGGAGTCAGCGAGAAGATGATCTGGATTTCCTGGAGAACCATATTAAGAAGCATGACCTACCAATGGATGTGTTCGGTTGGTATCTCGATTTAAGGAAATACGGATCAGTACCTCATGCAGGTTTTGGTCTTGGTTTAGAACGTACGGTAGCCTGGCTATGTGGATTATCTCATGTTAGAGAAACTATACCTTTCCCAAGAATGATGGGTAGGTTAAGACCCTAGGGTTCAAAAAATTCCAGGTAGAAAATTCTAATACTGAAGTCATCCTGATCCCGAGAATTCGGGACGAAGGATCCTGACTTCTAAAGACATTCTTCGGAATAAATAGAGAAGAGACTGATATAACCTGAATGGCGATTTAAAAGCGGTCTCCTGTGTTTCACATCACAGCTAGTTTAGAATATTCTTAATCATTGAAATCTTTAGGTTTCGATCTATTGAGTAGATATTTTCACTCTTTTCTATGTATTCATACAGCTCTAAGCTCATTGAGAAAAGCTTAATACTTACTTCACTCTTGTCAGGGTCTTCTAAACCTTGATCCGCTACTTCAAAAAGTATATCTGCCAGGATATTTAGGTTTTCAGTATTAAAACCCGTTTTCTTTATAAAAGAAATAAGTTCGGCCTCTGTTTTAATAGATAGTATCTCATCGATATCGAATCCGACTTCTTCTATAAGTTCTCTATTCAGAATATTCAGAGTTTCGGCCTGATTATCTATTTTTCTGAGGTTTAAAACCTGGATAAGAATTTTATTCAGCACTTGAGTCATTTGCTGAATCTGCCTCATGATAAAATCTTGATTAAACATGAAGGAGCTTAGTTAATTATTTAAAAATTAACCAGATCGAATTTAGTTTTACCAAAAAAAGAAATTATCCAGCTTTCCTTTGAGGAGGCAAGTTTATTTTGGTTTCCGAATCTTTCTTTTCTGAAATATCCACGTTCTTTCCAGAGTAGATCATCCCATTTACCTGGGCACCTTGTAAAATCTCTAGATTCTTGGCATAGATATCGCCAAAAATCAGGGCGGTTTCTTTCAGAACAAGCAGGTCTGTAACCCTGATATCACCATTCAACTCACCGGATATCTCAGATCTCTGAGTAGTTACATTTCCAGTAACTATACCACCTTCGTTTATGACGACATGCTCTTTGGTATTAATATTTCCTTTAACTGATCCAGAGACATGTACTTTTCCAGTACTATCTAAACTGCCTTCAATGAGCGAGTTCTTCTGGATGATTGTGACGTTGTTTACTGCTGCATAGTTTTTCATGTTTGGAAGAGTAACCCCAACCAAAATGATTACTAAATTTTTTCAAAAAAATTGACGATAAAGCTTATTCCTTATCACTCCAGATAATTTCACCTTTAACTAACCAGGAAAAACCAAAGGCCCAAAGCATTATAAATTCAAATATATAGACCAGTTTAAATTTTTGAATTGCTTCACCCCAACCCAGGTAGTCATAGTGCATAATCAAAAAGTAAATCAGTAGAAGCCCCAGGCATACTCGTATTGTAATTCCACAACTTACATAAACTTTGTTCCGGAGCTTTTTCCGATCACTCATGTTGTTGGGATCTTTCGTTTTGATAAATAGTTTCAACGAGAAATGGGAAAGAATCCAGAAGAGTAATGCAGCTGCACTAAGATGAATTATACCAACAGTTCCAGAGCTTAAGAACGGATAATCAATGGGGTGTTCAGGTGTAGTGGGGAAGAAGGCAACAAGAAGAGCACATAACGCAGCAATATCACCGAATCGATCATCTTTGTCATCGTATCCTTTATAAGAAAACAGAACGAGAGCCACAGCACATAAAGTCCCTACAAAATAGTTTCTCATTATAGTGTAATAATAATCGCTTATTGAATCCTGGAGAGTGAAGTCTTTGCAAAGTACAATCACCCCAAGGGATACTACGACAGGAAGCAGGAATGCCAGTGAGCCAACGATCTTCCTGAGCGTCATTACATTTACTAATTCTGTTTTATCAGCCTGACTTCCCATACCACCTCCATTTATTTTCTGCTATTCTACTTGGAGAGAATGTAAAAATCAAATACTTAGAACAACCTGCATAAGTGTGCATTTATAAATAAAGGATTTAGTAGTCTCATATCTTGAAGAGTTGAAGAAATAAAACTTTTAAAATTCCTGAGTTGTTACTATTTAGGTTTACCATCCTCTTAACAGATAAATAAGATTTAAAAGCAGTTCCATGAATCATTCAATACATATTCTGTTTATAGTAGTTTTTTTAATTATTGGGTATCAGTCACCGTTAGCATTCCAGGATCAGAGTCTCTCAGATGATTTCGAAATAGCTGGTGAGCTTACAGGCTTTGTGACTAATAATCCTAACTCACTGCCTGATGTTGTAAAGGTTGATGGACGTTACAGAGCCAATGTGGTAAACAACGATAACAATATCACGCTTCACTTTAACGAGTTTCAGGGCAGGCTGGATGCCAAATTGATGGCTTTTCCTTTTGAGTTTATTGCCAGGAATATTGGGATTGGCACACAGGAGAATTCCCAGGTAGCACCATCTTCATCAGGCGATCCTTATATATTTTCCGGAGTTCAGGTGCATGTACCAGATCTTGAGTCAAGAAATTCCTCTCATGTGGTAGTTGGGCATAGAGGTCCTACAGAGTTTACAATAGAAGGGAAGAACACCTTGGATGGAAACTCGAGTGTTAATGATGCTGGTGAAGGAATTGTTCCTGATGGCAGAGCTGATATCAGGATAGTAGGAAATGAAGATCATACGATTACAGTGTATTGGCAGCTACCTGAACAGGAAGTAGATGATTGGACTTTATACAATGGAACAGGGGACTTACCTGGAACAGCACCAACTTATGGAGACAGTGTGTATGTAGGACTAATTACTTATGTGTTTGAACTAAATGGTTTGCCTTTTGTAGGTACTTGTGACGGAATTGAGATCACAACCCAAACACCTGTTTCAAATGAGATTGAAAACACTCCAAAGAATTTTGTACTGAATCAAAACTATCCTAACCCTTTTAATCCCAGTACTGAAATATCTTTTATAATCCAGGAATCCGGTTTAGTAACATTAGAAGTATTTGATATATGGGGGAGGAGTGTAGCTTTATTGGCGGATAAAGTATTTAATTCAGGCAACCATTTGATCAACTTTAACGCTACTAACTTATCAAGTGGGGCCTACTACTATCGACTAAAATCAGGCGGTGAGGTGAGTACAAAAAGGATGATGTTGATCAAATAAAAAAGCCCCTCCAAAAAGAGAGGCTTTAAAACTCTGAGAAAGCATTTCGAGATTACTTAGTGTCTTCTACGAATGTTACTTTTCCGGTATCAAGATCATAATAAGCACCTACAATCTTAATTTTACCTTCGTCTTGCATAGACTTTAATACAGGGCTTTCGATTAGCATTGCTTCAATAGTAGTAGAAACATTAGTGTTCACTACCTGGTCAACATAATCAGCATTTTTTGTGCTTTGGTCACCAGCATAGCTGTTTAACCTGTCAATAGCTGGTTGAATTCTTCCTAATAATACATCAGCATTGTCGCTTAATTCAGCCTTGTCGATAGCTGCTTTTACAGCTCCACAAGCCTCGTGGCCCATAACAACAACTAGTTTAGACCCTGCAACAGCAGCACCGTATTCAATACTTCCCAGGATATCAGGGTTTACAGTATTTCCAGCTACACGAGCAACAAATACATCACCAACACCTTTGTCGAATACTTTTTCAACAGGTACACGGCTGTCGATACATGAAAGTATAACAGCTTTCGGATATTGACCGGTAGATGTTGCTGCAATTTGAGCACTATAATCTCTTGGGGTTAGATCGTTATTCATATAGCGCACGTTACCTTCTTCAAATGATGTAAGAATTTCATCTGGTGTCAGAGCAGCTTGTTCTGCTGCTGTTATAGTATCACCTGAAAGAGTCGGCGTAGTAGTTTCTTGTTTTTCTGGTGCGCACGCAGCAAATGCTATAAAGAGCGCTGCTATTAGTAAAGTTGGCTTATTAGTCAACATAGTAATATGATTTTATATGGTTTTAGTGGAAGGGAGTATAAAATTAATCCCTTAGTTCCCGATTTAACTAGCTCTTGATTTCTATCGTTCACTCAAAGTAGAAGAAAAAGCTCTTTTACGGGAACTATAACATTGATCGTGCTTTAGCTACTTTTTCTTAATCACTACAAACCAGTTATTTAGATCGGGTCTATATAAAAAGATTTCCAATTGTAAAAATTTATTAACACTGATAAAAAAAGGGAATTTTCTTGAATTCGGGATTCCTGTAATGGTATGCAGTACAGGTTTTTGTACGATTATTTCCAGTACTTTATTTTAGAGTAAGAATTAAACAGAGACCTGGAATGCCAGCCATAAACGCTAGTATTCCTCTTTGCTAATTCATCTTAGTTCACTTTACCAGCCAATGTATCATGATGGTGAAGAAGGAGAGAGCGAAGATAACTCCCGATGTAATTTACTCCTTCAAAGCCGGCTTTTTTGGCTGCTTCATCTTCTTGCTCAAAAGTAACTCCGCCATCGTCAGCGAAATCTTTTAAATCATAATAGGCTCCAATGGTAAATACATCCCAGGATGGTCCGAAAACTCTTGTAAAGATCAAATTGCCTTTGTGATTAATGTGGCTGTAAAAAACATTCTCCATTTCTCTTTGTTTGAGCAATTCAGATTGCTTTCCTGCTAATGCAGTAAAAATCTCGATGTGAAAATATCCATACTCCTCAAACCATTCAGTAAACTGTTCCTTTTCAGGTCCTTCTACAATGGCTTCTTCCTGAAAGCTGACTAAGTGATGATAGCTGTCGCCATAAGGTTTATCTAAAGTTTTAGAAGTCCTGCGTTTTAGGAGGTTTTCTTGTGAGAGGTGGTCGCTAATACTATCAATTGTATAAATGAGCATAAGGTCCCAATGGTCTCCCTGGCTATGACGCAATAAATATGGTTTATCAATACCTAAAGTCTCATGATTTTTAATGTCATCCTTAATCTCATCAATTAGTTCAAGCAAGTCTCCCGGATTAGCTCTTAACAAGGTTACTTTGTACTGTTGGCTTTGAGCTGCTACTATTATGGTTGAAAAAAGTAGAAGAGAAGTTAAAATGAGTTTTTTCATAACACGATCAGTTTAATTCGTTGAGTTCAATTTCAATTTGAGAGATTACTTTTTGAATTTCTACTTTTGTCTTGTTGAGTTGAAAAAGTCTTATATCATACATTTTTTTTAAGACTTTAATAGTATTAATGTACTCCAGATTGTCTGCTAAGCTTTCAAAATTAACAGGGATATATAAGTCGTAGGACTCTCCTTCAAGCCATGGTACTGCAATTGAGACATTCGAGTTTATTTTAAATAACCTATTCGATTGAGGGTTCAGATTTCGATCAAGGTGATCAAACATCAGGGTTTGTTGTGTTTCGATATTAGACAGATCAGACTCATATAGCTGCACTATATTATTTCTTACCGAATCTTCTCTTATTAAGGTTCCTAATGTACTGCCTAATAATGAGTATCCAGAAACAGCATTGTTATAGAAATATTTTCGATGAATAAGTGAAGCATAAATATTGAAATAGCTAACCTTTCTTTTTTTATCAAAACTCTTAATAAGCGAATCGGCAGCAAATTTAGATCCTTCTAAAGAACTTATTATCTCATCGATCTCTAAGTTATTCTTTTGTAAATCTGATCTTATCTGAGTGAGTACTTTAAATTCCTGGGTTCGTTTTACCCGATCTTCATTCCAGTTATCAATCTGGAATGCAATTAAAATACCAACTACCACCAGCAGGATTTCACCAACCGCATAGAGGAGGTAGCTTTTTACTTTACCTTCAGTAAGCAGTTTTTCCCGAATTTTCCTAAAGAATCGTAGCATGTGTTTTTAAAATCTGAGTTGTCCTGTAGCCCCATAGAAAATCAAAGGGATTGTACTGTCTTTAAGCGTAATAGACAAATAGAGTAGAACTACTTTTCCCAGAGCTTTTCAAGCAAAGCATAGAGCATAACCCCGGCTGCTACAGAAACATTTAGGGAGTGTTTGTTTCCATACTGTGGAATAGAAATAAATGCATCGATATGTGGCATGATGTCGTCGTCAATGC
Organism: Balneolaceae bacterium; assembly: GCA_040222185.1. Taxonomy (GTDB): domain Bacteria; phylum Bacteroidota; class Rhodothermia; order Balneolales; family Balneolaceae; genus JAVKDP01. The sequence continues at coordinate 5,833 of JAVKDP010000059.1, read as the reverse complement.
CAGTTATTTCATTCCCCATAACTATACAGATTCGCTCAAATGACTTAGCATCAAGCTCTGGAAGCGGGATACTATTACTGGTTTGTTCCATACCGATAAGAGTATAACCATCTGCTTTTAGAGCGTTAATCATTTCAATTGGGTTACTATATCCACTCCATGAAACAAATTCTTCAGCTCCAATAGCAGTTTTAGTGATTTCTGGCCGGGGAGGATGGGGAGTGTATCCAGATAGTAAAAGCTCAGAAATTCCGAACGCATCGGATGATCGAAACATAGAACCTACGTTATGCAAGCTTCTGATATTATGCAGAACCACTTTAACTTCACTTAATTTTTTAGGTGGAGATTGGGAGAGGTTTTCTTCAAGGATTTCTTTAGTTGATAGCTTTCTTGGCATATAAATAGTAGGGGAATTTTGTACCGAAGTTAAAGTCATTAAGCACTGTTTACAAAATCCAATTTTAGAAACGAAAAGTAGTACTTAAAATATCAAACTTAAGCTTTCAAACGGCATAGTAATCCTCTATCATTGCTTCCTAATTTCTGTATTGATGCAAAAGAAGCACTCGAAAGCCGCCCTCATCTTTATCTTTATTACTGTTCTCCTTGATGTAATAGGTTTAGGGATTATTATACCTGTGATTCCTGCTTTAATTATGGAATTATCTGGAGAAGGACTCAGCTCTGCAGCACTTTATGGAGGTGCGCTTACTTTTGTTTATGCGTTCACACAATTCATTTTCGCTCCAGTAATTGGAGCACTAAGTGACCGGTTTGGAAGGCGGCCCGTAATTTTGATTTCTTTATTTGGGTTTGGTATCGATTATTTACTAGTAGGCTTTGCACCAAGTATCTTTTGGCTGTTTGTAGCACGCTTTGCTTCTGGTATCACTGGGGCTTCAGTAACTACTGCAAGTGCTTATATAGCTGATATAAGCACTCCTGAAAAGAGAGCTCAGAATTTTGGACTTATTGGAGCTGCATTTGGATTAGGGTTTATCATTGGCCCGGTTATTGGTGGTTTATTGGGAGAGTATGGACCAAGAGTTCCGTTCTTTGCTGCTGCAGGCTTAACTATGCTGAATCTATTGTATGGTTACTTTGTTCTACCAGAATCACTAAGCAAGGAAAACAGAAGGCCTTTCGAGTTTAAAAGAGCAAATCCATTAGGTTCGTTGAGGCAGATCAAGAAATTTCCGGCAATAATGTCCCTAATTGGTGTATTCTTTTTACTCCAACTATCTGTTCATGCAACCCAAAGTACGTGGACATTCTACACCATGGAGAAGTTCGAATGGGATGAAAAAATGGTAGGTTTTTCTCTGGGTATTGTCGGCCTATGCGTAGCCATTGTACAGGGAGGCTTGACCAGGGTGGTGATTCCTAAGATTGGTGAAGTAAAGGCGGTATATCTGGGATTGCTCTGCTATACTTTAGGCTTTATGGGATTCGCCTTTTCTCCATCCGGCTTTATAGTGCTCACAATTATTTTCCCGTTTGCTCTGGGAGGTTTTGCAGGCCCGTCAATCAGAGGAATTATTTCCAATAAGATTCCTGCTAATCAGCAAGGAGAACTCCAGGGAGCTTTAACAAGCCTGGTTAGTTTTGCGGCTATTTTTGGTCCACCCTTAATGACTAACCTGTTTAGTTTCTTTACTACAGAAAATGCACCGATATATTTCCCGGGAGCACCATTTTTTACTGGTGGAGTTCTCACATGCCTGGCACTGATCTTTTCAATTCGGGTCTTCAGGTTTGGTAGTTTGAAGCCGGTCCAGGAGTAGTATTTCTGGTACTATGTTTTTCCTTACAGATTTGATACTATCCTCTCAATTAAACCTAAAAAGGAATTCATTTGAGCCATTTATTCGGATGTATTAAACCTTCAGATGATCTAGGTGGTCATAAGCTTCCAGAAAATATTGGAACGCTTCTAATTGATACACCTACTTTTCAACTTTATACTTCTGGGGCCTCTAAAAACACTTTTTTTAACATAGATGAGAATTCAGAAAGTGGTTATGTAGCTGTTGGAGTTGGACTAAGAAAAGAAAATGATATAGTTAAACACTTAGATCAGAATGATTGGGATAATATACTATTGAAAACAGGTTTCGATACATCAATCCTGGATGGACATTTTCTTGTTGTGCGCTGGGATGAGGAAAAGGTCGAACTTAAAAATGATTTCCTTGGCCTCAGAACGGCTTACCTATATACAGATCAAGAACAGATCACTTATTTCTCAACGAGGTTAGACTGGCTCTCGAATGTAATTAAGAAACCAGAAATTGACTTATCTACTTTTGGAGCACACTGGGTTCTTATTAACCAGATCAATAACGAATGTTTCTTAAAGCAGGTTAAGAGACTAGGCCCGTCAGCCCATGCCATATCTAAGAATGGAACAATTACAATTGAAGAGGAGTTATTTAGCCCGTCTTTTGAGATATCATCAATAGAAGATTTCAACAATGAGTTAGAAGCTTATTCGAACCCGCAAAGTGATTTCAATTTAAATGTTGGTCTTTCAGGTGGATTAGATTCCAGGGCAATTCTATCAGCAGTTTCAAGTACCCAGGATGTGGAAGCTTATTCTTTCGGGAGTAAAGCCAACCCTGATGTATACATTGCAGAGCATGTGGCCAGAGAATCAAGAGTTACTCATTTATTCTATGAAGAAACCATTCCCTTATTTAAAGATTCAGAACGTGATATACTGAATTACATTGGGCAGTTACAAGGGGTTTCTCCTGTTCATGGCTTTTATCGGGAGAACGTGCTTAGAGATATCAATTCACGAAACAATTTGATGATTGATGGTGGGTTTGGTGAGATACACAGGAGACAGTTTTTGGGACGGTTGGCTTTTATGAATTCAAAAAAGCCTGCTGAGGTAAGTGTAGAAGAACTATTTAATTCATTAACTGAGTCGAAATTTAATTTTTTCGAAAAAAGTGTTTCGGATCAAATGATAGAAGGAAGTAAGTCTCAGGTTTTAACAGTTTGGGAAAAAGCGATATCAAATTCTGATTCTAACCTGGAGAATTGTATTGATCTGTTTTCTTTGTATTCGAGAGTTTCCAATACCTCGGCAATGGATCACAGTTGGTCTGATAGTCTAATTCCGGCATATATGCCTTTCGTTCAAAAAGGTATGCTTAAGGTAATGTTTGGGTTACCTATTGAGAAAAGAATTAATGGAAGGTTGTTTAGAGGGTTTATTAGAAAACACAATAGCACTTTGTCTAAACTCCCATTGGTAAAAAGTGGGTTGACATATCCTTTCTCATTTGGAAAGTATACTTCCACGGCTTTTACAAGGATGAAAAAGAAATTTGTGAATCCTTACCACGATACATTTGGAAGAAAATTTCTCTTAGAAAATAAAGACTATGTGATGGATTTGATGCTTTCAAAAAAGGTAAGGGAGTGTGAGCTGTATGAATACAATACTATTAAAGAAACAATAGAAGGTTTTTATAAGGGAAATTATGGCCTGGAAATATCTGTAACTCAATGGCTTGGCTTTGAGCTCTGGAGAAATACCACTGGTTTTTAGACCTGTTCAGTGTATCAAACATAAGGAAACTAATATTAGACAAAATGTGATTTCAGCCTTATTTTAACTCTTCGCATAAAAGCATCCGTATCAGGAAGCTTTTTTTATTTAAGGAATACGAAAAGGAAAAGATTATGAGCAACGTCCAATATTTATCACAAGAAGGTTATGACAAACTGGATGAGGAGCTAAAAGATTTAAAGACGCGTGGACGTCGTGATGTAGCAGCCGATATAGCGGAAGCACGTGCAAAAGGAGACCTAAGTGAGAATGCGGAATATGATGCTGCAAAAGAAGCTCAGGGACATATGGAAGATCGTATCACTAAACTGGAAGACATTTTAGCTAATGCAAGAATTTTAGATGCCAAAGATTTGGACCTTTCACAGGTTAGAGTACTAACAAAAGTTACCATCCTGAATAAGAAGATGAATAAGGAAATGCAGTACACTCTTGTTTCTGCAAACGAAGCTGACTTCTCAAAAGGTAAGATTTCAATTGATTCACCAATTGGCAAAGGGCTTCTTGGCAAGAAAGTTGGAGAGTCGGTCGAAATAACTGTACCAGCCGGAGTATTGGAACTAGAAATTAAAAAGATCGAAATTTAGAACTTACTTCAGCTTTTTATGAAAAAGCTTATCGACGTTTATGTTTATAAAATAGTAGAAGGAGAACCCAGGTTTCTCCTTTTTCTTCGTTCGGCTAATAAGATTTATGCCAACCAGTGGCGAATGATAGGTGGTAAGGTAAAAGAAGGAGAAAAGTATTGGGAAGCAGCGCTTAGAGAATTCAGAGAAGAAACAAGCCTTGAACCTGGTACATTTTGGACTATACCCTCGATGAATAGCTTTTATGAAGCAAAATCAGATCAAATTCATCAAATACCGGCTTTCGCAATAGAGATTTCAGACGGACTAAACCCAGTTTTGGATGACGAACATACTGAGTTTGAATGGATTTCTATTGAAGCCCTTGATTCGTACCTTTCATGGCCGGAACAAAAGCGTTTGATTCGGCTAACAAATCACATCTTAGTAAACGGACAAATCCTACCAGAGTGGCTTATAGATATCTCCAGAACCTGACTTTTTTATTTATTTTCGGGATTGTAAGCTCAGTAGGAGTTTTTGCACAAGAAGGTTCATATAGGTTTACTCCTGCTCCAGATATTTGGTATAACGATGTTGACGGGGTTCGTTTGGGACTAAGAGTGCTGGGAGAAGTAGAAGGCACCTTCAAAGATGGCCCTCATCGTTTAGATGCAGGTGTATGGCTGAGTACCTGGCTTCCTGATAACCCTGTTTCATATTACGCTTCATTTACTGAACCTATCGGGACTTCAGACCTTGGAAATGAGACAAGTATCGGGTTAATAAGTAGTATCAGGACTGGTTATTCACGTCATTCGCTAAACCTGAATAAGCGTTGGCAAGACAGCTTTTCTGAGTATGAGTATAAAGAGGTGGTAATATCCTTTGCACAAGAGAAAATGTTTGATGCAGAGTACCGCCCGTTTCGTCAACTATGGCAAAACAAGTGGAAATCACTGATTGGTTTAGATTTTGTAATTAGCTCGCTTCCGGAAATCGGACAGTTCCTTGGAAAAGTTTCCGTAAAGCAAAATGTAGGCTCTAACGTATCGAAATTTACTATTGGTTCCGTTGAACTACTCCAAAAGGTGGATTTAAATGAGATGTTTAAACTTCGTATTAGAGGCTTTGCAGGTTTTGCATCAGAAGATACTGCTCCTGAGTATTTATTTATTTCCAGTATGAACTCACCTCAGAACTGGATAGGGAGCGGACTTACAAGAGCAAAAGGAACCGTTCCGGAAACCTGGCTGCAAGCAGGAAGTTTTCAAGTTGGAGGCGGAGCCAATCTTCGCGGATATTTGAACGCAGACATAAATGCATTAAATGCCGGCCTAAACCCTTCATTTCGTTCAATATGGTCTATTAATACAGAGCTGGAGTTTCCGAACCCCATAGATAATAAGCTTCGTAATATTTCAATCGTTGGTGATTTGATTTCATTCAGATCGTATTTATTTGTTGATATTGGGCAGGGTTCAGAAAGTGTTACAGGTGCAGATACAGATGTTCTATCTGATGCAGGTACAGGATTTCAGCTTTCGATAAATATTCCGGATTATCTTGGAAAGGATCGGGGCATATTTATTCGTTATGATATACCTTTTTGGCTATCAGAGCCCGGAGGAGATGAATCAAACTTTTCATTCAGGCAACTAATTGGGGTGGGGGCCATCTT
>JAVKDP010000058.1:0-42351 GCA_040222185.1 Balneolaceae bacterium | reverse complement strand
GTATTTGATTCAAGAATAGCTAATTGTCCTTTTACAGGAGTCATCCTTTTGGGATAGTTTTCTAGTACTTCATTCGCTTCAACTCCATTCGTGTAAATGATATTCTCAGTTTGAATGGATGAAGAGTTGCTAAATTGAACTGACCAAGATGATTGATTCCGTTTCAAGGAGTAATTCACATTAAAAAAGCATTCAACATTCTGGTTGGATAAATACTCTGCAAAGGAACTTAAATAGGTTGCTATATCAACAGTAAGACCAATAGGAAGCCATACACCACCGCCCACACATTCTATTCCAGGATGAAACAGTTTAAGTTCCTTCTCATTCATCCATGAACACCATCCTTGAGGCCAATTGGTAGTCTCAAAATTAGATTTCATTTTCGCAGCAATCTTTTCATCAAGGGCAGGGCGGAGCACTCCGGTTTTTTTATAAAATTGTATTAATGAATAGCTTTGAATCAACCTAAGATTAGCTTCAATAGCAGAGTAGCATTTCTCGGCTTCCCAGCTTAACGTAGCGTATCGTCCAGTTGCAGGATTCACAAGGCCCAATGGAGTGCCTGAAGCCCCACTGGCTATGCCGTTCGGATCAATTAAACAAACAGTATGATTTCTTTTAGCAAGTTCGTGAGCTAATGACACACCTGCTAAACCTGCACCGAGTATACAATAGTCAAAATGCTCAGGCATACGTTCGGTTTAAATCAATATCAGAAGAGTTAATCAATTGAACTCCTGCATCTTTCATTTCAGTAAAAGCCAACTCAACAGAGTTTTCAATATTAATACCTCTTATTGCATCAGTGATCACATATGTTTCAAATCCATACTTGATCGCATCTAAAGCAGACCATTTCACACAAAAGTCAGTAGCCAGACCTGTCAGGAAAAGTCTTTGAACCTCGATCGACCTCAGGTAGCCATGTAAACCCGTAACTGTATGCTGATCATTTTCAGTAAATGCAGAATAAGAATCAATTTCTTTACGGAAACCTTTTCTAATAACTAAACCAGCTTTCCGGGTATTTAAATTAGGGTGAAACTCTGCTCCTGAAGAGCTCTGGATACAATGGTCAGGCCAGAGTACCTGATTTCCATACTCAAGCTCTACAGACTCATATGGAGACTTAATAGCATGGTTTGATGCAAAGGAGAGATGCGATGCTGGGTGCCAATCCTGAGTTAATACAATTTGTTCGAATTTTGGTGTAAGAGAATTAATTACTGAGATTATTTCATTTCCTCCAGGAACAGCTAGTTTCCCGCCTGGGCAGAAATCATTTTGGACATCAATAACTATTAATGCATCCATCGAATTATTTTTTATCAATTAAACGATTTCTCAAGTCAGCAAGCCTTTCACTTATCCCGACTTTATATACATGGGGATTGTCAAATCGTTTATGTTCAGGGTTGAGTTTCTGAAGCTGTGATTTGGCATACTCAGCACATTCGTAAGCAGTATAAGACTTAGTTGTGATTTTTCCATCAACAACAACAGGTGATAGCAACTCTTGAGATTTAAGCTCTGCCACAGGTGTTTTCTTAAGAGGAAAATAAGGGTGCTCCAACACGTTTAATTCTTCTTCCTCAACAAGTGAAATTCCATCGCAATTGAAGCTCCCGTCTGAGTTATAAAATCTTGTGATTTTCTTTGAAGCAGGTAATGTTACTTTTTCCACATTCTCCGAAATCTTAAGGGTAGGGCGACCATCAATTGAGCTTAGTTTATATACTCCATCGAGTGCAGGGTTATCATAGGCAGTTACCAGCTTGGTTCCCACACCGAAAATATCGATTGGCGCATGTTGATCATTCAGGCTTTTGATCAGGTGTTCATCCAGCTGGTTTGAAATTGCAATCTGAACATATTGCAATCCGGCTTTATCAAGTTGTTGGCGTGCTTTTTTTGAGAAGTATGCCAGATCACCGCTATCGAGTCTGACGGCTTTAAGTTTATACCCTTTCTCTTCAAGCTCTTTTGCTACTGTTATTGCATTCGGGATGCCACTCTTTAATGTATCGTAAGTATCAACAAGCAGCACAGTGGAGTCAGGGTAGTGCTCCGAATAAGTTCGAAAAGCAGTGAGTTCATCTTCAAAAGATTGAATCCAGGAATGAGCCATAGTGCCGCTTATATCGAGACCAAAAACAAGTCCGGCGTATACGTTTGAGGTTCCATTCAGTCCACCAATGATGGATGCTTTGCTCGCATGTAACCCTCCAAATGCCTGAGATCTTCGCAGGCCAAAATCCAGAACCAGTTTATCACCTGCTACAGCTCTTATCCTTGAAGCTTTTGTTGCAACCAGCGACTCAAAGTTTAAAATATTAAGTAATAATGTTTCAATGATTTGGGCTTCGAGGATTGTTCCTTCAACTCGTACAACAGGCTCGTTCGGGAATATAATTTCGCCTTCTTTTACTGAATGGATAGTCCCTGTAAACTGAAAGGACTTTAAATGCTCCAGGAATTCACTCTTAAAGCCTTTTTGTTTCAGGTACGAGAGTTCCTTGGTTCCGAATTTAAACTCCGAAAGCAAGTCAAGAAAATCCGTTAGCCCTGCAAAAACAACATATCCACCATTGAACGGGCATTTCCTGAAAAAATAATCGAAAGAGGCTTTCTCGAGATGTTTACCAGATAAAAAATACCCCTGAGCCATTGTAAGCTCGTAGAAATCACTATAGATAGCAGGGTAGGATAGATGCATAGGTGCAAAATAAAAAAAGGCTTTCTGAAAACAGAAAACCTTTTCTAAAAAAGAGGATTAAAATTAACCCCTGTAATTACGTCGCTCAATTAGTTTCTTGATCTTCTTATTACCGATCCAGACTTTTTGATTGGTCTCCACATTAATCAACTCAAGGTTAGTGGTGTAAAAAACAGCTACTGTTTTATTATTCACTGTTTCATCTACAATAGAGCTAATGTTTCCAATGAGCATGAAGTCAGCTCCAAGTTCCTGTGCCATTCTTTTCGTTGTTTCGACGGAGGCGTTTGCTTGCTGGTCTTCTCGTTCATCTCTGATATCAGAACGTTCTTGAGCATTTGCCACAATTGATACAGAGCCCGAGTTAACAAAAGCTCTTTCCATTTCTTTGGTGAAAACTTCAGTATCGATATGTTCCATACTTTCATTTCTGACCCTTCCAACAATTACAACAGGAGGCTTTTGATTGTTTCTGCTGAATTGATTTAACCAGGGTTTGGTTAGTGCATCACTAATCATTTCTTCAGATACAAGCCTTGCATCGGTATCATTCCAACGACCTGAAAGGTCAGTAGTTGTATTTGGGTCTAATCTTGTAACCTTATTAGAAGGGGTACATGCTGTTATAAGCATAAAAAGCATCAAGCAGCTTAGTAGTGAGTATTTCATAGCGTTATTATTGATTTAGGTTAATGTTCTTTTAGTACGAGTAAATAGATTCGACAAGTTCTAGTTTAGTATCAGGGCGTATTTCTACTTCAAATTCATCATAAAACAATACGATCCTGTTTTCAGAGAGATACTCAAGTTCTATTTTATGAGTTCCGGGAGGTAGTTTTATGACATTCATCCATGCCTGACCAGGTAGCGTTTGCCAGCCTCTCAGGTCAGCCTTTTCAGTAGCTTCTTTAAAGAAAAGGCTCAATAGTCCTAATGCCTCTCCAATGGTTTTGTTTTCTTCCTTAACCGCATTGGTAATTACTTTAGAGGCACCTTCCTTAATAAGCGCTCTTGCAAGCGCCCGGCCGTATATAATAGGTTCTTTGGCTTTATAAACCTCAGCTGAAACCAGGTCCATTTCTTCTATTAAATCAAGCCCAACAACTGTTTTGCCATTAATAACAGCTTGTATGCTATATATTTCCGAGTTCAGGATTTCAAGTTCCGGGAATGAAAACTTGAGGTATCCATTATCAGTAAATATCCGAACATCATTCTGGTGCTTAATCGGGTTTTGACCGGTAAAACCAGTTAATAGTACATTATAGGTTTCAGGTTCTTTTATGGTCTCAAGATTAGAGACATCAAATGTGTCAACACCCCATACCGTTGATTGTTCTTTAAAAGCAATTCCTAGTTTCTCGAATTCAATCCTGGCGTCATCAGGTTTTCCGGATTTAGCATATAATATGGTAGCCAGATAATGGCTGAGGGCACTATTCTGAATATTTACATTCTCCGATTTCCACTCCACGTTTCCACTTGTGTCCGATTTAGCGAATGCATCAGCAAGGCCTTTTATCTTGATATCAAGTTGCTCCATCTTAAATGCCATTCTTCTTGTTTCAACAAGAGCACCTTCCCAGTCTTTTAGATGGATGAAGTTTAAAGCTTTAAAGGCGTTAAGATAGATGTCTTCATAAGGTTCGCCGTTATAAACCAGTTTATTATCGTTTCCTATGAAAGATAGAACCCCACGGCTTATACTTTTTGTGTATGCATCCTCAATTCCAAGTTCAGCAGCTGAAAAGAAAGCGGTACTAGAATCATAATTTCCGATAAAGTGCTGAACCATTCCATTTTCAAGGTTCCAGAGAATTGCATCCTTTGATTTATAGATGTTTTTCTCTCCGAATTTGGCCAGAAGTCTTTCTGATCTTTCATAATCTCCATCAGCAAAACTATCTCGAATATCAAATTGAGCGTCATCGAGCATATACGAATGACAATTCGAAAAGGTGAAAATCAGAAACAGCCCGGCAACAACCTTGAAGTAAGTAAAATTTAAAGTAGTAATCCCGATTCTCATTTTGTTAGTTTATGCTGTACAAAAATTTGTGCAATCCCATTTGTATATTTCACTTTTAAAAAAGTACAAAGCAATATTCGTGAAAAAAAATAGGTCGTTATATCACATCAATGTGTTAGTAGTTTTATTGATGTGTATTTCTTGCGCTACTCCTATAGCACCAACAGGAGGGCCGAGAGATTCAGTTGGTCCAAAAATTCTGGAAACAAGCCCGGAAACAGGCACTACGAACTTTAAAGGAAAGAAGTTTGAATTTCAATTCGATGAATATGTAAACCGTTCAAGCCTATCGGGGAACATAAATATTGAGCCTGATCTAGATCTTGAATACTCAGTGAAATGGAAAAAAAAGAAATTAATTATAGAATTTGAGAGCGAGCTTCCTGATTCCTCTACTGTGATTCTTACACTGGGCTCAAAAATCAGGGACACGAAGAACAATGAGATTGGAACTCCCATAACAATTGCAGTTTCTACCGGAGATGAAATAGATGATGGAAGTATTATTGGAAGAATAAGATCAGCTGAAGATGGGAGCGGAGATGAAAACCTAAAAGTGTTGCTCTATCGAATGCCAATTGATTTAAACGAAAGAGCTAATTACCAGGCAGAGACAGATACGGGTGGTGTATTCAGGTTTTCATATTTGGGAGAAGGAGATTACAAAGCCTTTTATGTGGACGACAGGAACCGGAACAAGATATGGGATCAACGCTCTGAGGCGGCCCAACCATTTAACAGGGAAATCCTGAATCTTGAAAAGGAAGGCAAAGACACCCTGGATGTATTGTATTTAGTGAAAAGGGATACATTAGCACCGAGACTTCAGGGAGTTGGCATGTTTTCTTCTCAAAGATTAAGACTTAGGTTTAACGAGAATATTGTAGTAAATGAGAATCCAAAAGTAACAGTTTTCGACTCTTTAGGTAATAGCTTTAGCTCCGGATACCCTCTTTATATATCCAAAGACGACCCGTTTGTTCTGTACGCTCAGGCTGAAGTTCCATTATCAGCTTCAGAAACATTTACCATAAATTTTGAAGGGGTAGGAGATGTGGCTGACAACTCGGTTTTGAGCGATGATATAAGCTTTGAAGGTAGTGCTCAAGTGGATACTACAAATCAAAGAATCATTGAAAACAAGACTGCTTCAGGGCTGTTACTTAACCAAAGTGTAGAAATTGTATATGCCGGACCTATATCTGACCCGATGATTTTTGATTCGACAGTAGTTGTTGAAGGGGAACTAAGCTTTGATGACTGGCCTAACATAAGGGCAGAAGGGAATATATTATATATAGATCCGCAGGAAAGTTGGATTGAAGGAGTAGATTACCAGTTTTTAATTTGGAATCCTGCTACCCAGAGACGAAAACTGTTTAATATGGATATTTGGGATGCCATTGAACTTGGAGAAATCGAAGTGAGCGTTGAGTCTGCTGATTCCTCAATCGTTTATAACTATCAATTGAAAAATGAAACAGCTTCTATTTCAATTGATTCCGTATTTACTCAAAATGTATTGATCGAAAACCTGCCGCCTTTAAATTATAAGCTTAGAGTGTACCAGGATATTAACGGTAATGGAATATGGGATGAAGGCTCTGTGGATCCTTATATAGCTCCTGAGCCTTACTATATTCGCCAGAATGTTAAAGTTCAAACTGGTTTTACATCTGAAGTAATTATTCAATTCTAAATATAGGTGGAGTCAATAGCGAAAGTATCCATACACGCTAAATACTTTTATTTTTCAATACTGCACCGATTCTTCCCTTACTATAATTTCAATAGTTAGCTTAATCTTTGAAGTGATAGAGTTTGAAATCAGGCACGCAGCTTCTGATTTCTCCAGGATACGAAGCCCTTTCTCCGATTTGCTCTGATCATTGATGGTTAGCACAGGGTTAAGTTGAATTTCAGTAATGATGAACTTCTTGTCTACGCGTTCAAGTTTACCTACTGCATTAATGGTTAAATCCTGGAACTCGAATCCTGAGTTTTCAGCAATGGCAAGAAAGGTAGTCATCATGCAACTGCTTACAGAAGCTACGAATAAGTGTTCAGGAGACCATTTTCCTGCGATACCTTTTGGAAACTCGGGAGGAGTTACCACTTCAATGGTGTTATCCAATACAGGCGAGCTTAAAGAACCCTCTCTGTCTAGTTTCCACTGAAGATCTACCTCGTATAAGTGTTGATTTGACATGACGTGTGGTTTTAAGGGTTGATTAACTACGGCGTATTTGAAACTATTTAACTTATGTGAGGGTTTTATGAAGCAGCGATGTAAAATGATCTTTTTAGTTGTATTTGTATCAAACAACTAGTTGATCATTTTCCTATCTTTGGAACCGCTTCCAAATACTTAAAACCTATATAGATGTCGACGAAAACGAAGAAGTCAACCTCGGAAGAGGATAGTGCCGGTATTGATCTCTTTACTTCAAAACCATATAAATCAAAGAACAAAGTTCGGTTTGTAACTGCAGCTAGTTTATTTGACGGGCATGATGCCAGTATTAACATTATGCGACGCATCTTGCAAAGTAGTGGAGCTGAGGTTATCCATTTGGGCCATAACAGGTCAGTACATGAGATTGTGAATTGTGCCATCCAGGAAGATGTACAGGGAATAGCTATCAGTTCTTATCAAGGCGGACATGTTGAGTATTTCAAATATATGATTGAGCTCCTCAGAGAAAATGGTGCAAGCCATATTAAAGTATTTGGAGGAGGAGGAGGCGTAATCGTCCAGGAAGAGATTGACGATTTACATGAATCAGGTGTTACCCGAATTTTTTCAGTAGAAGATGGAAGTAAAATGGGGCTTCAAGGCATGATTAACTTCATGTTGTATCAGTGTGACTTTGACCCTGTAGAAGTAGGTAAAATTGATGTTTCCCGTATCTCTCAAAAAGACACTATTGCACTGGCAAAAGCTGTAACTGCATTAGAGAATGATCATTCTGAAATTATATCTTTTCATAATGATAAGTTACTTGATAGCAATGGAAAAGAGTTACTACCTGATACTTTAGATAAGATTCCGTTAATAGGAATAACTGGTACTGGTGGAGCTGGTAAAAGCTCTTTAACTGATGAGCTAGTTCGACGTTTTCTTACTGAATTCGAAGATCTTAAAATTGGTATTATTTCTGTAGATCCTTCAAGGCTCAAAACTGGTGGTGCTTTATTAGGCGACCGAATCCGAATGAACAGTATTGATACCGAACGGGTGTTTATGAGAAGTTTGGCTACAAGGGCTTCAAATCGTTCTACAAGTGCTGCATTGAAAGGAGTGGTTGAGTTATTTAAAGTGGCTGGTTTCGGGCTTATAATTGTGGAAACCAGTGGAATAGGGCAAAGCGGTACTGAAATTGTAGACCTGACAGATATTCCGCTGTATGTAATGACGAGTGAATACGGAGCAGCTACCCAGCTTGAAAAAATCAATATGCTTGATTTGGCTGATTTTGTAGTGCTTAACAAGTTTGAGAAGAAAGGTTCTCATGATGCACTTCGTGATATACGTAAACAAATGATCAGAAACCTTGGGCAGTGGCATTCAAACCCAGAAGAAATGCCGGTTTATCCTACTATTGCTGCACAATTTAATGATGAAGGTGTAAATCGCCTTTTTAAAGCACTCGTTGATAAAATCAATGACTATTACGGTATAGAGCTTCAAAGTCGTTTATACACGAATGCTGAGCCTGCAAATGATATTCAAACCCAGGCTATCATACCGGGCAAGCGTGTTCGATATCTTTCAGAAATCTCTGATTCGGTTCGTGGTTATCATAAATGGGCTTCAGAGCAAGTTGAAATTGCTTCTAAATGGGATGAAATACGAGGAACAATTGAGCAGCTTGATAACCTGAAAGGTGATGGTAAGCAGGATTTACTGCCAAGCCTTAGTAAGATGAAGACTCGCTGGGAAGAGGAAATGGATGTTCTCCCTAAAAAGATATTAGAGGGCTGGGATGAGCTTTATGAAAAGTATAACCAGGATGAATATGATATTCAGATCAGGGATAAAGTAATTAAGAATAGCTTGTACAGAGAGTCTCTGAGTGGATTAAAGATACCAAGAGTAGCACTTCCTAAAACAAAACATGCTGGCGAACGGCTTAAGTTTGCACTGAAGGAAAATCTTCCGGGATACTTCCCATATACTGCTGGTGTATTTCCATTTAAGCGGGAAGGAGAAGATCCAACACGTATGTTTGCCGGTGAAGGAACTCCAGAGAGAACGAATAAAAGATTCCACTTTGTAAGTGAAGGGATGCCTGCATCCAGGCTTTCCACTGCATTTGACTCCGTTACCTTGTATGGTGAAGATCCTGGTTACCGTCCGGATATCTATGGCAAGATTGGAAATTCTGGTGTGAGTATTTGTACGCTGGATGATATGAAGAAGCTTTATTCAGGTTTTGAGCTAACGTCTCCAACTACTTCTGTATCAATGACTATCAATGGTCCGGCGCCGATGATATTGGCTATGTTTATGAATACAGCCATTGACCAGGAAGTAGAGCGCTACCTGAAAGCAGAGGGCAAATGGGAAGAAGCGCAAAAGAGGGTAGAAGCTTATTTCAAAGAAAGAGGAATTGAAGCACCAACCTACAGTAATGAGGTTCCTGCTGGGAATAACAGTTTCGGTTTAAGCACACTTGGGTTATCTGGTGATAAACTGGTTGAACCTGAAGTGTATGCCCAAATCAAGGCAAAAGCCCTTAGTGTAGTGCGCGGAACGGTTCAGGCCGATATTTTAAAAGAAGACCAGGCGCAAAACACCTGTATTTTTTCCACTGAGTTTGCATTAAAGATGATGGGTGATATCCAGGAGTACTTCACTCAGCATAAAGTCAGGAATTATTATTCAGTTTCGATTTCAGGTTATCATATTGCAGAGGCAGGAGCTAATCCTATTACCCAGGCTGCTTTTACACTGGCAAACGGTTTTACTTTTGTAGAATACTACCTGGCTCGTGGATTAAACATTGATGACTTTGCACATAACCTGTCGTTCTTCTTTAGTAATGGATTAGATCCTGAATATGCGGCTATCGGAAGGGTAGCCCGGCGTATTTGGGCGATTGCCATGAAGAATAAATATTCCGCAAATGACAGGTCTCAAAAACTGAAATACCATATCCAGACCAGTGGTCGTTCGCTGCATGCACAGGAGATTCAGTTCAACGATATCAGGACTACATTACAAGCTTTATTAGCTATCTATGATAATTGTAACTCATTGCATACCAATGCTTACGATGAAGCAATTACAACACCAACTGAGGAGTCGGTACGAAGAGCTTTGGCCATCCAGATGATCATTAATAAAGAGCTTGGAACTGCCAAGAACGAGAACATCAACCAGGGTTCTTATTTCATTGAAGAACTTACCGATATGGTAGAAGAAGCCATTCTTACTGAGTTTGACCGAATCACGGAAAGGGGCGGTGTTTTAGGTGCAATGGAAAGCATGTATCAGCGTGGTAAAATCCAGGACGAAAGCTTGTACTATGAAACAAAGAAGCATACGGGTGAACTACCGATTATTGGTGTAAACACCTTCTTTGCTAAGAATGCTGAAGAAGAATTGAAACCTGTTGAATTGATTAGATCTACCGAAGAGGAAAAGAAACAGCAGATTGATAATTTAGAAGCTTTCTGGAAATGCAACGAAAACGATGCAAAGGTTGCTATCGAACGGCTTAAAACGGTAGCCATTACCAACGGAAATATCTTCGACGAGCTTATGGAAACCGTTAAAGTAGCTTCTTTAGGACAGATTTCTCATGCATTGTACGAAGTAGGTGGGCAATACAGAAGGAATATGTAAATATTTAATCTAACTCAAAAATTACCAATCATAAAAGCTTCAAGCTCCTGTTCCATTTCAATCCGGGGCTTTTTTAGTACCAAATAGGAGTGATTGGAATTTTCTTTGGGCTCCCAGGTATTTCCTCCTGTCGAATCTGCTACACAAATTCCATTTTCAACACGATCCCAGTAGGTTCCCACACCATCCCTGATTGCATAAAGCACCGCGGTCTGATCAAAAGTAGAATTATCATTTATGTTCCCTGTAAAGTTATCTTTTACCCAGGGTGCATATTTACTGAAATGATAGAATCCCAGGTAAAGAGGGGAGTCGCTTGGTAAATCATTGAATATTTCGCCAGTTTTAAGACTGGAACCTAATTCAGCCCCCAGGAATGTAACAGGTGTTTCAAGTTTTTCTAACACAAATCTGGTTACTCCCGGCATTCCGCCATCAAAATTCCATTCATTAGTACTGGTTGGGAAATTTCCTCCCATAATTACAAACTCAGAAACCTTCTGGTTTATGAGTTCCATCCCGTTTAATGAAGAATACTCATCCGACTCTGACTCTATAAGTCGCTTTATATTTTCTAGAGGGCCTACAGTTACAATAACAATACCTTTATCATCACTTTCGCTTAAAAGCTTTCTATAGAGTGATGTGGCTTCGGGAGCATTTTCATAGGTAGCATCATGCTCGAGGTTATCAGCAATTACTTTCGAGTGGTTCCATTCATTGAGATAGCTTCCATCTTTTCTCACACCAATCGGGATATCAGGATTTCCGTAATAGGTATTAGTTGCGTCTATGGCACTCACCGAATACAATTCTGTATTCCAACCCATAACAGCTAATAAGTTGATCTCCTTTTTATTCTGGAAGTGATTTAGCATAGCTAGTGCACCAAGGTCATCAGCATCTCCTCCAAAATCAGTATCAAAGATGATATTAACCTGGGCTTTCACTTCCTGGATTCTAAAAGGAGTTAATACAAATAAAAGAGAAAAAAGAATGGCTGCTTTACGAAGCTGTATCATAATCAGGCAATTAAAGGTTGATGAATAGAACGCTGATGGTTTCGAATGTACTTCAAGAAAATAGAATTTTCTCGGAATTTCTCCATTCGTTTTATGAAGTAGGGAGGGAAGCCTGCGATTTATCAATTAATGCATGCATCGAATGAATAGTTAATTTATAGACCTTACAGTCGGTATAGGCTTTTATATATGTATCAGATGGTTTCTGAGTAGTAAAGCTCTTATGGTTGATTACCCAGTTATCTTGAGTGTATAAACCATGTATTTTTTGCTCTCCGTCCTGATCAAGTTCATATTCATAAACCGTTCCGAGTGTTAAAAAGAAGAAGCATTTACTTACTTCACCTTCCTCAAGCAGGAAATCGTTTTTGGAATAACCCAGGCCTTTAAACTCATCCTGAACCCATCGAAGCTTGGCTTCTGAAAAGTACCCGGTTTCTTGAATGGCTTTTTGGAGTTCGGAATTCATTTTGATGCTACCCTAAAAATCTGACTAAAACTCCAAGTAACACAAAAGGTGCAAATGTTAAGACTAGAGCAATAACGTGACCAAATAATATCTTATATGGTGGAATTTTCTGTGCAATAGAAACGAACTTTAGATTTAGTATTAGTTGTAAAACCCCAATAATAAACTGAGAACCAATAAAAATAGAGAATAGCGCTTTTGAGATGCTGTTATTATCAATAGAAGGCGTATGACTTGAGAAAATTTCATTCCCAAACAGTATGATCTCAAAAATAATTATGGGTATGGCAATTAAAGAAGGGTAGAAAGAAAAAGAATAGGCAATCCTTGTTGACTTAAAAGTCCCTTCACCACCAATCCAGTTACAACTCAGATTTAAAATAAAGACATAGTATTGATGGGTTATGAGCCCACCTAAGCCTCCAATAAATATTGAAAGTAAAAGGATTGTCGATAATTCAAATGAGTCGCCTAGGCTCTCAGATGAGGCATTATTCAGCGCAAATATTACTGATGAGACATAAATAAAAAGATAAAACAGCTTCGTGTTAATATCGTATTTGATAACATATGCAACAGTTTTAAGTGGACTAAACCATATGTCGTCCCAAAAACTTATTTCTTCTGTAGCTGAATCTTCTAATTCCATTTTTTTGGCTTAAAGTAAATCAATCTCTAAACATATATTCAAAAATTGTAGCACGATATTCGGTTGGTTTTATTTCTTATAGAAAAACATAGACCAAGTCAAAAAAACAAGAGTTAACTAGTTAGATTTGGATATCGAAACAGATCCTGAAACAAGTTCAGGATGACTTATATATATTTTTATAGTCAATAAATACAGCTCAGACTTAATACACCACACAACGAATTACTAGTCATCCTGAGCGGTAGCGAAGGATCTGCGCAGCCAGAGTTTTAGATCTTTCGGAAGTATCCTCAAGATGACTTTCAAGTAACAATAAAAAAGTCCTGGAAGTATCAGTTCCGGGACTTTGTGGAGTAATGAAACAAATCGGTTATACCTGGTCATGATATACCAACGGGTTGTTGGCAATATTCTCACCTCGTGCATGGTATAGTTTATGCCCGGGTGCAGTTTCCGGGTTAAATTTCATATCTAATGAAAAATAGCGCATGGTGTATCCACAGCGTCGTTTATTAGAAGTGTTTGCGTTTGCACCATGGATAATTCGGGCATCATGCATTGAATACTGACCTTTCTTTAGCTCAAACCAGACCACATCATTTAGATCGAAAGTGCCACGTTTAATTTCAGTAGTAAAGGTGCTGTTGCTTTCGTCCGGAACCTGTTCGTATTCTGAAAAGCCATTGGTTTGTGTTCCGGGAACTACACCCATACACCCGTTTTCTTTTGTTGAATCATCAATAGCCAGCCATATTGTTACGATTTTGTCCAGCTCATCAAATTTACCGTCCCAGTAAGCGCTGTCTTCGTGCCAGGGCGTCCGGCGGCCTTTGCCGGGTTCTTTAGAGATAAAGTGACTGCTGAATAATCCAATGTTTGGTCCTATAATACTTTCAACAACATCTAGAACTTCAGGCGCCAATAAGAAATCGAGTAACCTGGAATCTCGGAAATGTGGAGTATCTAATTCATCTGATAATCTGTCTCCTTTATTTCTCAAATGTTCTTCAAAAATCGCGGTTAGTTCAGCCTGTTTGTCTTCTGAGAATAGCTTCCTTTTCGGAAGCAAGTACCCATCGGTTTTGTAGAAGTTAAGGTCTGAATCAGATATTACTTTAGCTTCAGTAGTTATCATAAAATGAGTGAGTGAGTTTAAATTCTGACACCAATATCTCCATAACATGCGATAGTAAATGTTGGTCTTACGTTAGTTTTATATGGTTTAATGAATATTTTATCTAGTTTGATACATAAACTATTCTTGATAACACTTATTTATTCGATTTAGCAAGACATGAAGATTATCCAGGAACATGTAAGTCTTAGTGAAGAACAGCCTTTTCTTATAAGTATATTTGAAGAGCCCGATTTAAGCTATCCATTTCATCACCATAAAAGAGCGTATGAACTTGCGGTGACTATAGGGCTTTCTGGCACAAGAATGGTTGGAGATAGCACGGAGCAGTTTTTGGATGAAGATATTGTACTAATGGCTCCAGGTTTACCACACTGTTGGCAGGATCATGGATTTCAGTCACAAGAGGAACATAAAGTGGTTGTCATCCAGTTTTCAGAAAAGCTTATTTCTTCAGCAACAGATTCAGTTCATCATTTCAAGGGAATCAGTTCTGCTTTAAACAATGCTAAATTTGGTCTCGAACTGGTTAATACTAGTAAAGCAAAGGCGTTAAGTATTATTGAACAAATGGATGGAAAAAGGAGTTTCGAAAATTACATTCGGGTTTTAGAGCTTCTGAATCTATTCGGAGACGAAGATGAGTGCAGGAAGTTATGCTCAGAAGGGTACAGTTTACCTGGATTTAAAAGTGAAGGAATAAGATTGGAAAAGGCTTTAGAGTTTATCCAGGGTAACTACTCCAGGAAACTCCCAATTGATGAAGTAGCAGGAATTATTCATATGTCACCTTCAGCATTTAGCCATTATTTTAAAAAGAGAACCCTTAAGAGTTTCACAAGTTATGTAATGGAACTGAGGCTTGGAAAGGCAGCACAACTTCTCCAGTTCACAGAGATGCCTGTTACAAGAGTAGGGTTCGAAAGTGGCTTTCAAAATAACTCTCACTTCAATACTTCATTCAAGAAAAAGTATCAACTAACACCATTGAAGTTTAGAAAGAAAGGACATGCCAGAGGTTGATCTGTAAAAAGGAATTCGATTTGCTTATACTGCTTTATGTATGATGTCATCGTTTTAGGAATTGGCTCAATGGGTTCATCAGCACTCTATCAACTGGCGAAAAGAGGAGTGAAAGTGTTGGGTATAGAACAATTCGGGATAGGTCATAATTTTGGGTCACACTCAGGTAAAACGAGGATTATCAGAAAAGCATATTTTGAACATCCTGATTATGTGCCTCTTCTGGAAAGTGCCTATGATGGCTGGAGATTAATTGAGAAGGAAACCAATAAAAAGCTTTTTCACACAGTAGGTCTTACCTATTTCGGAGAATCGGACCACCCTGTAATAAAGGGAATAAAAGATTCCGCTGAGTTATATGATATTGAACTGGAGCGAAGGGAAGTAGAAAAAAAACATGGCCCTTTTATCATTCCGAATGCCTTTGAAAGCATCCTGGAGCCAGATGCAGGCTTTGTAATCGCAGATGAAGCAATCCGGGCTTTTACTAACCAGGCCCAACTATCAGGAGCTGAAATCAGGATCGGGGAAGAGGTGTTGGACTGGAGGCTCGTTGATGGACTTGTTGAAGTACGAACTAAACAGGCTTTATATAGAGCCAAAAAACTCATTTTAACAGCAGGGGCATATACAAACCAATTGATGCCTGAATTATCAAATCACCTTTCCATAACAAGGCAGCTGCTTGCATGGGTTAAACCAAAGAATCCGAAATTGTTTACATATGGAAGGCTTCCATGCTGGGTAATAGCAGATAAAGAGTACCCGGGGATTATCTACGGTTTTCCCTCGCTATCGGTAGACGAGTTTGGAGGGAGTGAATTGGTGAAAATTGGGCATCATGCCCCTGGAGAAAAAATCAGCCTTAAAAACCTCCATGATTATGATCCTGATGTAGAAAAGCAGAAGCTTGCTAAAATGATGACCAAGTATTTCGGTGATAGCCTTGGTGAGATAGTATCACTGAGTGAATGCATGTATGCGAATACACCTGATGAAAATTTTGTTATAGATCATCTGCCAGACTCAGGAGGGCGCATAGTATTTGCTTCAGGGTTCAGTGGTCATGGATTTAAATTTACTCCGGTAATTGGAGATGTATTGGCAGACCTTTCCTTAAAAGGAGAAACAAATCACCCGATCGATTTTTTGAGTATAAGCCGTTTTTGAATTGAAGAGAGCTAAGGTGAGACTAAATACTAGAGAGACTGATGAATTAGACTGTTTTCGAAAGTACTGAAATAAAGCTAAGAATCAACATTTTACAACGTATTTCTAATATAACTAAGTAAAAAACTGTAACTGATACAGATTAACACAGGTCTGATACACATATAAGGTAATTGACTAAAATTGCACTATCTTCAAATTTGATAAAGAAACAGGTTTTATAAACTTTTGAAATAATATGTCTTCAGGTTTCCTTTACAACGATAAAATTGATTCCACGCCAAGCCAGAATCGGATAAGGGTTCTTCAATTAATCCGCGATAAAAAAGAGATTACCCGAGCGGATATAATAAAAGGTACAGGGTTAAGTGCTCCCACAGTAACACGAATAGTTGAAGCTCTTTTAGAGAAAAAGATAATCAAGCAAGATGAACTGGGAAGCTCAAACGGAGGAAGACCACCTCAAATCATCCGGTTCGACTCAAAGAATAACTTTGTGATCGGAATAGATATTAGTGGAACTTTTGTAAGGGCTGCATTTTCTAATCTGGATGGTGAATTTTTATATGAAATTCATTTGCCTATTGAAGTAGAGAGAGGTATTGATGGAGTTATGGAGCAGGTGGGTGAGTTAATTCATAAGCTGCTAAATAGAAGCAATACCAAGAAGGAAAGGGTATTTGGTATCGGAGTATCAATCTGTGGAATTGTTAATAACCACACGGGAGTTGTTGATTACATCCCGGTATTTAATTGGAAGAATATTGATGTTAAGAAAGCCCTGGGAAAATATACTGATCTTCCAATTTCAGTCGGAAACGTTGCTCATCTGATTGCACAAGGAGAACTATTATATGGAATTGGAAAAAAATACAAGAGTTTCATTAGCATAAACCTGGGTTACGGGATTGGATCAGGAATAATTATTAACGGAGAGCCTTTTTATGGAGCTGATGGTTACTCCGGTGAAATTGGCCACATTGTTGTGAACCAGGAAAGTGAAAAGAAGGGAAGAGAAGGTATCTATGGTACATTAGAAGCCCTGGCTTCAGGGTATGGCATAGTAGATATTGCAAGAGAGAGGATGGAAGCAGGGGAAGTCAGCTCTTTGTCGGATCAGATGGAAACTTTGAGCACCACGGTTATTATGAAAGCAGCTATGAATGGTGATGATCTTGCAACAGACTTAATTAACCGTTCTGCTGACTATATCGGAATTAGTATCGATACATTGATTAAGCTCTTTAATCCTGAGGCTATTACATTATCAGGCGGGTTAAGTGAAACGGGAGATTTTTTTATTAAAAAGATTCGTAAGAAAGTGGCTTCCATAAGCCTTCCATTGTATAAAGAAGAGATTCCAATCTCGGTATCCAGCTTTGGTGAAGAAGCTTCACTAATGGGAGCTTTTTCCTTAATCCTGCAAAACATCCTGCGTTTGGAATAGAAAATATAGACTGTTGATGATGAATTGGAGTTTATCTAAAAGGGAGCTACATTTTGCGGAAACAGTACTGTTCGAAACCAAATGCATTTCGAATCGTCTATTGAACAGGTTTACAAATTAAACTAGGGCAATATGAGTGAACAAAACGATCGTTATAAAAACAAGATTGGGAATGACCTTAAATCGAATGATCCGGATTTTGACCTGGATAATTATATCGATGAACAGGCTGGTGGTGACGAAGCTCCGGGTGTAACTTACCGGGTAAAAAAGAAAAGTACACGAAAAAGAGATAGTGTAGTTATCGGAGTAGCAGCAATACTTGTTTTTCTATGGTACTTCAATTGGAATCCTTTAAATGCGCTTGGTTCATCAGAAGCTTCAAATACTGAGTTTTTTGGAAGTTCAGACCAGGTAACAGCTACCCAAGATCAAAACCTTCCATCTCGTTTAGAAGCAACTTCATCATCATCTTCTTATCCCTATATCGACTTTGTTAAAGGAGTTGGAGAGCTTGATTTTAGTTCAACACCTTCTGCTTCAGGTATTCAGGCTATGTACAATAATGGAGTAACACTAGAGTATCTGCAAGGTCTTGAGAACCTGGATATCCTCGATGATATAAACTACTCCGGCGTAATTGGGCTTTACGCAAACGGAGTAACATTGGAGTATTTAAATGTGCTGGAAAATCTGGACTACCTGGATGACCTTAATTATTCCAGCATTATCGGTTTGTATGCTAATGGCGTCTCAACGGATTATCTACAAAAACTGGAAGACCTGGATATTCTTGACGATACAAATTACTCTGGCGTTATAGGTTTATATGCCAATGGTGTTTCAACTGATTATCTACAAAAACTGGAAGACCTGGATATCCTTGACGATATAAATTATTCAGGAATTATCGGGCTATATGCAAACGGGGTAAGTACAGAATTTCTTCAAACATTAAGTGATGTGGACTATCTCGATGAGGTGAATTATTCAGGTATCATTGGGCTGTATGCAAATGGCGTAACCTCAGACTTTCTTAGAGAACTGGATAGGGCCGATTTACTTGATGACATGAACTATTCTCAGATCATCCAGGCTTATATGAATAATTAAGTTCATATCCTGGTAATAGCTGACCAATAAAAGGGATGATTTCCTTATCATCTTTCTATGTCCGATTCTCTTAAACTTTTAATCCTCGGTAAAGTATGGCCGGAACCTGAATCCTCTGCTGCTGGAAGCCGAATGATGCAACTCATTGATCTGTTTCAGTCAAAAGACTGGGATATTACTTTTGCCACTGCAGCTAATGAAAGTGAATTTGCTGTTGACCTGGATGAGGTTAAAATAAAAAGAGTATCCATAAGAATTAATGACTCATCGTTTGATGACTTTGTCCGTGAGTTAAATCCTGACGTTGTTCTATTTGATCGTTTCATGACTGAGGAACAGTTCGGATGGAGAGTAGCAGAGCAATGTCCCGAAGCAGTAAGAGTGTTAGATACAGAAGATTTGCACTGCTTTAGAGCTGGTCGGCAGATAGCGCTTAAAGAAGGTAGAGCCTTTACCGAAGAAGATTTACTTAACCAGCATGCCATCAGGGAAATCGCAAGTATATACAGGTGTGATTTATCGCTCATTATTTCTGAAGCAGAGATGGATATACTTACCAAGGTGTTCAAAATTGATAAATCCTTAATCATGTATGTTCCTTATATGCTTGAGAGTATTTCCGATGACAAGATTGAAGATTGGAATACATTCGAAGGCCGGCAGAATTTCGTTTCTATTGGGAATTTTCTGCATGAACCAAACTGGGATGGAATCAAGTATGTGAAAGAAGAGGTTTGGCCAAAAATACGTTCGAAATTACCTTCAGCTGAAATGCATATTTATGGAGCATATCCTTCGCAGAAAGTTCTTGAGTTAAATAAGCCTGAGATTGGTTTTATGATAAAAGGCAGGGCAGATGATGCCAGGGAAGTACTGTCTAATGCCAGAGTTTTATTGGCACCATTACGATTTGGTGCGGGTTTGAAAGGTAAGTTCGTAGAAGCTATGTTGAATGGAACACCATCTGTTACTACAAATATTGGAGCAGAAGGAATAAATGGGGAATATGATTGGCCAGGATTTATTTCAGATGATCCGGTAGGGCTGGTAGAAAAAGCTGTTGAATTATATTCAAATGAATCTAGCTGGAGAAAAGCTCAAGTAGCTGTTATAGATATTATTAATAACAGGTTTCAGAAAACGAATTTTGGTTATAGTTTAATCCGGGAAATCCTGGACTTAAAGATCGGCCTAAAAAAGCACCGACAGACTAATTTCATGGGATCTTTGATTTCACATCATTCAATGGCCAGTACTAAATACATGTCGAAATGGATAGAGGAGAAGAATAAGTAAAAGAGTTAATCCTTTACGAGCATCCATTGGATTCCGAACTTGTCTCTCAACATTCCGAAGTTATCATCAAGAGGAAACATAACCGATCCGTCTTCCGAAAGTTTTTCAAACACTGTTTTTCGTTCCTGGACATCTGAAATAGCTACAAAGAGAGAAAAGTTAGTACCGCTTTTAACAGGGTAGTCCGGAAGGTCATCAGAAGCTTTAATTATAAGGTTACCTATACGAAGTTCTGAGTCAAAAATCCTTTCAGTTGCTTCTTCAGGAACATCAACAGGTGAGTCACCGAAAGTGCGCAAAGTAAGTGAATCAGCATTAAGGATAGATTTATAAAACTCCATTGCTTCTTTACAGGAGCCTGGAAAAACGAGGTAAGGAATTAAACTTTTCATAGTCATAATTAGTGGGTTATCATTTAGGCTCCAGGGATAAAACATATTGATAACTTTCTTCGAGATGTTTTGCTAATAAACCTAAGTCGCTGTATAAAATCTCCGGGTTTAAAATATAGTGGTGGTAACAGCAATTTCGGATAGCAGAGGTATCATAAAACCAATACTCATTAGGTGTAATTACTGTTTAGTACATGAAATCTTCCAGGTTGGGTATACTATCGATTCATCTGAATTTACCCAGGAGCCTAACCAATTAAAGGAAGATTCTGTTATATCACTGAAAAGAATCTTATAGAATCCTTCCATGCCGTTGGGAGCTGTCTGTTCTCTGTATAGAATAAATTGATCGCCATCTCTTGCTTCTCCTTTCCACGCTGATAGGGTAGAAGTAGCAGCTGCCGATGAAAAATAGTGTACATACCATGCAGCGCTGTCTGCATTAAATTGTCTGATACTCCCGGAGTGTGTACCATCAGTTTTAAGTGTTAAGTCCTGTACGCCAGTACCATTCATGATGTATTGAAAAGTCCAGGTCATATCTATTGCTGAATTCCAGCTGCCGTCCGGATTTCTGCTTTCAGATTGACAATTAGATGTTCCAATAAGTGGAGCATAATCACCCGTTTCTTTCGGAGCTTCAGGGTTTAGTTTACCGAATGGATGTTCTTTTGATGGCGCGTATTCGTATTGTGCATAGAGGTTATTACTTACTGCAGCAAGAAGTAAGAATAGAAAAAGATGTTTCATAAGTATTGGGGGCTTAATTTAATTCGGAGGTAAATAAGCAATTAAAGCCCGCCATTCAGGAAAATGCAGTAAGTGGAATATTTGTTGCAGTAAATTATATACTACTTGCTTTGAGCACTTTACGCAGTATTTGAGCTCCCGACTTCGAAAGTGGTAACTCAGATAAGTCTTGTAGTTTGATAACCGAAGAATTGAAATCTACCTGGTCCATATATGCAAGGTTTAGCAACGCTTTACGATGTACCCTGACAAACTGGAAAGAGGCCAGTTCTGTTTCAAGAGACTTGAGGCTTTTTCTAAGTGTATATGCTTTTCCCTGTGTATGTATTTTTACACAATAGTCGTCAGCTTCAATCCAGGTTACTTCATCTAATGGGATAAGCTTTAATTTATTACCAATACGGATAGTAATGTTGGTTTCATTGGATAAGGTTGATGAAGTTGGTGCAGCCGAAGACTTCAGGTTTTTTATTTCAATCCATTGTGCTTCGATTACCTGCTTGGTTGAGCTATTGTAAACCAATAATACCATTAGAGAGGAGGCAAGGCTAAAACTCACCGCTTTTTGAAAGAATACAAAGGTGAACCACTCTCCAAGTAATGCCATAGAAGCCTGGTCATTAAAAAGTAACATACTCACCAGGCTGATTACAAAAAACATCAGGAGAATTGAAGAAGCTACAAACCCTATCAGTGATATCAGATCCTTGGCTGATACTTCTTCAACTCCGGAATTAAATACTTTCCGGGCAAGAAGAGTGTAAGGTATACTGCCGACTAACCATACAAGCCAACGAAGAGAATGACTTTTAAAGATATACAAGAAGCTGGAACCATCCGGACTCAGGTTAAAGGTGTCGATATAGAATTTTTGTTGGAACGCATCAAATATGATCAACAGGAAAAGAGAAATTCCGAGAATAAATGTAAGTCGACGATTGAACATCTAAGTATATTAAAAGTGAAATAACAGTTGAATAGTTATCATCTTGTATCCATTTAGTATAATCAATTCATGAAAAAAAATTACCCTTTAGTATTTACACTTGACGCAGGAGGGACGAACTTTGTGTTTTCTGCATTGAAAAATGGTGAAAGAACAGGACGGTCTATATCACTGCCATCCAATTCCCATGATTTAAACGCATGCTTGGAGACATTAAAATCAGGGTTTAGTACGCTTGAGAATTCTTTAGGTACAAAGCCTGTAGCAATCAGTTTTGCATTTCCGGGTCCGGCTGATTATCAAAATGGAATTATCGGAGACCTTCCTAATTTACCAGCTTTTAAAGATGGAGTACCATTGGGGCCTATTCTGGAAAATGAGTTTAAGGTTCCGGTTTTTATAAATAATGATGGAGATCTATTTACTCTAGGAGAAAGCAAGAGTGGTTTTTTGCCCTTTGTGAACAAACAACTGGAAGACTCAGGAAATAGTAAACGTTTTAGAAACCTGGTCGGAATTACACTCGGAACTGGTTTTGGAGTGGGGATATCTATTAACGAAGAAATGCTTCAAGGAGACAATAGTGCTGGAGCTGAGGGATGGCTACTCCGTAATAAACTGCATAACTATACTTCTATTGAGGATACAATTAGTATTAAAGCGCTAAAAAGAATCTATGCTGAACAAATACATATCTCGCCTGATAAATCTCCTGAACCAAAGGATATTTTTGAAATATCAAAGGGAAAGCAAGATGGAGTTCGAGAAGCCGCTATTGAAACGTATTTAAGATTTGGGGAAGCACTTGGTGATGCTATTGCTCACATCCTGACCTTGATTGATGGCCTGGTA
The DNA here is from genome assembly GCA_040222185.1 of Balneolaceae bacterium. Taxonomy (GTDB): domain Bacteria; phylum Bacteroidota; class Rhodothermia; order Balneolales; family Balneolaceae; genus JAVKDP01. The sequence continues at coordinate 19,485 of JAVKDP010000058.1, read as the reverse complement.
GTTATTGGAGGTGGGGTAAGTGGCGCTTACCCGTTATTTTCAAGATCAATGTTGGATGAGCTAAATGGTTATTTCTCCAGGCTGGATGGTACCATGCAAAAAAGGCTGCTTCAAAAAGTATACAACGTTGAAGATGCATACCAGCTGAAACAATTCGCGAAAAACGAAACCACCGAACTAAAGCACTCTGAGCTTGAGAAAACTGTTACTTACGATTCACAAAAGAAAACGGCTGTAGGTTTATCTCGTTTAGGAACCAGTGAAGCAGTCTCGATTGGAGCTTACTATTTTGCAATAAACAAGCTGGGGCTTTGATCAGGACTCAGTTGCTGTTTTCCCGATTTTAGAACCTATTTTTCCATACCACAGGATGTAAGCATAACACAATGCGATAAATAAGAGTGCAAGCTGCAAGCCAACCATATCTGCAATTTTTCCATAAAGGGGAGGAATAATTGCACCTCCAACGATAGCGGTACAAAGAATACCGGATCCTTGTGCAGTATGTTCTTTTAAATTATCGATAGCCAAGGTAAAGATGGTTGGGAACATAATAGAGTTGAATAAACCAATAGCGAGAATAGACCACATTGCTACATAACCTCCGGTCATCATGCTTATGAGAAGTAAAACAACATTTGTTCCTGCATAAATTGCAAGGAGCTTCCCGGCTTCGATTTTTTGAAGTATTGCGGAACCAAGAAAACGGCCAACCATTGCACCACCCCAATAAAAGAAGACGAACGTACCTGCAAGTTGTGATAAGCTCATATCGTTAATACTTGTATCAGAGAATATAGCAGAAAGTGAAGATGCCAGGCTTGTCATCAAGGGGCTACCAGCTACCATAGCTTCGATATCCAGGTCTAGGAAATAGTTTATCAAGTAGCTTCCAATTGATACTTCAGCACCTACATAAACAAAGATACCAAGTGCTCCGAACATCAGGTGCTTTGTTTTTAAAGCAACTTTATAGTTACCATGATTTTCATCGTCTGATGATATGATTTCCGGAAGCTTGAAAGCTGCAAAAGCCAAAGCCAGCACTATCAATACCGCAGCAAGTACCAGGAAAGGTCCTTGAACAGCTGAAGCTTCGGTCGCATAATAGGATAGTTTCTCTGCTTCAGACAAAACATCAATTTCATCTGAACTCAGAACAGTATTGCTTAAAATGAAAGCTGCGCTTATAAGAGGAGCAATCGTTGTGCCTAATGAATTGAAGGCCTGTGCCAGGTTAAGACGGCTAGAAGCAGTTTTGGCAGGTCCTAGTGCAGCTATATAAGGATTTGCAGCCACTTGCAGAATAGTGATACCTCCAGCCAGTACAAACATAGCCAAAAGGAATATTGGGAAAACTCTAAACGATGCGGCGGGGTAAAAGAGGAGGCAAGCTACACCCATTGTAATAAGCCCTGCTACGGCACCTTTTTTATAACCGATTTTGGAAATTAAAACACCACCAGGAATAGAGAAAACTGCATAAGCGGTAAAGAAAGCAAACTGAACAATACCAGATTGAAAATAACTCAGTTCAAAAACATCCCTTAATCTTGGGATAAGAGCATCAACTAAAACTGTAATAAAGCCCCACATAAAGAAGAGTGTTGTAACTACAATAAAGGGGAGGAGGTACTTATTTTCTTTAGTCATACTTAAGCTGAGTGATGTTTAATTATTTAAGCAGAACGAGAATAAGCAAAAAAAGGGAGAGAATTAACAAATGGAAGGAAATGGGAATTTTTATCTTGAGATGTTTCACAGGTCAAAATAAAAAAGGCTCCTGGAAGGAGCCTTGAAATAAAAATCGCTTAAGCTTAGCTGGCAACAGAAATCATTCCTTTGAGTTTTTCAGTATCAACAACATCCGCGCTGTTTGGATACTTCTCAAGAATCTGGTCAGTAAGTTCGTCTGCTTTAGTATAGTTTCCAAGCTCATAATAAGTCTCAGCTGCTTTCAAAAGGTTGAAAGGAGTGGTGGAAACATTCTCGTGCCAGTTGGCAGCTTTAAGATACGTTTCAGCACCTTTTTCCAGGCTACCATTAGTAACAAGCAGATTTGCATGAAAGCTGATTGCAGAAACACCAATAATACCCTCAGGAGCATTGTATCGGGAAAGGTGAGCGAGAGCATCTTCAATATTACCTAGTTTAAAGCTGGATACGGCAGCGTAATAGATTGCAATGTTTCCTGCTTCAGTACCTGAGTAATCGTTTGCAATACCCAGGAATCCATAAGTTAATTCAAAGGTGTCACCATTTAATGCTCTTTCGTAATCACTTTGATTGAAATAACCTTCGGCAGTAGCTAAGAGTTGCTGAGCAGCTTGTTCCTGGCTAGCAGCATAAAAATTGTAGCCAACTAAAGAGCCGATTACAACTACAATACCAATAAGAATTGCAAGAATCGGAGTTTTGTTCTCATTAAAGTAAGAAGCCGCTCTATTATAATTCTCAATCAGCGGATCAGTTTGTAGTTCTTCTTTCGAAAGGTGTTTTGACATGGTTAATGTGACGTTATCAATAAAATTTTCAGACCCCAAAAATACGGGTGTTTTAGCTTATAGCAAAACTTAAAGTGGAGACAATTCTCCGTTTTTAATTTCGAGAATTACATCAGATCGCTTTGCTATTTCTTCCTCATGGGTAATAAGTAAAACGGATACATTATCTTTATCTCGAAGCTCAAAAAGCATATCCAGAATAATTTCAGTGTTCTTATCATCAAGGTTACCCGTAGGCTCATCAGCTAAAATAATACCTGGATTATTCATCAAAGCCCTGGCCATAGAAACACGCTGTTGTTCGCCACCTGAGAGTTGTGTTGGCCTGTGATATTTACGATCTGCAACTCCAAACCTTTCTAGAAGTTCGAGAGCATGTTGTGAAGATTTCTCAAGTGATACACCAGCAATAAGTGCTGGCATACAAACATTTTCTAATGCAGTAAACTCAGGCAGGAGATGATGAAACTGAAATACAAACCCGATGTTAGTATTTCTAAACTCTGCGAGATCATCAGAATTCATTGACGAGAGGTTTTTAGTTCCCCAGAAAACAGTTCCTGAGTCGGGACGATCTAATCCTCCAAGGATATGCAAAAGGGTACTTTTTCCGCTACCACTTGAGCCTACTATTGATGTAATACTTCCTTTTTCAATAGATACGGTTGCATTTTTAAGTACTTCAAGGTTGGCTTCACCTTGTTCACTTTTATAACTCTTACTAACCGCCTGGGCTCTTAATACATACTCAGTTTCACTCATTTTACTCTGTTGATGAATTAAAAGAAGGGTAAATAACGGGCTCGATATGAACACATTTTCCGGTTTCTGTATCAATCCTGGCAAGTACACCACACAGGTGGTTATCGCCAGTTGCAGGCTGATATTTTTGATGTACTCCAGTTACGAATCTTTTAATGGCTACTTTCTTATCCATTCCTAAAGATGAATTGAATGAACCTGTCATGCCAGCGTCAGTTAAATAACCTAAACCTTTTGGGAAAATACGAGCATCACCAGTAGGGATATGTGTGTGAGTTCCTACCATCACAGAAGCACGGCCATCGATGTGCCATCCCATAGATACCTTTTCAGCTGTTGCTTCAGCATGCATATCCACAAAGATGATATTGGTTTCTTCCCTGATTTTAGCAAGTGCCCAATCAGCAGCAGAAAACGGATCATCAATGGGTTTCATGAACGTTCTACCCTGTAGATTCAGAACTCCGATTTTATGTTTGGTGTTAGGTATTTGATAGACGCCAAACCCTGAACCTGCATTTCCTCTGGGATAATTGAGAGGGCGGAGGATTCTTTTATCCTCTCTCATGTAATTGAATACTTTCCATTTATCAAATGAATGATCACCACCGGTAACTACATGAGCCCCAGCAGAATGAAAGCTTTTTATAATTTCTTCATTAATTCCGTGACCCTCATGAGAGTTTTCACCATTTATGATTACAAAGTCAGCTTTATGCTTTTTAATCAAGCTTGGAAGTACTGTTCTTACAAGATCAATACCAGGGGAGCCAACTACGTCGCCCACAAAAAAAACGCTGATTGTTTCAGCCAAAATAAACTCTGTTTTAGTTGTTAATCAATTGATGAATAAAACGCGGGAAGGAGTTATTCCTTTATTTCTTCAATAAGTCGTTCAAGACTGGAATTTACTCTCTCCATCATAACATCTTCATTCTTTAAAAGATCGGATGAGTTTTGCCTTGCTTCAAATAATTCTTCAGCAATACTGAGCGCGGCTAACACCATAACAGTTGACTCAGGCTGTTTTACAAGTTGAGTTCTGTAATTCTGAAAACGTTCATCTACAAATTTGCAGATGTTGACCATCGTTTCTTCTTCATGGTCTTCAACCTTTAAAGGGTATTGTTTCCCTAGAATAGTGACTTTTATTGACCTCATGCCTGATTGTTTAGATGATTATCAATTTTTACAAGCATGCCCTGTACATGCTGGCGAAGTGCAAGTCGCTCTGATTCTCCGATCGCCGAAAAAATGTCAGTCTGTTTACCTCTTAAATCCTCAATCTTTGTTACAAGTTTCGAATTTTCCCGCTTTAAGTCTTTTACTTCTTGCTTTAACACAAGCACCTGATCACTAATTTCACCAAGAAGTTCCTTAAACCGATCTATATTTTGTGATGCATGATCCATACTGTAAACCTTAACCTCTGAGTTTAGCGGAGAACTGCTTCTCCAGTGATTTTATAACTCGGTTAATAATAGGTTCTACTTCTTTGATATTCAAGGTCTTGTTAGAATCAAGGAAATTTAGTCTGAAGGCTATGCTCTTATTTCCTGAACCAATTGATTCTCCTTCGAAAACATCAAAAATTTCAATGTTTTGCAAAGACTTTCCGGCCTTTGCTTTGATGGCTTTGATAAGGTCGCCCGCCTGGATGGAACCATCAACTAAAACAGCAAAATCGAATTCGAAAACAGGGAACTTGGGTACGGGAGTATAAGATTGCTCAGGCTGCTTTTTAAGAACTTCCTGAAGTGCATTTACAGATAACTCAGCTACATATGCATTAGCAGTAAGGTCATATTTTGATTTTAACTCTTTAGAAACAATCTTGAGCGAACCTATTACAATATCTTTGTAAGAGTATACTAAATCATCTTTTTCGACAGTCGTTGTAAGCTCGGCATTCAAACCAGCCTTTTTAAAGAAGCCATCAATCAAAGACTTTAGGTCAAAAGGGGAGAACTCAACAGGTTTACTTGCCCAATGCTCAACTGATTTAAATCCCGCCAATCCAAGAAGGATATGTGTTTGCTCCTTGATCCCTTCATGATAAGTGTACGTTTCACTTTGCTCAAACACATTACCGATTTCAAAAAACTGGAGAGTAGTAGCCTTACGGTTTACATTATATGCTGCAGCTTTTAAGAAGCCATGAAGTAAAGACGGGCGCAAAGTACTCATATCCTTTGTTAGCGGATTTAAAGTACCTACCATGGTATCAAGAGAACCAAACTGTGCAGCTTCTTTTTCGGAAATCAGTGAATTTGTATAAATCTCTTTGAAGCCCAACTCTACTGAGGCAGCTTTGATTTTGGATACCAAAATCTCCCAGTCAGAAAAAGGTTCAGAAGACACAAATATTCCATTATCCGGTGATTCAATGTTATTGTAGTCGAATAATCGGCCTACTTCTTCTATCAGGTCTACTTCTCGGGTAAGATCGGGTCTGAATGTAGGGATGCTGAAAGTCACCTCATCAGTATTCTTCGAAATAACTTCTAATTCAAGTCCATCTACAATAGAAATCGCTTCATCGATTTCTAAATCTGTACCAAGAAGCCTGTTTAAATAGCTTTTTCTAAGAGTAAGTTCAATTGGGTCTGTTTTAACAGGATGAATATCAATGATCTCATCAGAGAGTACTCCGTTACCAACTTCTGCAATAAGAGCAGCCGCACGTTCAGCAGCTATTGCTTGTAAATTTGGATCTATTCCTCTTTCAAAACGATAAGAAGCATCAGTTTGAAGAGTTTGTGCTTTAGCAGTCTTCCGAATAGCTCCTGGATCAAAGTAGGCACTTTCAATCAGGATGTTAGTTGTAGAATCACTCACCTCAGAATGTAAACCGCCCATAACACCAGCTATTGCTACAGGGCCGTCACCATCACAAATGAACAGGGTACCAGGGGCACATTTCCTTTTTGTATGATCCAGCGTCTCAAACTCAATCTCTTTATCGAAGTCTTTAATCACAATTTTGTGACCATTTATAACATCATAATCGAATGCATGAAGAGGTTGCCCTAACTCATACATTACATAATTAGTAACATCAACAATGTTGTTAACAGGACGAAGACCGAGTGCAAGTAACTTGTTCTTAAGCCATGAGGGAGACTCCTGGATGGTTACATTCTTGACCATCTTACCAACATACCGGTGGCATTTCTCAGGGCTTTCAATTTCAATTGATATGTCTTTTGAACTGGTTACCGATTTGGAAGTAGGAATTTCCGGTTTTTTTAAATCAAGATTTAAGGCTGCGGCCAGGTCTCGGGCTGCTCCTAAATGGCAGGTTGCGTCTGGTCGGTTTGGAGTAATAGCAATATCAATAATGTTATCAGTATAGATATCCAGTACTTCGTTGATTGGCGTGCCGGGAACCAGTTCACTGTTGAGTACAAGTATTCCATCATGATCGGTTCCAATTCCAAGTTCATCTTCAGCACAAATCATTCCGTTAGATTCTTCTCCACGAAGTTTTGCTTTTTTGAGCTTAAGGAAACTTCCGTTGTCCAGTTTAATAGGGAGAGTAGAACCTACAGTAGCAACGGCTACTTTTTGTCCCTGGGCAACATTATCAGCTCCACATACAATTTGAACGGTCTCATCACCAAGGTTAACCTGGCAAACTTTTAGACGGTCAGCATTTGGGTGCTGGCTAACATCTAATACTTCACCTACAATTACTCCATCAAGAGCATCGCCATATTCAAAGCTTTCTTCTTCCTCAAGGCCAATCAAAGTGAGCTTGTCTGCAGTTTCGGTAGGAGAAAGGGGGAGGTCAATAAATTCTTTGAGCCAGTTATAAGATAATTTCATTGATAAATTCTAAGCTATATTAATTAAACTGCTCCAGGAAACGAATATCGTTTTCATAGAAAGTTCGTATGTCATCAATTCCATGTTTTAGAATGGCAATGCGTTCCACACCCATTCCCCAGGCAAATCCTGTATATTTTTCTGGGTCTACACCTGCCGAAATAAAAACATTTGGATCTACCATGCCTGATCCGAGTATCTCTAACCACTTTCCATCCTTTTCAGAACCCCACCAGATATCCATTTCTAAACTTGGTTCAGTAAAAGGGAAGAAACCCGGGCGTAACCTGTATTTCACATTACTTCCGTACATGAGCTTTACAAAGGTGATAAGCGTTTCTTTTAGATCAGCTACGCTTACATTTTCATCAACATAGAGGGCTTCCACCTGGTGGAACAGGAAGTATGATTTTGGTGATACTGCCTCATTACGATACACACGTCCGGGCATAATCGAGCGAATCGGAGGTTTCGTATTTTCCATTAACCGAATTTGAACCGGAGAAGTGTGTGTTCGGAGTACCAGGTCCTGTATTTTAGGATCATCGCTTTTTCTTACAAAAAAAGTATCCTGTTCATCTCTTGCCGGATGATTTGGCGGGAAATTGAGTGCTGTAAAGTTATGAAAGTCATCTTCTACTTCAGGTCCATCTGAAATGGTAAACCCTAATCGATAGAAAATGCTTTTCATTTCCTCAAGGGTTTGAGTGAGAGGGTGGAGAGAGCCTGTTTGAGTAACAGGTGCAGTAAGTGTCAAATCATCGGTAGCACTTATTAAATCTTGTACAGAGCTTTCAAGAGTTGTTTTTGCTTCATCAAACACTCGCTGAGCTAGTTGCTTTACTTCGTTCATTCCTTTTCCGACAGGGCCTCGTTCTTCCTTAGGAATTGAACCCAGATTTTTAAACATGGATTGAATTCGGCCATTTCGGGAAAGGAACTCTAGTCGGTACGCTTCAAGTTGTTCTTGATTCGTAATAGTATACCCTTCGATTTCTGTTGATAGAGCTTTTAGTTGGTCAAGCATGTATTGTGTTGTCGGTTGACATCAAAATTAAGTTCATAAAATAAAAAAACCGATAAACCTTACATATTGAAGATTTACCGGTTTTATAACATAAGCAATTCGCTATTAAGCGTGGGCTTCCTTTACAATGGCAGCAAACGTTTGCGGATCTGAAACTGCTAGTTCGGCGAGTACCTTACGGTTGATTTCCATATTCTTTGTGCTCATTGCATTAATAAGCCTTGAATAGGTTGTTCCGTTAAGGCGGGCTGCCGCATTTATTCTAACAATCCATAATCTACGGAATACACGCTTGCGATTTTTACGGTCTCTGTATTGGTATTGTAAACCTTTTTCTACCGCATTTTTTGCAATCGTATAAACATTTTTTCGCTTGCCCCAGTAACCTTTCGCTTGATCAAGGATCTTTTTGCGACGGCGACGGGAAGCCACTAAATTTAGTGAACGTGGCATTTTGTCTTAGATTAAAAAATTAAAGTTTGTGAGGTATAAGTTGTTTTACTCTCGCCATATCAGCATCGGCTACTAGAGTACTTTCCCCCAACTGTCGTTTAGTTTTGCTGCTTTTTTTAGTAAGAATATGACGCTTAAAAGCTTTTTTACGTTTAATTTTACCGGAACCGGTAACCTTAAACCGCTTTTTAGCACCACTATTACTTTTCATTTTTGGCATTTAGAATCCACTTGCTTTGTGAAAAATTAAAGACTGCAATAATACGGATAAATCAATGCCTAAGCAACGCTAATGATTATTTTAAAGGAGTTAAAATCATAATCATTCGACGGCCTTCAAGATTAGGCTTGCTTTCAATTTTAGAGATGTCTTCAAGGCTCTTTGCAAGTCTTAGAAGAAGGAGCTCTCCCTTCTCAGTATAAAGCATATCCCGGCCCCTAAATTGAACTGTTGCCTTCACTTTATCACCGCCTTCAAGGAACTCACGGGCGTGTCTTGTTTTAAATTCCAAATCATGATCATCAGTATTTGGTCTAAACCGGAGTTCTTTTACCGTGATCGTATGTTGTTTTTTTCGCGCTTCTTTTTCTTTCTTCTTCTTTTCATACAGGTACTTTCCATAGTCAATAATCTTGACTACAGGGGGTACTCCATCAGGTGCAATTTCTACAAGATCCAGGTTATACGACTCAGCGATCTGAAGCGCGCGCTCTGATGTTGTTATTTCATGTCCATTATCGGGTTTAATAACCCGTACTTGTGCAGCTCTTATTTCTTCATTTAATCGTGGTCTGTCTTCTTTGACAGGGCCTCGAAAATTACGTTTTGCGATAGTTAATCCTCGTTGTTTTGTTAGTCTTCTTCAGGTAAAGTTTTATTCTTTATCTCTTCGTTAAGTTTAGTAAGAAAATCAGAAAAATCGAAAGTTCCAATATCTCCTTTTTTATGTCTTCTTACAGAGACTGTTTTAGCCTCAAGTTCTTTTGCTCCAATGATCAACATGTATGGAGTTTTGCTTGTTTCAGCATCCCGGATTTTTCCACCAATCTGCTCGCTTCTGGAATCAACTTCAACTCTTACGCCATGTTCACGGAGAGCAGTGGCACATTCTTCTGCATATACATTTTGATCATCAGAAATTGGAAGTATTCGAACCTGTTCCGGAGATAGCCAGACAGGGAAGTTTCCGGCAAAATGTTCAATCAGGATACTGGTAAAGCGTTCCATGGATCCAAAAGGGGCTCTGTGAATAATTACCGGCCTGTGTTTCTCATTATCGGAACCGGTGTAGTTCAGATCAAACCGTTCAGGCATCACATAATCAACCTGGACAGTACCCAGTTGCCATTTTCTGCCAAGAGCATCTCTTACGATAAAGTCGAATTTTGGCCCATAAAATGCTGCTTCTCCAACACCGATAAAGTAATCTAGTTCCATATTTTTGGCTACATCAAGGATATTTGCCTCAGCTAAATCCCACATTTCATCTGAGCCTGCATACTTTTCTTTGTTCTCAGGATCTCTGAATGAGAGCCTGGTTTTTACAGGCATACCAAAAGTCTTAAATACTAACTGGGTAAGTTCAATGGCGTTCTCAAGTTCAGCTTTAAGTTGGTCTTCTGTGCAGTATATGTGAGCATCATCCTGGGTAAAGCCACGAACCCGTGAGAGTCCGCTTAATTCACCAGATTGTTCATACCGGTATACAGATCCAAACTCAGCCAGGCGAAGCGGTAAATCTCTGTAAGATCTCATTTCCGAAGAATAAATTCTATGGTGATGAGGGCAGTTCATTGGCTTAAGCATATACATCTCATCTTCAACCTCAATAGGAGCGAACTGAGAATCAGAATAATAGGGATAATGGCCAGAGGTTTTATATAATTCAATATTACCAATGTGAGGAGTAATAACTTCTTTATAACCTCTTTTTAAAAGCTCTCCAGTCAAAAATGTTTCTAATGTTCTTCGGAGAGTGGTTCCGTTAGGTTTCCATACAGGCAAGCCTTGCCCAACCATCTTGTCGAACATAAAAAGCCCGAGTTCTTTACCTAGCTTTCTATGATCTCTTTTCTTGGCTTCTTCAACAAGATGAAGATATTCTTCCAGCATTTTCTGCTTTGGGAAAGTTACGCCATAAATTCGGGTAAGCTGTTTGCTGTTAACATCACCCCGCCAGTATGCACCAGCCAGGTTGGTTAGTTTTATAGCTTTTACAATGCCGGTATTTGGAATATGAGGTCCACGGCATAAATCTGTAAAAGCACCTTGTGTATAAAAAGTGATATCCCCGTCTTCAAGTCCTTCAATAAGGTCTACTTTGTATTCATTGCCAACACCTTTGTAATGTTCAATAGCTTCTGCTTTTGAAACATCTTTTCGAATGAACTCAGACTTCTTACGTGCTACTTCGAGGAACTTCTTTTCAATTTTTGAGAGATCCTCTTGCGTAATTTGAGTTTCTCCAAAATCAATATCATAGTAAAAGCCATTCTCGATAGGAGGGCCAATTCCAAACTTAGCTTGAGGGTATAATTCCTGAACAGTTTCTGCGAGTAAATGCGCAGAAGAATGCCAGAACGTATATTGCCCATCCTCTGTGTCCCAGGTGTTTATGGCGATTTTTGCGTCATCATTTATTGGTCTGGATAAATCCCAGATTTCTCCATTTACAGTGATACTTAAAGCCGCCCTGGCTAGTCCTGATGATATAGATTCTGCAATTTGCACACCTGAAATTCCCCTTTTGTACTCTCGGGATGACCCATCAGGAAGGGTGATAGAAATAAAATCGTCTGACATTAATAAAATTTATAAAGCTTTTTTTCGCACTTAAGATAAGAAAAAAGGAAAATAGGCACATTCAGTTAGCAATAATAATTAAATAGTTTTTTCTATTGGTAAAAAAAAGAAGAAAGCGCATATTTATACCGCAATGATTAATAACAGGTCTAGTAATTAATGATCCCAAAAGACGAGGCATTTTTTGATTCGCAATCAATGTTTATTTGCGATCAGATCTCACTTAAAATATTGGATAGTAATGAGGCAGCTTCAATCAAATTCGGACAAGAGAGAAGTGATTTAATAGGAAAAAAACTCACTGATTTTTGTAAAGAAGTTGACTTGTCTAAGGAACCTTATTCTATTTCAGAAGATGGTTTTTCGGGTTTTAAAAATGTTTGGAAAGTTACAAAGAAAAAAACTGCAGATAGCTATGTTCAGTTCTCTTCACATCTGATAAGCTATAAAGGTAATCCGGCTAAAATTGTTGTAGCACATGATGTTACAAATGTAGTAAAAGAAAAATCAATCCATGCTGATATAGTTTCATATCCATTGGCATTTCAAAATTTTCCCATGGCTGAAATAGAGTGGAACATGGATTTAAAAGTGCTTAGATGGTCGGATAAGGCTGAAGCGTTATTTGGCTGGACTCAAAAGGAAGCTATTGAAAGAACGACCTTATTAAAAGAATTTGTTCATCCCGAAGACATCGATTTTGTTAGAAAACAATTGTCTGATACCATAAAAGGGAATAAGAAGAATGTAACGGTTGTTAACCGAAATATTACTAAATCGGGAGTCACAATTCATTGCGAATGGAACAATTCATTTTTGTTTGATGCTGATGGCAACATTGTTTCCATTTATTCCCTGGTATCTGATATTACAGCAAGGGTAAATGCTCTTGAGCAGTCGAAACGAATATCTGCAAGCTACAGGGATTTATTTGACTCAATAAGTGATGCTATTTATTTACTGAATTGGGATGGTATGATTGTTGAAGCAAATAATGGTTTAAAACTAACCTATGGATATGATCCAAAAGAAGTAATTGGAAAAAATTATAGAGTACTGAGTGCTCCGGGGAAGTTTGATTCAGAACGGTTTTTCCAGATCAAAAAAAGAACAGATCATGAAGGTATAGGAAAGTTTGAAGGTTGGGGAAAGAGAGCAAATGGAGAAGTATTTCCAACACAAATTCTGGTTAATAAGGGTAGCTATAACGGAGAGGACATTCTGATAGTTATAGAAAGGGATATTTCAGAGCAAAAAGACTCAGAAGCTGAATTAAAGAAAAGAGAACATTTATTCTCTGAGTTATTTAATTCAACTCCAATAGCCATTGCACTTCTGAGTGATAGAAATGAAATCGTTCTTGTTAATACAGGATTTGAAAAGACCTTCCAGTATAAACTAGATGAGATACAAGGATTAGAAATAGATCGATTGATCGTTTCAGAAGAAGATTTCAAGGTTGCTAAGTTTCTTTCAGATTCTACTAAAGTAGAGGAAGTAGTTTGTAAGCGACACACCAAAAACGGTGATGAACTGGATGTAATTACCTATGCTGTTCCGATTATTATTGAAGGGAAAATGATAGCTAAATACGGCATTTATGTTGATATAACAGAGACTAAGAGTGTAGAAAACCAGTTACTAAACTCGCTGAAAGAAAAAGAAGTATTACTAGCTGAAATACATCACCGGGTAAAAAATAACCTGGCCGTTATAACAGGGCTACTGGAGTTGCAATCTTATGATACTCAGAATAAAGACGCCAAGATGATCTTGAATGAAAGTAGGATGCGTATTAATTCGATTGCGCTGGTTCATGAAAAACTTTACCAGAATGATTTTCTCTCCAAAATAGACGTTCAAACGTACATCAAAGAGTTGAGTTTGATTGTAAAACAGACAATGGGTCTGAACTCTGTTCCCGTAGAAATCACTTTCGATTTAGATGATGTTTCATTCATGATTACACAGGCAATACCATGTGGGTTATTATTGAATGAGATTTTGACGAATAGTTTTAAACATGCATTTGTAGGAAAAGAAAGTGGAACAATACATATCATTTTCAAAGAAAATGAAGGTGAAATACTGTTTAGCGTTCGTGATGATGGAGTTGGTATTGATAGGGAAAGAAATATTGGAGAAAACTCATCATTAGGTTTAAAATTAATTGATACATTATCGAGACAGTTAAATGCTGAAACGAATATATTTTCTGATACCGGTACAGTATTTGAGTTTAAATTCAAAAAACTTGAGTAGCTTTTCGATCAGTTGTAGAGTTAGATTTTATGATTCTAAATGTCTAATTAATAAATAGTTAGAATGTATAGTACGAATATCATAAAATATATCTCGAATAAATTCAGACTTTGTTGAATGAAATTTTATTCAAGTCATTGAAAAATAATATTGTAGTGAATAGATGGGGTTCTTGGAAGGAATAGCTATCATTTTTCGACTTCTCGAATAAATTTAATATAAACTGTAACATATATTGATATTTATACTCTTAGTTTTTAACCGGAGGTAAGAAATTGATCCTGACAGAATGTTCAGGATATAAAGAGCATCAAGAATAATAGAGAGATTGATGATTTATTAGACTTATAAAAAAGGCTTTATTGATTTAGAGCCTTTTTTATATCAAGGAAGTGTGCGTCCTACTGGATTCGAACCAGTGACCCCCACAATGTCAATGTGATACTCTAACCAACTGAGCTAAGGACGCAAAAAAATAAGATACGGAAGAACTTGTAAATACATCAATCTTTCTTTTCTAGGGAAACAGCAATTCCTTATCTTTGCCCTTCACAAAAATCCAAGGCATGATCAATCGCAGACTAGTACGCGAAACCGTTCTTCAATCTATTTATGCATTTCTTCAAAGCAAAGACACTGTTCAGTATATCAGTGATACTATTATTAAGGATGCTTTATCTTCAGAAAAGGAAGCAAGAAGATTCGCTGAGCGATTATTTTTTCTCACTTTAGAGCATGATAAAGAGTTTCATGATATTGTTACAGAACATATCAAGAACTGGGACATTCAGCGACTTGCTATGATTGACTTGATTGTGCTCAAAATGTCGCTTTGTGAGTTCATTTACTTTGAGGAGATTCCTACAAAAGTTACGATTAATGAAGCTATTGAAATCGTTAAGAAATACTCCACAGCGAAATCAGGTCGCTTTGTAAACGGAATATTAGATGCCTCTCTCGAAGTGCTTAACTCGGAAGGGAAGATTAAAAAAACTGGTAGAGGATTAATAGAAAGCTCCGTTAACAAATGAAAGAGAACTCAAAAGGGTACGTAGCTATTGGCGACATTCACGGTTGTTCCAAAACATTGACCGAGTTATTGAAAAGACTTGAGAATGAGTTTGGAGAAACCAGGACCTATGTTTTTATTGGTGATTATGTAGACCGGGGTCCTCACTCCAAAGAGGTGGTAGATATCTTAATTGAGTTTAGTAAGAGTCATGATTGTGTATTTCTCAGAGGAAATCATGATGCAATGCTATTAAGGTATCAGCAAGACAAAAGCTGGGTAGACTGGTTTGATTATGGCGGGGATGCAACAATGGAGTCATATTATCAAAGTTGCCCGGATTCAAAAATTCCTTATGCTCATCTCAAATTTTTTATCAATACGAAGCTCTATTATGAATCGGAAGATTTTTTATTCGTTCACGGTGGCCTTCCTATAGATAAGACTGTAGCTGAGGCCCTGGCAGATGAATCAATCCATAGCAGTTTCTTGTGGACCAGGGATCATATCAATAAAGAAGTACAGAAGTGGGAGAAGACTGTAATATTCGGGCATACCCCGGATCGGTCACCCATTCACAGAAAAAACATGATCGGAATAGATACAGGTTGTGTATACCAGCAGTATGGAAAACTTACTGCAGTAGCATTGCCGGAAAGAGATTTTATTCAACAAAAAAACATCGATTTTTAAATTTAAAAGAAAGAATTAATGAGTCTTAAGTGTGGAATTGTTGGGTTGCCCAACGTTGGGAAGTCAACCCTTTTTAATGCTTTAAGTAATGCAGGTGCAGAGTCAGCTAATTTTCCTTTTTGCACCATTGACCCGAATGTAGGCCTTGTTTCAGTTCCGGATGAAAGGTTGTTAAACCTTGCTGGAATTGCAGACTCTGCTAATGTTATCCCAACTACAATTGAGTTTGTTGATATAGCCGGATTAGTAAAAGGTGCTGCAGAAGGAAAGGGTAAAGGAAATGCTTTTCTATCACATATCAGGGAAGTTGATTTAATTATTCATGTAGTTCGTTGTTTTGAAGATGATGATATCATTCATGTAGAAGGTGATGTGAACCCGGAAAGAGATATCACCATTATCGAAGAAGAGCTGATCCTTAAAGATCTTGAAAGTGTAGAGAAAAGAGTAGATACACTTAAGAAGCAGTCAAAAAGTGGCGACAAAGCCATGAAAGCTCAGCTGGTGGTAGCAGAAAGATTAAGAGAACACCTGGAAAATGGTAATTCGGCTCGCAGATTTAAGGTGACCGAAGATGAACAAGCTGCTTATAAAGATTTGATGCTTCTTTCAGGAAAGCAGGTGCTTTATGCTTGTAATGTTGGAGAGACTGACCTGGAATCAGGAAATGAACTTGTGGATCGGGTAAAAGCTGTTGCTGCTCAATTTGATGACGAAGTAGTTATGTTTTGTGCGAAGATTGAAGCTGAGATAGCTGAACTGGAAGATGAGGAAAAAGAGATGTTCCTGGAAGAACTGGGAGTTAACAGTGCAGGATTGGACCGCTTAATTCATGGAGCTTATGCCGAGCTTGGATTAATAACTTATTTTACGGTGGGCCCTAAAGAAACGCGGGCATGGACGATCAGAAAAGGAACCAAAGCTCCTCAAGCTGCAGGAGTTATACATACAGATTTTGAAAGAGGTTTTATAAGGGCAGAAACCATTGCTTATGACCACTACATAGAATTCGAAGGTGAAAAGAAGGCTAAAGAAGCCGGAAAAATGAGGCAAGAAGGTAAGGAGTATGTAGTAGCTGATGGCGATGTAATGCTATTCAGATTTAACGTGTAGCAAAACAAATTCAGGCTTTCTTCCTTTTCTTGGTAAAGTAAAGGAAGATTATCCAAATGAAAGTCAATCCTGCAAACATACCCATAAAAGTAAAAATAGCAGGAGCCGGGTTATCAATACTGCTTATTGAGCCAGCATATACAGCTATTATAGAGTAGGGCAGTGTTCCTATCAGGTAGAATAACAAATACCTCAGGTAAGGCATTTTTGTGACCCCAGCAAGGCAAGAAGTTACTTCAGGCAACATAGGGGCTGCCCGGCATAACATAAGCGAAACAGGGCCGAATTTGGTAAACAATTCTTTCATTTCGGTCACTTGTTTTTCATCCTTAGTTACAAATCGCAAAAGCCGTTCTCCATTAGTTCGGCTCACAAAATAGCCCAGGCTTCCAGCTCCAATCATACCAATAGAGGAGTAGGTAACCCCAAGTTCTAACCCCAGGAAAAAACCGGATAGGATAGTAAGGGAAAGTGTAGGAATAGCTATAAAGAGATCAATAAGGAGTAAACCAATAATGATTAACCCAACAATCCATGGTGAAATGCTCAATGCCTGTTCAAGCCAAAGCTTTATATCGTCAACTGACAGAACGCCCAGTACTTTGAACAACAGTAGTGTGAAGGTGAAAAATGCACCAAGCAGGATAACAAACTTAAGTAATGCTTTCATTTCAGAAGTAAATATTCAATGACATGTTGTGCATTTTTAAAATCAGGAATTCGCATTGATTTCAGTAAAAATGGCTGCATTAATTACAGGTGTTATTTCCAGTGTTTCTTTCAGACTCAGAAAATGAGCTAGTTCTACAGGATAAATTTCACCCATAGTTTGTTTTGAATTTAAACCCTGAAGTTGCTGAAAGGCATCAGTGAAATAAGCCTGCGCTGCATTCAGTTCTAAATTCATAGCAAAGGTAAGGGTTTCTGTATCACTAATGCTCAAACTAAATCCTTCAGCTTCTCCCTGACTTCCTGCAGCTATACTACTTACCTCTAGTTCTTCTAATAGGGAGTTGAAAATAGCCAGATGCTCGGTATGGTGACTTTTAAAAAGCTCCAGGGTATCAATTATAGCTTGAGAAGTAAATCGTCCTGAGTCTATTATCGCCTGGTAAGTATTTATAGCCTGATCTTCTCTCACTGCAGCTAATGTGAGAATTTCAGCATCACCTGTTAAGTCAATATCAGTAGATGTTGGGCCAGTGCTACAGCTTGTAAGGGCAATACTAGCTGTAAGACCAAGTATTGGGGTCTTTTTTAGGAAAGTTTTTCTATCCATGTGTTATAAACAAGCTAAAAGAAAGCAGTTATCACAGCTCTGAATGTGTATAAAGAGCCATCATTTGGAGTTTGTTCACTAACTAAAAGTTTTCCTTCAACGTTTCTTGCAAGCTTATAGCCAAATGCTGCTGAGTATCTGAACTTATCTTTGTCCCAGTCATCTGTTCCATACTGATTATTTTCCACCGGGTGTTCTTCGATAAAGTTGAGGTGATCGAAACGGAAAGCGAAATAACTTCCGGATAAAGCTGGCGGTTCGAATTTGATGTCAATATTAGCTCCGATATTCGAAAAGTTGAAGGTCTTCAAATCATTCCCTGTTCCTTCAAAAACCCAGCCAGTAGGGGTTATCCATGCAGGTACTTTCCAATTTGAGTAAATGGTTTCTCCAACGATCTCCCAAAAACCCAACCCATACTTGAAGTCAAAACCAACAAGTGTCTGGCGATATTGTTCAAAAGGATTATTTCCTCGAACAGCACCATTTTCGCTTTCAACAAGCTGCATAAAGCTTCCATGAGAAGCAGAAAGCCCAAATTGCCACTTTATATTAGGATTGTATACTAGGCGTGAAGTAAGAGCAGCATTCGCTAAATTAGTATAATCTCTTCCTGAACCAGGAGAGACTGAAGTAAATGAAGTTTGTAGCAAGAGTTTGCTTTCCTCAATCTCCCAATCCCATCTCAAGCCTGTTGAGTATCCTCCAAAATATACAGTAGTCATAATACCATCTTCAGCAGAATATCCATTTTGATACCTGGCATTATCCCAATACCCATATACATCCGACATGCTTATGTAATAAGAGTATGAGAGAGGGAGCTCTAAGAAGGTTCGGTCTATGGTCAGGTTTCTGCTCGGGTAAAATCCGAAGTTAGATATAAACCTGCCTGCACTTAGAGAATAGTTCTTTGCAGGGTCTGAGTACGTAATATTTGCAAGTGTAAACCTGGGCCAGCTCAATTGCCCGGTACCATAAGTATCTGCCTGGAGTCTTCCTTCAAAGAAAAAAGTCTCATTTATTGGAGCGAATAGAAGGAGGTTTGCCTGAGGTATCGAAAAGTGTAAGTACCGAAACTCATTGGGTATACCATTAGCTATAAACTGTGACTCGCTACCTCCCGATGATATTCCAAAATCCAAAGTACCGTTTACTTCAACCTGGGCAAAGGCTACTGATGTAGATAGAAAGCTAAAAACGAAAAGGCTCAATAATCGCTTACTCATATACTGCCTCCATAATCTGAATCTCATTGGCGAATCCTTTTAAATTTTTCTTCTCAACAGAGTTGAACGTAAACTTACTTTCGAGTTTATGCTCTTCTATACGTTGTTTGGGTACTAAAACTTGCCCTGATTCTGCTACCGAGCAAAGCCGGGCACAAAGGTTCACCTCAGGTCCGATAACTGTGTAATCCATTCTTTCTTTTGCTCCCATATTTCCAAGAACCATACTTCCATAATTGATACCAACTCCGAGGCCATCAAAGAAAACGGATACTTCAGGATCTTCCAGGTAATCTTTTTGAATTTTAATACCACAGTTGATAGCTCTTTCAAGCGCGTTTTCGCCGCTAAACAGTGCAATAAGTGAATCCCCAACAAATTTATCGATAGAGCCTTCTTGTTCAAGTACAGCATCAGCCTGGGCTCCTAATGTTCGGTTAAGTACTGAGATAAACGTCTCAGGACCAGATGACGCAATTTTTTTGGTAGAACCGCGAATATCAGTAAAAAGTATAGCAAGGTC
>JAVKDP010000057.1:0-22569 GCA_040222185.1 Balneolaceae bacterium | reverse complement strand
GTTGGTGACAGCAACTGGTTTGAGGAAGCTTTCTCAGTATTAGAATTAAACGAACAAGGCATTGATATCGCGATATTACCTTTTTGGATGCTGATTGAAGAAACATCCCAACCAAACCTGGAAAAATGGATCAACCCAACCTACTCCATTGCTACACACATTGCCCCGGTAAGATATGAACGATATAAAAGTGCAGTAAATAAATACTCTCCCGAATCTTACCTACTAATACATTTAAATACAAAGTTGGTATTTAATGATTAGATAAACAAAAGGGAACTTTTGTGCTGTTTTAGCTCTATAGAGTTTAATATTTATTGAATTCTATTGATGCTTAAAAAAACTTATCTGTTTATACTTCTACTTATCCTCATAGGATTATTCGTCCCCCAGAAGTTTATTATGCCTGTCTATAAGGCAACTAGCTCCGATTATAACAATCAAACATTTTGGTTTTATCCCTGGGGGAGCTCCGGCACCCATAAAGGCGTAGATATTTTTGCCAAGAAAGGAACTGAATTGATGTCTTCTACTCATGGGTTCGTGATTGCCAAAGGTAAAATATCGAAAGGAGGTAATTTTGTACTGGTTTTAGGACCTAAATGGAGAGTACATTATTATGCACATCTTGAAACTAGTTCAGTAGCATTATTCGATTTTTTACAACCTAAATCGATAATTGGTACAGTAGGTGATACAGGTAATGCAAAAGGAAAACAACCTCACGTTCACTATTCTATCGTTACGCTTATACCATATTTTTGGAGAATTGATACTGACCCAGAAGGCTGGAAAAAAATGTTCTACTTAAACCCGATTACGTATTTATCGCAAACTGATTAAAGTACTCGTGGGTAATCCCAAATCTTTAATCTTTCATTTTTAATTCCATTCGCTGAATAGCGAATGGCCCTACCACGGTTTCTCTAAATCCTCTTTGTTATAAGTCTTATCTCTGAAATCATACACACTCCCTCTTTGATCTTTGAGTTGCATGGGATCATTTCCAAATAATCGAAACAAAATGGCAATTGGAGAGATGAAAATGAAATACACCAACCCGAGAACCAGCGGGTTCATCACTTTGCTTAATACTTCAGCGAGTTTATACCAAAACCAGACTATTCCTGAGCCAGCAATTGGTATGATCAAACAAATCAACCCTACAAAAAGAGCTGCATAAGCCACGTATTCATTCGCCAGAATAGCAGCAATAACCAGTAACCCCGTAACAATGACCAACTGTGTTTTCGGAGTTTCAGGGTCCGTTTTTATGAAATTAAAATCTCGCTTTGGAAGCATTCTGTTCCCTTCTTAAAACAAGGTATAAATGAACGGAGCAATAGAAGAACCACCACCAATAACGATCAAAAATCCTAGTAATAACAATATTACGATAACGGGAGCTAACCAGAATTTCTTCCGCTCTTTCATGAAGCCCCATAAATCTTTTAATAGATCCATTTCTTTTCTTTAATCCTTTTCAAATTCAATTTTCTCCAACCATTCCGGTTGATCTGCCTTGGCAAAAACATACTCACCTATAACCAGATAATCCATCTCTGTATTCATAAAACATCGATACGCATCTTCTGGTGTACAAACAATCGGTTCTCCTCTCACATTGAAACTGGTATTCACAACCATTCCACAACCTGTTCGCTCATTAAAAGCATTAATCATATTCCAGTATTGCGGATTCGTCTCTTTATGCACGGTCTGGACGCGAGCAGAAAAATCAATGTGAGTGATAGCAGGTAAATCGGATCGTTTAACTGCCAGTTTCTCCCTTAATGGCAAACTATTATAACCCTCAGGTAGTATTTCCCGGATTTCCTCTTTTACAGGTTGTACCAATAGCATATATGGTGAATCACTTTCGAGCTCAAAATATTTACCAGCTTCTTCGGCTAATACAGACGGAGCAAATGGCCTGAATGATTCTCTGTATTTAATCTTCAGATTCAATTTCTTTTGCATATCCGTTCTTCGGGGGTCGGCGATAATACTTCTTCCACCTAATGCTCGTGGCCCAAACTCCATTTTTCCCTGGAACCAGCCTACTACATTCCCGGTATCAAGTAATTCAGCAACCCTGGGATAGAGTTTCTCCTCAGAAAGCACATCGTAAACAGGCTTAAACTTTCTTAAAGCTCGTTCTATATCAATAGCAAAATATTCAGGACCCAGATAGGCTCCCATCATTGAATCCGGAGTTTCAGGAACACGATCCTCTTCAAAATAAATATGATGAGTGGCTAAAGCTGCTCCAACAGATCCGCCTGCATCTCCCGCGGCTGGCTGAATGTAAACTTCATCAAAAATTCCTTCATTCTGTAGTTTTCCGTTAGCTACACAATTCAACGCGACACCACCAGCCATACATATAGCTTTCGCCCCTGTAAGTTCTTTAGCATGAGCAGCCATTTTAATTACCACCTCTTCTGTAACCTTCTGGATTGCCAGTGCTAAATCGGCTTCATGTTGTTCCAGCTCCCCTTCTCCTTCTCTTCTTGGGAATCCGAAGAGTGCTTCCCACTTCTTCTCATTAACCATTCTTAGCCCGGTAGCATAACTAAAGTAATCCTGGTTTAGCCAGATAGAGCCGTCATCACGGATGTCCATAAGTTCAGACTTTATCTTAGTGATGTATTCTTCCAAAAGTTTTGATTCCGGGTTCCCATACGGTGCCAGGCCCATCAATTTGTACTCGCCGGAATTCACTTT
This sequence comes from Balneolaceae bacterium, assembly GCA_040222185.1. Lineage (GTDB taxonomy): Bacteria > Bacteroidota > Rhodothermia > Balneolales > Balneolaceae > JAVKDP01. Next base: position 19,842 of record JAVKDP010000057.1, on the reverse strand, counting down.
GAATCCCAGGTAATAGGTAAAAGCAGAATATAACAACCCCAACGAATGCGGGAATTTCAATTCTCTGAGAATGGTAATTTCTTTTCCCTTTCCATGGCAAATAGAGGCTGTTGCCCACTCTCCTACTCCATCAACTGTAAGAATAGCTGCATCTTCAAACTTTGAAGGATAAAACGCACTAGCTGCATGGCTCAAATGATGCTCAGGAAAAAGAAGGTTTACATCACTTTTTACATAATCACCAACTTTCTTTAGTTCATCATAAATAAGTTTTTTTAGGAACATCTTTTCCTTCAGCCAAACAGGCATCGCAGTAATAAAAGACCGTACTCCTCTGGGAGCGAAAGAGAGATAAGTCTCCAATAACCTTTCAAACTTCAGAAATGGTTTATCATAAAAAGCTATGGCATCCAGCTCATCAATGCTCAAACCAGCCTCTTCGAGACAAAACTTGACGGCATTAACCGGGAATTGAGCGTCATGCTTCTTGCGTGTAAAGCGCTCTTCTTGTGCTGCAGCTATAATTTTTCCGTCCTGTACCAAACAAGCTGCCGAATCGTGATAAAATGCCGAAATACCTAGAATTTTCATGTATGAATCCAATGGCGCAAAAGATACTAAAACCTATCATTTTGCCAACTACTTTGTTTTTTTAGCATGAAACACTTTTGTACCTTCTTACGCAATAAGTTCTACTCATTCATCTACCTAGATTAATACGATATGATTATCTCCATGACTGGTTTTGGGCGAGGTGAGGCTACTGACAATGGTCTCATTGCCACCGTTGAAATCAAGACGCTAAACAGTCGCTACCTTGATATAACCACCAGATTACCACAACGGCTCCAACAAAAAGAATTAGTACTCAAAGAACTCATTCAAAAAACCATTAGCCGGGGGAAGCTCAATGTAAATGTATACCTCTCGGAGCAAGATACTGAAGGACCTCAACTTGAAGTAGACGAAAAAAAGATCAAAGCATACGCCAAGCTATTGAACGAAGTGCGTAATGCTGCCGGAATAGAAGCTCCTCTTAATCTTAGAAATATTACCAGTTTCAGTGATATTTACATATCTAAAGTTGATGATGAGGAAGAACTGGCCAGAAAGTGGAATTTGGTTAACCAGGCTACTGAACAAGCGATTACCCGATTAATGGAGATGAGAACACAAGAGGGTAATCAACTTAGAAAAGATTTAGAAGAGCGTATTGCAGCTATAGATTCAATCCTGGAAGAGATTTTAGTTATTACTGATGGTAGAGCTATAGAAGTCAGAAATAAACTTCACGAACGAATCAAACAATTAGTAGACGATGAGAGCCTGGATAACGAACGCCTGGAAATGGAAGTGGCTATCCTGGCTGATAAAATGGATATCACTGAAGAAACTGTCCGATTACGCGCTCATTTAAAGTTTTTCATAGAGGCTATTGAGTTACCGGAACCAGCAGGTCGCAGGCTCAATTTCCTTACACAAGAAGTTAACAGGGAGTTGAATACAATTGGCTCGAAAGCAAATGATTCTGGTATTGCTCACCTTATCGTGAAATCCAAAGAAATGCTGGAACAAATTCGTGAACAAGTTCAAAATGTAGAGTAGCCTTGAATAGCGGGAAAATCATAATCCTTGTTTCTCCAAGTGGTGGTGGTAAGTCAACATTAGCCAAACGCCTGTTTTCAGATTTTGAAGAACTTAAATTTTCAGTTTCAGCTACCACGCGTAGTCCTCGTGAAGGCGAGATTGATGGAGTGCATTATTACTTTATTTCAGAGGCTGATTTCCAGAAGAGAATTGATGAAGAAGCCTTCCTGGAGTGGGAAGAATTCTATGGTGGTAAACGTTATGGGACACTGCGATCAGAGGTTGATAAAAAGCTAAAATCAGGCTATTTTATTCTGCTTGACGTTGAAGTAAAAGGAGCCGTTAACATAAAACGTATTTATGCTGATGACTGCCTGGGATTATTTATTCAACCCCCTTCAATTCAAGTATTAAAAGAGCGTTTGCAAGCTCGTGGTACCGAAAATGAAGAAACTTTGGCGCTTCGACTTGAAAGAGCTCAAGAAGAACTTACTTACTCTGATCAATTTGATCAGGTTATTATTAATGATGATTTGGAGACAGCTTACGCTCAGGTTAGAGACGCTGTCGTTGAATTCATGAATCTTAAATAACAATTATGCCGATTCGCACATTAGATATTGAAGAACTAAAACATGTTACTGGTAACAAGTACGAATTACTTGTAATCATGTCAAAAAGAGCGCGCCAGATTGCGGCTCAGGAAAAATTAGAGTTAGACGACAAACTTCAATACTTCGAAGGTTTTGACGATGACGACGAGTTTTCATTCAACGAAGAACAAGAGCAAATCTCAAAAGCTTTTGAAAAGCTTCCTCACGCTACACAGCGTTCTATTTCTGAGATGGAAGACGAAAAAATCTACTACCGTAGACCAGAAGCTGAGTAATTTATGCTCTCCGGAAAACGCATCATATTAGGTGTTACCGGAGGAATTGCAGCTTACAAAGCTGTTTTTTTACTAAGAGAATTTCAAAAAGCGGGTGCTGAAGTTAGAGTTACAATGACTCCTTCTGCCACCCGCTTTGTTGGTTCTGAAACTTTTGCTTCTCTTTCAGGCCATGACGTTGCCATAGAAATATTCCCCGAGGAAGCCGGAGCCACAGAATGGACCAGGCATATAAACTGGGGAGAATGGGCTGATCTTTTTGTTATTGCCCCCTGTACCGGAAATACACTGGCAAAAATTGCAAATGGCATCTCTGATAATATGCTTACTGCAACTGTATTAGCAGCTCGTTCACCGATCTTGATTTGCCCAACTATGGATGGCGAGATGTATGAGTCACCTTCAGTATCTCAAAACCTCAAAATAGTTCAGGATTTTGGCTATCACATATTAGAACCTGAATCTGGTTTCCTGGCAAGTGGATTGGAAGGCAAAGGAAGATTGCCTGAAATGGAATCCATTCTGGAAACTGCCAATTCAATTATTGGGTCAATCAAAGGACCTCTTGAAGGCAAAAAAGTGGTAGTAACTGCCGGACCTACCAGAGAGTTTATTGATCCCGTTCGATTTATATCGAATCCAAGCTCTGGTAAAATGGGATTTGCCATGGCAAGAGCAGCAAAACGATTAGGAGCTGAAGTTACTCTTATACATGGCCCTGTTAGTATTCCAGTACCAGATGATATTCTCACAAAAGCTATTATTAGTGCCAATGATTTGTTTGAAGCTGTGAAAAAAGAAGCGGATTCAGATGTAATCATTATGGCAGCGGCTGTTTCGGACTTCACTCCTTCAGAAACTCATTCACATAAAGTGAAAAAAGAAAACGGAGAAAGTGAAGTCAAACTTACAAATACCACGGATGTTTTAGCGTGGTTAGGAAGTAGGAAACCGTCACAGCAGACACTAATAGGTTTTGCTATGGAAACTGAAAACCTTATTGAAAATGCTACTTCAAAGCTGACAAAGAAAAACGCTGATTGGATTATCGCCAATTCACTCACACAAGAAGGCGCCGGATTCCAATCTGATACGAACCATGTGCATGTTCTTGGTTTAGATGAAAACAAAGAGTTTGAAGGAACCAAAGAAGAGATAGCTGAAAGAGTATTGAATTTCATATTTAACCCTGAGTAACATCTCTCATGAAACCAGGGAAAAGAATTCTTGCCATTCTTTTAGTTATCGCATGTATTCTCAGCGCTATAATACTGGCGGCTACTCCGCCGGTTGTTGAGAAGAAAATTTATACACATTCTCAATTAGACTCACTTATTCAGCTCTCTTTTACAGAGGCAAATCTTCGACCTGATCAGATTAGAAGCTCAACTGTCGAGATTGACACCTCTTTCTCTAGAAAAGTGTATAGGGTTAGAGTAGCTCCTTCGTTTTCAAAGACAAGTTTTCATCTCATGGTACATAAACGGTTTTACGACCTGGGGCTTGATACACCTACAAGGGTGGTTTTTCCTGAACGTGATATGAATATCTATTTCTCTTATAATGATACTATCATAAGAACTATTCGTCTGATTACGGATAAGTCTCAAGTAGAAGCCATAGAAACCCAGGAATAAAAGTGTCAGATAAACTCCCCATACTTAGACATTTTAAACTTGAGGAGTTTCCTCAACCTGATCTCATCACAATTAAACACCCGGTTTTTTTATGTCATGGATTTGGAGCTATTGGTTCACTTGTAAAACCTTCTCCCCTTCACGACCCTTGTATGCTGATGAGGGAATATGGAGTACAAGCTTTTGCACCTAATTGCGTGCCTTATGCTTCAATTGAAGTACGTGCAAAGAACTGGGTTCGCCTTATCACGGAAACGTGTGATAAATATGGATATGAAAAAGTAAATGTAATGGCTCATAGTATGGGGGGACTGGATATGCGCTTTGCTTTAACGCATCTGGGTATTGCTGATAAGGTTGCTTCGCTTACTACTATTGCCACTCCTCATCAGGGAACGTACCTGGCTGATCTAATACTAAAGACACCCGAACTGATTACAGAAAAGCTTAGCCATATAGTAGATTGGTTTGGAGATAATGTTTATCCAAATGAGAAAAGCGAAGTATTAAGTTCATTAGAACAACTTTGTCGGGGATATGTGCAAGAGGAATTTAATGCCGATACTCCTAACCTCGATGGGCTCCCTTACTTTTCATACAGTGCAGCTGTTGGTAAAGGAACAGACTCCTCCTTAAATCCTGTTTTCCTTTTCCAGAACACACAGATTTTCGGAAAAGAGGGAGCTAATGATTCTTTTGTTTCTATTGAAAGTGCCACCTGGGGAGAACACCTGGGAACTGTTGCTTTATCACATATGAATCAGATCAATGTACAGGTGAGTAAGGAGAACAAACGTATTTACCATGACTTTTGGACCGGAACTGTAAAGAAGCTCGGCGAGATGGGATTTTAACTACTCCGGGTCTTAATGAACAAATATATGAACTATATTTCTGCATCCGAGATTACCTGTCCCAAATGCCTGCATAAAAAAATGGAAGAAATGCCTATCGATGCCTGCCAGTTTTTTTATGAATGTGAAAACTGTAAAGCTATCCTCAAACCTGTTGGAACTGATTGTTGTGTCTATTGTAGTTATGGATCAGTTAAATGCCCTCCTATTCAGCAAAATAAAAATTGCTGCTAGTTCAACTAAACTAGAAAATTGCTTCTTTCTCATTGAATACCGTCCCTTTTAAGGGTATTTTTGAGACCTCAATATCACCACTCATTTATAAGCGTCATTTAATGAAATTTCACCCCTGGCATGATGTAAGTTTTGGAAATCATGCCCCTATTATTGTAAAAGGCATCATCGAAATCCCTAAAAACTGTAGAGCAAAATATGAGCTCGATAAAGAATCCGGGATGCTATTACTCGACCGGGTGTTATACTCTTCCATCAACTACCCGGCAAATTATGGATTCATCCCACAAACCTACTGTGATGATAAAGATCCATTAGATATCCTGGTACTTTCACAGATAGAAATTGTACCTATGTGTCTGGTAGAAGCAAAAGTAATCGGGGTTATGCGAATGCTTGACGGAAATGAAATGGATGATAAGATTATTGCTGTAGCTGCCAATGATATGAGTGTAAATCACTACGATGACATCAGGGATTTACCAAAGCATTCATTAAGAGAATTAAGAAGTTTCTTCGAGGACTACAAAAAACTTGAAAACAAGTCGGTACTGGTTGAAGATTTCCAGGGAAAGGATGTAGCCCAGGAAGTAGTAAGGCAAAGTATTATTGACTATAAAGAGTATATCAAGGAGAAGATTTAATCTAACTCTTCTCCCCCTAATTCTTTTAAAAGAGAATAGTCGGTAAGGTCGTATTGAATCGGAGTGATGGTCGCGAAACCTTCATTCAGGATATGAATATCTGCATCCAAACCGTCATCCATCAACTCAAATTTACCTGTGAGCCAGTAGTAAGGTTTATTAAAAGGGTCATTCCTGGCTTCATATTCTTCTACATAACGGCTATCCGCCATACGAGCCCACTTGAGGCCTTTAAATTCACCAGCAGGAGCATTTAGATTCATTGTGACTCCTTTAGGGAGTCCTTTTTCTAACACATGTCTTATCACTCTTCGTGCAGCCTCTTTACATCCTGTTAAATCAGCGTCATTATCATAATCAGTACAGCTTACCGCAATAGATGGGTATCCTAATACCGTTCCTTCAGTAGCAGCACTAACTGTTCCGGAATAAAGTATATTAATACCCGCGTTGCTACCATGGTTAATCCCGCTTAAAACCAGGTCAGGTTTTCTTTTCATAAGCTGATCATGCGCAAGCTTCACGCAGTCAGCCGGTGTTCCATTAATAGCCTGTCCTTCATATTTCCCTGCAACAGTTATGGATTGTGCCCTTAGTGGAGTTTCAAGGGTTATGGCGTGGCCAACAGCGCTTTGTTGGCGATCAGGTGCTACGATATGTACATCTCCAAATTCCGAAGCTACTTCGGCGAGCGCTTTAATTCCTTTTGAATAGATACCATCATCATTGCTTACAAGAATTAAAGGTTTTTTTGTATCACTCATTATTCGCCGTATTGCTCCTGTTTATTTGGAAAATCTTTGTCTTTAACATCTTTAATATAATTCTGTACCGCATCGGTCATTACCGAATGCACATCAGCATACCTTCTGAGAAAGCGGGGATTAAAGCCTTTATTCATGCCCAGCATGTCGTGGATTACCAAAACTTGTCCATCACAATCAACACCTGCACCAATTCCGATTGTTGGAATAGATAACGTATTAGAAACCTGAGCTGCAAGTTTCGCTGGAATTTTTTCTAATACTATTGCGAAACAACCAGCTTCTTCCAGAAGCTTGGCATCTTTGATCAGTTTTTTTGCTTCCTCTTCTTCTTGTGCACGGACTTTATAGGTACCAAACTGGTAAATACTTTGAGGAGTAAGCCCTAGGTGCCCCATTACGGGAATACCTGCCTCAACGATTTTTTTAACCGTATCAATAATTGGCTTGCCACCCTCCAGCTTTACTGCGTGAGCACCCGCCTCTTTCATCATTCGTCCGGCATTAATCAGAGCTTCTTCAGGAGTAACCTGGTAACTCATAAAAGGTAGATCAGCAATAACGAGCGCCTTCTCAGTACCACGAACAACACAAGAAGTATGATAAATCATATGCTCCAATGTCATCGGAACTGTAGTATCATAACCCGCCATTACATTGCTGGCCGAATCTCCTACCAGGATTATATCAATACCTGCCTGATCTACTATTTGAGCCATAGTGAAATCATATGCGGTGATCATGGAGATTTTCTCCCCATTTCGCTTCATATCAACAACAGTTTGTGTTGTTATTTTAGCAGGACGATTTGATCCGGTTTCTGTACTCATTTTTATTGCTTAGGAACAATTGCAGCTGATGCTTCTAGTTCACATGCTACTTCACCATCTACAGTGGCTTTGCCGATCATAGTCACAAAATTTCTACGCATAGAGCCCAATTCAACTTCCAGCTTCAATTGATCACCAGGAACTACTTGCTTTCTAAACTTACAGTTTTTGATTCCTGTAAATACCATCAGGTTATTTTCAGGATCATCAACTTTCTTCGTCATAAGTAAAATTGCGCCAGCCTGTGCTAATGCTTCTACCTGAAGCACCCCTGGCATAATTGGTTGCCCCGGAAAGTGACCATTAAAAAACTCTTCGTTTACGGTCACATTTTTGATCGCGGTAATCTTCTCGTCTTCCATTTCGACAACACGATCAACTAATAAGAATGGGTAGCGATGAGGTATTACTTTTTTAATTTCTTCTATTAACATGTATATATTTAATTAATTTAGCGTGTGAATATACAACTATTGAACCAATCCTACATAAACATAGGCTATACCACCTGTCAGCTTTACGTCGTGATATTCTGAAAATGATTCTGATTGTTCCATCAGTTTTAAAAAGTTCTTGCCCGCTGGAAAAGTAGCGCTTGTTCTTGGCAGATAGGTGTAAGCCTCTCGGTTCCCACTTAATAAGCCTCCAACTGCCGGCATTATATGCTGGCTATACATTTCATATGGGAATTTCAATAAGCCTTTTGGTTGACCAAATTCCAACACTACAACTCTGCCACCTGGTTTCACTACTCTTGCCATCTCCTGAAGCGCAATAACCGGATCATCTACATTCCTGATACCAAATGAAATACTTGCAATATCAAAGCTGTCATCCTCATATGGTAAATCCATTGCGTCAGCAACTTCAAAATCGATTTCCAATCCTTTTTTTGCTGCTTTTGCAGGAGCAGGTTCAATCATCGGTGCGCAAAAATCAGTACCTAATACATACCCTTCTTTCCCAACTGCCTTTTTGAATTCTATAGCAAGATCTCCGGTACCTGTCGCGCAATCCAATACCCTGTCGCCGGTTTTAGCTTTACTCTCCGCAATTGTTTTACTGCGCCAGGCGTGATGAACTCCGAATGAAAGAACGGTATTTACCCGATCATAATCACCGGCAATATCCGCAAACATTGAACGTACTTTTTCACTCATATGGTTTTTGAATTAGTTAGCCCCAACAACCTTTTTCTCGTTTGAAAGGTTCATAAAATCCGGCACAAAGATAAGCTTTCCGTCAAAGCTTGGCTCGGATTTTTTACCTTATGCTACTTGAACCTTTTCCAGGTGCTCAGTCATATTTAATTCAACAGTTTTAAAGTATTCACCGTCCCAGGTAAGGTGATTAATTGCTCCATTTTCGTGCTTGATGAGATCCATATTTTCTAAGCCAAGATTTAGCAGGCCTGATAAGAGAATCCGGATCAACCTGCCATGAATCATAAATACAATGTTCTCCTCATCAGAATCTTTTAAAACATCAATAAGTTTTTTACTCGCACGTTCAAAAACTTGTTTTGGAGATTCTCCTCCAGGGATTACTGCCTCGATATCTCCTTGCTTCCACTTTTGGTTTATAGCTTCAATAGAAGCTCTAACATCTTCAAAATAAGCCCCCTCCCATTCACCAAAACTCATTTCATCAAGTTCCGAATAGCTTTCAACTACCGCATCTGTACGTTCGATTAAAGGAGTCGCTGTCTCAATTGTTCGTTTTAAGCTACTAACTATAATTTTATCAACAGGAACATCTTTTAAAGCATTAGAAACGCATTCAGCTTGTTCTTTGCCTTTGCCATTTATTGATGCGTTAACGCCCCTGCCTTGTAATAGATGATGCTTATTATTGTCCGTTTCCCCGTGGCGAATAATAAAAATATGCTTCATAGAATTAATGATATCTCAAAGTATTCGAAGTATAGTTTTTGATAAAGTTTTCTAAGCCCAGCTTCAAATGTTTCCAACTGGTATTCTGTATTCTCCATCTCCGTTGGAGACATCCATTTAAATGGTAAATGGCCAAAATTGATTACCGACATATTCACCCTGGTTTTGAATGTGGCAGATTCTATAAACGTGGAACCATTATAGATTTCAACCTCCATAGCCATTTTATAAATTGGACCGGGGTTTGGAAAGTTAATAGTGAAATACCCTCTTTTAACTTCAACTTTCCTGATCATGAATGAGATATCAGCATTTTCCGCGGATGATTGCTCAACCCCAAACATTTGGTTCGCATACCCATTAAGCATTTCAGAGAACAAATAATCACCTGTTCCTGCCACAAGATTCTCTTGCTCAATTTCGGAAATAGTCTCTCCACTAAACCAGGGCGTATTGCTTGCAACCAGCAAACTATCGGTATTCAGGTTAACCTTACCTGTAAAGTCTCTTTCGCTGGTTATTCTTGATGATGTGCTACAGCTTACAAATAGAATCAATAGAGAAACCAGGAACGTTTTTCTCATTTCTTTTTTCTGGTCTTATGATAGTTTGCTACTTCGATTAATCGGTCCTGCATTTCGTTGATCTTGCCGGTTAATATCCCAGTTTTCATTCCATAGCGAATCAGTAACATGTTGAGCACCCGATCCTGAAGTTCAACAACAGGCATAGATGTTTTGCTTTGAATGAATTTGATGAATAGCCTTAACAACCCCACTTTGAACAGGAAGAACAATACTAATCCATACCAAAGTGCTTCAAACTCTACAGAAAGTCCAAAGTTTGAGAAAGTATCCAACATAGCAATTCCAATGAGTAATACTCCTGCAACAGTATAAACGAAACCATCATTCGTTAGCATTTTGATAATGGGTGATGATGTCAGGTTTATGAACACACTTGTGTTGAAGTACCATAAAAGAAAAAAAGCAATTGAAGCCAAGAAGGAAATCATGGGAGAAACGGACATATAAGCCAGCAAAAAAAACAAAAATAAAGAAATCCCATCAGCACTTTTAACCCAGGCATCTGCTTCTTTAACAATTCTTTCCAATGGATATTGCTTCAATAGTCCCGGGGTATACTCATCTATTTGATCAGAAGTAATATGATACCAGTTACCATTAGAGGTTGTGATACCATCCGGTAGTTCCATCATTTGCCATTTAAATTGGCCTACTCTTCGTGAACTCATACTTAAATATAGACTTAATTACAGACTAATTCAGGCTTGAGCTACAGTTGCTATTCCTATTTTTCCTGAACCAGACTTCTTCAGGGTGCTGGCCAGTTCAAAAGCTGTTGCACCCGTTGTAAATACATCATCTACGATTATGCAATCTCTATCTTTAATACAATCTTCTTTATTCACAAAAAAAGCTTCAGCGATATTATTTCTTCTCTTTTCAAGGGAAAATCCTGTTTGTGTCCTGGTATTTTTCACCCTTGTAACACCGTCTTCAGAGATTATTGATAGCCCTGTAACAATCTTCATGCCTTTCGAAATGTGATACGCCTGGTTATATCCCCTGACTCTCTTCTTTTTTTGATGTAAGGGAACAGGTATCAAAACTGGTTCATTAAGCTCTTTGAAATGTTCATTTTCCAATAAACTATTTCCTAAAGCTTCTCCCATATCTTCTCCTATTCCAACAAGCCTACTGTATTTCAGATGATGAAAGAGCTCCTGGAGTTGTCCTCCTTTATCAAAAACCCATAACGCATGCTGAATCAATACTCCCTCAGGCAAAAGAATATCACCAGAGCATTGCTCCTGCTCAGGGTTTGCATGCTCGAATCTATCATACAAACAAACCTTGCACACAAATTTCTCATTTAATGAAAGCTTAAGATTACAGGACACACATACATTCGGAAAGAGAACTTCTATTATTCCTTTTTTGACAGACCTTAAATCCGAAATCATGACTATTTAAATTTTGAAATGCTTGCTTTTGCGATCAACATTAATTACTTAGTTTGCATCCAAAATCCCAAGCTATAATTAAATTTTTTAGCTATGTCACTTGGTAACGATTTATCAACTATCAGAAAAGGACTTGGACTTTCCCTGGAAGAAGTTCAAAACTCCATTAAGATTCCAATTACCACTCTAAAGAGTATCGAGAATAATTCTATTTTTGATGACCCATCAAGTAACAAAGCGTACACAAGGAGTTTCGTCAGGAGCTATGCAAAAGCTCTTAAAATAAAAGATGCAGATATTGTAGCTGCCCTGGATTCTAATGAAGCAGGGATTTATGAATCTGATCTTATCAAGGCAAATGACACAGAAGTAGAAAGCACTCAAACTGAAGAAAAAAAGCCTTTCTCCCTGGATGATGTATCTGCACCGGATATCGAAGTTGCTGAACAAAAGAAACCTCCCACTATCGAAAACGTGAATTGGGCTGATCTTGGTAAACAATTCAACTCTGAGGAATCAAATTCGAAAGTCTGGGTTATCCTCGTAATTATTTTTGTAGTACTTGGTTTAGTTAGCCTCGGAATTTATTTCAGATCATCTATTATGAGCTTTTTTGGGTCTGAACCAGCTCAAAGCATAACTCAACAAGAAAGTACGATTTCTACTCCTCCTGATAATAATACCGAAATACCTGAAGTTGATCTTTCTGACCAGCAAACAGTAACACCTACTCCAGCCGAGACTGTAACAGATCCTCCTGTTCAAACCAACCAAATTATTCTTAGCCAGGGAGATACATTAACTATTGCAATATACGCAGCCTATGGCATACTTGACCCGGTGCGTGTAACCAACGATTTGACCCGCCAAACTAACCCCTTCTGGATTGAAGAAGGCCAGGCTTATTATTTTGATTTTAAAGATACTGTACTGGTACGGGGACAGTATTCGAGAATGCTTTTAATGTACAATGGTCATGTTATTGAGAATGCACGACAGAATTATTTTAACCCTGACTTAAATTCGGTTATGTTGACTCGTTCTATTTTTGAAAACCCGACCTACCAACAAGCTCCTCCACAGGAATTCCCTTATATAGTTGGTGCACCAGATAGTATAGGATACTGGAGATCAAATTAACCTACTTTTTAAGTTCTATCGATGACTAGAGAACAGGCGCAGAAGAAAGTAAGTGAACTTAGAAATACACTTGCTAAAGCAAATGAAGCATATTATCAGGATGCTCAACCCTTTCTAAGTGACAAAGATTTTGATGAAAAGTTAAAAGAGCTTGAAGCTCTTGAAACTGAGTTTGATTTGTCTTCACCTGATTCCCCTACTCAACGCGTGGGTGGTGAAGCTTCTTCTGAGTTTGAGACTGTACAACACCCGGTTCCGCTCCTAAGCCTTGATAACACTTATAATGAGCAGGAACTAAATGATTTTGATGGGCGTATTCAAAAAATACTGGAACACGCTGATTACAATTACTTTGTAGAACTGAAATTCGATGGTGCCTCGATTCGGCTTCGCTATGAAAATGGAGCATTGGCCCTTGGTGCCACAAGAGGTAATGGTCAGCAGGGTGATAATATCACCAGGAATTTAAAAACCGTGCAGGACATTCCTCTTTCGCTAAAAGGAAATCCACCTGGTGTAGTTGAAGTACGTGGAGAAGCCTTTATGGAGAGAGAAGCCTTTGCGCGGATGAATCAGCGGCGAGAAGAAGAAGGACTTGCTGTATTTGCAAACCCAAGAAATTCTACTGCTGGTTCACTGAAAATGCAAGATCCCAAGGCGGTAGCCCAACGCCCGATACGATTCTTTGCTTTCGATCTATTGTTCGAGAATGAAGACAGTTCTATCACACAATCCCAGAAGTCAGAACTGATTTACGAATATGGACTACCCGGGAATGAGCATGCAAGAGTTTGCGAATCTATCGAACAAGTTCATAAAACCATCCAGGAATTCGACAAACTAAGGCACACTCTACCCTATGAAACTGATGGAGTGGTAATAAAGATTAACCAGGCCAACCTGAGAGATCAGCTGGGTAATACTTCAAAGTTCCCGCGTTGGGCCATTGCTTATAAATTTGAAGCAGAGCAAGCTTCTAGCGTAGTCAATGATATTACCCTTCAGGTTGGGAGATTAGGAACCATTACCCCAGTAGCTGAACTCGAACCTGTTTTATTAGCTGGTACTACAGTAAAAAGAGCTTCATTACACAACGAAGAAGAGATTCATCGTAAAGATATTCGCATTGGCGATACAGTAATGGTAGAAAAGGCAGGTGAAATTATTCCTCAGGTTGTAAGTGTTGTAGATACTGATCGTAAAGGGCGGGCTTCCGAGTTTATTTTCCCAAAAGAATGTCCTGCTTGTTCAACAAGACTGATAAAATATGAAGGAGAAGTTGCCTGGAGATGTGTAAACCCAACCTGTCCACCCCAGGTAAGAATAAAAATTGAACATTTTGCCTCCAGAGATGCTTTAGATATTGAAGGGCTGGGTGAGTCAGTAGTTGATCAACTTGTGAGTGAAGGGTTGATAAATACTTATGCAGATTTATATGAACTTACAGTTGATCAAATCTCTCCTCTTGAACGAATGGCCGATAAAAGTGCGCAAAACCTGATTGATGGAATTGAAAAAAGTAAATCCCAGCCGTTCGAAAGAACCTTATATGCTTTGGGTATTCGCTTTGTAGGCAAAACAGTGGCTAAAGATTTGGCAAAGGCCTTTAAAACTCTGGAGAAGCTTAGATTAGCTACGGAAGAAGAGTTACTTGAAGTTGACGCTATAGGTCCCCGGATTGCCCAATCAGTAAGAGAGTTCTTTTCGAATGAGATTTATGTCGAGATCATAGACCGATTGGTTTCTTATGGCCTGACCTTCGAAATTGTTGAAGAAGAATTAGCTTCTGACTCATTGGAAGGAAAAATAGTTGTCATAACCGGAACCCTCCCAACTCTTTCCAGAAAGCAAGCTTCTGAATTGGTTGAGAAACATGGAGGAAAAACATCTTCTTCGGTAAGTAAAAAAACGACCTATGTACTGGCAGGTGAATCAGCTGGCAGTAAGCTTACCAAAGCTCAAGACCTTGGCATTGAAATACTCGATGAAGATATGTTCCTTTCATTGATCGATTCTTAAATGAGTATTGAATTCACTACTTTGCCTTCAAAATAAGTTCTTCTACCTATGGACATTCATCCTCTTGATACCGAGCAACTAGGCTTAAAAACGCTGGAGAAACACCTTATCCGTTCAAAAAGTGAGGTTTCTCTAAAAATTGGAGTTCCTAAAGAGAAGTCGGTAGATGAAAAGAGAGTTTCACTTACACCAGGTGGTGTCACTATTCTAAAGGCAAATGGCCATGAGGTTTTCATCGAAAAAGGTGCAGGAGAAGAAGCAAAGTTTACAGATCGTGATTATGCTGAAGCAGGAGCTGAAATAGCATTGAGCCCGGAAGATGTTTTTAAAAAGTCAGAACTTATTCTGAAGGTTGCTCCACTTTCATCAGAAGAATTTGACTTACTTGAACCGGATCAAGCAATCATTTCTGCGCTGCATTTTGGAAGCCAGACAAAGATGTACTTTGAAGAACTCGCTCAGAAATCAATAACAGGGATTGGTTATGAATTTATTAGAGGAGCAGATAAAGAGTTTCCGATCGTTCGGATGATGCATGAGATTACAGGATCTATTGCTGTTCAAATTGCAGCTCACTATATGGAAAGTCGTAGTGGAGGCCAAGGTATAATGTTAGGAGGAATTTCTGGCGTTCCACCGGCAACAGTTGTTATTCTTGGAGCTGGTATTACTGGAGAATACGCAGCCAGAACAGCTTTAGGTTACGGTGCTCAGGTATTTGTAATGGATAATGATCTTACTGCTCTCAGAAGGCTGGAAAATGCACTGGATCGCAGGATTATTACAGCAGTGGCCAATCAGCAGTATTTAAGCAATGCTCTGAAATTCGCAGATGTAATTATTGGAGCAGCAGTTGCAGAGGGCGATCGTTCTCCGTGTTGGGTAACTGAAGAAATGGTTGCCAGTATGAAACCTGGTGGAGTTATTGTGGATACTGTAATTGATCAGGGAGGATGTGTTGCTACAAGCAGACCAACTTCTCATTCCAATCCGATTTTTAAGGTGCATGACGTTACACACTACTGCGTGCCAAACATCCCTGCTAATGTTGCCAGAACAGCCACCTACGCACTCAATAACGTTTTAGTACCTTATGTACTGGCTATTGGTGATGCGGGCGGTATAAAAGAATGTTTATGGGATAATTTGGCTTTGCGCAACGGTACTTATTCATACAAAAAGCATATTACTAAAAAATCTCTGGGTGATATGTTTGGAATCCCTTACCGGGAAATTGAAATGTTGATCGCTTCTCAGATTTAGATAATGTCAGAACTTTCTCAATCCAATTATTTAAGGATTAATATTATCAACTGGATACTAAGTGTTCCTTTGATTGTACTGTTTGCATGGCCTTACTACTATGCTGCACGTCTTGTAGGAATGCAGGAGGCATTCAGGTACCTGGGAGCTCTTTTATTTTCCCTTCCTTTTATGATTACTATCATACATGGGCATGTAACCCTGGCACTGGGGTCAGCGCATAGAGATCATTATTACAATTGGCTTATTGAACATCCCTATACTTTTGGGCTTTTCTTTTCCAAAACAGTCATAAAAACCCGATTTCGACTTATTATATTAATTATCAGCCTGCTTTTTCTACCGATTGGATATTTGTTGAGTTTTTAAATCGGCTTCCCCTTCACGATTGCTTCGACTACACTCGGATCAAGCAATGTTGAGGTATCTCCTACATTTTCCAGGTCATTTGCAGCAACTTTGCGAAGTATTCTACGCATAATTTTTCCTGACCTGGTTTTTGGTAATCCCGGTACAATTTGAATCATATCCGGTTTAGCAATCGGCCCAATAATCTTTACTACAAGATTCAATAGTTCCTTTTTAAATGCTTCAGGATCCTTGATGTCTCCATCACAAATCATAAAGGCATAAACACCCTGCCCTTTTATATCATGTGGATATCCAACAACAGCTGTTTCGACCACCCTGTTGTGTTCATCCAGTGCATTTTCAATTTCGGCTGTTCCTAATCTATGACCGGAAACATTCAATACATCATCAACACGTCCCGTAATACGATAATATCCATCCTCATCCCTTCTACATCCATCTCCTGTAAAGTAATAACCTTTGTAAGCTGAAAGATAGGTTTGTTTGTATCGCTCATGATCTCCGTAAATCGTTCGGGTAATAGACGGCCATGGATGTTTAATACAAAGATTACCCTCAACCCCATTACCCTGGATCTCATTACCATTTTCATCCATTAGAACAGGGAAAACTCCCGGAAGGGGTAATGTAGCAAATCCGGGCTTTGTTGGGGTAATACCAGCAAGTGGCGAAATTAAAATCCCTCCTGTTTCTGTTTGCCACCAGGTATCTACTATAGAGCATTTTCCATTCCCTATATGCGTGTGATACCAATGCCATGCTTCTTCGTTTATAGGTTCACCTACTGAACCCAATACTTTAAGCGAGCTCAGGTCATACTTCTTCACAAAGTCTAAATCAAATGACATCAATGCACGAATAGCTGTAGGAGCAGTATAGAAATGAGTCACTTTATACTTTTCAACTACTTCCCAGAACCTTCCGGCATCCGGGTAAGTTGGAGTTCCTTCAAAAATAATTCCTGTTGTTCCTGTAAATAATGGTCCGTAAATAATATAGCTATGTCCAGTAATCCAGCCTGCATCAGCCGTACACCAGTAGACATCATCTGCTCCCACCTGGAATACATTTCGGAATGAATAGCTGGTGTATACCATATAACCACCGCATGTATGAACCACACCTTTTGGCTTTCCCGTAGAGCCTGATGTATATAAAATAAATAGTGGATCCTCAGCGTCCATTTCAACTGCAGTGTGACTTTTTGAAGCATTTCGAATAAGGTTATGCCACCATTCATCACGGCCTTCAACCCAGTCTATATCACGGTTGGTTCGTTGGCATACAATAACACTTTTAACTGAAGGGCTCGTTTTTAAAGCTTCATCAGAAATGTCTTTTAATGGGACATGTTTATCTCCTCTTCTAAGGCCATCATTCGTGATCAACATTTTTGCTTCACAGTCATTAATTCTTTCACTTAATGACTGAGCTGAAAACCCTGCGAAAACAATAGAGTGAACCGCTCCGATCCTCGCACATGCAAGAGCTGCGATAACAAGTTCAGGGGTCATGGCCATATAGATACAAACACGATCGCCTTTTGTGACTCCCTTACTTTCCAATACATTACTAAACCGGCAAACGTCTTCATGTAGCTGCTTAAAGGTAATTGTACGCCTAAACGAATCAGGGTGATTAGGTTCAAAAATAAATGCTGTTTTATTACCTATGGTATTAAGATGACGATCAAGAGCGTTCTCGGTGATATTTAGCTTTCCACCCTCAAACCATTTTATATCTCCTTTCTCAAAACCACCTGACTGAACCTTATTCCATCTCTTTCTCCAATAAAAAGTTCCTGCTTCATGTTCCCAAAATGACAGGCGATCTTTTTCACTTGTATCAAAGGTTTCCTGATAGTCATTAAACGATTTTATATTAAGCCACATTTTCTCAAATTCAGTTAGGTTATTGATCAACCTTATGTTGACGTTTTTTACACGTAGAATCAAGCCCGAATTGTACTGACTTTATTTAAATTTTCCTCATTGAATATCAATGCTTCAATCATCCATATGCTTTGTAAACTCTATATAAATAATAGGTAATGGACTTTGAGTAAGGGTTTTAAAACTGTAGAAAACTGGTTCACTTCAAAGAAATGGAACATCTTTCCTTTTCAAAAAGAAGCCTGGGATGCATTTCTTGAAGGTAAGAACGGGTTACTCAATGCTCCTACCGGAAGTGGTAAGACCTTCGCCCTATGGATTCCAAATATTATAAAATGGATTAACGAGAACCCGGATAACTATCAACAGAAAGAAAATAATGGCCTACAGGTAATATGGATAACTCCACTCAGGGCACTCGCTAAAGATATTGAGATTGCCCTTCAGAGCTCCCTGGATGAAATGAATATTCCCTGGAAAGTCGGTCGAAGAACTGGTGATGTTTCTACTAGCATTAAGCAAAAGCAAAACCGCAGGATGCCCGAAGTACTGATTACCACTCCTGAAAGTATTCACATTCTGCTTGCCCAAAAGGACTATAAAAAACACTTTAGAAAACTGGACACAATCATAGTTGATGAATGGCATGAACTACTGGGTTCAAAGAGAGGAACTCAAACAGAGTTGGGACTTTCAAGGCTAAAAGCTATTCGACCTAACCTCTCTATTTGGGGAATTTCAGCTACTATTGGCAACCTAGACGAAGCGCTGGAAGTTCTTCTTGGGTCCGATCATAGTTCAACCAGTTCTAACATTATCAGGGCTGATATAAAAAAGGATATAAATATCCAATCTGTGATACCGGATGAAATTGAGAATTTCCCCTGGCATGGCCATCTTGGGTTAAACCTGCTTCCGAAAATTCTACCCATAATAGATGGGAGTACCTCAACTCTCATTTTTACAAACACACGCGGGCAATCAGAGTTATGGTTTCAAAGGATACTCGATGCCAGACCTGATCTTGCGGGTACGTTGGCTTTACATCATGGTTCACTGGATAGAAAAGTAAGAGATTGGGTGGAAGCATCACTTCACGAAGGAATCCTGAAAGCTGTTGTATGTACATCCAGCCTGGATCTTGGTGTTGATTTTACTCCTGTTGAAACTGTGATCCAGATTGGAAGCCCAAAAGGTGTAGCCCGTTTTCTTCAACGTGCAGGAAGAAGTGGCCACCAACCGGGAGCCACTAGTACTATTCATTTTGTGCCCACCCATGCGCTGGAATTGATTGAAGCGGCAGCCCTTAAAACTGCTGTTGATGAAACAGAAATGGAAAGTCGGCAACCTATTTTAAAGCCAATTGATGTTTTAATTCAATACCTGGTAACCCTGGGTGTTTCAGATGGGTTTTATCCGGAGCAAATTTTCGAAGAAGTTAAAAACACTTTTGCTTATCAGACTCTTACTGAGCTAGAGTGGGAATGGATACTAACCTTTATAACTACAGGCGGAAAATCCTTAACTCAATATTCTGAATATTCAAAAGTAGAAGTTGATGGAGATGGACTCTATAAAGTCCTGGATAGGAAAATTGCGCGAAGACAAAGAATGAGTATTGGAACCATAGCAAGTGATGCTATGCTCAGAGTGAAGTATTTAAGTGGCGGTTCGCTAGGTTCCATTGAAGAGCGATTTATTAGCAGCCTTAAAATTGGTGATAAATTCTGGTTTGCTGGAAGGAATCTCGAGCTAGTTCAAATAAAGGAAATGACTGCTTTCGTAAAAAGAGCCAAAGGGTCAAAGTCAAAAGTACCGAGCTGGATGGGTGGCAGGAT
>JAVKDP010000056.1:0-53221 GCA_040222185.1 Balneolaceae bacterium | reverse complement strand
TTCCATCCGGTAATTGACCTATCATCCCATTATTTGTTTTAACTCCACATGAATAAGCTGTAGCGCTTGAAGCTGAATCTGTAATTAAATTATTAGCTGAATGAGTCTTAACCAATCCAGTTACAGGCAAAGTCTGGATATGTAAGAATCCGTCAGGTCCCACAAGGTTAATCTGTCCCGAAGTAAGCTGTGCCAAACCAGTTCCATCACCTATCACAAATATGATGTTCTTGATTGTACCATCTTCAACTAATGGAAGTTTTGCAGGAACAATCGGATCACCTGATCTCACCGTTATAGTGTCTTGTTGCTGACCTATGCAGTTAACAGAAATGAGTAATGCAAATAATGGTAGTAATACTATTTTTTTCATTGTCTTAATCCGTGCTTAAGTTTTGATCTATAGTAGTAAAGTTGAAGTACCGAACAATAAAGCCAGTGTTAAATTACTTACCAAACTTTGGTAACATACTCTTAACTAATCCCCATAGACCTTTAGAAGGTTTTCTAGATTTTTGATTACGCTCTACAGCTTTGTCAACCTTTTTAAGCTTAACATCAACCTTCTTCTTTTTTGGAGCTGGTTTTTTCTTTGGCTTGGGCTGTTCCTTCTTCTTTACCTCAATCTTTTTAACTGGCTTTTTAGGTTCAGCTTTCTTCTTTACTTCTTCTTTCTTGTTCTTTAAAACTATAACTGGTTTGCCATTTTCTCCGGTTTTAACATCAACAGTACTAGTTTTTGAAAAATCAGGAGTAATATCCTTCTGAGGAGCCTTGTTATCCTTTTTGTCAGCTTTGTCTTTTGTTGAAGACTTCTTAGCCACAACATTTTTCGCAGCCTTAACCTCTCCTTTGCCAAGCTCTTTGATAGAAAGATCTTTTCCAACCTTGGATTGAATTGGCTTAAAAAATTTCGAGTCTTGCTTACTTACAAGAGTTATAGCGATTCCCTTTTTATCATAGCGACCTGTCCTTCCTATTCTGTGAATATAATCTTCAACAGCTCTAGGAACATCATAATTGATTATAAGAGATACATCCGCAACATCAATTCCTCTCGCAAGAACATCCGTAGCTACTATAATTGGAATACTTCCATTTTTGAATTCATTAAGAGCCTTTGTACGCTCATCCTGGGTCCTATCTCCATGAATACTTGCTGCGTTAATTCCTTTTTTCGAAAGAAGCCTTCCTAACTGATCTGTACCTTTTTTTGTAGCTGTAAAAATAATACAAGAACTCCACTCCATCCCATCCAACAGATGTTGTACTAGTTGAAGCTTTTCTCTTCCATCAATAAAATAAGCTTGTTGTTCTACACTCTCAGAAGGTGTAGATACTTCAATCTCAATTAGCTCCGGATTCTTCATAATATCTTTTGCCAATCTTTGAATTTGATTAGGCATAGTAGCTGAAAAGAGTAAGGTTTGTCTCTTTTTAGGAAGTTTTTCGATAATGTGATTTACATCAGGTAGAAAACCCATATCAAGCATTCTGTCAGCTTCATCAAGAACGAGGAACTGTATATTCTTAAAATCCACATCCAGTACTTTCATTTGGTCAATAAGCCGTCCGGGAGTAGCTACTATTATATCAACCCCAGCTCGAATAGCATTAGCCTGACGAGCAAAATCCTCACCCCCAATAATTGTTGCTGATGAAATTCCTGAGTGATAACCCAAGGCGAAAATTTGCTCGTCAATTTGTTGAGCAAGCTCCCTTGTTGGTGAAAGAATAAGTGCTTTAGTACCTTCAGAAGGGTTGTTTACAATCTGGTTTAAAACTGGAATTACAAAAGCTCCGGTTTTACCTGTACCTGTTTGTGCTGCTCCCAACACATCTTTCCCTGTAAGTAATATTGGTATGCTCTGTTCTTGAATTGGTGTTGGCTCCGAATAGCCTATGTCCTGTAAGCCCATTTGAAGGCTTTCATGCAAATCGAGGTCTTTAAATGTCAAAATAGTTGTCTAGTAATTCATTGAATAAAATTCAATATACACAGAACCTTCTTAAAGTGTTTTAATTTGGTATTTATTCTATCTTCCTCCCCCAACAAATCAAATATAATTCATCACTAATAATGTATTCTAAAAAAATCCTGTTCACCCTATTCTCATTAACAATAATTGCATCTGCTTGCTCTACTCCAGAAGCGGACTATAGTAAAGAAACAGAGTTGAACACTCTTGTGGATAGCGTGAGTTACTCCCTGGGATTTCAAAGTGGTGATCGCCTGAGTTCTCAAGGCTTCCCAGACGTAGAAGTTGAAAAGTTTGTTGCCGGCTTTATTGGTGGACTTGACAAAGATGAGTCCAAAATACCCAGCGAAGAACTACAGCCATTATTTGCAAGATTCAGCACCTATATCTTAGATAAGATCAAATTTGAAAACCTTGAAGAAGGAAAAACCTTCTTAGCTGAAAACAAATTAAAAGAAGGTGTAATTGAAACACCATCAGGCCTTCAATATTTAGTAGTTGAACCTGGAACAGGCCCGTCTCCTACTCCTCAGGATTCGGTAAGAGTGCAATACGAAGGTTCACTTACAGATGGTACTGTGTTTGAATCAACATATGTAAACGGTCTCCCGGGCAGACCAGCTCAGTTTTTATTAGGAGCTATGATTTCAGGGTGGATTGAAGGAATACAGCTCATGAAAGAAGGATCAACTTTTATCTTTTATATTCCATCTGAGTTGGCTTATGGCGAGAATCCAAGACCTGGCAGTGTAATTCAACCAAATCACACATTGGTTTTCAAAGTTAAGCTGGAAGAAATCCGATAGAACCTTGATAGCATATCTTAAGATTTCCTAATTCACATTAATAAGTTCTAAGTACAACTTTGATTTTCTTCTGAGATATTAACCCCAGAGACAGAAAAAGTTCAAATCTTAGGGGATTGGCTTTTTCGGGGTACGATATGAGCTACGGTGCATCTGCATCGTAGCTCTTTTTGTTTTAAGAAGAAAGATTTAATGTTTCTGTCCAGATTTTGGTTTTTATCCCACTATTTCTGGAAACTACTTTTTTTACTGCATCTACTACTATCTCTTCTTTAGCATATATCACAATGCTCTTTTTTGCTCTTGTTATAGCAGTATAGAGAAGTTCTCTAGACAGCAAAGGATTAGCTTCATTTGGAAGCAATATTGCTACATGATCATATTCTGACCCCTGACTCTTATGGATTGTATTTGCAAAAGCGAGCTCATAATCCTGCAATCTTGTAGTTGAAAGTTTGAATTCCTCTTTTCGATCAAAAAGAATCTCAAACTCACTTTCATTGGCTTGAATACATAATCCCGTTTCCCCGTTTCTTAGTTTGAACTGATTATTACTCCTGTTAATCATAATCGTTCTTCCTGAATACCATTGCTGATTGGAAGGAATGCCCATATGCCCCTTTAATGCCTTTTCTGAAGCTCTATTAATTTCTTCGATACCGAATGGACCTCTTCTTAAAGCACATAGTATTTTATATGTATTGAGTACATTTCTCATATCCTCAATAGATCTGTTATTCTGACCTGGTTTTAAAACATATTTGCTAATTAACTCATCAATATTCTTTTTACTGCTATCCTTTAATGTGACATAAGGAAAGTGATCAGATTTTAAAATTTCGAGTACTTTTTCGAAATCACCAGAATTAACAGCATCGGAAAGAACTTTTATACCACTACCCTCTTCAACTCTATAAGTCTTCTCCAATAAGATGAAGCAGTCGTTGAGGGGGAAAGACTTATTCGAAAGTAAAGGCTCTCCAATCTCTGAAGCTACTTTCATAGAAAAACTATTAGAGGCTCCTGAGCATATATCTCCCAAAATAGACCCGGCTTCTACAGATGATAATTGGTCTTTATCCCCGAGTAATATCAATTTTGCTGTAACAGGAAGAGCTCTTATTAAAGCTGTCCAAAGATGAATGTCTAACATTGAAGCCTCATCAACAATTACAACATCATATACCAGTTGATTAGCTTTGTTGTACTTATATATAGAGCTCCCAAACTCTGCTCCCAACAATTTATGCACTGTAACAGCTGCTCCTGCCTCAAACTCTTCATCGTCAGATGATACCAAAGAATCATTTAACCGTTGTGCCGCTTTTCCCGTAGGTGCCGCTAGTGCTATTTTTATTTTCCTGTCCTTATTAGAGTATTTTAAAGCTTCAATAATTCTCTTTATCGTAAATGTTTTACCAGTTCCAGGACCACCTGATATGATAACAAGGTTCTTTAAAAGGGCAACTTTGACAGCTATTCTTTGCCAATCTACTTCAGCACTCCCTCCGAAACTTTGATCTACGAATTGCACATTTTCTTTGGCAAGAATATCATTTTCATCTGCTTTATTAAGTAACCAATCAATAAGCTCGTTTTCATATTTCCATATCTTTTGGAGATACACTTTTCCATCATCAAGAATCAAAGGCTTTGAATCTCCAGGAGTACCAATTAAACCAGATTTCGTAATTAAGTCTAGTATTTGTACATCATTTATACTCTTATCAATAAGCTTAGCATATATAGGGTGATTTAGAAACTCAGTGATACTAATGCATAAGTGTCCATCCATTTGATGCCGAACACAAGCCATTCCCAGAAACAATATTTCTTTCGGATCTGAGCTTTCTACCCGGTTTAGGAATCGAGCAAACTCTAATTCTTGTAAGCTTATTTCTTTTCGCTTTTTTAGCTCTGATAGTATTTGAAAGAGATTACTCATTCCCTTCACCTCTTTCAAAGTAGCTGTTCAATTCAAAAATTACGTTACTATCAGGTTTATCAAAGAATACACCACTACCCTCTTTTCCTTTTTCAACTCCTCTGAGAAATAAATAGAAGACCCCTCCAAAGTGCTTCTCGTATGAATAATCTTTTACTGTCTTTGAGAGAAACCGATGTAAAGCCGTTGTATATATATGATACTGAGCATCATAATTCGAATGCCTGATTTCATCACTAAGCGCAAGTGAGTTGTAATCTTCAAAAGAGTCACCAAGAAAGTTCGATTTATAATCGAGTATGTAATAGGTTTCTCCGACCTTGAAAATCAAATCGATGAATCCTTTCATAAATCCTCTCATTGAATCTGCATCTACATTACTATCTACTTTTCGAATGATTTTCATCAATTTTTCCGGCCCTAATCCCTTGACAGGGAAATGAAATTCCATTTCGACTAAGCAGTCACATGGTTCAAGCTCACCCAGGTTTAAACCATCTTTCAGGTTATGGTTTAAAGATTCATACACCAATTGAGTAACAGTATCATTCCACTTTAAATCAAAGCTATACCTGCTCAATAATGATTCAACTATTGGGGCAACCGTTTTAGGTTCATTAAATACGATTTCTTCAAAAATACTATGTAATAAAAGGCCTGTATTTGTTCCTTTAGGAAGGGTAAACTGATTCAGTTCATCATATAGCTCTACTTCTGCTGAGCCAGTAATCTCATCATAATCGAAACCTTCTTTTTCAAAGTATACTGCGTCTTCTTTACCTGAAAGCTGTAACGAAGAAAAACTGGTTACCCTTGGGTAATCGAATAAATCATCTCGTGTAAAATCCAGGAGTAAGTATTCATTCGGCAATTTGTCAGCCGGGCTAGCAAGCTTATTATTTGACACATAAGGCTCACGGAAATCTATATTCGGATCATTAGATATCTTCCTGATCAAGTCAATCATTCTGAAAGATTCCGGGTTATGTAATTTTTTGTACTCTGTACTTGTCAAGCTAAGCTTATCGCTGACTCTTCTCTTCACTACTTCTGAACCCTCTACCAGGCTTGCAAGTGAAGAAAACTCTGACCCTTTATTATCTGACAAATACACAATACATGCCGATTTTGCCCTGGTCAACGACACATAGGTTAACCTGATGTTTTCGGCTAATTCACTTTCCAGTGATAAACCTCGATTCCTGATTCTTTGATCACCTTTTGTACCGATATCTAAGTAAGGAATGGAATCATCATGGAAATGGAACACTTTTTGGTCAGTAAGCCTTAATCCCTCCCATAAATATGGGCAAAATACAACAGGGTACTCTAAACCCTTACTCGTGTGAGAAGTAATTATCTGAACCAGTTTGTCATCACTTTCAAGCCTTACCAATTCATCATCATCTTTTGCTTGCTCTCCTTCCAGTCTTCTCTTTTTGAAATAGGTTATTAAATCGTAAGGGTTGAAAGACCTTTCTTTAGCTTTCTTCTTCAGTAATTCAATTAGATGATAATAATTCGTAATCCTTCTTTCTGAATCGAAGTGAGAACCCAGGTTCTCTTCAAGGTTAAAAAGTGAACTTACTTCATCCATCAGAGTGGCAAATCCCTGCTCTTTCCATAATGTCTTTAACCTAATGAAATCCAGGTAGATCTTATTCCATTCACTTTCATCATTAAACAACTCATAAATCTGCCTTGCTGAATAGCCCATCATTTCAGTTGATAAAGCAGATCGAATACCTGCTTCATATCCACTATCAAATATCGAACTTAAAATGATATACAATTCATCAGACTCTCTTGTCAGGAACACACTCTCCTGACTTTTAATAATACTCTTTACACCTCTTTTTCTAAGGTACTGCTGAATTTCAATGGCTTGAAAATTCTTTCTTACTAATACTGCAATATCATTTTCCTTTACTCTCTTTCCATTAATGATGTAATCGTCGGTTAAAAGAGTAATTATTTCAGATGCTATTGAATTACTGATGCCAGCTCTTAACTGTCTGGTTGCTGAACCTTCTTCTTTCGAATAAACGAATTGTAATGGTTGAACTTCCTTGCCATCTTTATACAATATGTTTTCTTCTTCAGGTTTTTCTTCCGGAAAGCCTGCTTTTATGAAGTCCAGATCATTTAGAATAAATGGAGCTGATGAAAAGGTGAAAAAAGAATTTACTGCCTGAATAACTTTCTTAGAGGACCTGAAATTATGAAACAAAGAATAGGTCTGCTCTACCCCAGCAGCTTTCTTAGCTTTCAGATACGTATGTATATCAGCACCTCTAAAACTGTAAATAGCCTGTTTTGGGTCACCGATCATGAACAAACAGGTTTCAGTATTATTTGAGTAAATAGTATTGAATATCGAATATTGAATAGGATCTGTATCCTGAAACTCATCAATCAGAGCTACCGGGTATCTCACACGAAGCTTTTGAATGAGATCAGTACTTCCATTTGATAGTCTTTCTGACACTCTAACCAACAAATCATCGTAGGTTAAAAGGTCTTTCTTATACTTTTCTTCATTGAACCTGGAGATAATCCAACTCGAAGATTCCTTAAGAAAAGCTTGTTCCAATAGCTGCATTCTACTTGAAGCATCCATGTAAGAGTCTACATATGAAGTAGTCTTGATATCAGGGATACTTTCACCCTTAGCCACCTTTTGATATATATCGGAACTAAAAAGTTCTAATTTTGCAATAGGATTAATTGGAGCGATTTCGGAATCAACCCAATTGAGGATTCTATCCAGGTAAATAAACTTGTTCTTATTGTAGGTCCTCTTATTCAAAACTTCTCGCCCTAATATTTCCCGAATAAGTATTTCTTCATTTTGTAAAGCAGTTTTAAGTTCAAAAAAGGAAGTCTTTAACTTTTCATACTCATCAACAAAGTGGTCTACAGGCTTTAACTCAGGTACTAAATTGATATAAGGTTTTCCAATTATAGGCTGAACATTATCCAGGAGTTTATCAGGCGTATATCCAAGTCCGGCCAAATAATCCTGAAGAGCTATTGAAAACTCCGAACTCGTGTCATAGGTAATTGTTCTCCAGTACTCATCCGCTATGTCCTGAAGTAATTCGTTGCTATTGGCTAGAATTTCGAAATCTGGGGATACATCAAAAGTCAAACTTTCTTCAGAAAGTAGCCTTTGGCAAAATCCATGAATAGTTGATATCTGAGCCTCATCAAACTTATATAAGGCCTGATTTAAAAGATCAACAGAGGATTCGTTATATCGTTTTAATAGCTCCAACAGGAAACTATCATCTGCTGCTCCAGTCTTTAAAGCCAGGATACTCTCCTTAATTCGTGCTCTGAGGCGTCTCTTTAATTCGGATGTAGCTGCTTCAGTGTAAGTTAGTACCAGTATATTTGCCGGCATTAATTCTTTTTCCAGTATGGTCCTTACAAAAATGGAAGCAATATTGTAGGTCTTACCAGTTCCGGCACTTGCTTCAACAAGGCTTACTCCTTGTAAAGGAGCTTCAAATATTTGAAACTCCTTGCTCATAGCAATTCTGTTTTTGAAAATTTCAGGATGGGTTTCCAAAATAAGGCAGCATTATCATCAAATGATTTTTGAAAAATCGGCTCTTCACCTCTCCAAATCAGTTGATTATAGTAATCTGAGCCTTCTGAAATAAACGAATACTCAGATCCAACCCAATTAGTAAGAGCTTTTTCAATTGATACTGATTTGTCTTTTTTAGAAGCTAATGTTTCATAGTAAGCTCTTGAGCTTTCAGGAAAAAAAGCAAGTAACTCTTTATTAGTCGTTGAACCTATGAACCATTTCAAAAGATTCTTCAAAATATTACTGGAATCTACCACTCCTGAAATTGTAGTAACTGCGACCTTACCTGTCTTGTCTTTGCAAATCTGAATGCTTTCATGGAAATCATTTGAACTTTCCATCAATATTAAATGGTTCATCCAGAGCGAAATAAAATCTACTGCCCTAAGCCTTCCAAGCCTTTTTCGTATTCGGCGATTGCCAAATATGTCAGTAATTTTACCTACTAACTTTAGCCCATCTAGTTCAAAGTCTATAATCGATTCACTTTCCTTGTCTTTCTGAAAACTCTTCTCTATTTCTGAGATACTTACAACCTCTTTATA
Organism: Balneolaceae bacterium; assembly: GCA_040222185.1. GTDB lineage: Bacteria > Bacteroidota > Rhodothermia > Balneolales > Balneolaceae > JAVKDP01. The sequence continues at coordinate 44,348 of JAVKDP010000056.1, read as the reverse complement.
CTCATCATAAAAAGCCTTCTCACCACTAATACCAGATGGTAACAGATTAGCGTTCTGAACATACTCTTTTAGCCTGGGCTGTGAAATTTCTTCATTCAATCCATCCGAAATAATGTGATCTAAAAGAAATTTGGTTAACCCTGATACTTTGAATGTTTCTCTGTCTTCGAGTTCATTTTCTTCGAACTTGTCTCTGATTCCTAATTCATTGATAGAAATAAACTTACAGGGATTAGTAAAAAAAGCTATTAGTTCATCTATTCTGATTTCTATAGGTTTTTCTTTTTCAATAATTACTTCTTTTTCAGGGTAAAACAACCTATGATCATGCTGTCTATGAAATACGATTTCTGCCAGCTCTTTCCTTCTCTTTGAGAAACTTCTGGCTGTAGCGAAATATTCGGTATTAAAACCATGTAGCCTGTGCTTTATAGAGATACCAGGCTCTAACTTATCCATCAAGCGTTGGAGCAATACGGAAGGCAATTTTTCATTTTCAGTATGTTGGTCCTGACCTTGGTAGCTTATATGTAATGCGTTTGAGGTTGTATTAACAGTTTCCAAGAATAAGAGCTGGTCATCTTCTTTTGTTATCCTGTCTCCTTTCTCCGGATAGTTGTGAATTAGATCAAAACCAGGGCGAACCGGGTTTCTTGGAAATTCTTGTTCATTAAACCCCAATAGAGCTGTAAACTTAAAAGGAATGTTTCGATATGGTATATAGGTACTTAGTACTACTCCCTTTCCAAAACCGCTAGAAGAAGCCTTTGAATCAATAATATGAGTAAGAACCCATGTACTGAACAGGTCAAAATCTATTTTAACTTCAGAACCTGAAATTCTCGCTGAATCAATGAGAGAATCAAGACTTCGGGCCATCTTATAGGAAGAAATATCAGCCTGGGCCCTTTCAATGGTTAGCTCATCATACCAGTTTCTTAATACCTCAAGCCATTCTATAATTGTTTTAGATGCTGAAAAATCAACTATACATCTGTTTAAAAATGAAACTACTTCTGAGAGTTTAGAAGAAAGCTCCAACTGATCTGAGTTGGAAATACCTTCGAAGGGTATGAATGTTTTATATGACTCGAATGAGTTTAGCTCCATTGCAAAACCACCGAGGATACTAATTAAACCCTTCTCGATGGAGTTCTTTGAGTCTTCTAAACTCAAACCCCAGTGTACTCTGTTCTTTTGTAACCAGGCTTTTATTTGTTTTAAGTCAGATTCATTAAACTCAAATCGGTTTTTAAAAGCCTCTAACTCTAATAATTCATAAAATGAGCTGGCTTTTAAATTTACTGATAAAGTCTGGAGTAATTTTTCAAATGCTGTTTCTATTGAACTGGTGTTTTGAGTCCTGATAAACACTGGTATTTCAAAACCATCAGTTTCTGAGCTAAAAATACTTTTAATGATGGGTGCATAAACCTCCATATCCGGAACAAGAATAAGCACATCATTCGGCTTAATATCTTTTTGAGACTCAAACTCCTTTAATAATTCATCTTTAAGTACTTCAACTTCTCTCCTTGAATTATGGCATGAATGAACTTCAATCTTTGCTCTGCCTATACTCTCTGAGTCATAAGATTCTTTACTATAAGAAATCCCAGAACTGGTAATCTTGTCAATTAACAAATCCATATTTTGGCTCTTTGGAGTAATCCAATCATTCTGAATGCTTCTCCACTCTTCTTCTGATAAACCGAAGTTCTCTGGCTTACTTGGATTATGATCAAAAAAGTACACCTCTAATCTTTTAGCTAAAGAAACCAACAGGCTACTAAATGGTGCCGAAAAACTAGAGAGCCCGAACACAAAAATCTGTTCAGGAAACTCTAAAGTTTTAGGCTGATTTGTTTCTATGGCTTTGATCAATTCAAAAAAAGCGTCTTTACGGGTTGGTATATCTGGAAAAGAGTTTCTCCAGTTTGATGCTAACTGATTCCATAGTCTGGATTGCCAAAACTCCGTTTTATCCTTGGTTGTGAAATTTCCATTTTCCCATTCATTCAAAAGATTTGGACGATATACCTGGTATAGATCAAAAACATCTGCCACCTGGCCCGAAAACTGAAAGTGAGACTTTGTACTGTCTAATAGTCCGTTTGGTATTTTTAAGCTGGAAGGTGCCTGATCTCCTGACTGCAGGATGTCAAAGATTTGTAGCTGCATTGGAATTCTATCAGAAGGAAGGCTTTTAGGAACATTTTTAATCCCTAACCGATAGAGCTTCCACATTAATTCTGATGGCAAAACGAACTCTAAGTTAGCAGCTATTCCTTCAAACTCCGCTATTTGCAACGTGAGCCATTGTTGCATCTCTTTATTCTGAACAACAATCCATTGTTTCTCAAAAGGATTTCCTCCCTTTTTCTCATAACTCTTTTGAGCAAGGGTTTGAGCTAGTTTTGATAATGAATCTGACTTGAAATGGAAGAACATCTACAGCGTTTTATTTCGCTTGAGTATACTAAAAATGACTCTCCAAAATCCTACTATTTGTAGAACTATATTACTTCTTAATAGCCTTTTTTAGGATGTCTTCAACGAAATGCGAGTATGACTCTCCTTTCTCGGTAGCTCTCTTTTTGATCTCATCTGTTAACTCTACCTCAAGATAGTAGCTTGAGACTTTTTTAGTGATCTTTTTCGGTTCGGAGACGTTCTTCCCTTTTCCTGACCCCGAATCAGTGTATGGAATGAAATCAAATTTTGCATCGGCCAGGGGTCTGTACACAAGCGGATTATGCCCCAGCACCTGTTTCTTACTCATCTTTTTAGTGGCCGTTTTTTATTTCCTTAGCCAGGGCTAAATAATCATGAGCACCATTACTATTTCCATCGTATTCGAAAATCGTTTTATGATGACTTGGCGCTTCAGCCAGAGCAACATTATCTCTGATTATTGTATTAAATACTTTTTTACCGAAATAGTCTTTTATATGACCTACTACCTCTTTGTTAAGATTTTTTCTGCCATCATATAGTGTACAAATGATTCCACCAACCTCAAGATTAGCATTTAAGCGTTGTTGAACTACTTTTATCAAGTCTAATAATTTTGAAAGACCATGAAGTGCCAGGTATTCAGATTGTAGAACTATGAAAACATCTTCAACAGCGGTAAAAGCATTCAATGTAAGTAGCCCCAGGTTTGGAGGGCAGTCGATTAATACATAATCGTAATCAGTCTTTTTAACCTGGCTCAGAAAGTTTTTAAGAAGGCTTTCCCTTGCTGGTTCGTTAGCTAATTCAAGCTCGGCTCCGGAAAGTTCTAAGGAGGATGCTATATAATCGAACCCTTTATGTTTAACTATTACATCTTCAATCTTGGTCTGTTCTTTTAAGGCCTGGTAAATAGTTTTATCCAGTCTCTGAGAATGCATACGCAACGAATAAGTAAGATTTGCCTGAGGATCCAGGTCAATTAAAAGAACCTTTTTCCCAAGCTTTGCAAGTGCAGCTCCTACATTTATAGTTGAGGTAGTTTTACCAACACCTCCCTTCTGATTTGTAAACGCTATAGTTCTCATTTATACCCGATAGTAATAATTAACACAAAAAGTAATAGTAAAGAGATAAAGACTCTGAATTGTTACACCAAAAAAGTGAAAAAAATTATATAAAATTCTTGATGTTGCCAGAGTACAATATTTCTGGCAAATATTTAAAATAAAAATCATTTTAATTTCTAGTTTAAATTTCAGTTAGAGTTCTAATCAACATAAAGAAAAGAGTTTCTTATCTTCTTCGAATTAAGCTGATTTAACGAATGAGATTCTTTAGTAGAAAACTGATTAAACCCGAGGATTTAAATGCTCACGGTACTTTATTTGGAGGTACTGTTTTGAGTTGGATTGATGAAGAAGCAGCTATTTTTGTTTTATGCCAATTGGGTAATGTGAATATTGTAACCAAATACATGTCGGAGATTAACTTTGTTAGTTCGGCTAAATTAGGTGAAGTAGTTGAGATTGGTATGGAAACTGTTAGATTTGGTACTACCTCAGTTACAATTAAGTGTGAAGTAAGAACTAAATTTGAAAAGAAAATTATCATTACGATTGACGAAATAGTATTTGTTCATGTAAATACTGAGGGAAGACCAACACCTCATTTTGTCTCAAAACCAGTCAACGAATAGAAAAACATTGGGTAAAAACGAAAAGTTAGTTGATTTCTCTTCTTTAACAGAAATGCTTTATGGAGAGACAAAATATATCACAGAGTTCGCTGACGCGGCCTTGATATCATTCACTGAGTTTCAAGAGAACTACAGAACCTTCCTTCTCCAAAGAGATGAGGTAAATTTCAGAAAAGCAGGTCATAAAATTAAACCTGTAGCCCAAATGCTTGGGTTAGGGCTCATTATTGAAGAATATGAGCATGCAAAAACTCTTATCTGGGAAACAAAGCCCGAATCTGATCTAAAAGAATCATCAAAAAAAATGGATTCTATATGTATGCAGGTTTGTAAAGAATTAAGAGATATCTCTGCCGAGAGCTAAATGTTATTTTTTTGTGACACTTTTTAAAAAATTGGTGACTATCTATGGAGCTAACAATAAAACCTATGCAAGCTCCCAAACATCCTATTCTTATTGTCGAAGACGACACTGATTTATCAGAGTTGATTAAAATTCAACTCACGGATCTAAACTTCACTGTTGAACAATCTTTTAACGGTCTCAAAGCTCTTGAGAAAGCTCAAAGTCAATCTTACTCTCTCATAATACTCGATATAATGTTACCAGGTATGGATGGACTTGAGATTTGTAGAAATATCAGGTCGAAAGATTCTACCACTCCTATTCTTATGCTGACTGCTAAAGCTGAAGAAGTTGATAAAATCATGGGACTGGAATTTGGAGCTGATGATTATCTCACTAAACCTTTTAGCATCCGTGAACTTACTGCCAGAGTAAAAGCACTCCTTAGAAGATCTGAAGGCACTAAAAAAGTGGACAATTCAATACATGAGAATATTGAGTTTGATAAGCTTGTCATCTACCCGAATAAACGAATGGTTGAACTGGAGTCAAATCAACTGGAATTAACTTCCAAAGAATTTGATCTATTACTACTCTTTGCAAACAATCCTGGCAGAGCCTATAGCAGGCAACAACTCCTGGATATTGTATGGGGTTATCAGTACAACGGTTACAGCCATACGGTAAACTCACATATCAACAGGCTCAGGAGTAAGATTGAGAACGATCCATCTAACCCAGAATATATTAAGACTGTTTGGGGCGTTGGTTACCGATTCACTGAGCTAAATGAGGACTAACATGAATTTCTTAAAAAACAGTTTCTACGCTAAAATCTCTGTTGTTTTTCTTGTGCTGATCTTATTCCTTGGTGGCTCGCTCGCCTACCTGGGTATCAGTTCTTCTCTTATGTTTGTTGAGGAAACCCGTCAGAAAGTAAATGTGAACATTGCCAGAGATATGGCTGTTGAATTCCAGCCTTATTTAAATGACGCAATTGAAGCCGACAGCATCCAAAAGAAAATTGAGTACCTGCAAGGAATTAATCCCCAGGTTGATATTTATTTGCTTGGTTCAAATGGAATGATAAAAGGTTCATTCCTTGGAGAACAGAAAGACTCTGAACTTAAAATCGGTTTTGTTGAAACCGAACCACTTGATCTTTATATGAGTGGTGCCGAATTACCCATACTTGGACAAGATCCTCTTAATCCTACAATTAAAAAACCATTTTCTGTGGCTCCTATTAAAATTATGGGTGAGTCAGAATGTTACCTTTATGTAATTCTTGCCGGTAAACTATATGATGAGACTGCAGCTATGCTAGCCGAAAGTTACATTATCAAGAATTCTATGATTGGCCTGGGCATTATGTTGATAGGGACACTACTCGTAGGCCTGTTATCTTTTAGATGGCTAACTAACCGTCTTCGTGATATGTCTGCCACTGTAGTAGCTTTTGAACACGGTCAACTAGAAGAACGTGTGGTTGTATCTTCAGAAGATGAAATTGGGGTACTTGGTTCATCGTTTAACCAGATGGCTGACACACTGGTTGCAAATATGGACGAAATCAAACAAGTAGATAAACTAAGAAGAGAATTAGTAGCTAATGTATCTCACGACCTGAGAAGTCCTCTTGCTTCCATCCAGGGTTATTTAGAAACGATTCTTCAGAAGGAAGGGACATTAACAGATGATGACAGAACCAAATACTTGGATATTGTTCTTAGAAATACCAAGAAACTAGGCGGTTTGATTTCTGAGCTGTTTGAATTATCTAAACTGGACGCAAAAAATGTACAGCCAGACCTGGAACCTGTTTCGATTGCCGATTTAGCCCAGGATGTTGTTGCACAGTTCCAACCACAGGCTAATGCCAAACAAATATCTCTAGAGGCTGTACTTTCTAACAAACCCCTCGCTTTAATAAACGCTGATATTGCTCTAATGGAGCGTGCTATATCAAATCTTGTTGATAACGCCATTAAGAACACTCCTGAAGGAGGAAGAGTTACCATCACTCCTACCAGGGTTAATAACAGAATAAGTGTACAAATTTCTGATACCGGGGTAGGAATCCCTGAAGAACATATATCGAGAATTTTTGATCGGTTTTATCAAACTGATGCAAGCCGAACTTCAGGTTCAGGAGTTGGCCTGGGATTATCAATAGCTCAGAAAATTCTTGAGCTTCATGGCTCAAAACTTTCGGTTCAAAGCGTATTAAACCAGGGTACTACTTTTAGTTTTAACCTCACTCCATATAATGGATAATTAAATAATACTCTATTCGTACTTTTGCCGTTTATTTTCTAGGACTACTGGCATAGTCTGAACTCCAGGCCTCTTTTAACGAAAGTTAAAGAGGCTTTTTTTTTATTTTTATAGTAGGTTAGGTAAAATTAAAAAAAGAGGATTATATGTCGGTTTTGGTAACTGGTGGTGCTGGTTATATTGGTAGTCATACTGTTTTGGAATTACTATCAGAACAACAGGATGTTGTGGTAGTAGATAACCTTTCGAATAGCAGTACAGAATCTCTTACGAGGGTTCAGCAAATTACAGGTAGAAAGCCGCACTTTTATAATTTCGATCTCATAAATAAGGAATCTTTGGAGCAGGTTTTTCAAAAACACTCGATTGAGTCTGTAATCCATTTTGCCGGCTATAAGGCTGTTGGAGAATCTGTAGCTAAACCTATGATGTACTATCAAAATAATCTTGATAGTACATTGGTGTTATGCGAAGTCATGATGAAATATGGAGTTAAAAATCTTGTTTTTAGTTCTTCTGCTACTGTTTATGGAGATCCAACGACTGTTCCTATTACAGAAGACTTTCCTGTTTCTGCAACAAATCCATATGGCAGGACCAAACTTTTTATCGAGTATATACTCAAAGATCTGTATAGATCAGATGAAGACTGGAACATTGCAATCCTGAGATATTTCAATCCGGTAGGTGCTCATAAATCCGGACTTATTGGTGAAGACCCCAATGGTATTCCAAATAATTTGATGCCTTATGTATCACAGGTAGCAGTTGGTAAACTGGAGCAGCTTTCGGTATTTGGAGATGACTACCCTACAGTAGATGGCACAGGTGTCCGAGATTACATTCATGTAGTTGATTTAGCTTTAGGTCATTTGAGCGCTCTGGAGAAATTAGAAACTAAACCAGGGCTTGTGATTTACAACCTTGGGACCGGCAGTGGCTCTAGTGTAATTGAGATGATTAAAGCTTTTGAAAAAGCATCGGGAAAAGAAGTGCACTACGTCATAAAAGAGCGCAGACCTGGTGATGTTGCATCTTGTTATTCGAATCCTTCAAAAGCTGAAAAAGAATTGGGTTGGAAAGCTACTCGGAACGTCGATGAAATGTGTGAAGATTCATGGAGATGGCAGTCACAAAATCCAAGTGGATACAAATAATTCCAAAATACTATATCTAATAAAAAAGCCCTGATAGATATCTATCAGGGCTTTTTTTGTACCAAAGAGGGGAATCGAACCCCTACTCCGTTAGGAACGCGAGTTTGAGTCGCGCGCGTCTACCAGTTCCGCCACTTTGGCTTTTCGGGAAGCCAAAGATAAGGGTAGCCGGCATTAAATATCAAAACTGAAATGACTTTAAATCAAGTTCTTTTGGCCCGATCTAAAGCTTCAAATATGATCTAGAAACTTGGGTTTAAACGAATCCAAAAGGCAGTAAACCCATCGCTTCCTGTCAGCGGTTTTGCGACTTCCACTCTGAACATATCACTTCCTAATCCGATTCCTCCATTATGAGTCAGATCGGATAGCGCAAAGTTATTAAAAGCCGTAGTAGGATCTAATGTCGAGTTTAAGTCATTATTAAATTCTGACCATCCCGAATCGATGAAGAATGAAAGATAAAGCCCATCTATTTCAAAAAATCCTACATCTAAATCTGAATGCTTACCTAGTATTAGCTCTGCGTTACTTAATACCATTGCATTCCCCTGTAGACTTTTGTAATCGGTTGCCCTCATACTTCCGATTCCACCAAGTGCAAATTGCTTAAATTCCGGCGCTGTTCCTGTAACAGCACCACCCATTACTCTCCATTTCAAAAAGGTACTTCTGTCGAGTCTAAGCATAGATTTAGTTTCAACAATGTATTTGTTGAAAAAGAAATCATTCGAAGTCTTTTTGAGGTTGGCAATTTCACCTCGTACTGCAAGTGAGGTAGATAAATTGTTTGCTATGTAATATAACCTGGGGTTAACATTAATACTAAAGCCAATGCTTTCCTGGTAAATTTTATCGAACCCGGGATCAATGACCGGATTTGGGCGAAAAATATTTCCCTCTCCATAGATATTATACTCTGTTACAGCGTCAAGAGAGCTTAGATTGTCAACATTATAGCTTAAACCAAGGTAGGTTTTTCTTCCTAGCCTATACGAGCCGTACACACTATACCCTTCAGATTTGAAATAATCATGAAAATCGTAACCTGCAACTAAGCTTGAAATCGTATTCTCGGTTAATCCACTTCTCCAACTATCTTCTGTATTAGCTACATTATGATAATCAGCACCAATCCTGGTACGTCTTCCAATTGGTTTTTCAACCCCTATTTGATATTGCCATTCATCTTGCCCAAAGGAATACCCAACTAGCCCCTGGAAATCAAGATTATCGATTTCAAGAATATCATCCAGGAAATCATCAAATTCTGAATCAATTCCGAGAAATAAACCATTCACCCTATTAAAGTGAATCGCTTGTACCTCCGGAGAGAAGCCATAAATTGCAGGGTTAGCTCCAATCTGGGAAAAGAAATCCAGCTCTTCTTCTATTCCATAGTCGTGATAAACTTTGCTATAGTAATTCCTGTAACCTCTGTTTTTGTTATGCGTGATATTAGTATTATCACAGAAGCAATCCCATGAGCTGGAATAGATTAGCTTCATATCATCTTTTCTTTTTTTCTCTTTTTCTTGTGCAAAACCAGAACATGCAATGATTAATGCGAGGGATACGGAAAGAACAATTTTTGATTTCATAGGGCTATTGATTTCAAGAATGTTAAAGACTCATCTTAACTAACTACTTCTCAAATAATGAATAGTTACAAAAAACAGAATATTTTTTTAGTCTGTAAACAATACCAGATACGAGTAAGTTATTTGGCTTTAAGTACCATAACTGTGACATCGTCTTCCTGGTCACAATTCCCTGACCAGTTTTTTTGAAGATGTTGAATATCTTTTATTATTTCTTTAGAGCTTTTATCTGAAGATTTAAGCAATTGTTCAGAAACTCTATCCATTCCTAACTGCTCCCGTTCAGCATTGAAAAGCTCCATTAAACCATCACTAATTAAAAGAAAAATATCACCTGATTCCAGCTCATAATCTAATTCCTGGTATGGGAAATCAATATTGCTTCCTAATGGCATTGCTTTTAATAACACAAGCTCAACTTTTTGAGTGGCACTTCTATAAAGCAAAGCCGGAGGCATTCCACCTGAGGTGAACTTAACAGAATGCTTATTGCACTTTAAAAGCATCAGGCCCATGTACATCATTTTGATGTCCATATTTTTTATACCCGCAGACATTTTCCTGATTATTTCAACATTATTGGACTTGTTTGCAAGAGAGTGGAAATAGCTCTTTGCAGTTGCTACGATAATACCTGCTTTCATTCCATGCCCAGTAGCGTCACCGAGTGTTACTGTGAGTTCACCAGACTGAGAAACACTAAAGTCATAATAATCTCCACCTACTTCCTGCGAAGTTTCCATATAGGCTTCTATATCCCAGTAATCAGTGTCAGGTATTTGTGTAGGCAGCATAGAAATCTGGAGTGCTCTTGCTTCTTCTAATTCAGCCGTTTTTCTAAGATTTTCAGCTTCCAGAATTTTTTGTTCAATCTCCTTCTCTTTGCTTCTTCGTTCTTGCCCAATTGAACGTTCAGATAAATGCTTTACTTCAAGAAGCTTGTATTCTAACTTGGTTTGTGCCTTTGCAAAATCTCTTAATAAATAAACCGATACAGAGAATACGAGAACCGTTATGGCTAACAAGTTCTGAAAATATGGATAGTCTACAGCTGTGAAAGTAAAGTTGCCCATTTGGGAATAGATCACCAAAGCAATGAATGAGATGAAGCCAATAAAAAGAATATCAACCTGGTTTTTAAGCTTGAATTTGGCATTTAGATAAAGCCTGAACACGTCTATAAAAACAATGGTAGTAAATATCGATCTCACTTGTTCAATTTCTACCCAGCCCATAATGCTTAAGAAAGCTATCAATAATCCCAATACTAGTAATACCTTAAGCAAAATCGGTGTTGAGTTCCTTTGAAAGGAATATGCAAACCGAAGTAATCCAATAAGAGCGATAACCCATGATATATGAATAACCTTTTGGGTTTGTAATATTAAATCAGGATTTGCGCTTAATTCTGAAAGATTATAAAAAAGTGAAAAAGAAGTCACTCCTGCTGCAACGAGTACAAAGTAAAAGTTTTTTTCCCCAGCAGGATAGAATATCAGAAACAGGAAGTGAACAATAGTAAGCGATGCAAGAATACCCAGGAATATGAGAATCTTAGTTCTTTCCTTGTTCTGACTTGAAATGGATTGTTCCTGGTAGTAATCATAATCAACGATAGCTAATTCAAAGCCAGGTACTAAGTTTGCTTCAAGATATTTATCAGCATCATGATTACTGAATCTTACTGTAATTGTATGTACTCCGGTATCATCAAACTGAATGATCCTTGGGTTAGCATCATTTAAAGGCACATATTCATCCTTAATTAAAGAAAAACTCCCAATTCTGAATAGTAGATCCTGGTCCAGGTAAACCTGGGAAGCACCAAAGTGATGCTCGAACTTCAGCAATAAAGGCTTACCAACAAGATTTGAATCAACTTGTATTTTAGTCTTAAACCAACCAAAACCGTTCCAGCTCAGAGTCTCAACATCATCTTTATATAACCTGGTATTTACGGTGCTCCATGAATCAGAATCAAAATCATTACTAAGCCAATTAAAATCATCTCCTGCCTTAGCCAACCACTGATCTGTTAGAGAAATAATACCGTCATTCTGTAGTGCTGTTTCTGTGACCAACAGAGTGTTCGCATCTTGTGCTAGTGCAGCATTCCCTCCTTGTAAAACCAGGAGCAATACCAATACCCTAAAAAATAGATTCACCTTTTTGATCACGTAACTTTTCTTTTCAATATAGACGATTAAGAATAATTTTATTTTTACTAAGACTTATTTTTTTTTGAAATGTTACCTGTAGATTTATTTTGAGAAAACATGGATCAAAAAAGTGATATGCTCTGAAAGTTCTTTATCAATTAGCTCAGCTCCCAGCTTGAGATCTTCACGAGGCACATTGGCTGCAAAGTTAAGAGTTTTCATCTTTTTTGTAACCGATTTTACTTTCATCCCTTCGAACCCTGTTGGCCTCATAAGAGAAACAGCGTGCATAAACCCTGAAATTTCATCGCACGCAAATAAATAACGTTCTATTTCTGTTTCGGGATCTTTTCCAGTACGTTCAGGAGCATGAGCTTTAATCGCGTTTAATATATTCTCCGAGTATCCAAACTCGGGTAAGATTTCATTGATTGCTTTATTTGGGTGCTCATCTGGAAACTTTTCCCAATCAAGATCATGAAGTAAACCAGCTGTCCACCAATCGTTTATCTCCTCTTCACTTTTCCCGAGATGAGTAGAATAGGCCTCCATCGCTTTGGCAACCATAAAACTGTGATGACTTAAGCTCTCAGATTCTATATACTTTTTGAGCAGATTAATCGAAAAATCTCTTGCTATCATGAATATTTTAGCTTTGTTTATGCATTATTTGTTTAGTGGTGTTTACCACTTAATATTAATAGGGGTATAGTTTTAGCCAATAAAGCTACCATCAAGATAAATTAATGAACCGATACGATAAGATGAAAAAAGTACTATTTCTACCTGTTTTTGTTGGAATCCTGGGAATCTCTTGTTTGAATAATGTAGAGGATACTTCAGGGGAAGTTCAAACCAATGTAAGCTATATAAATGATGTACAACCCATTTTCAATGCAAGTTGTACAAGTTGTCATGGAAATAGCGGTGGTGTAAACCTCAGCTCTTATCAAAGCCTGATAACGAGCAATGGTAATTTCTATGGAACTAATCTTGTTGTTCCGGGAGATGCAGCTGCCAGTGGTTTGGTAGATAAAATAGAAGCAAACCCAGACTTCGGTACCCGAATGCCTCAGGGTGGAACACTATCTGGCAATCAAATTGAAACTATCAAAGCCTGGATTAATGAAGGCGCACTAAATAATTAATGCTATGAAAAAAATACTTTGTACTCTTTTACTTTTTGTGCCCTTTTTAAATGTAGACGCTCAAACATTTTATACTGAAACAGGTACTGCAAAATTTACATCCAGCGTGCCCCTACATAACTTTACGGGTACTTCTGAGAATCTTGTTGGCCAGGTAAATCTCGATGAAAACACCATTGACTTCTATATAGATTTAGAAACGCTGGATACAGGAAACGCAAAACGTGATAAGGATATGCGTATCACACTTGAGACTAAGGATTATCCTTTTGCAGAATTCTTTGGGCAGTTAAGTAACTATGACCCTTCTTCGTCTCAGGAACAAGCAGTGACTGTAAAAGGAACGTTCAAAATTCATGGAAAAGAAAAAGAAGTCGAAATTGACGGAACCCTAACAAAAACTGGTGATGACCTACTTGTAAAAGCCGCCTGGATCTTAAATCTTAGCGACTATGAAATTGAACCTCCCCGACTTTTGATTATAAAAGTAGATGAGGAACAGGAAATCGAAATCAATGCCATATTAAAGCTTGTAACTGAAGAGGGAAACTAAGATGAAACGAATCATTTTTACTTTACTAATTATTGGATGTGGGACAAGCATCGTTTTTGCTCAAATGCAAAGAACGAGAGCTGTACAGGATGGACCAATTGAAGAATTATTCCTAATCGGTTCAGTTGCAGGCATGAGTACTGTTACTAACCTGGAAGCTAATAACCTGAATAGTATGATTATGCATAATTTTGGGTTAGTTAGCGGTGGTTTAGAAGACTTCTATGGCTTAGATCTTGGAGCTGCCGTTCGTCTGGGAATAGACTATGGTGTAACCGATAAGCTCACATTAGGGATTGGTAGAACCAGTGTTGAAGATAATGTTGACTTAAGATTTAAATACACTCTTCTAAGACAACTTAAATCAGATAAAGTACCCGTAGAAGTGGCCATTAAAGGAGATTGGGGCATTAATACCCAGGAAGATAATAGAATTGAAGACTTCACCTTTAACGAACGAATGAATTTCTTTGCTTCAATAATGATTGCAAGGCAATTTAATGAGAAGTTTACCCTTCAAGTCGCACCAATGATTTCCCATTTTAATACTGTTGTGATTGAAACTGCAGGCGCTACTGCTCCGGAAAATACTCATTACGCCTTGGGTTTGGCAGGAAGGATGAAATTGTCTGAACGAAACTCTCTGACTTTTGAATACCTCCCGGTAATTGGAGATCGAACAGAAGGAACAAAAAATCATCTCGCTATTGCCTACGAAATCGAAACAGGCGGTCATGTGTTCCAAATGTTCCTTATGTCAGGAAGATGGTTTACTGAGCAGCATTTAATTGCCCGGAATACAAACGATTTTTTCGAAGGCGACTTTAGAATCGGCTTTAATGTGAATAGAATCTTCAGTCTTAATAAAAAGAGATGAAGATGATCTGAATTATTAGATCATTGACTTTATTTCCATTGCCACGCCTCTGTTATACTGAAAGGTCAGATCCTTATAGTTTACTAAATCTACGATTGTACCTATAAGGCAAAGACCTGCAGTAAAAAAATAAAGCAACCCCATCCCTACCTGGTTAATCATTATTCGGTGAACTCCTGCTGCACCGAAGAAACCTATCAAGCAAAGAAGTAAGATTGTTTGAGAATCCTTTCTCCTGGCATTATATGCTTTCGAGAAATTTGCAATCTCTTCGTCTGACATCTCCGAAAACATTTTGTTTAAATATATAGCTTCGTCGCCTTCAGCTTGTGGTACATAACTCATCACTTTTGCCATATCAGTACTCCTTTAAATCCTTTCTTTGTTCTTTATATATGTCCTTCCAAATCGATCCAATTCTTAAGCCGAGGATAAGTACGGCAAACGGTCCCATAAGATTCGCCTGTAACGCTTCATTAAACTCACCTCGAAATAAATATGAAATAGAATGTCCAAGTCCCTCTCCTGGGCAAAAAGACACTCCCAACCTTTCGAATAAACAAAATGATAATCCAGTATCAGAAGGGCTCATACTTGCCATCAAAATCAGGCCAGTTAAAAAAGCCATCCATTCAAAATGTGTTTTGAAAAACTTCATCTTTCCTATGACGAAAATACTTTAGTTTTGTTTATCCATTTTTGGTTTTGGATCCAGGTAATAAGATAGTGTAAAGAAAAATCTATTGGAACGATAAATCTGACTTGTTGAAATTTCTGAACCCACCCTGATTTCCCAGTATTTCTTGAATTTATTTTGAAATTGGATTCTTCCAGTTCCGTAAAAACCATCCGTAGTTTCATGCTTACCCATTACTTCGAGTTCAAGTAAACTCAAAAAATCGAAATTATCAGGGTTTCGATATCTTAAATCAAAACCAACTCCTTTTGAAAAGAACTGGTCCGGTGTATAATAAGGTATACCTGAAAGGAAACTATCACTTGCATCAGCCCAGGCTAGTTCAGCAATTGGTCTTAAGCGAATTTTTTGTTTAAATGGCTGGAGATATAAACGCCCGGTAAACTCGTATTCAAATACTGAATTTGTATAGTATCTTGCCACACCCGATAATGAAGTTGTAAAGCTGTCCTTACCCCAAATATCCTCTCTGTAAGCTTCGAGTTGAGTTTTGTAATAGTTATTGTCGATTGCAGCATTCGTAAGTACGGGACCAAAATAAAGTCTTCCTGAAGTAAAGGTAGAGTCATAGGAGTAAGATATTGAAGCAAAGCCCTCTCCTAAGACCTCGCTGCTGCCGGAGTATAACCCAAGCCCCGTTTTGTATTCAGTAGATTGATCTGATGATCTTTTTTGAAATTCATATCCTGCACCAACAAAGTTATTCTGTGTTGAACCATCTCCTCCAGAATTCTCAAAATACAGATCTTCAATTTTTACCAGGTGTGCAATATTTTTCCTATCTCCAAATTGTGAAGATGCACCAAACCTGGCAAATACATTATCAAAATTATCATTTCTGAATTCTCCATAAAGAGAAAGCCTGGTGCCTTCGAACCAACGATATTCTGAGTACAGCCTGTTAAATTCTCTCTGGCTAAAAAATGAAGGGTATTTCCTATATAACTTTTTTCTCCTTTCATAAGTCATGTAGGAAATTTCACTATTCATTAATGAGCCTGCTACAGTATTATCACTCGATTTATTAACAAAAAGAGGATATAATACTTCCATTGCTTTGTCAGTAAAACCTTCATAATAAAGCTGGGTACCTATTAAGGTACGCAAACTATCGTCATCTGGGTTTTCCAATAACAACTGGTCAGCTTTTTTTTGAAATTCAGAATACAAGTTCATTTCAGATAACCACTGCAGTTTAATCTTTTCATCAAAGCCCTCTGCCCTGTTCGCCCAGTATAAAGCCCGTGAGTAATTCTTAAAATCGTAGCCATAGTAGAACGCCAGGTTACTGGCAAACACATCAATTTGATCGTGAGCTGCTATTGGGAATTCTTCAACCAAAGATGTAGAACTATCAGACTTCTCATAATAAAATGACCGCTGCAATGTATAGGCATACAACGAATCGCTTCTGGGATAAAGACTCAAAAGCCTTCTAAGCTCCTTTTTTACAACTGGCCAGTTTTCTTCGTTTTCTATCAACCTTGTATATCTAACAGAAAGGGCTTCATCATCTGGTTTAAAACTTCTTTCCCTCTCAAGCCACCTCAATACAAATTCTTCACTGTACAAACCCATTGAAGTAACAGCGTAGTTCTTTACATCAATTACTTCGGATGATGGGTATCTCAACCATAGCCGTTCTAAAAAGTTCTCTGCCTGATTCGGGAGGTCTTCCCAACCATAAAACAAAAATAACCTTTCAATATCGCTTTGAGACCAGGATTGACTGGCAAGCATACGCCTTTCAAGTATAGTAATAGCCCGAAGAACATCACCAAATTCAATACTCAACGTAATCAGGTCTTCCTGTACTTTTCTATTATCTGGTCTACGATTATACGCTCTAATAGCATCTTCATATCTTGTATCAACGTACTCTGATTCAATAGTAGAAATGCCCACGAGGGCTGCATAATCTTCATTCAATGTTGTTCGGTATAGCCTTCCTTTTTCAACCGTTTCTCCAATTCTCGCCTGTACAAACTGCGGATCAAGTATTGCTGACTTTCTAAGGTTGGGAAAAGAAAGCGAATCTTTTTCTGAAGAAAATTGAAACAAAAAGCCATCCCATATTCTTGAAGACTCATAAGTTAATTCCTGTTGTATCAGAGATGCTTCAAAGCTATCCTTATTCTCTTCACTCACATAGCTGAACCAAAACTTTTCATCACTTAATTCTGACTTCTTCTCATACCCTGCCCTGCTTTCTGTTAATAAGGAGTATGTTTCATCCTTTTCTTCAAAGCCTACAAAAATATTTGTCCAGTCTTCTGTAACAGCACCACCATCTTCCGCTGCAAGAAATCTTGTCAGAGGATAACGTTCTTTAGTAAATAGAACCCTTTCTCTCATTTCATGATATAGCCCATAACCATATACCGGGTGAGACTTCCATCCCAGTTTAAGTGGGTTTCGACTTTTAAAACCATCCTCTTCTCTTTGCTCAACCTGGAATACATCATCAGGATGAATAAAATGATTCCAGATTCCGGTAAGAACTTGCAGGCTTTGTTGGTCAAAGAGCGAATTATCCTCCATTGTAAATCCACTAGCACTCCTGGGATAATTAAAAAGTCTATATGGAGCATAGGGATCAAAACCAAACTCTCTGCCTTCTCCATCTTCTATATTTCCGAGATATAATGAAGACATATACCTAATGCTTGGCATTCCTTTAAGTATAGCCGAAATCCCTACTGAATCGATATAATTTGTAGGCGGCACATAAGTAACAGGTAAGTCACCTAAACCATCAATCCGCCAACGCTTTCTTGCAGCCAATACTGAATTAGCCATAAAGTTTACATTATCCCAATCCTCCAGCCATAGTGAAAAATGATTGTAACCATGAAATGCCAGTTCATGTCGGCCTTCAGCTATATTCTTAGCAAGATATATACTTCCATCAACCTGCCGGCCATCAATATTTATTTTACCTAATGTCCATTCATTAAAATCGAATGGAGGAACTACTTTAGCATTGTAATTGAAAGCCGTCATCGCTGAATAATCGATATCAAAGGTATCCGCAAAAGCTTGCATATCAGGCCACCATTGATCTGATACGAACTCAGCATGTGTCATCCCATATTCTTCATCAATTGGCGCAAGTTGTTCATTATAAAGTGGTGCAGGGAAGTCGTCCAGGAAAATAGTACTTACATTAGCTACACTATACGGAAGGCCTTGTAACCCTTTAAGAATAGAAGAAAAAACCATACCTCTATACAACTTCTCATTAAGTGCAAAGCTGTTCACTGTTATTACTTCCCCTAATCCTACTTCATTACTTAGTAATAATGGATAATCCAGATCCGACCCAGCACTTGCATGTACTTTTACACGCTTAGTGAATTGGTCTTGTGTTATACCTTTATGAGGAGTGCCAACTTCTGGTTTGTACGATCTCCCGTTATGCCCTGGAAATACATCGTCAAGAAAAAACACTCCTGTTGAGAGACTATCAAATGCATATTCAGAAAACGGGTTAATACCTTGTAGAAATGCAAAGTCATCAAACGTAACAGGCCCTAAAAAAACTACAACATTTCCGCTAGCTACAAACCTTGTAAACTCCTGAATTTCTCTCGTATTCAATTCACTTACTAAAAATGTTGTAACTGCGATTACCCTGACCGAGCCAGGAATAGTAAAATCTTCGGATAACAAACCAAGATCCATTGTTTCAACTGGAATCTTGGCATAAGAAAGAGCTTGTGTTACCTGGTCGGATACTTCACTGCTATATTCATCCTGCCGGTGTTTTATTAGCAGCACAAGTGGATCCTGTCCAATAAACCTGGAAGGCGTAAAATTTACTTCATTGGTAAAGTCACAGCTCAGAAAACTAATAGAAACCACCATTAGCATAGTATACCTTATTAATGAACTTGCTCTAACCATCTTCTTTGATTGCCCAAATATTCATTAATATGCTACCAATGTCTGATTCACTTTCTCTGTTTATGATCTCATAAACAATGGCATCGTCACTTTCATAATATATTTCCATCGTTCTTCCTTCCAATTCTGAGAAAGAGGATATCCATTGTTGCATGTCGCTCATAGTTCCAAAAGCATCATACAAAATACCTTGCTCAATTAAAGAGTATGGTGGTTTTTCCAGGAAAAGAAAGATACTAGCTGGTGGCACTTCTTTGGTTTCTCTTTCAGCTCTTGGAACTAACAAATATTCCTGATATAAGGAATCGATGGTGCCATAATTGTCCAGAAAGAAATCATAGTTCATAAAATAATGTCGATTCTGAGCTAACTCCCTGTCAATCTCTGGCCCTACAGTAGCATACGTGTATGGTATTCGTTCATTCACAATAGAGTAATATGCATTGAAGAAACCATTTGGCAAAGTTTGTGGAAGTACTCTGCTCACAACAATACCATTTTGTATGATGATAAGGCCTATTAAGGAAGTAAATGCTAACCCATAATTAACATACCTCTTGACCTCAACCTTCTCTTTAAATAGAGGAGCTAATACCCCGGATATAGTTTTGAAAGCAATACCTAAAAAGAAACAAATAATTACTGCATAAAACGGGTTTAACTGATCCGGATCAACGAAAATATATGAATATTGAAAGTATGGTGTATAGGTATAAGCCACTAAAGCGAAAAAAATCAGGAATACAAACTCCTTCTTATTCTCCTCTTTCTGGTAAAAGACTTTAAACCCGCAAACAAGTATTAATGCAAAGCTGATCCACATATAGAACGTACTTAATACTTCAAGCTCAGTTATCAACCTTGGGAAATAGCTAAAAATTAATGTATTGAATAACTGCTGTTGAATAAAAACGAATGGATCAACTTCATTGATAATACACACAATCGTATATGGTATTAAGGCAACTATGTAGAACAGGATTACATAAAATAGTGCAGTTAATAACCTCTTAAAATAGAATTTACCAGGTAGTGTGAATAGACCAAAGAAAAGAACCGGGAAAAGCACCATTATAAATACAAATAGATTTGTAAGTGCTGTGGCTATTATCCCCATTCCAATAAAAAACCATGTCGACTTTTCATCTCCTCTCATTCTCCTTAAATAGAACACGCATGTAGGAAGAGCAAAACAAAGCGCTAAGGAAAGTGAGTTTGCTTCAACTTCAGTATCTAACGAAATCGGAAGTAACAACGCAGGTGTTAGTGCATAAACTGCCATTCCAAAAAGAGAAGCTATCTGCACTTTTGACTCTGTAATAACCTCAATAATCCAATAGATCAAAATTGCCAGGAAGAAACTGGTAAGAGCTCCCAAAATATGTAGTATCATTTCAGGAGGTACCTGGGTAAGCGTACTAAAAACATGCACGATAACATGCATTCCTTTTGGTTCTGGGAAAACATCAAAAAACTGTTGTAGACTTAGCGCCTTCACCGAAGTTAAATCATAGTACCAGGATCTACTAAATGGAGCAGAATTTCTGAGTGCGGGAATAATCCTGATAATAGCACCAACAGAGGCAATTACAAATGCTATTACCTGTGGCGAAATGATATCCCTGGAGAGATTTGGCTTATTGAACTTAGACTTTAAATTTTTTGAACTGAAAGAGAAGGTTTCTAAAAGCTTAACCTGTCTTGAAACAATCCCCTGCTCGATCCTTTTAAAAACCTGACTAAAACTAAGTCCTTTGCTTAGATTTAAAGACACATAAAGAAGAAGCGGTATTACAAAAAGAGTAAAAACAAGGCTAATGAAATCATAGAGACCAAGAATTGTAAGAACCAGGACATCAGCAATTATTAAGCCACCCAAACCAACCCATGAGTAAATCAGCTTTTCAAGTATCTTCTCATTTTTGATCCGTGGTAAAAAGAATGGAGCCAATACCCCAAAGAGTAGATAAAAACATAATACTACCCTGAATACTGCAAATAAGGATTGGAAAAAGTAAAGCATAACCTTATTTCTCCACCTTATTTGAAACCAATTTTGGATCTTCTGGGAGCTCTGTAAGACTTATATTACTTATGAAGTAAGGATAGCCCAAACCATCCAGCCTCTGTCTTATCTCTGAAGTTCCCTCATTAGAATTTGAAAAATCAATTAGAAAAACAGGCAGGTCATACTCATCAGTTACACTCAGTAACATTTCCGTTCTTGAGTTGAATGCTGCTAAATCTCTGATTAAATACTCCTGGTTTTCAAAATCATATCCTGACGCTATACTCTCAACAAGAACTGCATCAACAAAAGAATTTGTCTCATCCAGTAAAAACAGGCCCGCATTCTGAATAATGATAAGTTCAGGGTACCTGATCCTGATCTCCTTAATCAATTCAACCATATAAGGTTCTAAATAAGACCTTTCTGTATATGGAGCCACTGCATCTATAGTATCCAAAAAGATACCATCAACACCTTTAACTATAATTTCAGGGATAACCTTATCTAGTATTATGGATCTATTTACCGAGTCAGAAAGATCTACATAGGAACTCCCCCAATTCTGATTGATGCCAATAAAACCCCTGGCTTCCATCATTGGGAAATACCATCTGTTCGGATCTATTTCACCCAGTGTTGTATATGCTATGATTTTTGTTCCGGTAGCTTTAAGCGCATCCATTTCCGGTTTAGAGAAAAAGTCAGGTTCAATTACTACCATTTCATATTCAGAAACTTGCTGAGGAGTAACCTTAGCATAACACACACCAAACGGTGTGCTATTTACAAGAGAGTTTCTCTCAAGGGTATTTATAGGTTTACATTGGAATAAAAGCATGGTAATGGAACCAAAAAAGATGAATCTCTTCACGACTAAACGTCAACCCCTAGTTTGCAGCAATTCTGCCATCCTAACATCTGTATCAATTGTATAACTGTAGGAACAATAACCATGTCGAACTGCTTGTCAGCGCGCTCTATGATACTTTTTGATAATTGCTCAATCCACTCTTCGTCGCTCTTGCTGGTATCGTTTATGTTAGTTTCAATAAAATCGACTATAAATTCAAAAATCCCGATGATTTTACCAGTCCACTGGATTTCATCTGCACCAATACCGAATGGGGTTCCTTCCCCATTTACCCATTCGTGATGCGTAAGTAGGCCTTTCTTTATATCATCGTGAATTGGCAGTTGATCAATCAGTTTATAGCCTGTTAGGGGATGGTTCAGTTCAGAGCCAATACTTTGTTCAGTTTCGACACTAAGAGCACCTACATACCCAATATCATGAAGTTTGGCTGTCTTCATTATGATCTCGGTCTCTCCTTCTTCAAGCCCAAACACCATCGCAAACTTTTCAACAAAGGCCATTAGCCTTGGAGTATGGAACTGAGTTTTTTCCCTCTTCATTTCAAAAGCTCTTAACATGAAATAATAAGATTCTATCAGGCTCTCTGAAAAGGAAGAGTTTAAATTTTTGAAGTCGAAAAGCCTTCCAAATAAACTCTGGATTTCTACTGCAAGATGATTCGTACTTACATCCTGATTGGTATCAGACTGGAGCATAATAAAAAAGCCTTCTGATCCTTCACCCTTAAATGGATACATATCAAAAGCACCTAATATGTCATTCTTGTTACCAGATTTTATAAGTGTATTCTGATCACTTTTATTAACAAAAGTTACTTGTTCATCAGTAAGTCCAATTACGCTTACCGGGCTATTCCCTCCTTCTGATGACTGGAATACTCCGCCAGACTCGTTCTTGTTGGCATGTAAGAAGTATCTCAGGAATAATCCTGAAATTGCTTCCGTGTTAAGAGCTCCGGAACCTAACTCGGAAACAATTTCCTCCATTTTGACCTGGTAGTCTTTCTTGGTTCCGTCTTCTTCTTTTTCTAATCGAATTAACCAGATCGAAAGCAGTCTTCCAACGATAGAGAGCTTTGGAGTTATTACTTCTGGGCATTTTGTGTGCGGACCAACGATATAAACTCCCCAAATTTCTCCGTTCTTTCTGTAAATAGGTATATGTTCACAACTACCAACGGAATGTAAAGAAACTCCGTGTTCTTGAAACTCAGGATACCATTTCTTCTTGTTTTGAAGGTTTTGAACTTGCTGCTCAAAATCGTTAATCACCTTTTTTTCTACATCTGTAAGTTCTGCCTGCTCGTCACTCTCTTTATTCTGTTTAATTATATTCTTCGGATTAACACTTCTTTTAAAGAGTACCAGGTCATCATCTACCTTTTTATAGACGATATGAACCGGGGCTTTGTAAAGAATATCAATCCATTCCACAATACTTTTAAAAGTAGGTGGTTCTTTCCTGGACATATGCTCAGCGGATAAGGACCAAAACTCAAGTTCTGACTCAGTATCAAACTCCTCAACAGAAAATGCTTTTGAGATTCTCTGTCCAACGGTATTTAAGTATGTTTTTACGTCCTTAATCATTATGTACCTCAATATGCAGAGTAATAAAAATAATCCAAATGTTTAAAAAACCTACGTGCAATTAAACCAGTAGAAACAGCGAAGGTAATTGCTCCTACTATTAGTCCGATTGTAGCGTATTCAAACCCAAAGGTTCTGCTACAAACGAAACCTACAATACAATTCACGACCAAAGATCCAATCATGGAATACATTACAAACTCCGGCCGGTTTAAAGTGAAAAAGAAAAGTGAGTTCAGTAGTCCGATTACAACGAAGATATAACCGAAGGAGGCTAACCAGAATACTTTTGTTGTAATAGGGTTTTCAAAGAAGTCTCTAATCTCAGGTATCCGATCTTCAAACCCTTGTAAACTCATAACCCCATAGTAGGTTACTATAATGGACACTACATTCACCAGTAATACCAGTACAACCTGAGCAGTATAGAATTTTCTGAAATAGCTATTAAAGTACTTCATATTACTTGCTGAGACCTTCTTTTGTGCAGGTATGATAAATCTTGAAAACGCATGTATGCTAAATTCGAGCATAGCAATCGTAATCACGAAAGTGATAAGCGCCCAATCCATTCCAAGCTCATATGGAGTATTAAACCAGATAATATAGGCAGGTGGCGGAGTTCCAGCTGACCATGCAAGTATCCGATCTACAAACAGAAATGAGAAATAACAAAACCCGTAGATAAAAAAGCGATAACTATTGTAATAGCTTACCTCTTTTCCAGGTAGTGTTTGCTTGATTAGCTCTTGCTTTAACGAGCTAATCTTTACGCGATAGTACAATGAAGTATAAAGACCCATTACTAAAGTTGAAGTAAGAATACCTATCCACTGAGATAAATAGACCCCAAGGCTTAAGTATTTCATTAAAACCACAACAACAGCTGTTCCAAATACTATCGAAAAGAGTATCATAGAACGTTGTTCAGAACCAAAAAGAATTGCAGCTACTAATAAAAAAGCTGAAATCAATACCATATATATCAATGAGAGAACAATCATTCTCATCGGATAGAATGGAAGAACGGAATTAAGAAGGAACGTCAGGATTACAAAAGCAATAACGGTAGGTACAGCAACTTTTAAAACTTTATATATCGCCTCCCTTGCTAAATAGAAATTGCCTTCACCGGTATACTTTGAAATAAACCGGCCCATAATTTGAATGAAACCACCTGTAACTATAAATGCTGATATTGTGCCCAAAGCAATAACAGTGGCCTGGGCTACATTAAAACCGAGCCAGGCCCAAAGTGCATATTCGAAAATCAAAACAGAAACAATTTGAGAAAGCATAGGCATTGTGAATACAAGGCCTTCAGAGTAATGCTTGAAGAACAACTTCATGGTGACTTTGAAGTCACCCAACTTCACTTTCTCTTCTTTATCTATTTTCTCTTCATTGACCTTAAGAATAACCTGCTCATAGACATACTCTGCTAAAGCAAAAACGTCTTCATAACCATAATCAGTCTTGGCATCAATATCTCTTATTCCCAACGACTCTATAGTAGCAGCAACAGCCCAACTGCTTATTGGATTACCAATCAATTTATACACGGTATCAACCAATTCGGCTTTTATCGTTTCGAAAGATGGGTTTTGAGTTTCTATTTCAGGCTGTTTGCTCATTGACCTCCTTCATTTCTTCTAATAAGGCCAATACAGATTTCTCTTGAATCTGGTCCTTTAGTGGGATTTTCGGCTTTTCCAACAACTTGTTATATGCTTCATAGTAAGCGTCTACTGACTTTTCAGTAGTAAAATTGATTAACACTTTTTCGCGAGCTTTTTTTCCCAATTCTAAACGCAAGTTGGTATCCGTCAACAGTTTAATAACTCCGTCTGCAATTCCCTGTGGATATCTTGGTTTACACAATATCCCACATCCTTCTAATGCATCTTTTATACCACCTACATCCGTTGCAACAACGGGTCGTCCACAGCTCATTGATTCGATTACTGTATATGGAAAACCTTCTGAAATGGAAGTTAGAATAGAGATATCTCCCTCATTGAAAATCATACTTGGTTGATTATGAAATCCTCCAAATTTGAAATAATCATCAACACCCAGTTCCTTAATAAGGTCTCTGCACATTTGAACGTATTCAGGGTCAACATCCAAACTCCCATACACGATAAATTGGACATCAGGAATCTCTTTTCTCACGATATCGCAAGTACGTATCATCGTCTCAATATCTTTGAGTGCGAAGACCTGGGCTACTGCTATAACAGTAGGTTTATCAGCTGTATGGCTTGGCTTCGAAGTTGGTTTAAAAATATCTGTATCTACCCCATTATAAATTGGAGCTATGCTACTTTCCGGTGCTTCAAATTTTAACTCCCATTTCTTATTGGCTGTGGTTACCGGCGATATCTGATCTGAATTAAAGTAAACAGCTCGTGTTACCATTGTTGCAAGATTAACAAGGAGTTTCTTGGAGAAAAAAGGCATATCTGCCCTACCAACATTAATAAGTCTTTCTCTGATATAAACCCCATGATCAGTTACAATACTTGGTGTTCCATATTCATATTTGGCTGCTATGGCTACCAAAGCAGGAAAGCCAGCAAGTGTTGAATGTGTAATATCTACTTCTTCGGGAATAGGTGAAGCTAAAGGCATCAAAAAATGGTACAACCAACGCATGCCAAACGTCACATCAAAAACTTTAGGCTCATCTCCAAAAGTATGATCTGTGTCTTTGTATTCATTCATAAGAGCTGACTTAAACTCGATCCATAACCCTGGTTCTCTCATCGTTAACTTATAGTCGTATAAGTCAAAGTATTTCCACATCCCGTAAATTATTTCTCCAATCCTCCTGGGATCTTGAAAAGGGTCAAATAATATATTTATAAAGTCCCTGAACAGAGGCATGTATAAACGCTTTACAACTTCCGGAGTTGTTCGGGCTTTTTTAGCTATTTGATATGAAAAAGGTTTTTCGTCGTCATAGTACTCAACGGGTTCCTCAACCCCCCAAAGTGGAACATGGATTATCCTTTTGACATTATCAGTTAACTTGTACCTACTTTCTACAAAAGGATTTCCAGTAATAGTAAAAATGTAGAAGTCTATTTTTTCGGCAAGCTCGGAACAAAGGATATGCGCCCATGTAGAAACTCCTCCTCCACTGAATGGATAAGAACCTTCTGTCCCAAAAAGCACTATGGGCTTTTTCTTTGCCATTTAATTGACTACTAAATTAGTGTTGGATATTTCTCTGAAAAGGTGTTCATATATAGCAAAAATGTTCTCCCATGTATGTGCCTCTTCTACAGTTTTAAAACGGGTATTTAAATAAGAGGAATATTCAGTTTTGTTGAGCCATAGCTTCATAACAGCCTGTAATATCTCTTCATCAGTTGTATCTGAACCGAATACAAGACCGTATCTCTCTGTCAAATCCCCAACTATTCTGCCAACGGGAAGTACTTTTTTTGATAAGGCTTCAAACATCACCAGTGGTTGAGATTCATTATGACTGGTAATGAATAAAAAATCCATTAAGTGGTAATACTCTTTAGATGGCTGGTTCCAAACCAAAGTGACTGAGGGAAAGCCCTTAGCCATTTTTTTAACCTGTTTTTCCAATTCCTTTTCATTAGCGTCACTTAAAAGCATCAAGAATTTTGCATTAATGCCAAGTTCATTTGCAAGCCTCACGAATTCAAAAAACTGTAGTGGATTTTTCATTTCGGCGCATCTTCCCACCCATCCCAAAACCATTTCTTCTCCAGACACCTTATTATAATTCAACCAACTTCGAGGAATTCCATTAGGGATATACTTTATATTTTTACCACCGAGCTGTTCCTGCAATTCAATATTGCACTCTGATACAGTTATTACCTGGCTAGACTGCTCATATACATCGCGTGCAATTTCTTTGAAGGTACGAACAACCTGTTCCTTTCCATCTTCGTGATCAGGAATTTTGTACCCACATTCTAATGCAACGGCTCCTTTTTGCACCTCCAGCCAATAAATAGCATGTTCTGTTAGTACTAGCGGGAGATTAAGACTTTGAGAAAGCTTAATGCCCAGCCATCCGGCAAAACCAGTATTTGTAACATGAACAATGTCATAATCAGATGTTAGTTTTTGATACTCGCTTTTTACACTTGCCCACCACTTGCCTGATGCCTCCACCCAGTCAATTTCCATTTCAGGAGGTGGGATTCGTATAAATCGATTAATATTTTCAGGTAATGGGTAAAGGGCATTCTCTGGATTTAACCCGAAAAACTCGTCCGTAGCAATTTGTACAATGTCAAATTTGAAATTTGAACAATTTCGAATGTATTGGTAAATCCATTCACTTACTCCACCTCTGTACCAGGGGTAAGTTCCTTCAATAACTAGCAAGACATTCACAAGAACTCCTACTTACTTATGCTTTTCTTATAGAGTCTCCAAAGTATAGATCCGGTCTGAGTTATTAATCTGGAGATAAGTTCAAACTCTGAAGTAGAGAAAAGAATGGACCTTTTAATAACTATCGTAGCGAAAAGCTCTGAAGCTTCAGGCACTTTCATATTGTTCATTAACAAACTTCTCTCATTTACAGAAAATAGAGGGATTGAAATCTCTGCCGATAATCGATGTTTAATTGAGAAGTCCGTAAAGAAACCCAAATCCTCACTATAAATATGATTTATAAAGTATGGCTCTTTCGTATCAACAAGATGTTGAAACGAACTTTCGTTAGTGATTAAATCTATCTCTTCTGAATCAGGAGCCTTATCACCACTTACTTTTATCAGGTTTGAACCTTCTTCGTTAACAATCCAGAATCCAATGAAATCAGAGTTTAGTATTGATTTTATTTCAGTAGAAAGTACATCTATTGTTTGCTCAAAAGAACCCATTAATGCACTCTCCATCAATTTCATCACAAGAGCATCTTTACTCTTTACTAAATCCTCTTCTAAGTCAGAGATTTCAACATTAGTAACAAGTTTCATCCTGATCACTTCCAGGATTCTTTCTGAATCCTGGGTGAAAAGCTCTTTTTTAATAAAGTCAGAAGCTCCTAAATCTAATGCTTTTCTTTCTTTTTCTACTGTTGGAAGATTTGTCATTACCAAAATTGGTATCTGCTTTTTTTCTGAGTCTTCTCTTAATGATTCTAATAACTCAAGACCCGATAGCCCTGGCATATGAATATCAGATAATATCAAGTTTACTCTCGTGTTTGAAAGGATATCAATAGCTTCTTGAGCATTTCTTGCATGTTCCAATGCAAATTCATTACCTAATAAACTTTTAGTCATCAGATGAATAGGTTCGTCATCATCTATTACAAGTACCGTATAGTTCATTCGTGCCTTATCGTTTTTCTGTTGGTATTTGTATGTAAAAGGTTGAGCCCTCTCCAACTTTCGACTCTACCCAAATTTTTCCATTGTGTAGGCTAACATACTTAAGAACAACATCTAAACCTAGACCTGTTCCCTTCTCTCCACTTGTTCCCAGAACAACTTCTCTTTTTACATCCTCCCTAGCTGAAAACAAGCCTTCCCGGCTTTCTTCTGGAATACCAATACCTGTATCTGAGACTTTAAAAAGACCATGGTCACCTTCATGGCTAAAGCTCAAAGAAACCT
The DNA here is from genome assembly GCA_040222185.1 of Balneolaceae bacterium. Lineage (GTDB taxonomy): Bacteria > Bacteroidota > Rhodothermia > Balneolales > Balneolaceae > JAVKDP01. The sequence goes on along the minus strand of JAVKDP010000056.1, from coordinate 15,379 downwards.
TTCCTCCTTTTGGAGTAAACTTTAATGCATTAGAAACAAGATTGTTTAATAGAACCTCAATCTTTTCTTCATCTAAAATCATACTGCCTTCAAAATCTGTATCAACTATTCCCAACCCGATCTCTTTAAAAATTGCTTTTGGCTTATTAACTGAAATAACCCGTTCGATTAATTTATCCAGGTATACAAGCCTTGTATTAAGCTCTTCTTTAAAAGAATTACTAGAGTCATTGTCGAGCATAGTTTGCACCATATCCAATAACTTGGCTCCACTTTTTTCTACAGCTTCCAGCATCTCTTTTTTTTGCTGCTCTAACATGTCGGGCCGTTCGTTGATCATCTTAGTGATACCCACTATACCAACTAGTGGATTCTTGATGTCATGGCTTACCATTCTGATCAAGCTGTCCTTTTTCCTATTTAAATTCTCAAGTTCTGCTTCTCTTTCTTTAAGAATCTGAATTTGCTCTTCCCTTTCTTTCTGTAACTTTGCCAGGTAAAGATGATTTTTTATTCTGGCTAATACTTCTTCTTTCTGAAAGGGTTTAGTGATGTAATCTACACCTCCAGATTCAAAACCTTCTACTTTATTGCTTGTCTCTGACAGAGCACTAAGAAAGATTACCGGAATATGTTTAAGATCGTCAATTTCATTAATCCTTGAACATACTTCATAGCCTGACATCTCCGGCATCATTACATCAAGTAATATTAAATCCGGTTTTCTTGCCTCTAAAATCTCTAGTGTATCTGCCCCATTAAATGCTACCATGATGTTAAAACCCTCTGCTTTTAACACATGAGAAAGCAATATCACATTAGCTTCTGTATCATCAACAATGAGAATTAAAAAATCTGATGGTGCTAATCCAAGTTTCTCCAAATCGTAAAATTTTCAATTTTTTTTAAAGCTACTAAAAATACTGTATTATCTACCGTTAGTAATCTACGAAACAATATTGAAACTTTATCTATTTTAAGTCGTCATAAGTCTGTCAACAAAAAATGAAATCCAATATCATGCAAAAAAACAAGTTTAATCTTTTGCCGATTTTAATCGTTTTGTTTTTTTCAGCTTCGGCTTTTGCATCTACCCCACCAGAATCTGACATAAAGATCCTCTTCGAGATTTCAGATAAATACAATGAAGTACAACTCGGCGTCACGGAATCTACAGTTTATATGATATTTAGTGATGAAATCAGAGAGTTGGCAAATAAACTTTTTCTAGATCAACACAAAAAAGACGTAGAAACCTTTGCTGACTCCGAAGGCAATTTCATTATGGATGAAATGTCTTACCTAGAATCGAATAAAATTGAATATGATTTTGAGGATATTAAGAAGCTTAACTTTGAAAATGGAGTTCTTAGTTTTGATTATGCAACTCATAAAAAAATTAAGTTCGAAGACATATTCTCCTTTAATGGAACCAAGGCATTGAACAACTTTTTTGTAGAAGACTTAGAACTATTTGCCATCAAATTTCAGAAGCTCGCCTTAAGCTCTTAATTCCCTTTCTCTCAAATACAGAAACATTAATTTATTGTAACAATTGCATTTTAAGCTTACTCCTTAAGGAAATTAAAGGAGACTCATGCTTAAGATTATACTGCTATGCATCGTAATGTTTACCGGATACTATGCCTGGTCTATTTTTCCTATTCAACATGGTCCAGGTGTCATAGCACCGGACAAACCAAGAGTGTCAAGAATAACATTAGAAAAACCTTTCCCGTTTAACAATTCGACTGTAGTTCCCATTCGGAAAATTACCGCCCAGGTAAGAGTACTTGAGAAGAAACGATATTACTTTGACAACAAATCAGAGTACTCACCAGTTGATGTTCTTGTTGGGTGGAATGAACTCTCTGATGAAAGAAACCTAGATTACATCCATTTTTCCTTGGATGAGCGATATTTTAAAATCAACTATTCGAAACCACCACTCCCTTTAAATGACATATATAACCAGATCCAGCTTTGGCATTTGATGCCTGCTAGTGAAGAAATTGATACTTCCATAAAAGGAATTCGCGAGGGAAATGTAATAAGTATAGAAGGCTTTATAGTTGATATAAAATCAAACGACTCTTTTGGCTGGAAATCAGAATTAACAAAACCTGGAGAAGCTCATTTAAAAAACACAATTCTATGGATAAATAGTATTGAGGTAAGATGAATATTAGATGTTATCCATATTCGAACCGAAATTTTAAAAAATGCCATTTATTTGCTAAGTTAATGGTTACGGGATCAATAAAAACGTAATGATATGACGTCGAAGCAAAAAGGGACTGTTAAATGGTTCCACAACATAAAAGGATATGGATTCATTAGCTCTGAAGCTGAAGAGGAAATATTCGTACACTACTCAGAAATAAACACTGACGGTTTTAAAAAACTGAAAAGAGGTGAAAAGGTCGAATTCTTACTAGATAATGGAGACAAAGGTCTATTAGCTAGAGACGTCACACTTGTTGACGGTGAAGACGATTCAGATATTTTCTAGTTATCTTAATGAGCTGGTTAAAATCTACCTTTGTTGACATTATTGCACTTTTACTTATTGCGGTTTTTGTCTTTACACAAATCAGTGCTCTTGAGATTGTAATATGGATTTACACAGGCATCTTGCTATTAAGTAAGGTGCTTTATTTTTTTATTGGGTATCTGCAACGGAAAGCTGGAAAGTCTGATGCACCCGATTGGTTCTATCATTTAGTTTATATATCGAGTATAGCCTTGTTAGCATTTGGTCAAAGTTATTATTTAATGTATGCATGGATAGTTGTTTGGCTTCTTTCCATTCTATCCACATTAAAGAGTAATAAATAAGGCTGATTCTTCTTGTACTCTAATTACTTAAGAACTTTATCTCTCTCCTCGTTTCTTTTTGTTGCGTTACTATACCCACCTTTCAAGGTTCAGGCTCAGGAAACTTTTAATCATGAGCCAAAAAGAAGCTTCTTTACATATTCTGCTGGATATTCCCCTCATTCAATCAGGTTATTAGGCAAAACGAGAAAATCGAAAACTTTCATTTCAAAGCTAAGCTACTCCAAGCTTATCAAAGAAAAAGAAGATGCTTCTATTTATTTTACAGTGGGATTGGTTCCCTTTCTTCATTATGATTATTCAAAAAGAGACAATCTGGATAAACCAGATATAGCTAAGGGTTTTGGAATATCGCCGTGGGGGTTTGACCTCATAAAACCTATAAACAGATTAGCATCTTATAAACTTGGAACATCTGGTAGTATCATATACATGAATAAGTTCTTTCCCACTGATAAGTCCAGAAGGTTAAATTTTGCTTTCGATATCTCAGCAGTAATTCAAAGACAACTTTCGAGTCGTTTGTCATTTTCTTTCGGGTATAAATTTCATCATATTTCAAACGCTCAAACCGGTAAGCAAAACCCGGGTTTAGATTCGAACTTTATTTTCATTTCAATACACTCAAATTAATAACTCAATGTCATTAACAGCAGTTTTCAATACTTCAAAAGGTACAATTAACGTCGAATTATTTGGAGATCATGCTCCTAAAACCGTAGCAAATTTTGTAAACCTCGCACAGCGTGGATATTATGATGGGCTCAATTTCCACAGAGTTATTCCGAACTTTATGATTCAAGGTGGTTGCCCGAATGGTGATGGCAGAGGTGGACCTGGTTATATGTTTGAAGATGAGTTTTCACCAGAATTAATTCATGATGTTCCAGGTAAATTATCTATGGCTAATGCCGGGCCCGGAACTAATGGAAGCCAATTTTTTATTACGCATGTAGCCACACCATGGCTGGATGGAAAACATACTGTTTTCGGATCTATTGTAAGCCCAGCTGACCAAGATGTTGTAAATTCAATTGTTCAAGGTGATAAAATAGAGTCCATTACAATTGAGGGAGATACCTCTGGTTTGCTAAGTAGTGTTAACGAAGTTTCTTTATGGAATGAAGCTCTTGACGAACGGTTTCCAAGCTAAATCATATTCTGATATACTTTTTTAGCCTATTGAAAATCATAAACTATGGGCTTTGGTAATCTGGTCCAGGTTTTAGGCTCGAAACTTTTTCGAAAACATTCGTAGTAGTCTCGAACCATTATTCTCAAATAAAAAGAAAATGAGAAAACTCTTCTTTAGGCTACAAATCATTCTAATTACCATAATCTTATCGTCATCAGTCTCAGCTCAGAATTATTCCGGGGATTTAGAGTATAGAAAGTGGAGGGTTACCCTCTTCCCTCCTTTAAGTACAAATGGCATTAATGCTGTTGATTATACTGCCAAATATTCCATCAATTTGATTGGCGGGTATCATGGCGGCTTGGACGGAGCAGAAATAGGAGGAATCTTCAACTATGAAAAGCACTATGCTTACGGATTCCAGTTAGCTGGAATTACGAACATTACTGGTGGAGATATGGCCGGGGTTAACATCGCCGGTGCATTAAATTTTGCTAAAGGGGATATGAGTGGTATTCAGTTAGCAGGACTTGTTAATTACTCTGAAGAGTCATTAGAAGGGATACAAGCTACAGCAGGTATTAACTTCTCAATGAGAAGCACAAGCGGACTTCAATTTGCCGGAATAGGAAATGCAGGAACTTCTAGTCTTGAAGGCCTTCAGGTTGCAGGAGTATTCAATGCTACTACTGATGATATATCGGGATTACAGGCAGCAGGAATTTTTAACATCGCCAGAGATAATGTAGAAGGTTTACAAGCTGCAGGATTCCTTAATTTTGCCGGAGATGACATTTCAGGTTTACAAGCAGCTGGTGCTGCAAATATTGCATTTGGAGAGATTGAAGGTTTACTGGCTTCAGGTTTTTTAAACTATGCAAAGGAAGATGCCAGTGGACTTCTGGTTACAGGTGGTGTAAATATAGCCCCTTCAATTGAAGGAGCTACTTTTGCAGGGATAGGGAACATTGCTAAAGATATTCAGGGACTTCAGTTTGGTGGATTTAATCTAGCCGAAAAAGCACAGGGTTTACAGATTGGGATCATAAACATTGCACGGGAATTTCAAGGGGTTCCTGTTGGTGTTTTAAGTTTATATGGCAATGGTCGATATAACTTTGATGTGAAATATTCGGATGCTGGTTTTACTGATATTGGTTTTACAACCGGAACTCATCGCGTTTACAACACTGCAATTATTGGATATAACACTTCACTTGACAGGGATGTATATAGAGTTGGGGTTGCTGTTGGATTAGAGAAAAACATCGAAGACTCCTTTGAAAATGTAAGAAGTAATACACTATTTGTTAACCAGGAAATTAGTGTTCTACATCACTTTGAAAGTGATTGGTCAAGAACACTTAACAGAGTGTATTCTTACAAATACCTGGTTGGAAATAGATTTGGAAACGGATTATCAATCTATGGCGGTCCAAGTTTTAACATGCAAATCAGCCGGGTAAACAGCTCTAATGATTACACATGGTACAGTTTATGGTCTCCAACTCGTAAGGGACGTCAGTACAGATTTTGGGCAGGTTTTACCGTTGGTTTACGATTGTTCAAACAAAAAAACCTTCCTTTGCTTGAAGATGAATTTGATGAAAGTTGGGATTGGGATTGGTAGCAATATATTTTGTGTTGAATAGTTATTATGTTCAAAAAAAATAAACTAGGCATGAAACTTTTTGCAATTACAATCGTCACTCTTTTGGGTGTATCCTCATTCTTTGTTGGAACTTCTCCGGAAATAATAGAAGAGCATGATCATTCATTAGAGATAATAACTACCGCCGTGGACACAATACCAGACACTTTTCCTTACCAAAAGACACAGGCAGAATGGAAGGCGATTCTAACCCCTTCTCAATATCGGATTCTGAGAAAAGGTGGAACTGAACTTCCTTATGTCAATGAATACTTTAATTCTAAAAAAGATGGTATTTATGTTTGTGCAGGTTGTGGACAGGAACTCTATGATTCGGAGCATAAATATAAAAGCGGAACAGGCTGGCCAAGTTTTTGGAAGCCCATAAATGACAGCCTTGTCGTTGAACTGGAAGACAACAGCTTATTTATGAAACGTACTGAAATTGTATGTTCAAATTGTGGAGGACATTTGGGTCACGTTTTTGATGATGGCCCCAGGCCTTCTGGTCTCAGATATTGTATGAATTCAGCAGCCCTTAAGTTAGTTGACAGAGAAGAAGTTGCTGTGGGCTCAGAAAAATAAATTGATTTAAGCCAAAATCTTGATTACCTAAGGCGCTCAATAGAGCGCCTTTTTTTATAACCAAATATTTTCATGTCAAATAAAGCAGTAGTAATCAAAAAAGCAGAATTCAACCCCAGATTGAAAGTTTATTTCAATATTTATGGGGCTTTAATTATGCTCAGCACTATTATAGCTATTCCGGTAATCCCTATTTGGGTAGTAATTGCTCCCTACTTCATCAACAAATATTATGACAGACTTGAATGTGAGCTCACAACAAGATCATTGCGATTCAAAAAAGGTTTTATTATTCAAGTTGAGAAGACTATTCCATTAGATAAAATCCAGGATTTAACTTTCAAGGAAGGACCTATCCTTAAAAAACTGGGGCTCAGCGTTCTAAAGATTGAAACAGCTGGTAATTCTGCACAAGGTAGTGCTGACCTTAGCCTTGTAGGTATAATTGATGCCAACGAGTTTCGCAGTATGGTTTTTGATCAGAGAGATCGTGTTACTGATAATACCACATCTTCAAATGCAGGTCTCGACGGTGATGAGTCAATGAAAGAAGTACTCAAGGACATCAGAGACTCACTAAAGAAGATTGAAGGAAAGTTACTCGAATAAGTTGCTGACAGAGCTTTTGACTAGCCAACTCTTTATGACTCTTGTTTTGATGGAAGAAGTTTTCGGTTAAAGAAGTAAACCAAAGCAAGAGCCAACGCCCATTGACCTACCACTGTTGCTACAGAGAATGGATCAAAAGGATTGTACCAACTATCAGGAGCATATTCAGTAGCGCTTTGATACATCCACCATACCAATAATGTAACCACTTCAACAGGTACGATATATTTTAAAATGATTTCCCACCAATTCCCCAATTCACTTTTGCTTTCAGGGTTATTAATTAAATTAGTTCTGAACTTGTGAGTACCATAACTGATTACTGCATAAGATATAAATGCTCCCGAAACCATTAGTCCAACTCCCCAAACAAAATCCTGGTTTGCAAAGAACGTAAGATTTAATGCTGAAGGCACACCTAAAGCAAAACCAGCTGAACAAATTAGCAGCGTTGCTTTTTTCCTGCTCATTCCAGTATCCACAAATACTTTAACCGCAAGTTCGATCATCGAGATTAATGAACTAAAAGCTGCAAAGGTCAGGCCTAGAAAAAATAGTGTTGAAAAAATGCCTGAACCAGACATCGAAGCAAAAAGCTGGGGCATCCAGATAAACGTAAGACCTGTTCCCGCTGGACCGGATGTTTTCATTACATCCAGCACTTCACTGTTAGACATTGTACTTCCAAGAGTGCCAAAGACTGTTGAGAAAATAATAACCGCTGCCAACAGTGAGATCATATTATTACCGATCCCGGTTTGGAAGGCACTAATTGTAACATCATCCTCTTTCCGCATGTAAGTCGCGTACGTTAATATAAGCCCCCAGGCAGCTCCAGTATCCCATGCATTCTGAGTAAGGGCTTCCAGCCAGATTTGAGGGTTTTTTAGTGAATCCCAATCAGGAGTAAACAAATAAGTCAGTCCAGCTCCGCTACCCTCAAGACTTATCGACTTGAACAGCGAAATCAATAAAACAACTAAGAGTGATGGAATAAGAATCTTATTCACTTTTTCAATTGAGGAGATTCCTTTTATGACTACAAAACCACCAAAAAGCATTATGATTCCATGAAATACTACTGGTAAACCTGCGGCATGGAAATTGTCCCAAACCTGTAGCGATTGTTCATAATTATCCGGAAGCCCCACTCCTACCGACTGGATCAAATAATACAAACACCAACCCGCTACTACACTGTAGTAGAACATAATTGCAGTGGCAACAAAACCTATAAAACCACCCATCCAGCCTTTTTTCTCGCCAATTAATGAAGCAAATGAACCAACAATACCCTTTCTCCCATTTCGTCCAATACCATACTCAGCTATAATTAGTGGTATTGACCAGAGCAATAAAAAAACCAACCATGCAAATAAAAATGCTCCAGCACCCTCTTCTCCTCCATTTTGAGCTGCTATCCTGGGAAATCGCCAGATGTTTCCGGTGCCTATGGCTATACCTAATACACTTAAAATTAGACCGAGTTTGGAGGAAAATCTTTCAGAAGTATTAGTGCCCATGCAAATAAATGTTAATTAGAAAATAGGTTTAAAATATGCTCGTTTAAAAAGCCAATTGCTTCGTAAATTTACTGTTGTTCTATTTTGAATAGAATCAGGCTATGCCTATAATTGCAAGCTATCATAATGGTAAAATTTTACTATCCAAAATTTTCAAGCCGGATAATACATACATGCTATCAAATCATAAAACGACGAACAAATATTTAGCTCTTTTTACACTATTTGCGTCACTTACTATTTATACCCTTACACTTGCTCCAACTGCTAGTTTTTGGGACGCTGGAGAGTTTATTGCCGTAGCTCATGGGTTACAGGTTAATCATCCACCCGGAGCTCCATTATATTCCATTATCGGTAGAGTTGCGTCCATGTTTATGCCAACAGAGTATGTAGCTGTTAGTATCAACTTCCTAAGCGCATTATCATCTGCTTTTACAGTAATGTTCTTATATCTCATAATTGTTCGCTTGGTAAGAGAATTCAAAGGCCACCCTGATGAAATGTCGATGGTTGATAAAATAGGAATGTACGGCGGAGCTTTAGTTGGTTCACTCACCTTTGCTGTAACCGATACTTTCTGGTTTAATGCGGTAGAAGCCGAAGTATACGCTATGTCCATGTTTTTCACTTCTATTGTGGTTTGGATGGCTCTGAAATGGTCAGAAAATCATGATAAAGAATACAGTGAACGATGGCTTGTTTTGATTGCCTACATGTTTGGCTTAGCCATTGGGGTTCACTTACTTAACTTGCTTGCCTTATTCTTTGTAGCACTAATTGTTTACTTCAAAAAAAGAGATTTTGCACTACTCTCATTTGGAGTTATGGGTGTATTGGCTGTGGTCTCATTTGGAACCATATATCCATTTACAATACAAATGTTACCTGATTGGGCTGATAAAGTTGGAAAGGCTTCTTATGGATTGATTGGGCCATTTACATTCATCCTTATTTTCATTCTGGCCATAGTCTGGGGTATCTATTACACTCACAAGAATAAACACCGACTAGCGAACATTGCATTGATCAGCTATGCAATGATCGTAATTGGGTATTCATCATACTCTGTGATTATGATTCGTTCTATTGCAGACCCACCGATTGATGAAAACGACCCTGAAACCGTAGAAGCATTTGTTAAGTACCTGAAAAGGGAACAATACGGTGATACTCCTTTATTAAAGGGAAGAAATTTTGACCAGGTTACAGGTAGAATTAACCCTGATGCTGAGGACCTTTTCCCAAGACGTCATTCCCAGGATCCAAGGCATGTTCAGTACTATGCCAGGTATTCGAGTGATTGGGCTTTCTTTTGGGATTATCAAATCGTTCATATGTACGTAAGATATTTCAACTGGAACTTTATAGGGCGGGAAGCTGATATCCAGGACACGGGTTGGCGATCGGGGTTTGAAGAAGCCAGGTATCCCAATAACAAAGCTAGTAACGCCTATTATTTCATACCGTTCTTACTTGGAATATTTGGACTCATATTTCATTATACCTCAGATTGGAAACGGGCTTTTGCAATAACCACCTTATTCTTAGTCACTGGCCTGGCGGTCATATTATTCCTTAATCAACCACCCTATCAACCGAGGGAGAGAGATTATGCCTATGTCGGCTCGTTCTTTGCTTATGCCATTTGGATTGGTTTGGGGGTGACCGGACTAGTGGAATTATTAAAGAACTATATGAAAGACAGCACGATTGCCAGTTATGCTGTAATTGCACTCTGTTTGGCTGGTTCCCCAGTATTAATGGGAGTTCAGAATTGGGATGATCACGACAGAAGTGATAGGTACGTAGCTCCCGATTATGCCAAAAACCTTCTTAATTCTCTGGCGCCAAATGCACTTGTATTTACAAATGGAGATAACGATACCTTCCCTCTTTGGTATGCACAGGAAGTAGAAGGTATAAGAACAGATGTTCGTATTGTTTGTTTGAGTCTTCTTAATACAGATTGGTACATCAAGCAGTTAAAGACTCAATGGTCACATGAATCTGCTCCACTTCCAATTAGTTATAGCCTTGAGGAGATTGACAGGATCACAGCCCGAATCGAACAATGGCAACCTCGAAACATAAGTATTCCTGTTGATAAAGACTTGCTCAGACAGGCGTTTTCTGAAGATGCAGAATATAAAGAAGCTATTGGAGTAACACCTGATACTTCACTTCAAATTCTGGCAACTGGTACCCAATTTGAAATACCTGTTGATTCTCTTGATGATGCGTTAAACTGGCAGTTAAATGGCCGTTTATATGGACGTGATGCACAAGGAAATGGCATTTACTACATGCAGGTTCAAGACCTTATGATCCTGGATCTAATTCAAACCAATCAATGGTTACGACCTATTTATTTCGCTAATACGGTTTCAGAAGCAAGTATGCTTGGTTTAGAGGATTACTTCAGAACCGAAGGAAAGGCTTACCGAATTGTTCCTAAAAAAGAAGAATCGAGGTATACAGGGTTTATAGATCCAAAAGTTCATATCAAGAGGTTTGAGGAATTCAGCTTCAAAAACTGGAATGATCCGGATGTATATTTCGATGAAAATATCCGACGAATGCTTGGAAACTATCGTTATGGTTTTGTGCAGCTCGCAGAGACCTATGAAGAAATGGGTAAACCAGATAGTGCTGCCTATTGGTTAAAGTTTGCTGAAGATAAAATTCCTTTCCGAGCTGATGAGGACAATTACAATATTCAGGCCCTTTTTGCTGCAAACTATGTAAAACTTGGTCAGCCAGAAGAAGCAGGCAGAGTAGCTGACGATGTATATCCAAAAGTAATGGGTGATTTTATGGATACTTTCGATCGATTTAACCGTTCTCAACAGCGTTTCGAGCAATTGAATAGTCAAATTGAGTCCGCTCGTCAGAACGGGGATATCAGTACCCAGAGAAAATTAAGACCACAATTAAGTTCTACTTACGAGCAATCTCAGCAAATTGGTAATACGCTGATGCAGGCTCGTCAATATCTATCTATTGTTCAATTCGCATTCTTCAAATCGAACCAGGAAGACAGAGCATTGCAGATTAGCAGTGAGATCAATGAATTACTCTTTGGAACCTCGTTCCCTCCTGTTCCTGAAAATCTGGAAGAAAGTGAGTCAGAAATTCGTAGATATGGATTACTTTAACCTTTATTTTTAGTTAGCTTTTTGAATAGTATATTCCGCCAGCTTAGTTAATACATTATGATTCATCAATTCACTAAAGAAAATATAGAAACCATAGGTAAGGTTTTAGGTGCAACACCAAAGCCAATAGGCGATGATGTTTTCCGAATAGAAGTTAAAAACGACGAAGAAAACAGGCGTCTCGCTCTCGAAATCCATCTCGGCTTAGATGTAAATGGAGAAGAAATGAATATGGTTTCAGTGTATTCATATAACACATTTCTTCAATTACATAACTGTACTGCTTTTGTGGCAAGTGATATCCTCCACCAGGTTACTTTCTTTGGGAAATCCGGCACAAAAACATCCGGTTTAATTGTAGAGAAAGAAGCAGGCTGTAGTTTATATGCAAATGTTGATGAAGTACTTACTTCTGGCGATTTCACTTCTTTACCCGAAGATTTAATGATGTGTGGAATTGCTCTTTCATTAACCGAGTCGATGGATGACGATTTCAGCTTTTAAGAGCTGCAATGGATATACCCCACTCTCCTATTGAACTTTTTAATACTAGCGGCTTAGAACTCCCTTTTAAGGAATTAGATGCCGCTTTATTATTAAATGAGATCACAGAACACCAGGAATGCTTTTTTTCTTTTGTAGAAATTGTATTTGTGGATGAAACAGAGATTGTTCGAATTAATAAAGAATTTTTGAGTCGGGATTATGTTACTGATATCATCTCCTTCCGATATGATGAAATTGAAACGAACCAGGAAATAGAAGGAACCCTGTACTGCTGTGCCCAACGAATTAAAGAACAAGCCGTAGAATTGAAAGAACCTGAGAAAAAAGAATTCCTGAGAATCATTACTCATGGTTTACTACACCTTGTTGGTTTCGATGATCAAACCCCTGAAGAAAAAAAAGAAATGACCCGACTTGAAGATTTCTACCTCAACAAAACGGGCCTTTAAATTTTAAACATCGGAGTTTATCAGCTGTCCCGATAACTGGTATAAACTTATTTCAGATATCTTAGCCTGGATATTTAATAGAACCAGACTTTGCTCAATCCTGGAAACATTCAACTGAGCTTCTCTTAGTTCTGTATTTGTTACCTGCCCAAGTTCAAATAATTGCTTTGTTCTCTCAAAATTCAGACTAGCCGTTTCGAGGTTTATCGCTTCTTTCTCGATGAGGAGAAGATTTGTTTGATAATCTTCATAAGTATTCAGGATATCTCTTTTTAAGCTTTTCTGTGCCAAACTCAAAGACTCCTGGCTATTCTTTAGTTGAATCTGTGCATTCTCTACCCTTGTTTTGAGTTGAAAGCCGTTAAAAATGTTCAAAGAAACAGATATCCCTCCACTAAGCCCATTAACCTGCTGATAGCTTAATTGCCCGGCGCCAAGTTCACTTTTAGAATAGTCATAGGAACCGTTCAGGTTAACCACTGGAAACCTGCCTGATTGGGTCTGCGTATAATTGAGTTCCGCATTTTCAGATGAAAGCTTAGTTAAAATTAAAGAAGCATTATACACCTGTGAATCACTAAGAATCTGATCTAGTGTAATAATAGAGTTAATAGTTACCTCATCTTTGATTTCAATCTCGGTATCTGGTTCAGAACCAAGTTGTATGAGAAGGTCACGTTTGAGCTTTTCCAAATCTCTTTCGGATTGAATAAGAGCAACCTTATCCGAATTTAGATCAACTTCTGCACTAAGAACATCAATTCGTGAGGCGTTGCCAAGCTCAAATCTTTTGCTAACTCGCTGAAACCTTTCCTCTGATCTTTGAATCGCTTCTTTATTGATTTCTAAATTTTTGGATGCTAACACAACATTCAGATAATTTTGAATGACCTGCAGCATGGTAGATTCAATTAACAAGCGCTCCTGCACCCCGGCCAGTTCTTCAAGCTTCTTTAAACTTTGAAAGCGATAGTAATTACCAAATCCATCAAACAAGGTATAATTGGCTGAAAGAGAACCCGTTAATGTATTAGATCTTGCTCCAGTATTATTCTGATCAGGAGCCACACCTCCATTAAATCGAATCTCGCTGTCCTGAATACTTCCTGAATAAGCACCTGAAGCAGTAATAGTTGGTAATAAACCGGCATTTCCAGGGGTTGCGTTATTACTATTTATCACAGTTTCATTTTTTGTGATGATAATATCATGATTACTCTCCAGGGCTATTGCAATAGCTTCTTCAAGAGAAATTGTTTTGAGCGAACTGATTTGTTCTTGCCCAAAAGCATACTGTGCAATAAGCCAAAAAGATATTACGAGTACTATTTTATTCATTTTCTAACTCCCATTGACGTTCTTTGTATGCCGGTTCAATTTCCTTTCTTTCGATATCCAGCTTTTCTCCTTCCCAAATCCAATGCAACACCCATTTGATATTCTTGCGAATTGAGTTGGACAGCAACAGAAATGTGGGTAGCAGAGTAAGTAACAAAAATGTTCCGACTACTAACCCATAGGCAATGGTGATGGCCATTGGGATTAGAAATTGAGCCTGGAAACTCTTTTCAAAAATAAGAGGTGCAAGTCCAGCAGCTGTTGTTCCGGTCGTAAGCAAAATAGGTCTGAATCGACTTTTCCCAGTCTCAACAAGAGCCTCCATTACATTTGTACCTTTTCTAACCAAATCATTATAAGCATTGATAAATACAAGGCCATCATTCACCAGAATACCGATCAGGGCCACAAAGCCTAAAAAGGAAAGTAAACTAATCTGCATACCGTGGATATAATGCCCCAATGCAACCCCAACTATTCCAAAAGGAACAATCATATATAAGACCACAGCCTGAGAAAAGGATCTGAATGTAAACGTAACAATGGCGAATAGAAGGATGAGAATAACAGGCAATACTGTAGATGCCGAACCCGCTGCTTTTTCAGTTTCCCTGACCTGACCTTCAAACTGGTAAGTTACACTTGGGTGTGCGGCCAAAACTGGTGGAAGCGCCACATTCTGCACCTGGTTTAGTGCGTCAGTGCCTGAAACATCCAGGTTCGCTAACTCAGCTTCTACCCTGATTTCTCTTTTTCCATCTCTGTGGCTTATCGAAACCATTCCCGTTGTAAATTCTACTTCTGCAAGCTCTCTTAAGGGATACGACCCTCCATCAGCAGAACGAATTCGCATATCCAGAAGCTGACCAATATCTCTTCGATCTTCCAGGTTGTAACGAGTCCATACTTTAACCTCATTAGTTCCCCGTTGTAAACGTTGTATTTCGTTTCCAAAAAAAGCATTTCGAACCTGCCCGATAAGGTCCCGATTGGTAAACCCAAGAGCATAGGCACGATCTTTCAAAGTAACCTTAAGTTCCGGCTGGTCCTCATTATCCGTATCAGTAATATCTCGGAGCTGTTCTAGCTTTCCCATTTCTTCCAGAAGCATATTCTTTGCGCTTCTTAGTTCTTCATAGTTATTCGAAGCTATAGATACAGAAACAGGTTTTCCAAACGGGTTAGTCGAAATAAATGAAAGTAACGTTGCATCAGGTATTGAACCGACTTCTTCCTTAATAGCTATTGAGATATCAAAACTTCTGATATCTCTCTCCTCTGATGGAACCAGGAAGAAACTGATAGTAGCTTTATTGCTACCAGGCCCTACTTTTGCAACTATATTCCGGATATAGCCAATATCATTACCTACCTGGGCTTTATAAGATTCATTAAGTCGTTCCGCTCCACCTATTATCTGATCCACACGTACCTGGGTAACGCCCTCACTAGTACCTTGAGGCATTTCCAGGGGCGCAGTTACAGCATTCTGTTCTATGTTTGGGACAAATGTAGTTTGAACCCAACCTCCAGCAATAGCACCAAAGGAAATAATGAGCATACTTAATGAAGCCAGTATCACCAAC
>JAVKDP010000055.1:0-35406 GCA_040222185.1 Balneolaceae bacterium | reverse complement strand
ACAAATATTGAACTAACTGGTTTAGTCAAGGAAATAACATTTTCACGTGTTCAGGAATTAGAGACTAGAAGTGTTCTATTTAGAAGTAGTAGGGGCAATTTTATATATAGTGAGGGTGTCTTTGAAGAGTACCTGATCAATCAAGATGATAGCCAGACTTCCAGTAACCAGGAGAATTATACGTGGAATGCTCCAAGTGGTGAAATTTTTTATGAAGGCGAAAAAATAGTAGAAATTGGCAATAGAATTAGTGATCTGATTTTAGACCATGAGGGTAATGCCTGGGTAGCGAGTTTTAGTAAAGGACTATATAGAATCAAGAAAAGCTTGTTCAAAGTGATGAGCATAGACCAGGGCTTACCGGATCGGAATATTTATCCAATTACGGAAACAAGTGGAGGAACAATATGGGCAGGGACTTTTGGAAAAGGTATCGTTTCAATTAAGGGTGAGGAGGTAACCTCAGGGTATTCCTTTGAGGGTTTAACGGGCAATATATTTGTTCAAACGATATTGGAGAGAAGTAATGGCGATATCCTGGTAGGATCCATATCAGGTTTGATTTTTAAATATGCTGGTAACAAGACATTCTCAAAAGTTGAGGCTCCGGATTTTGCAACTATAAATTGTTTTTTTGAAGATTCTAAAAGTCGGCTTTGGGTATGCACCAATTCTGGTCTTTTTTATCTGGAAGATGGAAGCTGGAAAAATGTTACTGAAAGGACTCTGACAAAAGCTGTAATCAAAGATGTTATTGAAGCGCCCGATGGTAGTATTTGGGTTGGAACTGGTAGCCAGGGTTTGTTTCATATAACCGAGAGCTCAATCAGCGTATTTGATAAAGGTTATGGGATATCAAGTGATAACATTAGAAGTCTTTGGATTCCTCCTGGAAATTCAACAACCAACTACCAGCTGTGGGTAGGGACTGATGATCAGGGGTTAAACAGAGTTACAATTGAGAGAGGAGTTCCTTCTCCGCTAAAAGTTGTTACCTACAATACTGATGAAGGGCTTTTTGATCAGGTAATTCACAAAATAATACCGGACGACAGGGGCTTAATCTGGATGAGTTCAAATAGAGGACTTTTTTGGGTTTATTACTATGAATTGGAAGAGTTTGCGAAAGGAAACCTAGAAAAAATTACATCACGAAGTTATACGGAACTGGATGGCTTGAGAACGAGAGAATTTAATGGAGGCATTCAACCAGCTGGTGTTAGTGCGAGTGATGGCATGCTTTGGTTTCCAAGTCAGGATGGAGTAGTTAGGGTTAACCCTCAAACAGTTACTCTGAATAGTGAGATACCTTTCGTGCATATTGAAGAGGTTGAATCAAGAATGAGTTATTATGATTCAGTACCATCAAGAGTAATGCTTGAAAAAGGTGATAGAGATATTACTCTACGGTTTACTGCTCTAAGTTACACAGCACCTCAAAAGAATATGTTCAAGTACAGGCTTTTTGGTTTTGAGGAGGAATGGACTACCTCAAATGAAAGCAGGACTGCCAGGTATACAAATCTTGATCCTGGTACTTATACGTTTAAAGTTATTGGAAGCAACAGCGAAGGGCTTTGGAATTTACAAGGGGCTTTGGTAACCATAGTAGTTCCACCTTATTTCTATGAGGCAGTATGGTTTTATGCATTGATAATAGTTTCGATTATAATCTCGATTATTCTGCTTCTGGTTTGGTGTAAGAATAAAGCAATGAAGATTGTTTCCGAAAAAGATCAGGAGCTAAGTGAAGTGAAGTTGAAACTAGAAGAGGCAGAGCGAAAGCTTGATGATCGACACAAGCTGAAAAAACTGTTACTTCACAAAGTGGAGGATGACTTAAAAGCCCCTCTTCTACAGCTTAGGGAAAACCTGAAAGCTTCGAACCTTAAGGAAATTGTAGAATCAGAAACGAGTGAGATGCTGGATAGAATCGACCAGCTATTTTTACTAACACGTATTGAAGTAGCAGGACTAACTTTGAAACCTGAAAGGATCGATCTTGTTCGAGTGGTTAAACACTCGCTCGATGAAGTTCAAAAGATAAACGATGAAAGTAAAACCACGTTAGTATTTACTTCAAACACTGAAAGTGTCAACATCCTAATGGATGAGCACTTTATTGAAATTATTTTGAAAAATCTCATCAGATGGATTCTCAATAATGTAGAGGCAACAAAAATCAGAATTCAGGTTATCGAAGAAAGCTCAATGTGTACAGTAAAGATTTCGGACAACGGAGTTAGTTTAGAGAATGGTGAACTGAAAAAAATATTCAATCTATTTAAGGCTATGGAGTATTCAGAGGAAAGTGGAGATGTACTAGGTATACATCTTCCTTTGGCTGCAAAGCTTGTTGAATTACACAAGGCAACAGTAGTAGTGCACTCTATTCCTGATAAAGGAAATATTTTTGCCGTTGTGTTCAAAAAAGGCGGAAAACACCTTCAGAAAAAAAATTAAAAAAAAGTGTAAGGAGTAGCTTCGGAAATGGTCATACCCTAAAAAGAGGACTATATGACCAAATACTATATTTATATCGTGAGTAATGCTGCAACTATGCTCTATGTTGGTTTAACTACTGACCTGGAAAGAATACTAATTAAGCATAGAGATCAAAAAATGGCTTCATTCAAAGGTAATTTCTCATTTGACACCCTTGTATATGTTGAAGAAACCTTTGATATAAACTACGCACTGGAAAGAGAGATTAAACTAAAAAAGACTCCTGACTATTTGAAAAAGGAATTGTTACGAATTACAAATCCCAGTATGAAGTGTATGGGTAAATACTGGGAAAGACAGCTAGTGTAAAATTAGCATTTCATTTGTAAACATAAGTTTTAGTAGCTCCCCGCTTATTCGTATCTTTGCACTCTTTAAGAAGAGACGCATCGATCACAGTACATGAATAATATTCGCAACTTTTGCATTATTGCACACATCGACCATGGTAAATCTACCCTGGCTGATCGCCTATTACAAATGACAGGAACCATTAGCGAGCGAGATATGCAGCAACAGGTTCTTGATGATATGGATTTGGAGCGCGAAAGAGGCATTACTATAAAAAGTCATGCGATAAAAATTGGTTATGAGAGGCCAAATGGAGAGCTATATAGTTTTAACCTAATTGATACTCCGGGTCATGTGGATTTTGCTTACGAAGTATCTCGTGCATTGAAAGCTTGTGAAGGTGCAATTCTGGTGGTAGATGCTACTCAGGGAATTGAAGCTCAAACGATTTCCAACTTATACCAGGCGATTGAACAAGGTCTTGAAATAATACCCGTTCTTAATAAAATTGATTTACCAAGTTCTGACCCAGAAGGCGTTGGTCAGCAGATTGTAGATTTGATTGGATGCGAATTCGAGGAAATACTTACAGTTTCCGGTAAAACAGGTGAAGGGGTTCCAGCGCTATTGGAAGCTATAGTAGAAAGAGTACCGGGCCCGGAACAGAATGTAGACAAGCCCCTTCGTGCCCTTATCTTTGATTCTATTTTTAATACTTACAGAGGCTCAGTTGCTTATGTTAGAGTCGTAGATGGTATTTTAAGAAAAGGGGAAACATTCAAATTCATGGCCAATAAAGAGCAGTATAATGCTGAAGACATCGGCTATCTAAGACTAGAATATGAACCAGCGAAAGAGTTGAAGGCTGGTGAAGTAGGATATGTTATTGGGAGTGTGAAATCACTTCAGGATGTAAGAGTAGGCGATACTATCACTACTGTTAAAAATGCCGCTGAAGAACCAATTCCAGGCTATCAGGAGTCAAAGCCTATGGTTTTTAGCGGGATTTACCCAACCAGGTCAGAAGATTTTGAGGATCTTAGAGCAGCACTTGAAAAACTTCAATTGAATGACGCTTCTCTGAGCTATGAACCTGAAACATCCAAAGCATTGGGTTTTGGATTTCGTGCAGGTTTCCTTGGTTTACTACATATGGAGATAGTTCAAGAGCGTTTAGACCGTGAATTCAATATCGATATCATAACCACAGTACCGAATGTTCAGTATGAGGTTCATTTGGAGAACGACTCTGTAATTACAGTTGATAATCCAAGCCAAATGCCTGAAGTGGGTGATATAGATTCCATTCTTGAACCGTATATAAAGGCGAGTATTATTACACCAGCTGAGTTCATTGGTCCAATAATGAAGCTTTGCCAGGAACGGAGAGGTATTTATATCAACCAGTTGTTTATGCAGAATAACAGGGTTGAAATCACTTATGAATTACCAATGGCAGAAGTAGTATTTGATTTCTACGACAAACTTAAATCCGGAACGCGAGGATATGCTTCCTTGGATTATGAATTTATCGAATACCGAAAGGGTGCTCTTGTCCGTTTAGATATCTTGTTGAACTCAGAGCAAGTGGATGCTCTTTCTAGTATTACACATAGAGATAAAGCCTATTACCAGGGTCGTAAAGTATGTGCAAAATTGAAGGAACTTATTCCACGACAGCAGTATGAAGTAGCAGTTCAGGCTGCAATTGGAAGTAGAATTATTGCTCGTGATTCGATTAGAGCACTTCGTAAAGATGTGACAGCAAAGTGTTATGGGGGAGATATTTCCCGTAAGAGAAAGCTGCTTGAAAAGCAGAAAGAAGGTAAAAAAAGAATGAAACAAGTTGGTTCAGTAGAAATACCTCAAGAGGCATTTTTAGCTGTTCTTTCAATGGATGATGATGACAGGTAGCTTATGAGAGATTTAAGAAAGCGAGCACTATTATTTTTTGTGTTGATGGTTTTATTGACCACCTCAGCAAGCGCTCAATTTGAAGAGCCTAAAATCCAAAAAGTAGAAACAGAGGATGCAGAAAAGTTTGAAAAACGCTTCGCTAATATAAAGTGGACAGGTCAGGGATTTGATTATAATAGTTTAGACCGGATACCAGCTATCGAAATAAGGGCGCACTTACAGAGTGTGTATGGCGACCCTACCAAAACCATTGAGAATATTGTAGAAGACGGAAAGCTAAGAGCGGGAAAGGCAATCCAATTTGAATATTGGTTTATAATAGACGGGGAAGTCCCGATGATGGTTTTAGACCTTGACGGACCTTTCGCAAATGGACTTGTTTATGTTGGAGCAAGCCAATACATAGATCTTATGCCTCAAGTGAAACGAACGTTCACAAGAACCGTAACGGAGGCGCAACCTAAAGAATACACAGATTATTTTTACTCTCCTGAGAGGAGCCAATGGTATAAAGTTACCTATTCTCAAAAGGGGTATATGAAGGAAGAAATAGATTTACCTTCGCACATAAAACTAAATTAAGCGATAACATTGGAAGAAAACAGTACACCGGAAAGCGAAGAAAAGAAACCATTCTGGAAAAGTAAAAAAAAGGATAAAGCGGAAGAGGATAAAAAGGCAAAATCGTGGTTACGTGAGTGGATCGACGCAATAGTATTCGCATTTATCGCAGCTGCAATCCTCAGGTCTTTAATCTTCGGTTCTTACAAAATCCCAACAGGTTCAATGGAGCAAGATCTTTTGATTGGAGATTTTTTGATAGTTTCTAATATCACTTATGGCCCCAGAACTCCAATGGCTATATGTGTTCCCTTTACTGACTGGTGTTTACCAGGTGTGAAACTTCCTTCATTCAGGATTCCCGGATACAGAGGTGTTGAAAGAGACGATATCATTGTATTTAATATACCATGGGAAGTGAAACCGATATCTCAAAAAACGAATTATATCAAAAGAGCTGTTGGTGTTGCAGGAGACACTTTAGAACTAAAGGACAAAATATTATACATCAACGGAGAGGTTGAACAGTATCATGAAGGGGTTCAAAGGTTTTATACTATTTATATGAAAGACCGTGTACGTCTAAGTGATGCTAAGATGGAAGCTACCGGAGCAGGAACTATTGGTGGAAATAGCCGATATGTGATACAGACGGCTCAAAATATATATCAGGTTAATATGACAAGTGAGGTAGCAGATATTGTACGTAATTGGCCTGAGGTAGACTCCTTAAGATATTTTATGTACCAGGAGAATCAAGCAGTTGCACAATATCAACAGAGCTCAGGATCATTTTCCAGGGCCTTTAATAACCATGATAATTTCTCAGAAATTGTAATCCCTTATGAGGGACAGGTGATTGAGCTAACCAATCAGAATTGGTACATCTATAAAGACCTGATAGAAAGATATGAGCAGAACGAAGTAAGCAGACAAGGTTCTGAATTTGTTATCAATGGTGTAAAAACCAATTCGTACACTATAAAGCAGAACTATTATTTTGCGATGGGTGACAACAGGGACAATAGTGAAGACAGTAGATTTTGGGGTTTTGTACCACACGATCATATTATTGGAAAAGCTGCAATTGTCTGGATGTCATTCAATGACAATATGGTGCCACGACTAAGCAGAGTCTTTCACATTATAGACTAAATTAAGCCTTAGCGATAGTCTTGCCGCGTGGAGTTCCTTCTCTGATTGCGAGTTGGCCACAGCCCGCATCAATATCGTCTCCCCGGCTTCGGCGTACTGTTGCCCGAACATCATGCTTTATCAGGGCTTTTAAGAAAGAGTTTAATCGTTCTTCTCTGGCCCTTTGTAATTCTACACCAGCGACATTATTGTACATAATGATGTTAATCTTACTCGGAGCCCACTTTATGATTTTAGCCAGGTTTCGGGCGTCCTCAGCGGTATCATTAAAACCATCGAATAACAAATATTCATACGTAAGAGGCTTTTCTGTCTTTCGGTAATAATATCTAACGGCTTCTTCAAGGCTTTCGAGATTCATTGACTCATTGATGGGCATGATCTTATCCCTTTTCTCATCACTAGGGGCATGAAGTGAAATCGCCAGGTTAAAAGGCTCCTGGTTATCAGCTAACTGTTTTATCTGTTTGGTTAGTCCAACTGTAGATACTGTTATTCTCTTTGGAGATAATTCTATTCCTAAAGGGTCTGAGATAATAGAGGCAGAATTAACAACCGTTTTATAGTTATGAAGTGGTTCACCCATCCCCATGTACACAATATTGGTAATCTTTTTCCCATATTTTTCCTCAGAAATAGTATTTATATACTGAACCTGGTCTACAACTTCACCATGTGTTAGGTTTCTGAAGAAGCCCATCTTTCCAGTAGCGCAAAAAGTACATCCGAATACACATCCAACCTGGGAAGAAACACAAACAGTTAAACGCTTAGCGACACCATCAGGGTAAAAGTCCGGGATTAAAACGGCTTCAACTTTATAATCTTTTTCTTCATCATTAAGCTTAAACAGAAACTTTATGGTGCCGTCTTTTGATTCCTGTTGATTAGAAACAGATATCCTGTTTACAGTGGCAACTTCTTCAAGCCTGAATCTTAATTCCTTTGACAAGTTTGTCATTTCATCGAAACTTGAAGCCCCTTTCTGATAAAGCCATTGAAAGATTTGATCCGCTCGAAAGCGGGGTAATCCCATTTCACTACAAAACTCAAGAAGTTCGGATTTTGTTAGTGATTTCAGGTCGGTTTTTTGAAGGGTAGGGGTGTCACTCATAACCCGTAAATATACGGATTAGAGCGACAAACGACTACCGGGGAAAATAATATTAATTACAGGTAAGCTTTAGCAGCTGCAAGTAAAACATCACCATTAATACGCTGCTTGTAATCAGGATTTACATACTGGAATTTAACCGTTCCTTCCTGGTCAATAATAAATACTGCCGGAGCTGGTAAGATGTTGTGATTATATCCCGTATTCTTTTCAAAATCTATCCCTACCGATTTATAACGGGTAACGGTTGCATCATCAACCTTGTAAGCCACTCCAAATGATTTGAGAGCATCAGCCGGGCTATCCGAAAGTAAAGTATATGAAAGTTCATTTTTCATTAATGTCTCTTTCAATATCTCTGGTTTATCAACACTGATAGCAATGATTTGGTAGCCAATATCCAGGATTTCTGATTCGATTTGTTGAAGCTCAACCATATGCCGGCTGCAATACGGGCACCATCCGCCACGATAGAAAATAAGCATTGTTGGTTTTTCTGCTACAACAGATCTAAGTTTCACCTCTTCTGAATCAATAGTCTTAACCATTACATCAGGAATGGTTGAGTTTACGAGGATCGGATTCACATCTGCAGGTGAATCTGGTACATCTTGCGAGTACGCAGGTGATGTAAATAAAGCTGCAAGAAACAGCACTGTAATAATATTGTAGAATGATTTGTAATGAATGTTCATTAGCCCTAAATAAGAATTAATAATTTCAGGAATTTAATGAGTTTACATCACAATATCGTTCCATTGAAAGAGATGTTATAGAAATGTTAGAATTGAGCTGAAATTAATTCAGCTCAATTCTTGAGATACAGTTTAATGGAAGTGAGGAGTACCTTCTCCGGTTTCTAAAAAGCTCTTTATGCTTTGTGTAATAAACATATCCCAGGTTGGGGCACAGATATCGTAGCATTTAAACTCAGGAGTTAAACCATCATGAGTAAAACTTAAACCTGTTTCGGAACCATTAGGTTTTATTTCCCAAAAGCACGTGGTTCCAACCCATTCGTTATTAAACTCCGGTTGCCCGTCAATGCATTTCCAGGTTAATTTTTCATTAGGAATAAATTCCTCAATTCTAAATTTCCAGAAAGCATCTCCAAACCATATGGTGAATTCATCGTCTACTTTTTGAACCGGGGAATCAGTTTTTCCCCACCAAAGCTCCAGCTGTTCGGTAAGTGCTTTGAATACGCTCGAAGCATCTGTATCGATACTAACATTTTGTTTATAGTTCATAGCAAGATTCCTAAGCTGCTTTAGCAAGCCGATCTAAAATAGCAGTCCAGCCATTTGTATGATTGTTTTGCATTTCCTGGTCCGGAAGGAAATCATGTACAAGTTTTACTTCAGTTCCTTCTTCAACATCACTCAATGTTATGGTTACCAAAGTGTCTTCAACCACCTGCGAGTTCCAGGTAAAAGCCACCTTTTCGTTTTCTATTACCTCTTTGTATTCACCGGTGTGAGAATATGTGATATCATCTCCGTGCATATCTATTTTGAATGTACCACCAGTTTTAACATTTGCATTTACAGTAGCGCTCCAACCATCAGGGCCTGCAAAAAACCATTTTTCCATGATCGAATTATCAACTAGGGCTTTGAAGATAGAAGGTCGGTCACCTTTTATAACTTTTGATACTTCTATTACATGCTCGTTAGCTCTTTCCATATTATTTGGGATTAGATTGTTCAATGAATTGTTGTAACTCAGTTAAACGGGCATCCCAAAACTTTCTAAAGTCTTTCATAAGGGATTCAACCTCGGTAAGAGGCATGTAATTCATTTTGCATGTAATCGTTCGTCCTGACTTTTCTTTGGTAATTAAATTCGCTTTTTCCAGAACTTTCAAGTGTTTTGAAACGGCTGCTAAAGACATTTCATAGGGTTGGGCGATTTCGTTTACAGTTTGTTCTTTCTCTGCAAGAGAGAGGAGAATTGAACGCCGGGTTGAATCCGACAAAGCATACAAAGTTGAATCTAACATAGTTTTATATTTAACTGATTGGTTAAATATATATGTGAATAAATTAATATTCAACCAAATGGTTAATTATTTTTCGAGACTGGGATTAATATACTTGAAAAAGCTTGATTAAGCTCTTATAAACGTGAATTAATCACATTGTTATAGATGGAGCCAAAGGTGAATTCAAACCCGATGCTACCACCAAAGCTATAAGAAGTAGCCTGGTTTCTCAGGTTCAGTAGTACTTCCTCGTCCGTGCTATCTCCTGCAGGGAGAGTAATTTGATCATTGATCAGAGAATACCTGCCGGCTACGAATATTGAGAATCCCCGGAAAATTCGGAAGTCGATTTCAGCATCAAAACGAACACTGTTTTTTGAAAAATCGTGCACGAAAGCGTTAGCATTTATTCCGCCCTCAATTGCACCCCAGGGTTGTGTAAAATCAGCACCAATTCTAAACTCCTGCTGATAGAGGAGTTCTTCATCTTCACCAAAAATTGTGGTCTCAGTGTAGTTATATGATTCAATGGATAACCCGTATCTAAATGTAACTTCTCTTCTTGTAAACTCACTATAAGGGAACAAGCTGAATTCTACGCTAGGAGTTATTGCCATCCTGAGGTCCAGGTTATTCTGTGAAGACGCCCAAACTGAAGTATAGAAACCAGCTGACCAATGTTCTCCAAGACTTTTAGCAACCAGGCCAAATAGGTTTTGACTTTCAGTGATAAAAACATCTGTGACTTTAACTTCAGCGGTATCGCCTGGAGCAATTTCTTGTTCTTCCGTTGAAGTAAAGGCTCTTCGATTATAATTCTGCCTGTATCTGAATTCCGTTTTCCATTCTTCGGAAACCCTCCGGGCAGAGATATACCCATTCAGGTTTAAAAATTTTCTGGATTCCTCACCATTAAAATTCGAATTACCTCCAACTTCAAAGATCCATTTATTCCAGGGATCGTTTTCTGGGGCTTGTGTAGGTTCAACCTCTAAATTCTCATCATAAGTCAGGTCCAGTTGATCCAATACATCTTCTTCAACCAGATAAGCTACTAACCCTAGTTTTATATATTTGACCAGCTTATTCCTTCGTTCTTCTTCGGTATCTGAGTCTGGAGTTACAAGAGTATAGGTATGATCGTTACCTTCAATATCGCCTTGTCCTAAAAATTCAATAGTATATTCCCTACCGCCACTACCAGTTCGTTGGTTTATTACAAAAATGAATACACTGGCATCGGCCTGATCTCTAACAAAGTTTACAAAGCCAACTTCGGTCTGTATAAATCTTTCGTCACAACCCCTACAGTCCAAAAAGACAGATATAGTATTAGAATTTGAATTTTGAGCAAACGATAAGGAATATGAGAGCATAAACAATACCCCCAAAAGAACTTTTTTAAACAATAGATGACAATTACTTGGATTAAAAAACCAATTTAATGGTTTGTTTACTCATCGATTGCAAAAAATTATAAACTGTTAGTCTATAATTATCTGAAAAGCAGTCATACCCATAATTGCAATGGTGATCCAAAGTCCGATTTTGTGTGCTTCACACTTTTCAAGAGCTTCTGGTATAAGTTCTGCGAAAACCATCCATATCATACCTCCAGCAGCCAGTCCTAGTCCAAATGGTAGATATTCTCTAAAAGCTTCAACAAACAAGAAAGCAGGAACAGCCATTATTGGTTGTGGCAGACTTGAGAAAATACTCCAACCCACGGCTTTTATAGGGGTAGTCCCTTTCGGAACCATGACAAGACTTATTGCCAAACCTTCGGGGATGTTATGAACAGCGATAGCAATAGCAATGTATACTCCAAATTCGAGTGTATTGGCAAATGAAACTCCAACACTTACCCCTTCAGCAAATGAGTGAATAGTCATAATCCCCAGAAAGAGGAGCATTTTCTTGCTTCCGGCACCTACCAAATCTTTGACTTCTAAATCGAATTTCCTATCCATCCAATTATTAGCGCCAATAACCAGGAAAACACCAGCTAACATACCGGCAAGAGTCATCCATTCATTTTCTCTATAACCTTCAAATATCAGGCTATAACTCGCAGATAGCATCAAACCTGCAGCAACAGCATTTGACTTACCCAAAAAAGAGTTGGAGATATTCTTAATAAAAAAGAAAGGCAACGCTCCAACTCCAGTAGCAATTGCAGTTAGCAAGGCATAAAGAAAAACTTTTGTAACTGGATAATCGAGTAGCTCCATAGTAAATTGTTTCGCAGAATATACAGCCGACAGATAGTACTTACTATGCTTTAAATCAATTTAGAATCGAGATAAATAATTCAATTCTTAATCCCCTTTTTTATAGCAAATACCTATACTTGGGCACTCTCTAAATCAAAACCCAGGATTCAATTTGCTCAACGAACGCAGATTTGCCCGCCCAAGGCAAAAACTAGTAGAAGAACTTATAGAAAAAGGCATACAGGATGAGCGAGTTCTTGCTGCAATCGGTAAAATACCGAGACACACGCTTATTGATACTGCGCTTCATAACAAAGCATATAATGATACTGCTTTGCCAATAGGGATGGGCCAGACAATATCTCAACCCTTTACGGTTGCAAAACAAACAGAACTTCTTGAGATCCAAAAAGGAGATAAGATTCTGGAAATAGGAACCGGATCAAGTTACCAATGTATGGTACTTTGTGAGATGGGGGCTAATGTATACAGCGTGGAGCGTCATAATGAACTATATCACCGCGCAAAAGAATCTTTGAAGGAACAAGGATACAAAGCAATGCTAAAAGCAGGTGATGGTACATTAGGTTGGAGTACCTATGCTCCTTATGATGGAATTGTAGTAACTGCGGGCGCACCCGTAGTTCCTAAGGACCTTATAAATCAATTAAATATTGGGGGCAGGTTGGTTATACCTGTTGGAGACAGTAAGAAACAGATGATGTTAAAAATTACCAGAGTTTCAGAGACAGAATATCATCAAGAAGAACTTGAAAACTTTAAATTTGTACCTCTCATCGGCGAGAAAGGTTGGGATAACTAGAATGAGTGAAGAGAAAATTGAAAACAAGGATGTTACTTCATTCAAGGAAGCTCCATTTTTGGCAATAAAGGGCTTTCTGATGGGTTCGGCCGATATTGTACCAGGTGTGAGTGGTGGTACGATGGCATTAATTCTGGATATTTATGAAAGACTGTTGAATGCGATTAAAAGTGCTGATACCGTGTTCATTAAAAACTTACTCACTTTAAAATGGAAAGCTGCATTTACACAGCTTCATTTATTTTTTCTTGGGACTTTATTCTTTGGGATTTTTAGCGCGGCTGCTTTTTTTACTAAAGTTGTCCCTTTACAAGTATATATGTTTACACATCCCGAAATCGTCTATGGTCTCTTTTTCGGTTTAATTTTAGGTTCGATATATATACTCATTAAAACCCTGGATGGTTTTGGCCTTAAAGAAACCGTTTCATTAGTATTTGGCATAGCATTTGGATTATGGATTGTAAGCCTGGTACCTACGGATACTCCAGATCATCCGGCTTTTGTTTTTTTAACAGGAATGATTGCTATTAGCGCGATGATTTTGCCGGGTATTTCAGGTTCCTATTTATTACTGATTATGCGGAAGTATGACTTTATCTTGAGTAATATCAGTATGATTGGCGGAGAAGATACATTGACAGCTATAATCAATATCCTTCCTTTTACACTCGGTTCAATAGTGGGAATTGCATTGTTTTCCAGATTTTTGTCCTGGCTACTTGGCAAGTTTCACGCTCAAACAATTTCTGTACTTATTGGTTTTCTAATAGGATCTCTATTTGTAATCTGGCCCTTTCAACATAGAGATTTTGTTGAGAAAATTAGTGATGTAGAAACGGTTAGTATTTCATCAGAAAGGGTACAAAATCTTCAGCAAGGTTTAGATGAAAACTTGCCGGAATATGAAAAGCTAGGTGACTACATGTCTGAGTCAACTATAGAAGTAAAAACAATAAAGAAAAAACTGATCAAGTCGACACCATACATTCCAGGTAGTATTGGTTCAACAGGGGAAGAAACTCCAAATGTTTGGGGTGGAATAATAGGGATGATAATTGGAGTAATATTGGTGGGAGGTTTAGATCAATTACGAAAAATAAAAGAATAATGAATCCCCTAAAACATTCCTTTTTTAACAAACTTATCAAGATATCAGGCGCCCTTTTTGTCTTTTTGTTATGCAACAGTGAACTAAAAGCGCAAGATAGTAGAATAATATTCCTTGAGAATACTCAGATTTATGAATTAATAAGCCGTTTACAAGATCGCGGAGAAATGCTGGGACTTAATCCTGATAACCTTCCCTATTACAGACAGGAAGTATTAGATGAATTAAGCAATATTGATGAATCTGAATTAAGCTCGCTAACAAAGAAATGGGTGCAGATGCTTAAGGAAGCAATCGTTCCAATTGAAAAAGAGCAGATGGGTCGAACGTTACTGGACTTTTCATCCGAAGGCGGGTTTCAGGTCAATAACACAGAAAGGCGAGATATGTATCGACCTTCATCTGATGATGTATATTTGTGGCCTTTACTAGAAGTGAACCCAACCATGATGAAGCATGGGGTTGTTCTAAATGCAAATGTTAAATTCGACTATTTCTATGACAGAGACCCTGATGGTATAGATGCAGTTAACAGATGGTATACAAGGAATGAGAAGGGATACGTGGGTTATACTTCTTCATTTATTCAAACTTATGCGGGAAGGTATTCAAGTCACTGGGGTAGTTTTGATGAAGCTGCAGCCATGGTTTCAGCCAACCCAAGAACATATGACCGAATAGATGTAAAGTTTAAAACGAAACATCTTCAGGTTTCAACTCTATTTGGCTTTTTGGATAATATCAGTAGTACAGGAGTTTTTAATGGGAGAACACGGGATGACCTGGAATCACGAAAACGATTTGTAAGTTCAAAGCGCATAGACTGGCGGCCAAATAAAGATCTAAAAATATCGTACAGAGAAAGTATGCTGTATTCAGGTTATAGAGCTATACCCGAAGTCAAATATATGCTTCCAGTAAATGTAGCTACTTTCTTAGCTGATAACACTCCGCAAAACGATGTGATAAACCTGCTGTTTGGGCTAAGTGTTTGGAAACGAATAGACCAGCTTACATTAAAAGGCGAAATCATAATTGACGATATTATTTTCGACAGGGTTGGTAGAGGTATCACAGAAAGAGGAACCTTTAGCTGGGTTTTTAACTCTACTTATGTGCTTAAAGAAAAGCCGGTTAGTATCCATCTTAATTCAGAAATTATTTCCTACCAATCTTACAATACTGATCAGGCTGAAGGCAGATATTTATATCTTGGAAAAGGTCTTGCGA
This sequence comes from Balneolaceae bacterium, assembly GCA_040222185.1. Taxonomy (GTDB): domain Bacteria; phylum Bacteroidota; class Rhodothermia; order Balneolales; family Balneolaceae; genus JAVKDP01. The sequence continues at coordinate 20,502 of JAVKDP010000055.1, read as the reverse complement.
CTCCTTTTAATGATTATGTATTTACAGATTTGAAAGTAGACTGGTTCATGGATGAATCTACTCCTGGTCTGAGAGTTTCTCCGTATTATGGAGTACTGTTTCAGGGAGAACAGCGGATAAACCAGCCCTTTAACAGTAGTTATGAAGATGGAAGCCCCTTTGAGTTTGTACTAACAGGTGTAGTTGAGAAAACTCACAGGGTAGGCCTGGATTTATTTTATGGCCCTTCCCAGTTTTGGTGGGTGAAGATGGATATTGGTCATAATACCAAGTTCAATACCAACCATATTGATGGGAACACTTCAAATCGAATCGTAGGCACAGTGGAAGTAGGTTTTCGTTATAACTTCTCTTTTTTTGAATGATTAGCTAGCTGGTTCTTCATCAATCCTTCATTAAAGTTTAGCATTCTTATAGTGCAAGAGTTAACTAAGATGGAGGATCGTCATGAAAGTTCAACATATATTAGTTCCCACTGATTTTTCAGAAAGATCAGAAGTAGCAATTAAAATGGCAGGAGAGTTTGTAGACCTTTTTGGTTGTACTGTTGATCTTATTCATGTTATTCCACTAATAAAGTACTTTAGCGAAAGCATGGATCCTTTAGGCCTTCCATTTTCTTTAGAAGAGAACCTGTATCCACACTGTATGGAGAACTCTCATAAAACATTAGAAGAGTTAGCACAGAAGTATATAAAGAAGGAATATCGTGGTAAAATGGTAACTGTGATAGAAAGAAAGCCCTCTGAGGCTATTTCAAAGCAGGCAAATACCGGAGATTATGATCTTGTTCTAATGTCATCGAAAGGAGAGCACAACTCTATCCATGTGATGGGAGGTACGACTGAAAAAGTAATTCGCCATTGTGAGGTTCCTGTACTGGCTATTAATGATGAAATGGATATAGAACAGCTAAATACTATTCTTGTACCAATAGACTTCTCAGAAACTTCATTCTTCTCTGTTATTCCGGCTTTTGAACTTGCAAAGGAATTTAATGCCAAGATAATGTTACTAAATGTTGTCGAACTGTACTCAGCAGGTAGCGATATGGGGCCATATATTCCCACTTCGATTGATGAAAACTCTGTTTATAATTCTCTTATTACAAAATTGACAGAGTACTTACTGGAGCACGAGCAGTATCAGCTTCATGTTCGTAAAACCGGTATTCCTTTTCAAGATGTATTGGTTTCTACTTCTGGTATCCAGCATATTACAGTGGACATGAATACGAAAATTATCAAGGGTATTTCGGCTCAATACGAGATTGCTGATTTCGCAAACGATAACGCCGATTTCGTAGTAATGAATACACATGGTAGAACCGGGCTTGCCAGGATATTTATTGGATCAACTACTGAACAAGTATCAAGGCAGATTAAGAAACCACTACTTATTGTTCGTCCTCAATTTTACGAAAAGGAAATAGACGAAAACGGAAACTAGAACTAAAAATAGGCTATTAAACCGGCACTATAAAACATCTATTCAATGATCTTAATCTTTGTACCTTGTGGTAGGAATTTTAAGAGGAAAAGCATTGAGTTTTAAAACCAAGAAAAGCCTAGGGCAGCATTTTTTAACTGATAAGAATATCATTCTGAAGATATTAAATGCAGTAGATGCAAAGGAAGGTGATAGAGTTATTGAGATAGGCCCTGGTACAGGAGCATTAACGAAATGGCTCGTAGAAAAGCATGATGACGTTCATGCAATAGAGGTGGATCAAAGGGCAGTTTTAGTATTAAGACAAGAGCTACAGGGGTTAACCATCCACGAGAAAGATGTACTGAAAGTGGAATGGCAGGAATTAATCTCTCCAACTGGGAAAACATACGTAATTGGAAACTTGCCATATTACATAACGAGTCCAATACTATTTAGCCTGTTAGAATTCAGGGAGCATTTCTCAGAGGCAATTTTGATGATGCAGAAAGAAGTTGCTCAACGCCTTGTAGCAGTGCCATCAACAAAAGACTACGGGATATTAAGTGTACAGACACAATTGATGAGTACTCCCGAATTACTATTTGATGTTTCGCCAAATTCTTTCAGCCCTCCACCGAAAGTGATGAGTTCGGTAATTCGGCTCAAATTTGACAAGCCGAAGATGAATTGCTCTGACAAAACATTAAAAAGAGTAGTGCGAACGGCTTTCAATCAACGCAGAAAGAAATTAAGCAACGCACTGAAACCGGCGCTTGGGGATTTTAAACCTGGTGGATTTAATTATAATGAGCGGGCTGAAGACTGGACTCCTGACATTTATGCAGACCTGGCTGAGCAGTTAGAAAAGTATACCATGAGGGAATGATTTGGTACGGTAGTTGCTTAGGGAAGGACAGAAATTAAGGGCTGTAGCCCAAAAGAAGTATTTAACACTAACTAATAAAACAAAATAGGAGTCATTGATATGGCTAGCATTAAACCTTTAGGCGACCGTGTTTTAGTAAAAGCGGACGCGGCTGAAGAAGTAACCAGCTCTGGTCTGTACATACCTGATACAGCTAAAGAAAAACCACAACAAGGTACAGTAGTTGCGGTAGGTCCCGGAAAAGTTGAAAACGGGAATAAAATCGATTTAACCGTGAAAGAAGGAGACAGTGTTCTTTACGGTAAATACGCAGGTACTGAAGTAACTCTGGATGGAGAAGAGTTCTTAATTATGCGTGAATCTGATATTGTTGGAATCCTTTCCTGATCAGATCTTTTCAAAAAAAATTAACTATAAAACTTAAAAACGGAATCTAAAACTATGTCAAAGTTAGTTCACTACGATATGGAAGCACGCGACGCACTAAAGCGCGGTGTTGATAAACTTGCCGATGCAGTAAAAGTAACGCTCGGACCTCGTGGACGTAATGTTGTAATCGAAAAATCATTTGGTGGGCCAAATGTTACCAAAGACGGTGTAACAGTAGCCAAAGAAATCGAACTCGACGATAAAGTTGAGAACATGGGTGCTCAAATGGTTAAAGAAGTAGCCTCAAGAACCAGTGACAATGCTGGTGATGGTACAACTACTGCAACAGTTCTTGCACAAGCAATCGTTAGCGCAGGATTGAAAAACGTAACTGCGGGTGCTAACCCAATGGATCTTAAGCGTGGTATCGATAAAGCTGTTGATGCTATCGTTGCTTCACTTCAAAGCTTAAGCAAGGAAATCGGAGACCGTAGCGAAATAGCTCAGGTTGGAACTATTTCTGCAAATAATGATGAGTTTATCGGTAACCTTATTGCCGATGCAATGGAAAAAGTTGGAAAAGATGGTGTGATCACTGTTGAAGAAGCAAAAGGAACTGATACTTTCCTTGAGACAGTAGAAGGGATGCAGTTCGATCGTGGATACTTATCTCCATACTTCGTTACTGATTCAGAAAAAATGACGGCTGACCTGGAAGATCCATATATCCTGATTTTTGACAAGAAGATTTCAAATATGAAAGATCTTCTTCCTGTACTTGAGCAGGTTGTACAAACTGGTAAGCCACTTCTTATTATTGCCGAAGATGTTGAAGGCGAAGCTCTAGCTACCTTAGTAGTAAACAAACTTCGTGGTTCACTTAAAATTGCTGCTGTTAAAGCTCCTGGCTTTGGTGACAGAAGAAAAGCAATGCTTGAAGATATTGCTATCCTGACTGGTGGTACTGTGATTTCTGAAGAGCGTGGATATACACTCGAAAAAGCAACCCTTGAAAACTTGGGACGTGCTGTACGTGTTTCTATCGATAAAGACAACACCATTGTTGTTGACGGCTCTGGAGAGGAAAACGATATCAAAGCTCGTGTTAACCAGATCAAATCTCAAATTGAAAGCACTACATCTGATTACGACCGTGAGAAACTACAAGAGCGTTTAGCAAAGCTAAGCGGTGGTGTAGCTGTACTTTATATCGGTGCTGCTTCTGAAGTTGAAATGAAAGAAAAGAAAGCTCGTGTTGAAGATGCGTTGCATGCAACCCGTGCCGCTGTTGAAGAAGGAATTGTACCAGGTGGTGGAGTTGCTCTTCTAAGAACAGTTTCAGCTCTTGATAAACTAGAAGCTGTGAACGCTGATGAAAAAGTTGGATTTAGTATTGTAAGAACAGCTGTTGAAGCTCCTTTACGTACGATCTCAAACAACGCTGGAGTTGAAGGTGCTATCGTAATCCAGAAAGTACTTGACGGAAAAGGTGCTTTTGGATACAACGCACGTACTGAAGTTTACGAAGACCTGATTAAGGCTGGTGTAATCGATCCTACTAAAGTGACCAGAAATGCACTTCAAAATGCTGCTTCTGTTGCTGGATTGTTACTAACTACTGAAGCAGTGATCTCAGAAAAGCCATCTGAAGGTGGTGCTGCGGCTCCTGCTATGCCTGATATGGGTGGAATGGGAGGTATGGGTGGAATGATGTAAATCATCCCTCATAAACTTCTGAAAAGAATTAAGCCCCGATCATTAAGTTGATCGGGGCTTTTTTTATATGGGAGATAGAGCTTCAATTTTATATTGACAACTGGAAATATCTTCATTATTATGGAAACGAAAAAAACGAAAATAGTTTCCATTTTTAGATATGACCAGAGACGATAACGAAAAAAAAATTCTGGAACATGCCTCTAATCGGTATATGAATTCTGGTGTGTCTAAAGTAAACATGGACGAGATTGCCTCTGAGCTTAGGGTAAGTAAAAAGACTATTTATAAATTCTTTCCTAGCAAACAGGATCTGTTAAAAGGGGTCGTAGAGTTGTTTACTCGCCGTGTCCGAACCAAAGTGAAAAGAATTGTAGATTCAGATAATACCTTTGAAAAGAAAATGATCGACCTGATGCTTGTATTAGGTGAAATGCTTGGCAAGATGAGTAAACAGTTTGTGTTAGATGTACAAAACTCATCACCTGCACTTTGGCAAGAAATTGAAACCTTTCGCTCTGAGCATATTCTTTCTCACCTTTATGAAATGTTTGAACAGGCAAAAAGGGAACACATTTTTAGAGCAGACGTGGATATAGAATTATTTCATATGGTATTTATCAGTTCGGTAGAATCTATTGTGAATCCCAGGGTGTTAACCCAACAATCCTTTTCTGCAAAAGAGGCCTTTAATGGAATTATGAAATTATTAATCGAAGGCGCATTAACTCCAGAAGCTAAAGAGAAGTATGACTTTTTTGGAGAATAAAATGCATAAATAAGTTACCACCACTTTGAAACACAAAAAAATTTAAACTAATGGAAACTATAAAAACATAAATAGTTTCTTTAGTTCTTATTGAGCCAAGCTTCCAAATCGAAATGCAAAACATCATGAAAACAATTAATCTTATTCCCATACTCAAATATTTACTTGTATTACCAGTAGTCTTTTTACTCATAGGTCTTGTAACCATTCCTTTAAGTGCACAAAGTACCTGGTATGTTAGTCCCACAGGAAATGACAGCAATAACGGTAGCAGTGCTACCCCATGGCGCACTATTAATTTTGCTGTACTTAGCGCCGCCGGAGGTGATACAGTTAAAGTTATGGACGATAATGATGAGAACACTGATGACTATACCGATAACATAACTATAGGTTTTTCTAAAAGCGGTTTGGTACTTATGAGAGCAGATACCGTAGGTCCTAATCCTCAAGTAAAAGCGTTAAACACATCACTTAACGCGATTCTTATTTTCGGAAATAATATAACGATAGACGGACTAGATATATATGGAGCTACTGGGGTCGGGAGGGGTGCAATTGCAACTTCAAGTATTTCTAGTTTAATCATACAGAATTGTAGGTTAGGATGGTCTGCAACTAAAATTAATGCCAGAGGGGTATGGCTGAGTTCTAGTAACAGCAGCACCATCCAAAATAATGAAATAACAGCTTCGTCAGATGCAATCTATATGCAAGGAACAAACACTGGTAATTCTTTTTTAAACAATACTATTAATGGAACTTCAAACTCATTTAATATCGAGAGTGGAGCAGGGAGCAATCGTATTTATTTAAATGACATAACAGGAGCCATCACTTCTTCATCTTCTGCAGGAAACTTTTGGAATTCAGAACATGAAGAAATTTATACACATGATGGAGGAACACAATTTGGCCAGTTTTTAGGGAACTTCTATTCCTCACATACCAATAATGATATAGATGCAAATGGTCTTGCAGACGCTTCGTTCAGTTTACCAGGTAATGAGCCTGCCGATGCTTTTCCTTTAGCAAAATCCCAGGCCAACTTCGAAACTATAACGGGTTCCCTGGTAATCGTAGAGCAAGTGGACACTGTAACTACTTCGGGAGGGGGTGAGATTCCAATATTAAAAATAAATATCGTTGTGAGTGGAGTCGTAGAGCCTACTTTGCAGAGCTTAACACTTGATACGGATGGGAGTAGTTCGGTTTCGGATATATCAGATGCTTATATGTATAGTACTGCAGGTGAAAATATCTTTTCTACGGACACATCATATGGAGATGAAATTGGAGAACCTGAAGGAGAAATGATGTTTTCTGAAGCATCGGCTCTATTAGACGGCTTCAATTATTACTGGTTGGCTTACGATGTTTCATCTAGTGCAAATCCAGGAAACGTATTGGATGCTGAAGTAACAGAAGTAATCATCAATGAAGTTGCTCAAACACTGCCTGCTCCAGATCCCACTGGGAATGTACCTATAGATCCCGAAAGTGATATTACTGGGTTATCGTTGTCATTGGATGGATCCAACGACTATTTGAATATTCCGCATGGTCTTACTTCAAACCAGTTTATTGACTCTTTAACCATCGAATTCTGGATTAAAGGATCTGCATCAACAAATGGTATTGTACTGGAAAAGGGCATATTCGATCACGAATATTATATCAAAACCAGTAATGCTAGTGGAGATTCCGGGACAGGTTATCTTCGATTTTCAGTGGATCCTAATAACGTAGGCAGCAGCTCGATAGTAACCACACAACAAATAATGGATGGGAAATGGCATCATTTTGCGGTTACGCTTAAAAGTTCTACAAACGAAGCTCATGTATATGTTGACGGAGTTCTTGATAACACAAAAAATAATTTTACAGGGAATATTACTCTTAACGCGGGTGTAGTCACGGTAGGATCCAGGTCAGGAAGTAGCGCATTGGCGGCTAATATAGATGAATTAAGGCTTTGGAGTACGGTTCGTACAGAAGAACAAATCCGAATAAATATGTATCAAAAACTGGTTGGGGATGAGACTGGTTTAGCTGCTTATTATTCATTTGATGAATTCTCTACATCTACCATTACGGATGCTACCGGAACGGCCAATCATGGAACTCTTGAAAATGGAGCCAGGCTTTCTAATGAACCACACCCGCGAGGTACTTTCATAAGTGGAGGAGAAGGTTGGAGGATAATGTCCTCTCCCTTTGCAAATGTTGCATACTCAACATTGCTAGATTCATTGGCTACGCAAGGATTTACTGGAGCTGATGCTCTTAGCGGTACTTCAAACGTGTATACATGGGATGAAACCACACAACAATTCGTTTCCATTTCTAATGCCACTGATGTTCCATCTCCCGGTGTAGCGTTTATTACCTTTGTATATGATGACGATGATTTTGACGCCATTCCGGATGGCTTTCCAAAAAATATCCGAGTGGAAGAAACACAGAATAATGGAATTGTTACTCCCTCTCTTTCCTTTACGGACACAGGAACTATATTAGACGATGGCTGGAACCTTGTAGGGAACCCTTTTGGAGCCAGTATAGATTGGGATGCCAGCAATGGGTTGACTTCTTCCAACCTGGATGCATCCATTTACATCTGGGATGATTCGCAAAATAGCGGAACAGGTGCCTACCGGACATGGAACGGAATTACAGGCACCCTGGATAATGGAATAATTGCTCCCTGGCAAGGTTTTTGGGTAAAAGCGAATGCTGGAAGCCCTTCTCTTTCCATAAGTGATACTGTACGTAGTGGAGGAGGTTTGTTCTACAAAAAAAATCCTATTCCTGTATTAAAATTATCTCTTTCAGGGGGTGAGAAGAGTTCTGAGACAATTATCATGCTTAGTAACGAAGCTAGCATAGATAAAGATCCACTAGACGCATACAAACTCAAATCACTAAGTGATGATTACCTTTCGCTTTATACGCTGTTGGAAAATGGAGCGGCTTTGGAAATTAATGCATTACCCGTTGACCTGGAAGAAGCTATAAATGTAGCTCTGGATTTTGATGGTAATAATCTGGACAAGGATTTTAAACTGTCATGGGAGCAAAAAAACTTCCCTGATAATTGGGAAATAGTATTAAGAGATAATGATAATGGAAAAGAAGTTCTATTAAGTAAACAAACTACATACAGTTTTCAGAGCCCAAAGAATAATTCAAAACAAAGCTCAGAGCAGGAACCTGATATTCTGTCTCACGGAGTAATAGTGCCAGAAGTACTAAAATCGAAAAGGAATGAAGAGTCACGTTTTACGATCATCATTACCCCAGGAGTAGCTGTTTTCACCGAGTCGTCAGAAACCTTGCCAGCAGAGATCACCCTGGATCAAAATTACCCCAATCCCTTCAACCCGACCACTGTAATTAGCTTTGCTACCACGACCCAAGCTACGGTTAGGTTGGAGGTGTTTAATTCTGTGGGCAGAAGAGTCTCGGAACTAATTAATGAACCACGATCAGCCGGAAGATATTCCATTAATTTTGACGCAAAACAGTTTGCCAGCGGTTTGTATATCTACAGACTTCAGGTAGGAGACAAAGTACTTACAAGGAAAATGACTCTGATTAAATAGTCAACGCTTAAAGTAAAACCATTAATCTAGATTCTATTGCTATGAAAACATCATTAATTGATAAGCATTCCGGTAATAGCAAAGTATGTGATTTTTGCCATGTCGAGGAAGGTAAGCTCAGGCTTATAGGCTCTTATATTGTTGTGCTTAAGACAGTAGACGTGTTTGGGGTTCAGAAAAAAGCTTGCCAATCTTGCATTCATAAGCAAAAAGAAGTGATTCAATCTAGAAAGGCAATTCATACACCGGAAAACAAGAATAGTTTACTAGTGCATTTGAAGAAGTTTGCTTCTGCACTATCTCATAACACATAACTCAAAAAATTTATTACATCATGAAAATATCAATCAGAATTTTCTTAACTCTTACATTCCCTTTGCTTATCACAAGTTTGACTTTTGCGCAACCTGGGTTACCTGGTGATCCTGCACAGGCACCCATCGACGGAGGATTGGGGTTACTTGCGGCGGCAGGTGGGGCTTATGCCCTAAAAAAGCTCAGAGAGAAGAGGAAGCAAGGAGAAGAGTTGGAATGATGTTTAATCATTCCAAAACGAATTTCCTTTTTGTACTATGAAGCATCAGGAAAACATTACCATCGTAAACCCAGAGTTGAGCTTTAGAAAAGTTGCCTTAGTGCCTCCATCGAAAAGTCATTATTTTTTATTTGCTGCTGAAGTAGATTCCAATTTTTCCCCATTTTATTTCCGGACGGGTAATAAGAAGAAAAAACTGCTTGCTTACTGTAAATCACAGTGTGAAAAAATAAAACGACAAGAAGGGATAGAAGATGTGGCAGTTTTTAAGGCACAACTAATCCCCCCAGGTAAAGGGAAGTTGTTAAGAGAAAGGCCTCACGTACCTATAGCAAAGTTTGATGTTGTTGTGCTAATAGAGATTAAAGATATAACAACTGCTTCGGAAGCAAGGTCGAGTAAATATATAGAAGGAATTAAAGAACAGTTAGGTAAGATTGCTAGTAAAACTCTTTTTTTGATGGCCACTAATGAAAGGAGAATCGATTCGGTTGATCATGATAAACAGGGAGTATTTTTATTCAACTTCTTTTATGCAGATAACCTGGAGCAAAATATTGGAATTTGGGAATATACTGCAGGTTGGTTTCAACAAGAGACCAGGCTTGATAATTCTACCTTACTTCTTCCGGATAACCAAAACAAGTCGCCGTTTACTGTGATTAATCATTGTCGGTGGGATAGTATGCTAGACATTTTGCCTTCTATACTTTTTAAAAGATCATTCAGAAAATTCGTTTTAGATAATTTTTATGCTAACAATGTTGCTGCTATTCCGATTTTGTATAAGCGTGCTTAAAACCTGGGTTATAAAATCATCCCTCATAAACTTCTGAAAAGAATTAAGCCCTGTACATTAAGTTGTATAGGGCTTTTTTGTGCAAATCAGGGAGAATCAGTTCTTGTCCCAGTTTCAATGTTAGAAATAAAGCTGGCTCTTTTAGATACACCTTTTAAAAACTGAGAAGGCGTTTCTTTAAATTTTTCCTTGAACGATCTGCTAAAGTAGGAAAGGCTGTTAAAGCCACAGGCATATGCAATTTCAGAAATAGAACCCTTTTCATTCATTAGCATCTCTCTCGCTTTTTGAAGGCGATACGAGTTAATAAACTGTTGGGTATTGAGCCCTGTTTTTTCATTAATAGCTCTATAGAAGCTAGATCGGCTCATAAAAAGCCTTTCCTGTATTGCATTCACGCTAAGCTTCGGGTTTGAGTACTCATTTTCAATTATCTCATATAAATCTTTTAAGAACGAGTCTTCAGTCGTATTCTTTTTAGGTATTAAGAGAGGAGCTTCCTGAATATTCTTTAGAATTTGATTACGAAGCCTGAGCCTGCTGGTTATAAGATTGTATACATGACTCTTTAGTTCTTCCTCATCAAAAGGCTTAGTGAGATAAACATCGGCACCTTCTTTAATTCCCTTAATCCTATTGCTTCTTTCTGACTTTCCGGTAAGAAAAATAAAAGGTATTGCTGCTGTATGTTCATTGGATTTCAGGAGTTTATTAAGCTCAATCCCATCCATTTCAGGCATTATAATGTCTGAAATGATTAAATCAGGAGGGTGTTCAAGTATTTTTTGATAGGCGACTTTTCCATTGCTTGATTCAATGATTTCAAAATCATCTTCCAGGATAGATGCAATGAAATCCCTGATATCCTCATTATCGTCAACAACAAGTATAGTTGTTTTGTCTAGTGTATCATTAACTGGAAGTGTAGAATAATAGGCTACCGATTTATCATTTAACTGAGGAGGGATAAGCTCTTCTTCCGGTTGTATTGGTGTGTTTGCGTTGGGTTGTTTCTTTGGTATCGATATTGAGAATATAGTTCCAATACTTAGAATCGATTCAACCTTAATCTCTCCCAAGTGTAATTCTATGTATTGTTTAGCCATTGAAAGGCCAATTCCAAAGCCTTCTGATTCCTGTACCTGGTAAAAAGGATCAAAAATTTTAGGAAGTGATTCAGCATCGATTCCAATCCCCGAGTCTTTAATTTCGATAGTAAATTCATCCTCCGTCTCATCTAAATGGATATATATCTTCCCATTATGAGGTGTAAACTTAATAGCGTTTGAGATAAGGCTTCGAACAACTTGTTCTATTTTTTTCTTGTCAATGTTGACTTTATCTCCGGTAAAACCTGTGCTGTAGTGCAGATGAATTCCCTTAGCCAGGCATGAATCAACGTACTGTTGGGATATTTTTTTTAAAAAGACGGAAATAGAAACCTCACTGAGGTTCAGTTCTATATTTCCACTATCGATGTGTGAAACTTCAAGAAACTGTTCAAATTGGTTAAGCAGTTTCTTGCTATTCTGAAGTACAACATCCGTTTCCTTTTTCCATTCCCTGCTATTTATCCTTGTTTTCCTGGAATGAAGCTTCTCCAATGGAGTAATAATAAGTTTTAATGGCGTTTGTAGTTTTCGGCTGATGTTGAAAAACAGCTTATATTTTAAACCAGCCATCTCTTTTAACTGCTCTGCCTGAAGCTCAGTTTTATACTTTTCTTGAAGCAACTCTTTGGTTCTGATGTTTACAATATTCTGTAATTCAGACTCTCTTTTTTTGAAGTTGTTGGTTCTGACCCTTATAACGAGAGTTGCAGTAATACAAATCAAAGCAAAAAGAAAAATGCCTATCCAAAAAATTTTATAAGAGTTAAAAACCTCGTCTTGATATCGGATTTGTAGAGCTTCAAAGTCTTGAATTTCGGGTACACCTTTCTCATCACCTTGAATGGCTATTATATACTCTTCAGAGAGAAACAGATCTAGCTTAATAGATTGTTGTACTACTGCTGATTGCGTTGTCAGGAGAAAACAGATTACAAGAGTCAGTAAATAGAAAAAAGGCACCCTTTTTTTTGACTTTGAAAGCAGACAATCAAACATGTACTACCAGATTTAACAGCACCATAATTTTGTCCTTCGAAAATACACCGGATTAAAAATTGAAAATTTTAAAGCCGGGTATTTGGGTACTCAGTGAAAGTGTTTGAATGATGAATGCAAGTACACATAGGATTGATCGATTAGTTTTTACTTAAGCAGAGTTTTTTAATGTATCTGTTACAAACAGGAAACATATTTATAGACGAATACGGGTAGAATTGTGGGAGACAAGCCAACACTTTTTATTGTTGATGATTGTGCAGCTTATAAAGTCTTGATCAGTATAATGTTGAAAAAAGCAGGGTATGAAGTAAGATCATTTGAAAGTGCAGAATTGGTTTTAAGTGCTTTAGAAACAGATATTCCGGATATGATTATTTCAGACTTAGAAATGCCATATATGGATGGGTTAGACTTTTTTCGGGTACTTAAAAGGCAGGGCTATACATATAGAGCAATTCCATTTGTAATAATTTCCTCTATTGAAAACGAATCAAGAATAGAAGAAGTACAAAGAGTGAGTAAGAGACCTTTGATAAAAAAATCAATCCCAATGTCAGCAATCATCGAAAAAATAAGAGAGATATTGGAAAACCCATCCGTTTCAATTATGAACGATAGCTTAAAAAAAACGACACACAAGTATTAATAGCCCTATTCAATAAATCTCTAAACTATTGGCAGTCGGGCTTGTAGAGTTAAGCATACTATTCATGGTACAGCTCTTCAGGTTTAAAATATATCTAAATTTAATCTGGTAGGTTATTGATGGAAGTCTCAGTTCAAAAAAACAGGGGAATGGTATGTGCTGTTTCTTTTTTGCTAGTTTTTTTTATTTCAACAAACGTATTTGCGCAAACAAGATATGTTTCAGGTAGTGGAAACGACAGTTCGAATGATTGTACTGTTTCAGGTAGTCCATGTGCAACTATCCAGGCAGCGGTTGATGTATCTATACCCGGGGACAGTATCCTTGTTTCCCCGGGAATTTATAGTCATTTTGCTGTAGGCTTAGGACAATCTTCTCGCCTAAATATTAAAGCTACAGGTAGTGTTCAAATAAAGCGCGCATACTCCGCAACACTGGCAAGAGTAGTAGATCTTAGAGCAGATAGTATTAGCTTTGAAGGTTTTACAATAAAAGGGGGAGGGACACATGTCGGAGTTTCTATTTCCGGAATAGGTAGTACTATAAAGAATAACGTTATCGATAGTGTACTTACCGGTATACAAACCACTACACAATACACGGCTGGTAATACAACTGTAACCGGAAATACGATATCTAATTCCGGCTATGGAATAAGCCTTCAAAATAATTCTAATTCAGTTTCAGGTAATAATATAGCTGTTACAACCGAAGGCTTTGGAATTGGCTCGGCATCAAACACAATTACTGGTAATGACCTGGTAGTTAGTATTGGAGGTGTGCAGGTTCAAACTTACTCCGGGGGAAGTCTTCCAGGAGCGAATATTGATCTTCTGGCTTTTCTTTCCAGCAACACGTTGAATAAGTCTGTCATCGTAAAAGATAATTCAGGATTAAAAGTCGAAACGATATTTGGAGATATCCAGGATGCTATTGGGTCTGCCTCAAAAGGTGATACTGTTAAAATAGGTATTGGTGAATATGCTGAAAACCTGACCATCAGTACTTCTGATATCAAGTTAATAGGGGCTCAATTTGGGGTAGATGCCCGAAATAGAACCGCCTCAGAGTCAAAACTGACAGGCAGTATTACAATTAATGGAACAGCAGATAGTCTTTTAATCGATGGTTTAACGATCGAAGAAGGAGCCAGTACTTCAGGGGAAAATGCCGGTATTCATATAAATAAAAGCTCTACACAAATAACTATACAGAATACCATACTCTTCCGATCAGGAACCGTAGATGGTGATACATACCGAGGTATAGTTACTGAGATTGGCGGGCTACATACTGATTTATCAATACAAAAGAATGATTTCAAAGGATGGGCTACAGGTGTTTATCTAAATCCGGGGCCTAATAATGCTAGTATCCTGAATAACGACTTTGATAACAACTATGTGGGGATGTCATTTGACGGGCCTGATGGTGTTTCGATTTCAGGAAATACATTTAAAAATAATGTTTTTGAAGGCCTGGGCTTTGGTCCATGGACGTCTTCTGAAACAGCGCCAGCTAATTTAACAGCAACTGTAACGGGTAACGATTTTGATTCCAATACAACTCACATCGGATTGTACCTGGGAACCAGCGATGCAATAGATATCAGTGGGAATAGCTTTGATGGAGTTTCTGCTTCAACAATGACAACAGCCCAGTTGTTAGTAGCAGAGAATAAAATAGGTCACGGTACAGACGCATCGGGAGGTTATTCGGGTTTTGCTTTGCTTAGAAAAAACTATGTTTTTGTAACAAGTGGTAACAGTATTAGCACAGGGTTAGGTTTTGCTTCAAGCGGGGATACTTTATTAGTAGCAGATGGCACTTATAATGAAAATGTATCTATAAGCACTAATAATGTGACAATATCGGGGCAGAGTAATACAGAACTCCAGGTGGATAGAAATAAGACGGGGATTACTATCAGTTCCGATTCTGTGAGTATTAAAAATCTGAAGATCACCGGGCCTTATAGCTTCAGTTTTAATACCGTTGACTGGGATACACTTCCAAATGCATTTGGAATTACAGTAAGCGGAACGGCATCAAATACCTTAATTAGTAGTAATACTATAACTAACCTGCGAACAGGAGTATCTTTCGTTAATGGTAGTGCGGGCACCGCATCAAATAATACTATAGACAATACAAAAGGCTCTTTCCTCATCAGAACAGATAATGCCCAACTAGTAGGGAATAGTATAGGCTCGGTAGGTAGTGAATGGGACATCGTTTTTCTTACCGGGGTGACGGCTAGTGGGTATACTACTTCTCCACTCACGAGTTTAGAAAATTATAGTACTGGTATACTTTCTCTGTCAACTTCGAACGGAGGGATGAAAATACTTGACAGGCGCTATGGTTCAAATGGAATATTGGATACTACAAGTACTATCGGGAACAGATCTCATATTTATGTATCAGCGGGCTCAAGCTTTACAGCTTCAGATGATTTCGACTTTGGTAACGGTCTTGGGAATCTCCGTCAACCTTTAGGTAAGATTGAAGATGGAATTAATGGAGTAGTAATTGGAGGGATTGTTAACGTACAATCAGGTACATATTCGGAGCAAGCAGTACTTGTTAAAAAAGAAAACATTTCTCTTAAAATGTCCCCTGGAGTATCAGGTGTCGATACTTTAATGCTTGATACCTCTGTTAAAAAACTAAGCCTGACTGGTAATGATTCTACTTTAGTTCTGAAAGGCAATACACAGGACAACGTATTCACAATTAGTGGTGGTTCCAATATGGTAGATGGCGGAACTGGAACTGATCAAATAGTATTGTCCGGAAACCGACATGAATATTCTATCACTGATAATTCATCGTCTATTATCCTATCTGATACCCGAACAAATACACCCAATGGAAATAGTACCGTTGTTAATGTTGAGCAGGCAGTTTTCGATAATACTACGATTTCCTTAAGTATTGGCAAACCGATTACCTATCCAGGTACTTCTATTAGTTTCCCAAACAATTCCGCGGAGATAGAAATACCAAACGATGTAACTATACAGCTCACCGACTCATTAACAATTGAGTTCTGGTTTAAAGCGGATGGTTTTGATACAGCAGATCAAAATATTATCAAAAAAGGGAACACCTCCTGGAGCATCCATCGAAATGCATCTACAAATACCATTGCCTTTACGACATTCATTTCATCAACTTCTCATACACTAGAGGGAACCGTATCCATAAATGATACTAAATGGCATCATATTGTTGCGGTCTTTACAGGTTCAACTAAGCTGTTATATGTAGATGGGATGTTGGATTCTCAGGCTTCGGTTAGTGGAAGTTTGGATTCAAATACTGACCCAATAACCATAGGTGGGTGGCAAGGTAATATGGATGAGCTAAGAATCTGGAATAGAACAAGAAGTTCAGAAAATATTCGGACAAATGTATTTCAGCCACTGGCAGTAGATGAGACCGGTTTAGTTGGATATTGGAGAATGGATGAAGGTTCTGGTTCTCTTATAAGTGACTTGACATCCAATAAGAATGATATAAGTATTGATGTTTCTTCATCATTATCCTGGAGTTCGAAAACCTATCCAACCGGATCATTTATTACAGGAGATGAAGGATGGAGGCTCATTACTTCGCCTTCTAATGGACTTAGTTATGCTCAAATATTGGAAGGAGTATGGACCCAGGGATTCACAGGAGCAGATACAGAAAGCGGAACCTCAAATGTCTATACCTACTCTGAGGGCGATGGAGGAACAGATGCGTCTGGCAGAGGATTTTCTTCTATACCGTCAGCTTCCAGTGTTCCATCAGAAGGGCAGGCGATTTTGGTATATGTTTATGCAGATGATGATCCGGGAACAGGTGGAATACAAGGTGGTTTTCCAAAAACACTTAAATCAGACAGCACCCAGCGGTTTGGGACAGTTAATCCTTCACTTTCCTTAACCAAATCAGGTGTTGGAGGAACTTATGATGCTTTAAACGACGGATGGAATCTTGTAGGGAATCCCTATGCATCCACAGTTAATTGGGATGAAAATTCAGGTTGGACAAGAACAGGATTAGATGATGCAATGTATGTTTGGAGTGATAGTGCATCAGGGGGTACGGGAGCGTATTTAAGCTGGAACGGAGTATCAGGAACATTAGGGAGTGGAAAGATATCTCCGATGCAGGGATTTTGGGTTAAAGCCAATAATACTGGAACCCCAAGCCTGGCAATCGATGACACAGCAAGAAGTTCCGGTGCAGTATTATTAAAGACTCAGTTGACTCCGGAGTTATGGTTTAACCTTGTTGGGGAAGAGCTGGCAAGTAAGTCAATTATCATGTTTTCAGAAGAAAGTGATATTGGAAAAGATAATTTAGACGCATACAAACTGGCTTCAAATAATACTGATTGGCTATCCATTTCTACCTCCGTATCAGAAGAAGTTGGGAGCATGGATATTCAATCGCTGCCGGTTCGATTTGAAGAACCCATTGAAATGTCCCTGGATATAGATGGAAGCGATTTAAATGGGGAGTTCAACTTGTCCTGGAGTTCCAAACATATTCCTGAGTATTTAAATATTCAGCTTTGGGATCAGGAAGAAGAAAAAACCATTGACCTTTCAGAATCAGGCTCCTATCAGTTTATACTTGATACAAAAGCAAAAAGTGAAGCAGGACAGAATTCACTTCAATTACCTTCTACTGTGGTACCTCAACCTATACATCGAAAAGAGTCTGCCTTATCAAGTCGGTTCATTATTTCTATAAGAAACCTTCAGACAAGTATCGATGAAACCGATAATGAAATTCCAGCTTTGTTAGAACTGAGCCAAAATTATCCTAACCCATTCAATCCAAATACGATGATTGAGTTTGGTCTTCCGGATCAAAGTAAAGTTACGCTCGAGGTGTTTGATATCCTGGGCCGGAAAGTAGCGACTCTTTTAAACAATGAAGTGCGAAAGGCGGGATGGCACCGTGTAGGCTTTGACGCTGCAGTTTTATCATCAGGAATATACCTCTACCGAATTTCAATGAATGATTCACAAATCACAAAGAAAATGACAGTATTAAAGTAAGAGAGAAATGTACCCAATTAGAAAACAAGTCTCCGTAAGTATCAGGTGGAAATCTGGTACTTCCTTCTTAGAAACAGATAATTATGCACTCTAAGACACATTACTGCGAGTTTTGCAAAGCAAAGAGGGGAGAAAGACATCCTTCGAAAGGTTTTGTAGTCACTCTGAAAGCAGTAAATGTAAATGGTTTAATCAAGAAAGGTTGCCAGGCATGTTATCAAATTCAACATGGAAAAAATGAACAAAACAGAGCAATCTGATACTATCAAAAAACAAACATCTGTTATGAGTACTAAAATATTCCTTTATGTTACACTAGCTATAAGTGTTCTTTTATTTTTTATTGTATTAACCAGTAATGTATTTGCACAACCAGTGCTTCCTTCGGCTCCAGATCAGGCTCCAATTGATGGAGGGCTCGGATTATTAGCCGCAGCAGGTGGTGCGTATGCTATCAAAAAATTGAAAGCTAAGAGGGAGTCCGAAATGAAGGAGTGATAAGTCAAAGAACCTGGCTGATTACCACCACAATTGTCCAGTAGGATCTTCCTTTAAAGACTGTAATACCTTCATATAATTTGCACGTTCAAATGCAGCGGGTTCAGCTGTATTCATTTGGCTCATACTTCCTCTCATCTGGTTCACAGAACTGTACTCATACTTTTCCATCCATTCCACCATCTCGGTCTTGATTTCGCTTATTCGATGAATGCCATTTGATAAAAGCTCTGAAGCAAGCATGGTTACATTTGCACCTGCCAAGATTCCTTTTATAACATCCGAACCAGTATGGATACCACTTGTTATTGCAATATCAGCGGGAACTTGTTTATATAAAATAGCTGTCCAACGAAGTGGAAGGCGTAATTCATTTGAATTACTTAACACCAGGTTTGGTACCACTTCCATAGCTTCTATGTCAAAATCGGGTTGATAAAACCGGTTGAACATAACCAGACCTTTTGCTCCAAGCTTGCTCATCTTTTTTGCCATGTTTGGAATGGAAGAGAAGAAGGGGCCAAACTTCACCGCTACGGGGATACGAATGGATGAACAAACACTTCTTATTACCTCCAAGTACATAGATTCGATCTCTGCGCCGCTTTTATCAGGATCAGTAGGGATATAGTATATATTCAATTCCAGAGCGTCAGCACCCGCTTCTTCAATTAATTTGGCATACTCAATCCAACCCCCATCAGAAACACCATTCAAACTACCAATAATCGGGATATGAACTGATTGCTTAGCTTCTCTTATATGTTCCAGGTATGAATCAGGACCTACTTCGAAGGATTCCATTTCAGGGAAATAACTTAGGGCCTCTCCAAAACTTTCGGTGCCAGATGAAAGAAAGTGATCAATCTCCCTGCTGTTTGCATTAATCTGCTCTTCAAATAAGGAATGCATTACGATGGCTCCGGCGCCTGCTTCAGCCAATCGCCTAATTCCTTCCATACTTTTAGATAAAGGAGAAGCAGAAGGTACCAATGGGTTTTCCAATTCAAGGCCAAGATAATTCGTTGATAGATCCATGACTGCTCCTTAATTATTTTTTTTGGTTTCTGTTTTGGTTGCCAGGTCAGTAAGCGATTTCCAGTGATTATCAACCACTGCCTGCGCTTGCTCTAAAAACTCAGCCGCTTTTCTTGGCATAGTTTGGGTAAGCAGTTTATATCGCTGTTCGTTATAAATGTAATTCTTAAGAGGAATCTTAGGTGGCTTGGAATCAATCTGTAGAGGATTTTTTCCTTCCGCTCTAAGTCGTGGATCATATCGATAAACCGGCCAGTATCCGCTTTCTGTGGCTAGCTTTTGTTGATCCATACCTTTTGCCATGTTAATTCCATGAGCGATACAGTGACTATAGGCAATAATTAAGGATGGACCTTCATACGATTCAGCTTCTTTAAATGCTTTGATGAGCTGATTTTCGTTTGCACCCATAGCAACCTGGGCCACATAAACATAGTTATAGTTCATCATTATTCTACCCAAATCCTTTTTCGGAGTGGGTTTGCCACCAGCTGCGAATTTTGCAATAGCGCCCAAACCGGTAGCTTTTGAAGCTTGTCCACCAGTGTTTGAATATACTTCTGTATCCATCACCAGTACGTTTACGTTATTTCCCGAAGCAAGTACATGATCCAGGCCTCCGAAACCTATATCATAAGCCCAGCCATCTCCGCCTATAATCCATACAGATTTTTTTATTAATGAGTCAGCAAGCTCTTCAAGCCTTCTGCTATAATTAGTGTCCTTTCCAGCTAAGCGAATAAGAAGGTCCTTAACTCTTTTCTGCTGGGCCAATATTCCTTCTTCTGTTGATTGGTCAGCATTTACCAGGTCAAGGGCCAGAAGTTCAGGAATCTCTTTCCCTTTCATTCTCCTGAGTAGATTATGAGCAGATTCTGCACTTTTATCTATAGCTAAACGCATACCTAATCCGAATTCAGCATTGTCTTCAAACAAAGAGTTATTCCATGTTGGTCCACAGCCCTTTTTATTTTTAGTCCACGGAGTAGAAGGCAGGTTTCCTCCATAAATACTTGAACATCCGGTTGCGTTTGCCACC
>JAVKDP010000054.1:0-97734 GCA_040222185.1 Balneolaceae bacterium | reverse complement strand
CCTACTAATTCAATGAAGAAAATTCTTGAATATGAAAAACCTGATTTACTCATTGAGAACTACAATATTATCACCAAATGGCACTGGATAATTATCTCCAAAAAGATCAATTATCTGAATACTCTGAATTCCAAGCTGTTTTGCGGCTAATAACGAAGCTAGTTCGCACTTTGGAGATGTAGTAGTAATGAGTAAATCAGGTTTTTCATATTCAAGAATTTTCTTCATTGAATTAGTAGGTTTAAAAGCATGCCGCTTTTTTTTGTCATATAGATCAAGCGCCTCTTTTTCCCCTAATTCCTGAACAAGATCAGTTATTGACATTCCTAGATAAAAAAGAGAATCAGATTCCTCCATCCCTGAATCAGGATTATGATTCTCTTCTAAAAACATTTTCCCATACTTATCTATCAAGTCTTTTTCATCTGAAAATAAGAAATCATAGTCTGAAATTTTCCGTACTATTTCTTTCTTATACTCTTCCTTTATATCCTTATAACCACTTGTTAAACCTAGAATTTTTATTTCAAAGTTTACATCGTTTTGAAGCTGTTTTGTTACTTGGTGTAGTAACCTCATATGGCCACCTCCATAAGCAACAAAAAATAGTTTTTTCTTTCTCATATTAACCTTCCTGATAAATTTCAATAGTTTTCATCATAACAGAATCAATATTATAAATCTCCCGAGCAGATTTTAAACAACAAATCTCCATTTCTTCTCTTAAATCCTTATTGTCTAATAGATAGATCAGTTTCTCCGTTAAATCATTAACATCATTAGGCTTAACTAATAATCCTTCGCCATTTTTAACTAGTTCTGGGATTCCACTAAGACTACTAGCAACAAAAGTATTACCAAAGGCCATACTTTCAAGAATAGAGATTGGTAACATTTCGCCTTCTTTAGATGGAAGTGTATATAAATCGAATGAGGCGTGAAATTTCTCAACATCAGTTCTAAAACCAGCAAAATGGACTCTTTTACTTACTTTTAGTTCATTAGCAAGTTTTACGCATTCATCATAAATAACCCCGTTCCCTACTAATAATAGTTCAACTTTGGGGTATTTAGCAGAGATAGAAGAAAAAGCTCGTATTAAATTGTCATGACCTTTTATATTCATGTTTCCTACAATTCCTATTAAAAAGGAACTTGCGTCTATCTCAAATTCATCTCTGATTTCCTTCGAGTACTTTTCTTTTTTTGAAATATCAAACCTATTTAAGTCTACTCCGTTATAAACAACTTTTACCCTCTCTTCATTAACACCTAATGAAATGAGTATCCTTTTTGTGTACTCTGAAACCGCTATTATTGTGCTAGGAAATATTTTATATATCCAATTTCTCCATTGATAATTAGGTCTATATTCTACACCGTGATTTGTCAAAATCACAGGGCATTTTCTTTTCGTTATTTTTGAAGCCCAATAGGCTATATAGAATACTGCAGCATTGTGTGCATGAATCAAATCTATTCTCTCATCTTCAATAATTCTTTTTAAACCAAAAACTGCTTTAACCACATTCCCAAAACTCCTCTCAGAAAATGATAGCTCGGGTAATGTTAGATGACTAATACCCTTACTCTCAATTTCTTGTACATACTCTCCTCCACCAGAAATCATTAAGGGTTCAAAACCTTTTTCTTTTAGCTTTAGTGAAGTTTGAAGTACTAAAGTAGTTGGTCCGTTTGCAATATAATTATTCCTTAACTGAGCAATCTTTTTCATTATATAAATTTAGTTAAAATAATTAGTAACAAGAGTAACGAAGTATCAAGAACTAGATTTAGCAAATGATAACGAAGCGTATAAATTTTTAAAAATATCTCGCTAAACCGAGCTAGTAATATAGTCACAAAAAGTGTAGAATAGGCTACTCCCAACATGCCCATACTTTCAAATAGCAAACTATTTAATAAAAAATTGATAGCTACAGAAGCCCCTGAGATTAGTAATAAAAATGAACTTTTTGATTCAAAAAGAAACACTTTTACCTGGAGGAAAACTTTATAGAGATAGAATACATTTATAGTAATTAAAGAAACAATTACAGTTGTGTATTTATAGCTATAATCTTTGAAAATAATTGTGTTTACAATATTATCTAACAGATTATAAAGCAAGAGTACTAATAATACTATCCACAAACAGTTTCGTGTTAAATTCTTATAAAGGTGTCTATAGCTTTTGGGGTTTTTGCTTACCTCATTAAAAAAAACGGTTACAGTAGAAGCAAAAAAAACCGACATCAATATCTCACCTGGTTTAAGTGCAATATTATAAAAGCTAATTGCTCCAGATTCGAGCCCTGAAATGAACCCATAGTCGATATAAGAGTTAATTCTTGAAAACAATGTTATGAAGAAAAAAGAAATTAATGGCTTAATAATTTTTTTAAACCCATCCTTCCGAACCCCAAAAAAATGTACTAAAGAACTTATGCTGCTAATATCATAATATTGAGTAAATAGACTAATCAAGTAACCCAAGAAAACAGAAATTAATATCGACTTTCCAACTTCGAACCCTGTGAAGTAACTATACAACAAGGCAAAAATTTGAAGCAGGTTCCAAATAAAGAGATTTGCAGATGCTCTAAAATATTTTTCCTGTATAATATTTAGATTCGTAAATGCTTGTGTAAAGTGAGAAAGGATAATTATGGGAATCAAATATCTAAAGAACGTTACATATGCATCTAACGAAGTAACAGATAAACCAGGTAACAGAATAGATATCAGTAGTTCAGAGAAGAAATAAGATATAATTGCAAATGTATATATATATACATTAAATCGCTGAAGCTCTATTCTAAAAAAATCAACTTTATCACTTTTATGAGCAGATTCTTTAATGATATAATTTTGAAAAAAAGGATCAATTAAAGTGTTTTGGAAAAACCAAAATAAGCTTAAACAATAGAGAATAATGTCGGTTTTCTCATTGAATCCAAATAACCGTACTAGTAGTACTATCTTTATTATTCCGAATAACTTACCAATCAAGGTACCCGAAACTAACCTAGAAGCCTTTTTATAAAACGTCTTTATCAAACCTAAGTTCTTTTACTAATCAAATAGTCAGCAATTTCAAAATCCAGTTTAGTATCGATATCAATAGAATGAAAATCATCCATAACATACTTTCTTATTCTTTCGAATTGGTGAAGCTTTTTTTTACGAAGCGAAACAACATTAATAATATAAATTGCTCCATTATACTCCCAAACTCTGGGACAGTCTTGTCGTCTAATAAAGTCACCTTTCTTTGATTTTTTTAAAAACCCCATACTATCTTCTTCGAATAAAACATAGTATGGATTGGCAGAAGTTTCTTTCACAGAAACGACCATATCAAGATCATCTGAATATAGTTCTAGCGCTTCTTTGATATGAGCTTTCGTTCTTAATGGAGAAGTAGGCTGTAGCAAGACCACTATATCAAATGACACTCCTTTTTGTTCATAAAAATCTAAAGCATGAATCAGTACTTCATATGTTCCAGAAGTATCTTGAGCTAATTCACTAGGTCTAATGAATGGGACTTCTAGACCTATAGACTCAGCTAATTCTTTTATCTCCTTAGAATCAGTAGATAAACATATATACTCATCTTCTAATACCTCTCTTGCGGCATCTATTGTGTATGAGATTAACGGTTTTCCTCTCAGTTTTTTGATATTTTTCCCAGGCACTCCTTTTGAACCGCCCCTGGCTGGGATTATTATTAGTACTCTTTTACCATTAACCATTTTTCTTTGAAAAAAAGAAATTCTGGATTGTTTCGACAATATACCTTAACTGATCATCAGTTAACTCAATAAATGATGGAATACTTACCCCATTTTTTGAAATATACTTTGAGTTCGATAAGTCTTTATGCCTGTAATTCATATAGGGAGGCATGTTGTGAATGCAGTAGAAAACAGGTCTGGTTTCAATACCATGGTCTTTCAAATACTCAATTAGCTCTGATCTATCAATATCCAGATCTATTAAAAATGTGAATAACCAATAAGTGTTTCTTGAGTTCTCAAAATCTAATTCAGGAATAGTGATTCCATCGATTTTGTTCAAACCTTCGATATAGATATTAGCAATTTCGATCTTTCTATTAATGATCTCGTCAATCCTTTCCATCTGAGCAACCCCAATAGCCGCCTGGAGGTTTGTCATCCTATAATTATATCCGATATAATTATGCCAATACCTTTTATCTTTTTGCATCCCATGATCTCGAAGAACACAAGCTCTCTCGTAGGCATTATCGTCTTTAAAAACCACTATACCACCTTCTCCAGTAGTAATGGTTTTATTTCCGTAAAAACTAAATATGGCAGCATCAGCTATTGAACCAGTCTGCTTTCCTTTATATATACTACCTAGTGATTCCGCAGCATCCTCAATAACAAGTAAATTATGTTTTTGAGCTATTTCATTGATTTGATCCATATCACATGGGTTTCCATATAAATGAACCGGCATAATAGCCTTTGTTTTGTCAGTTATAGCTTTCTCTATTTCCGATACATTGATGTTAAAAGTATTTCTGTCTACATCAACTAAGACAGGTGTGGCATTAGCATGAATCACAGCATTAACGGAAGCAGCAAAAGTCATATCTGGAACAATTACTTCATCACCTTCACCAATTCCTAAGCTTATTAGTGCCAAATGAAGCGCCACAGTACCATTTGAAACTGCCACTGCGTTTTTTAGTCCTATATACTCTCCAACTAACTCTTCGAATTTCGTTACAAAAGTACCTTGTGAAGAAATCCACTCTGTCTCAACACAATTTGTTACGTACTTAAGCTCATTCCCCCCTAAGCTGGGCTTCATTATTGGAATCATTTTCATACTAAATTTTGTTAGTTAGCTTTATTCTGTTTCCAGAAACTTATATAAAATTTCCTTTTGATTTCTGATCTCGCCTAAACTTAAGTTTTTTACTTCTACAACATGATCTAGTTCATCAAATTCTGACATAAACTTACCAAACCAGTAATTTTCATCCAATTTGCCATTGCTATCAACATTTCCATCGTTATCACTGTGATGTATTGCTTTTATAAAAGGTTTGATCGAGTCTACTGAACTCCCCAGATCGAAATTTAAAGTTCTAGACGACACTTTTAAATGTGCTGTATCCAAAAGCATGCCAACATAAGAACTAGGTACCTCGGAATATAGCTTTGCTATTTCATCTGGGTCACAACAGAGAAGGGGGTTTATTTTATTATAAGAGTAATAATTCTCTGATGTTAATACATTATTTTCTATCAGAAAAAGAACATCCAATTCTTTTGCTTTTCTCTCGACTTTGATTACCGACTCAATAAAAGCTTCCCAATAGTTTTCCCTTGTCCCACCCATTTCTTTTTTAAGTGATCTACCAAGCTCATTTGGATCCGGATCTAAACAATAACCTGCATGAGCAGCAAAAAAAGGTGCTGAGATTTTTTTAGCAATTTCCAATGCTTTCAGACAGTGATTAACTGATTGTTCTCTAATTTCATCATTAAGACTTGCCAGATTTAATACATATGGGGTTTCTGGAGCTGGAAAATAATTATGAGTTAGTCTATTAATTTTGGCTTCGATAACTAACTGATATGCTTTAGGGTGGAATGGTAGATTTGAACTAAACTCTATATTAATTCCATTCGATTCTGCAATATGAATTATTTCTTCGAAAGAATGTTTTGTAAATGCTGTTGAACTTATATAAATCATTACCCTAACTCAATCTTCATAAAAAGCTTGCCATCTTTTTCCTTTACTGGAATAAATCCCTGTTTTAAATAAACGGATCGAGCAATTTTATTTTCAATATCTACGGAAAGGTGTACTTCTTTTAGTTTGTTTTTCCTGGCAGAACTCAACAACTCTGCCATCATTAAATTGCCATACCCCTTTCCCTTTTCCTCTTCAACAACTGCTATTCCTAACCATACAGTCGAATTATCCAAATCCAGGTGACCATAACATACAGGAGATTCATTTTCCAGAATCATTAATGTAGTAATATGATTTTTTATGATCTGTACAGGTCGTGTCTGAAAGTATCTAAAAGTATCTAGTGAACCCTTGGCCTTTTTTAAAAAGTCCTCAATAAGTTTGTAGTTCTCAGATACTTCAATAATTTTCATAAATTACCAGGCAATATGTTTATAGTCCAACATTTCGTCCTGGTTTACAGCAGCACTTAGCTTTTTACCTAGAAATGTATCCATCATTTCAGGCTTTAAACCTGTAGCAGGTCTCTTGAATGTTAGGTTATCTCTTGTAAGGACTGTACCTTTTTCAAGATTCTCTTTAAAAACAATCGATCTTCTCATACCTTTTGAATTCCTTATCTCGGCTTCCATAGGCTTTTTGTTAGAATCCCCAAGAGAACTTTCAACAGCTCTTATTCCATTTACTAATTCTTGAAATCCAGCAACATCAAGTGACGAGCTATGATCTGGTCCATCCATTTTAGTATCAAGGGTAAAATGCTTTTCTACTATCGTTGCTCCTAGGGCAACAGCTGCATATGTAGCATAGTTTGATGGAACATGATCCGAATAACCAACAATTATATCTAATGCTCTGCTCATTGCTGGCATAGCTAACACATTTGCATCTTCAATATCAGCAGGGTAATTAGTCACACACTGCAGTAATACTATTTCATCATTCCCGGTTTCCCTTATTGTTTCTATTGCTTTTGAAATTTCCGAAAGGGTCCCCATTCCGGATGAAATGATTATAGGTAGTTTTTTTTCAGCCACATACTTCAAAAAATCTAACTCTATCAATTGACCAGATGCAATTTTAAATCCTTGAACCCCTAGTTTTATCAAAAAATCAACATCATCTTTATTATATGGCGTGGATAAAAAATCTATACCAACGCTATCACACTCACTTAAAATGACCTTATATGATTCAAAATCTAATTCAAGGGATTTAAGCATCTCATACTGAGATTCTTCTTGATTTGTAACCTTTAACTGATAATCTGCTTTCGGTGCACTTTTAGTGACAACCGCTTCGGCTTTAAATGTCTGGAATTTTATGCAGTCAACTCCTATTTCTTTGGCCTTTCTGACTAACTCTAAAGCAGTATCTAAATCTCCATTATGATTTACGCCAGCTTCGGCAATAATGTAAGTAGGAAAACCTCCTCCAATTTCTCTATCTCCTATACTTAACTTTTTCATGCTACTTCTAAAGGTTAGACTTTAAATCACTTTCCATCATTATATTCACTAACTCCTGAAAAGTTGTTTTAGGCTCCCACCCCAATTCATTCTTGGCTCTTGAGGGGTCTCCTATTAATAGCTCAACTTCGGCTGGCCTATAGTAATAAGGATCAATTAGAATAAGCTCTTCATTTGTTTTTTTGTTATAGCCGACCTCTTCAACTCCTTCTCCTCTCCACTCTATATCTACTCCTATATAATTAAATGCACATTCTACAAATTCCCTAACAGTATGCATTTCGCCAGTGGCTACCACATAATCATCAGGCACATCTTGCTGTAGCATCAACCACATTGCCTCAACGAACTCTGGAGCGTAACCCCAATCTCTTTTAGCATCAAGGTTACCAAGTTTTAAATTCTTTTGCTTTCCATTTGCAATTCTTGAAACAGCTAATGTAATCTTCCTCGTAACAAAAGACTCTCCTCTTCGAGGCGACTCATGGTTAAACAAAATACCGCTTGTGGCAAACATACCGTAAGCTTCTCTATAATTTTTTGTTATCCAATGTGCATAAAGCTTTGCAACTCCATATGGACTTCTTGGATAAAATGGAGTAGTCTCCTTTTGCGGAATTTCTTGTACCAATCCATACATTTCACTGGTGGACGCTTGATAAAATCTAACGGAACCTTCTAATTTCAAAATCCTGATGGCTTCGAGTATTCTTAAGGCTCCAACTGCATCCGCATTTGCCGTATATTCAGGGACGTCAAAAGATACATGAACATGACTTTGAGCTGCTAAGTTATAAATCTCATCTGGCTGAATTTCTTGAATTAAACGAGTCAAATTTGATGAGTCAGTTAAATCTCCATAGTGTAGATAAAAACGAGAGTTAGCATCAACCACATTCGCTTTTAAACTCTTTAGTCTCTCAAGATTATGAGTACTTAAGCTCGTTCGCCTTCTCAAACCATGTACTTCGTAACCTTTTCCGAGTAGCAATTCTGCTAGGTAAGAACCATCTTGTCCTGTTATTCCTGTAATTAAAGCTTTTTTAGAAGTTATCATATATATATTTGAAATCTACTTTAGTGGAAACACCTTCTGTATTGAGGTCTATTCCCGATTTTTTAAAATTAGTCTATTGTCAACCACTTTTTCTAAAG
This sequence comes from Balneolaceae bacterium, assembly GCA_040222185.1. Classification (GTDB taxonomy): domain Bacteria; phylum Bacteroidota; class Rhodothermia; order Balneolales; family Balneolaceae; genus JAVKDP01. The sequence goes on along the minus strand of JAVKDP010000054.1, from coordinate 89,365 downwards.
AAATGATAGTTCTTATCTACTATCTAATAACACAAATGCGGTAATCGCGGTTCCTATTGCAGAGATAACAGGCGCAACAACTCTCACATAGTCAATAAAGGCTGGTTTTCTCTTAACCCTCACACTTATTGTTTGGTTATTCTCTAATGCAAAATTATTAAAACCTTCTGGAAAAGGTTCATCAAATTTATATTTATATTTCTCGATATTATTTATCCCCTTTTCCGCATCAAATTGTTGAATATTTATTTCAACTCTTAATTTAGACCAATCAATGTTAGTTTCTGCATCCCGAATTGTAAGTGGTCCAAAAGTATATGAAAGTAATGTAGCTAGACTAGTTCCCTTTGGAATTAGATATCTACCTGGGCTACCAATATCTCCCCAAACATTTACCGAATCTGAAAGCTCTCCAGGTTCAGAGATTCTAACTATTCGTTCCCCTAATCTAAATTGTTGAGAGGTAAAAAGTTGTTGCGTTTGTGCATTTATAAGCTCGCTACCGAACAATAAAAAAATACCTATTCCAAAAAAGATTTTCTGTGTCATTTTTACTAAGACTGCTACATTTTTAATATCCTTAAAAGATATCAAATATTATTCCTGAATAATAGAAAAATTAAAACTTTAATAAACGCAACGATTCGTCTCTTGAAAAACCAAGCTTCATTAGTGCCGTTCGTGTAGTTTCATTATCATATTCTATTCTGAAATTTTCATACTTCCAATTATGAACATCAACTATACTGCATGAAGCTCTATAGTCATCATCTCTAGACTGGCCAACACTTCCTGGGTTAATAATGTACTTCAAACCACTTCTAAAAGTGTTTATACCTATCCTGTTAGAAACAATTGAAGGCCTATGAGTGTGACCGACAAAGCAAATTTTTTGCTCAATTGTTTCTAGTACTTTCCTAACAGTAAATGCACTATCAAGATATTTCCACTTATGAGGCTCTATTGGTGATGCGTGAACTGCAGTCCAAATTTCAGTATCAATTTTCATGGGAAGGCTTTTGAGCCATTCCATTTGGTCATCATCTATTAATGTTTTGGTAAGCTCAATTAACCGCTGATTAGGATTTCTAAAGTGCTTTATTGATAATAACCCTGCAACCCCCGCATCATGATTTCCCAATACACAAATACAGTCCTTCTTTCTGACTAAATCGATACATTCTTTTGGGTATGGACCATAGCCCACAATATCACCAAGACATAGCCAAATATCAGGATTTTCCTTCTCCAATTTCTCTAGTACAGCTTCTAAGGCTGCTAAATTCCCATGAATGTCTGAAATTATGGCAATCTTACTCATCCTGTAAATAAATCATTTATATCTATCGATTTTTAGGGAGCAATAATAAAAAAACTTAGCCATTTCTTTTTTATATTTCTTCTTTTGAAAACTAATTAAACAAAAATGCACCTAAACGGTTCAAATGGTACTGCATCATCCACTAATAACATTAGTGATTTTCATGATGAACAAGAGAGAAAAGAAATTGACCTTCTTAAGTTAGCCAATCTTTTACTATTAAATAAGTGGATAATTCTTGGCTTCTTAATTTTGGGCTCTACATTAGCTATTATTTATGCTTTAATTCAAGTACCGATTTATCGTAGTAACGGTACAATAATTATAAGCGAAAGCAAAAACAGATATTCTTACGCAGGATCTGACTTATCAAACTTATTAACAACTACCTATGGTATTGGTGTAGGTAGCACTATTGCAAATGAATTACAAATTCTCAAATCCATTAAACTTAGTGATGAGATTGCTCTTAGTTTAAGTAATCAAAAAACTGACTTGAACGGAGATAAATTCCCTATTCTCTGGAGATCTTATCCAGATGATTCTACATCTACAAGCCTTGATACAGTTGCAATGAGATTTCGAGGTCAAATTTCTTTTGCTCAGCTTGATCCTGATGCTGACATAGTTTCTATATCATTTGAAAGCCCTTCCTCATATGAAGCTTCACAAATTGTTAACTTGACAATGGACACCTATTCTGCTCTTTCTACCGATCAGAATAAAACAATGGCTGGTCAAGCGCTGAACTTTTTGAAAAATGAAAGAAGTAAAATTGAGAATACACTAAGTGTTACTGAAGATTCTCTGAAAGCTTTCATGAATAAAACTAAAATTGTTGCTGTAGATCCTCAAGCTTCTGAGTTAATTGAGAAGTTATCTTTAATCCAAAGTGAAAGACAATCAGTTGCTATTTCCCTTGTTACAGTAAATGCTGGGATTGAACATTATGAAAGCCAGTTAAATGAAATTAAACCTGGTTTAGCAGATCAATATTCACAAACAACTGGGCCTCAACTGGAAAGGTTTCAGTATGAGCTTTCTGAGCTGGAGACTGAAAAGCTACTTTACAAAATAAAGAACCCTTCAATTCAGGATTCTAGCCCAGAAATATCACAGCTCCAGCTTCAGATTGACACAATAAAAAATGAGATAAAATCAATGACAGAAAGCCTAGTTCAAGGTAACTCTGATTTAGCTCTAAGTTTTATTGGACGTGATGCAAACTCGCTTATTGATAGAATGGCAAAAATATCCGAAAAGGTTATAGAGTTAAATGTTGAAAAGGCCCAGTATGAAACTCAAAACAATGTACTTGATGAATATTACAACGAATTGAATGACAGATTTGAAGATCTGCCAGATGAAATAATTGATCTTTCTCGATTAAAAAGAGATGTAGTGATAAATGAAGAATTATTTCTTCTTGTAGCTAGCCAGTACGCGGAAATGAGTTTATGGGAGAAAACTCAATTTGGACTAGGCCGCCCTTTAGATTATGCTAAACCCCCGAAAGAGCCAATAAAGCCTAGGAAGAAAATCATTGCTATCATTGGATTTATTATAGGTGGAATTCTCGGAGTTACTTTTGTAGTAATTCGTGATGTAATTAATGATAAGATTACATCTACTGATTCACTAAAAGAATTCAAGATACCTCTATTAGGTACTATTCCCGATTTCAAGATTCTGGATGGATTGGATTCAACTGGAAGGCAATACATTGATGACAAGTCTGTCTCGAATCAGCTTATAACTTTTCTGGATCATATTTCTCCAATTTCGGAAGCATACAGAAGACTTCGCATTAATGTGATTTATGCTAATCCGGATAAGAAGTATAAAGTTGTGATGGTTACCAGTGCTACTAAAGGGGAAGGTAAAAGTACAGTTGCAGCGAACCTTGCAGTAACTTTTTCTGAAGCAGAAAAAAGTGTTCTGATTATTGATTTGGATTTACGTAGACCTACTCAGCATAAGATCTTTGGTGAAAATAAAGAACCAGGTTTAACTGATTCATTATTTGAAACGGTCAAGATTAGTGATATTACAAAGACTACTATTGCACCTAATGTTGATCTTATAACTGTTGGAAAGAAAACTCCTGAGCCAGCTAGTGTTCTTGATAGTAAACGTCTCAAGCAGTTTATTGATAAATTGTCAGAAAGATATGATCATATTATACTTGATACTGCTCCATATGGCATCATCTCTGATTCGGCATCCCTCTTAAGGCTTGTTGACGGAATTGTAGTTGTTTCTCGATTTAATGTTACTACTAAGCGTGAACTTTCTTTTACACTTCAGGGTCTGCAACATTTGAATGCTGATGTTTTAGGAATTGTTCTTAATGCTTTCGATCCTAAGAAGAGTACCGATTACTATACCAACTATACATATTATAAACGAACTTATAGTGAATACTATGAAGAGGACAAAGTGTAATTATATTTTTCACTTTATATAATAAAAAAGCCCGGCTTTAAATTTTAAAGCCGGGCTTTTTTTTGCACTTAAATTTCACTAGATAATCATTCCTGCTCCTACCGTAACATTATTAAACTCATCTACGAGAATTATGCTTCCAGTAGCTCTATTCTTTTTATAGCTATCATAAAAAAGCGGAGCTGTTGTTCTGATTTTAATACGACCAATATCATTCAACCCAATATTATAGTCATCTTCTTTTCGGTGTAGTGTATTTATATCAACTTTATACTTGATCTCCTTTACGATACACCTGGCTTCCCGGGTTGTATGCTTAATAGAGTACTTTCCATTAAGTTGAATTGGATTTTGATCCAGCCAACAAATCATAAGCTCTATATCCTGACCTATAGTTGGCTGATTGTCTGGCTTAGCCAACATATCTCCCCTGCTGATATCAATATCATCTTCTAAGGTTATTGATACCGACATAGGCTGAAATGCTTCGTCTAGTTCTTCTTCAAAGTTATGAATACTTTTTATCTTGCTTGTAAAGCCAGAGGGAAGTGCAATTACCTCGTCTCCCGGTTTAAAAACTCCTCCTTCAACTCTACCGGCATATCCTCTATAATCTGGGTATTTGCTTGATTGTGGTCGTACTACCCATTGAACCGGGTAACGGCTGTCAACGTGATTGTAGTCACTAGTTACTTCCACTGTTTCCAATGTATATAGTAATGTTCCTCCTTTATACCAATCCATCTTTTCAGACTTCTCAACTACATTGTCTCCATATAAAGCACTAATTGGAATGAATCTGATATCAGGAACGTCAAGTTTTGATGAGAATTTTTTGTAACTGGAAACCACTTTATCAAAGGCTTCTTCACTATGATCAACCAGATCCATTTTATTCACACAAACGACGATGTGTTTAATGCCCAGTAACGAAGCTATGAAAGAATGTCTGCACGTTTGCTCTATCACTCCATGCCGTGCATCAACAAGAATAATTGCCAGGTTTGCGGTTGAAGCGCCGGTAACCATATTTCTGGTGTACTGAATATGTCCAGGAGTATCGGCTATGATAAACTTCCTCTTCGGAGTTGAAAAGTACCTGTATGCCACATCGATTGTAATGCCTTGCTCTCTTTCAGCTGAGAGTCCATCTGTTAAGAGTGCTAAATTGGTATAGTCATCTCCTTTATTCTTGCTCGACTCTTCAATGGCTTCGAGTTGATCTTCAAAAATGGACTTTGAGTCATAAAGAAGCCTACCTATCAGCGTGCTTTTTCCGTCATCCACACTTCCTGCAGTAGTGAAACGCAAGAGGTCCATGTTTAAATACGCTTTACTATCTAGTAATTCTGACATTGCCATCCCTTAAAAGTATCCTTGTTTTTTTCTCTCTTCCATCGCCGACTCCGAACGCTTGTCATCAGCTCTTCCTCCTCTTTCTGTAACCCGTGCAGAGGCCACTTCCTGAACAATATCTTCTAATGTGCTGGCTTCAGAAATAACAGCGCCTGTACACGTAATATCACCAATTGTTCTAAACCTGATCGTCTTCTTTTCAATTACCTCATCATCATAATTTTGAATAAAATCTGACTTAGCCAGGTACACTCCATCTCTTTCGAATACCTCCCTTTCATGAGAAAAATAAAGGCTTGGGATTTTCACATTCTCCGAAACGATGTACTGCCAAACATCCATTTCTGTCCAATTGCTCAATGGAAATACTCTGAAGTGTTCACCAATATGCTTTTTACCATTGAATAAATTCCAAAGTTCCGGCCTTTGATTTTTTGGATCCCATTGTCCAAACTCATCTCTGTGCGAGAAAAATCGCTCTTTGGCTCTTGCTTTTTCTTCATCTCGCCTGGCTCCCCCGAAAGCTGCATCAAACTTATGCTTTTCAAGCCCTTCCAAAAGGGCCGTAATTTGAAGAGTATTCCTACTGGCTCTGGGTCCTGTTTCTTCCCGAACCTTTCCTTCATCTATAGCTTGTTGTACACTGGCTACTACTAGCTCTACTCCAAGATCTTCCATTAGCCAGTCGCGAAACTCAATTGTTTCTGCAAAATTGTGCCCTGTATCAACGTGCATAAACGGGAAAGGGATCTTACCAGGAAAGAAAGCCTTCTTGGCCAGGTGTGCCATTACAATGGAGTCTTTCCCTCCAGAAAAAAGGAGAACTGGCTTTTCAAATTGTGCAGCAACTTCTCTTATTATCAAAATCGCTTCAGATTCAAGCTGCTGAATATGATTAAGTTTGTATGAAATCATTTATAATTTTTGGTTCAATGAATTTAAGAAATCCCTAGGCTTTTTTATGACTATTTAAATAATTGATCACACGTTCTACGGCTTCATCAATCGTAATATTGGTTGTATCAATTTCAAGTTCTGCATGCTCAGGCGCTTCATATGGATCATCCAAGCCAGTAAAGTTTTTAATTTCACCTCGTTTTGCCTTCGCATATAATCCCTTTACATCTCTTCTTTCGCACTCTTCGTACGGAGTCGAAATATAAACTTCAGTAAAATCTTCGCATAAGTCACGAACAAAATCTCTGGCTTCTTTATATGGCGATACAAAGGACCCTATTACAAATACTTTGTGAGCCTGAAGACGACTAGCCAGGTACCCTACTCTCTTAATATGATTATTACGATCATCTTTAGAAAATCCGGTCTTGGGAAAAATATCCCGGATAACATCTCCATCCAGATGCTCAACTTCGTACCCTAATCCAGAGATGATTTCGTATACCTTTTCGGAAATGGTACTCTTACCAGATCCTGATAGACCAGTAAACCATAATACTGTTGGCTTCCACTTGATTTGATTCATTCTAAAAACCTATTACAAACGATTTATTAAGGAGATCTTCTTTATTGTATCGTAATTCTGATGGGTGCTTCCCAACTCTTGCTGAATACCTATATACACAGTCACCAGCAGCTACATCCCATTCCATAGTTGGTGCCAGCCTTGGATAAATGTCAGCTACTCCTTCAGCAACTAAACATAATTTTAAGGAGCTCCCGGATTTAACCCGCTTTACAATCTTCAAACCCTCATTTTCCAGGTAGTTTTCTAATGCCTCAGAGCCATGTGACCTGCTCTCAATAATACTAAGTTCATCTTGCTTGGATGAACGCTTTGAAAATATTCTCTCCGCGTCAGAGTTTCCTTCCTTTTTAAAAGCTCCAGCTTCCTTCTCAGCATAGTAAAGAACATCCAATGCTGGAGCGTACACTACTCCTAATACCGGTTCATTCTCTTCAATAAGAGCGATGTTAACGGTAAATTCACCATTTCTCTTGATGAACTCTTTTGTGCCATCTAGGGGGTCTACGATCCAAAAGGCTTTCCAGTCTTTCCTACTTTTGTAATCTGGGACACCTGACTCTTCTGATATTACCGGTATAGCAGGAGTTAGCTCGTTCAGGCCATTTACAATTATATGATGAGCAGCTAAATCTGCCTTAGTTAATGGTGAATCATCGTCTTTTTTCTCAACATAGATTTCATCATCATAATACTTTAAGATTTCTTTACCCGCTTCGATTGCTAGCTTTATAATATCTTGAATCACATAATCTCCCATTTAAAACGGCCAAATTTTTGGTACTAAAAAGATAGTAATCGTTGCTACTATCAGGTTTAACGGAAGTCCGATTTTAAGAAAATCAGTATATCGATATGAGCCTGGTCCATATACCATCAGGTTTGTTTGGTATCCGATTGGCGTCGAAAAACTAGCAGATGCAGCCATTATGATCACAATGATAAATGGAAGAAATGAAACCCCAAGCGATAAAGCCAATGATAACGCTATTGGAAATACAAAAACTGCCGCTGCACTATTCGTAATCATTTCAGTTAGTAACCAGGTTACTAAATAAGTTATCATTAAAGCCATTATTGGGTTTTCCTGACCAAACTGTAATAACCCATTAGCAAATAAATCAGCTACTCCCGTTTCTTTTAGTCCACTACCAATTCCCAATGTTGCTGCGATGGTTACTAAAACTCTCCAATCAATGTGTTTGAGACCATGTGAGTAGGGAACAACTCCTGTAATTACTACCAACACCGATGCCAATAATGCAGCTTTTAACATTGATAGTATCCCGAAGCCTGCAAGCAGAACCATTACTCCAAGGATTGCAAAAGAAAGTCCGGCTTTTTCAAATGCTTTTCTCTCTCCTCCATCAACTGGGCTAACGAGGAAGAAGTCGTTTTCATTTCTGTATTTCTTTACGAATCCGGAATTCGCATCAATAAGAAGGGTATCCCCGGTTTTAAGAACTATGTCGCCAATTTTGCCTTTTATTCTTTCTCCATTTCTGGAAACAGCTAGGACCACTGCGTTATAGTAATTTCTAAAGCCGCCTTCCTTTATTGATTTACCTTTAAGTGGATGAGTGTTTGAAATCACGCCTTCTACAAGTATTCGATCTTTTCGGGGGCCATCAATTTTAAAAATATGATCAGTAGCTAATTGTAGACCTTTGGTATTTTGGAGATCAATAATAGAGTCTACAATACCTGCGAATATTAATCGATCTTCTTCTTTCAATTTATAATCGGGACCTACGGCTGGAATTACTTCCCTATCTCTATAAATCTCAACCAGAAATAATCCTGGTAGCTGCCTTAGCCCGGCTTCTAAAACAGTTTTGCCTTTTATATTACTACCCACAGGTATTATCATCTCAATAGTATATTCTCTTGGGTCCTTAAAGCTCTCAAAAGCTTCACCTCTTGAAGGAAGGAGCTTGTCTCCAAAAATGAGAAGGTAAATAAAGCCTGCTATTGCACAGGGAACTCCAATCAGGGCAGGCTCAAAAAGGCCTAAAGACCTCGTACTTCCTTCTTCAATCAATAGTCCATTAAGGATAAGGTTCGTGCTCGTGCCAATTATTGTGCATGCTCCTCCTAAGATTGCGGCATAGCTCAACGGGATAAGAATTTTAGAAACCGGAATGCTTGTTTTCTTCCCCCAGTTCTCTAGCGCTGGGATAAAGGCAGCTACAATGGGAGTATTATTCAGAAACGCACTCATTATCATCACTGGGCTCATAATCCTGGCTTGTGCCTTCCGAACCGTATTAGTATCGCCCAGTACTTTCTGAGTAATAAACTGGATAGCTCCCGTCTCTTTCAAACCCCCAGCCACTACATAAAGAGCAGCTACAGTTATCATTCCTTCATTTGAAAATCCAGAAAGAGCAGCATCAGGCGAAATTACACCACTAATGAGCAGAACAACCAAGCCTGCTAGCAAAATCATATCTACCGAGTACTGAGTAACGATAAGTAGGATAAGGCAACAAAAAATTACACTAACAACCGCCCCGCCTTCGAGAGTCATGGATACTTTTATTTTAAATTTTGATGAATATAGTGCTTTTCTGCTCTGTTTTTTTGAAAAACTAACGAATTAATAGTCTTGCCTGTAAACCAATGAAACTTCTTCTGTCACCTTGAATTTCACCTAGCCCGCTACTTAAAACCTGAGCATCTTCGATTCTCGTTACTGAATATTTAACCCAAAACTGTAGTAGCTTTGAAACTGTATGCTTTACTACCAGGTATGACCTCTGTCCTTTATCACTTAAACCAACATTTGAGAGTACATATAAGAGATCATTTTCAAACTGATATAGCCTGGTGTCATAACTATCTGTATCGAAAATCGTCACACGGCCATCAACCTGAATTTTTCCGCCAAGCCTGACCCTGATATCCTGGTATAAGAGCATTCCGGACTCCCAATCTTGACCGGCGTTTCTATTTCTGACCAACTCAACCCGAGACCTTAGCCTGGTTCTCCTGTTCACTTTATATTCAGACTGTAAGCGCAGACTCTGCCTTTTCTTTTTTGACAAGCCCAGTTCTTCTCTTCCGATTGAACTTAAAAATGAATATTCATCATCTTGAGTCTCATTTCTTACCAGGATATATACGTCTAGTGAAGGAGTAAGCTCCCCTTCAATTAGCCCAAGAAGATCATATCCTTGTGTTGGTTGTGTAGTTCCAAATCGGGGAGCATCAAAGAAGTACTGATCAAAATAAGTGCTTAAAGCATACTTTGATGAAAAACTTTGCCTTACTCCAAGATAAAGTCCTCTTTCATTTTGAGGATATCCTGAAGATTCTCCAAATCCATCTCCCATAAAAGATTGGAAGTCCCTGGAGTAATTTCTGTACACTAAAGCGATATCAGTTTGATCATTTATTGATGTTTCCAGTCCAAATATAGCGCCAGTACCTCCATTCTGACTTCTTGCTGCTTCACCAAAAACCAACGAGTTTCCGATTAAACCTCTATAATCTACTCCCAGAGTTGAACTTTGTGTTCCCTCAAATTTGAATGCATTACTTATGGAACTCGCAGGCTTAATATATGAACTGAATTCGCTTACATAGCCAGTAGCACCAAATAAACCTAATTTAGTATCTAGCTGAAATCTACTTCCCGTAGTTATTTGATTAATATTATTTCTTCTTTCAATCTCGGATTGAGTTCTATGAAACCCGCTGGATGATGGAAAACGGGTGGTATCTCCATTCACTATAGATGCTGTTCGTGGCCTGTTTGAGTGGAAAACCGTCAGCTCTAATTTATCTCCATATGTTACAGCAATACCTCTGAAGTAATCCGTTTCCTGGGCTGATGAATAAGGCCGTACTCCTCTCTCATTTTTATTAATTGTACCAGTAACATCCCGGCCTTTTCCAAAAGCACCTCCGGTCCAGATTACCAAACCCTGTCCAAAACCAATGCTATAATCCCCAATAATTACATTTTTAAGCTTTCCGTTTTGAGTTAGCGCGATATGCCATGAGGTAAAATCAAATCCAGTTGGCCCGGATAACGTTTCTCCTGCATCTTTTTCCTGGGTCAGGTTTAATGACAGGTGATTACTTCGCAACTTAAATCGATGATAATATTTCACAGCATTACCCAGGTATCCTCCAGATGAATCTGCGCGAATGAAGCCTTCCTGGTCTTCCAGATTTTGTTGCATTCTTGAAAGAACTTCTATTCTATTTCCTGAAAGCCAATATTCCGGTCTTTTATATAAGCCTTTAAACCGATCACTTATACTGCCGATGGTAACATAAGGCTGTACTCGTTTATAAGTGACTTCTCCAATTCCTTTTACTCTTCTTAGTTCTTCTATATTCTCGAACGGTTTTAATTCTCTATGCTTTATCACCGCCCTGGCTAAAACGATATTCATCCCCGGGATTTGAAGTAAATCATCAATGCTTGCTGTGTTCAAACTCACCGGGCTAGCTGCCAGGTCTTCAAGGAATTGCAGCAGTTCTATATCTTCTATTCCGGCTTGCTCGGGGTCTGACTCTTCAAACGCTTTCTCTATCTGGATCTCTAGTTCAGCTTTTAGAGAATCTTGAGCATTTAAACTCAGCGGAAGTAGAAAACTAAAGCCAAAAAATAGTATTGAGTCTACCCACTTCATTCTAAAAAAAGAAAAGGAGATCAAATCCAGGACTTAACCCAAGCAAGGAGTGCTGCTGAACTGCCATATTTACCGCCCAATTCCTTTTTTCATACCCAAAGCCAAAAGAATAGGTCAAAGGCTCTGTAGTTACACCTACTCTTCCCTTAAAATCTCTTACTAAAGTCCCCTCAAGGCCTGATTTAAATGAAACCGGATATCTTATATCTTTAAACATATCCAAAGCGAAAAGAACGTTCTTATTCATCAAGTAGCTTAACCCAATGGTTAAGTCTCTTTTTAAGTATTCTGAACTATTCGCAAAATTATATTTCGGGCTATTAACATTACTGGCTTTTGCACCCAACCAAAGCTGTTGGGTAATTCTTGTAGATATTCCTATATCCATTCCGAAAGCACCACCTGAACCGTACACTCCACCGAAAGAAATGTGATTGTAGTTTAAAACAACACCAAAATGAAGGTTTTCCCAGTCATTTTTATATCCCGCTGTCGCTCTGGTTTCACTGAATAGATGATCTCCGTATTTATGGATAGCGAAGGAACCCACTCCAAGTTGTGTAGGAATACTTCCAAATACAGATACATCTGTTATCTCTACGAAACCATAATTTCTTAAACCATAAAACCCTAATGTTGGAGTTTTAGAATTCAGCAACGCTGGGTTAGATAGCACGGACCAATTGTAATCTGGTAAAGCTACAGTTGCTCCTCCAAGTGCTAATCCTCTGGCTCCAAATGAAACCTGAGCGAATATTCCTGGTGGAATTCCTAAAAAAAAGATTACTAAAGAAATTTTATTTAGAATAAATCGTATTCGTATCATTATACTTGACTTCTCTCTTTAACACTATAGCCCTAAGACTAATAAAAAAAGTGACTAATACAAGATTTATTTTCTCTTTTGGTATTCTTTTTTTGCTCCCGTTATCTGCAATAGCGCAGGAGTTCAATTGTGACGTTTCCATAAATGATGAAGAACTTGAGGGCACTTCATTTGATTATGTGAAACAAAACCTGGAAACCGAGCTTGAGTCTTACATTAATGAATACAATTGGACAGAGATTGAATTTGAAGAACAAGAGCGAATCAAATGCCAGATAAGCATTATCCTTAAGAGCGGTGACCAGGATTTTAACTTCTCTGCTGAAACAATAATATCAGCACGGCGCCCTGTTTACAATACTACATCTGAAACCACTACATTGATTATTAGTGATCAAACCTGGCAATTCGCATATCCTGAAGGGAAAAGCCTAATTCATGATGACCTACAATTTGAAGAAATTACAGGGGTAATCGACTTCTACTGCTACCTGCTCCTCGGTTATGATTTCGATAGTTTCTCTTTACTAGGTGGAACGTCTTATTTTATTAAAGCCCAGGATGTAGTGGATCTTGCACAAAGTACATCTGCAATAGGATGGTCAAGGAGTACCAATAACCAAAGAAACAGGTTTGTGCTGATTTCAGATCTTCTAAGTAATAATTATGAAGGCCTCAGAACTTCATTTTATACTTATCACAGGCTAGGCCTTGATGCCTTTACTCAAAACCAGGTTCAAGCAAGGCAGCAGGTAATTAATGCGCTCAAATTGATTCAGGATACTAAGCGCCGTTCCACCAGTAATTTCTTATATGATCTTTTTTTTGATACAAAGAACAGGGAAATAGCATCAATTTTTATAGATGCAGATAGCCAGGTAAAGCTTGAGGCTTACAACATTCTGAGAGAAACAGATCAAGGTCATTTAACCGAGTATGAAAAGCTACAAAACTGAATTTTTATATCTACAGTTTTGTATATTCACGACCTCAAAAAAGCGGTTCCACACTAACTACTATCAAGAAGGAAATTTGCACGAATGAAATTTTACGTTTGTATAAAAATGGTGCCTGATGTTTATGCACCCATCCAAATTAAAAGCGGCGAATTGATTATGGACGCCGACCGAATGGTACTTAATGCCTATGATGCTTCAGCTGTTGAAGAAGCCCTGGTTCTTAAGGAAAAGCATGGAGGCGAAGTAGAGGTGGTTTGCATTGGTCCGGCCAAAGCTTCCGAAACTATTCGTAAAGCCCTTGCAATGGGCGCCGACAAGGGAGTTCATATTTTAACTTCCGGAGATGAAGGATATGATTCAGGAAGTTTTGCTAAAGTTCTTGCTGCTTTCTTTAAAGACAAAGAGTACGATGTAATTTCTTTAGGGAAACAATCCCAGGATACTGACTCTGGCCTTACAGGTAGCATGATATCAGAACTTTTAAACCTTCCATATGCTACAAATGCCGTCGGATTAGAAGCTGAAGGAGATATTCTTGTTGTGAAGAGACAAGGTGATACCGGGCAGGAAATGATAGGTCTTCCTACTCCTTGTGCAGTAACCTGCTCAAATGATATGAATGATCCAAGGATACCAAATCTAAAAGGAATTATGGCTTCCAAAAGAAAGCCGGTTGAGACTGTAGAAATATCAAATCTTGATGTTGATGCTTCATCGCTCTCGGCAACATCAAAAGTAATTGGATATGAAGAGAAACCAGCTCGCCAGGCTGGAAAGAAATATGAAGGTGAAGCTGATGAGATCGCTCGCCAGGTTGCGCAATTACTAGATACAGAAGCTAACGTAATCTAGAACTACTACGAAAAAGGAATTAATCAATGAGCTCAATACTTACTTATGTTGCCATTGCAGATGGCAAAATCAAACGTTCTTCTTTAGAAGTACTCTCACATTGTAAAAAACAGGCCGAAGCCAATGGTTTAACGGTTGAAGCGGTTGTTATCGATGCAAATGCGTCTTCTTTTGTTGATGGAATTAAGGCTTATGGTGCTTCAAAGGTTTATGTAATTGAAGATCAGATCTTCCAGAACCATATGAATACGCCATTGCTGAAGGCACTCATCAAAGTAGTTGATGCAGCTAATCCACAGGTTTTTGCTTTTGCTTCAACTGAAGGAACCAAGGATATCCTGGGAGCACTGGCAGCTAATCAGGATGCAGCTGTTTTAGCCGATGTTTCTTCATTTGAAGTTAGCTCGGGGAGTGTACATGCTAAACGCCCAGTTATGGCTGCGAAGGTTGTAGCAAATACTGAGGCATCCGGTGATCTTATTCTCGTATCAGTTCGTTCTGGTTCTTATGATTTAATTGAATCTCCTTCAGAAGCTGAAGTAGTGAATATTAATTTCTCTCTTAATGAATCTGATCTTAAAGCAACTCTCAGGGAAATCATCTCAGCAACAGGTGATACTATTGACCTCAATGAAGCTGAAGCTATTGTAGCAGCTGGGCGTGGTGTTAAAGATGAGGAAGGAAAAGCTTTGATCTCAGAATTAGCCGGAATACTAAATGCAGGTATCGGTGCATCAAGAGCACTTACTGAATCGGGAGTGTATGATCCAAGCTTACAAATCGGACAAACCGGAAAAGTAGTTTCTCCTCAATTGTATATTGCAGTAGGGATCTCTGGTGCGATTCAACACGTTGCAGGAATGGCTAACAGTAAGGTAATTGTAGCTATCAACAAAGATGCCGACGCTCCGATTTTTGAAGTTGCTGATTATGGGATAGTGGGAGACTTATACAAAATCCTCCCTCCTTTTATTGACGAACTAAAGAAGATTAAGTCTTAAAATCTTCTTTCCGAATTAGGCTGATTTATGGAAGATAAATTTGATTGTATAGTTATTGGTGGTGGTGTAGCAGGTTTAGCTGCTGCTATGACCCTTGCAAAGAATAACATGAAGTTCCTCCTTATTGAAAGAGGAGAATTTGCAGGAGCCAAGAATGTTTCCGGCGGTATTCTTTGGGGAAGTGACCTGGCCAAACTTGTTCCTGATTATTGGGAAGAAGAAGATGCAGGCTGGGAACGCTTTATCAACCATCGAAGACTTACTTTTATGGACGACCAGTCTACTTTCTCTCTGGATTTCAAGTCAAAACACTTCAATGAAACTCCATATACAGGAGTAGTTGTATTAAGAGCCAAGTTTGATAACTGGCTTGCCGGTAAGGTTCAGGAAGCTATTGATGCCAGTGATTTTGCTATGGATTCTTTCATCGCTACAGATATAAAAGTTGATGAGGTTATTTTAGAAAATGATAAAGCTGTAGGAATCAAAACCGGGGAAGATGAATTCTTTGCTGACTCCGTAATCATAGCTGAAGGAGTAAATAACCTCCTCACCCGCCAGGTTGGCTTACAGGATAAATATGTACCTGCTGATCATATGCTAACAGGGATTAAAGAAGTAATCCGATTTGATCAAAAAGTGCTTGAAGATCGTTTTCAACTAGATGGCTTGAGTGGAATGACCAACGAGTTTGTTGGCTGGGCTACCGATGGTGTTGAAGGTGGAGGTTTTCTATATACAAACAAAGATACCATTTCGATAGGCCTTGTAGTTGGCATTAAGGACTTACGGGAGAAAAAGAAAAGTCCTCATGATCTGCTTAATCATTTTAAAACACACCCAACGGTTGCTGATGCTATTAAAGGCGGAGAGATTGTTGAATATTCTGCCCATGTTGTTTCCTCAGGAGACTCCAGGGTTATGCCGAAAGAATTATACAAAGATGGTATCCTGATTGTTGGTGAGGCTGCTAACTTATTGATGAATGCAGGTAAAGCAATCCAGGGAATGGATTTTGCAATGAGGTCTGGAATACTGGCTGCTGAAACCATAGTTAAAGCTAAAGAAAAGGGTGACTATTCTTCGGCTACTTTGAAAGAGTATCGAAAAGTGATGGATGAAAGCTACATCATGAAAGACATTAACAACTTCCAGGATGCTGTTCATTTACTTCATACCGATGTAATGCAAAACAAAGTACCTAACCTGGTATGTGATTTTGGACGTCAGTTCTTCACAATCAAGAATGAGCCTACTCCCAGATCAAAAGATATGATTAAAGGAGCAATCAAAAGACATTCTTCAGTATGGGAACTCGCAAAACTTGGATTTAAAGCAGGGAAATCATTATGAAGTTACTCAAACTATCTGAGCGCCTTGGCCTCGTAAGCTATCGTAACCAGGCTAAATCTGAAATTAAGCCACACATTGTCGTAGACACTGACATTTGTAACTCTGGCTGTCCTCATAAATGTACCACCTGGGTGTGCCCTGCGAATTGCTATACCATGGACGATGTAGGAAAAGTACACTTTCAAGTAGAAGATTGTATTGAATGTGGAACATGCATGTATGCATGTGATCAGGGAGCTGTTGACTGGAATTTCCCTGACCCTGAGATTGGAAGAGGTGTCACCTGGAATTTTGGATAAAAAAAAGCCACGTTTTACCGTGGCTTTTTTTGTTACTGAACTTCT
This sequence comes from Balneolaceae bacterium, assembly GCA_040222185.1. GTDB lineage: Bacteria > Bacteroidota > Rhodothermia > Balneolales > Balneolaceae > JAVKDP01. The sequence continues at coordinate 72,779 of JAVKDP010000054.1, read as the reverse complement.
TCTTTCTCCTGTTTCGCCTTTAATCTTATAACGACTCCATTATACCCGTCCTCCAGGGTAACTTTTTCCTCATATATCTCATAATCATCATGCTCTATTCGTATTGTGACAGAGCTTGAAGTAAGATCTGAGAAGTTGAATACTCCCCTGCTATCTGTAGAATCACTTAGTTCGGTATCAACTAATACTACTTTTATTCCGGTTAATGATTGCTCACTTTTGGAATCAATCACTTTTCCTTCAAGGGAAGCTCTAAAGGTATCCTGACCCATTGCCTGGTAGTTCAACCCAAATAGAATTGCTAACGCTAGCGTTAATGATATCACTCTTGATTTTCTCATGACTTTATGTGGTTTGTTATCCAATCAGTTAACTCACCATCCATTCGAAGGGCAAGCCTGATGGGGTTTAGTCCTAAAACCGCTGGGCATTCAAACGGTTCCATTTTCTAATAGATGTAAAACTCTTTTTTATCATTTTTTTGAACTTTTTAAGTCCACGATCAGTTATCTTATGGAAGCGTTTCCAACGCTAAAAAATAACTATTAACGACCCTTATAATGGATACTATTTTGGAAAGAGAACTCTCCTTTGAATTGACTGAAGATCAGAAGATGATTCGCGACAGCATAAAAGAATTTGTAGAAAGAACTGTTGCTCCTACAGTTATGGAAAGAGATAACTCAAAAGAATTTCCTCACGAAATTGTACGACAGCTCGGTGAACTTGGAATGCTTGGCATTTATCATGAAGAACAATATGGTGGAGCTGGTTTTGACGTTGTCAGCTTTTGCCTCGCTCTCGAAGAAATTGCACGCTGGGATGCTTCCCTTGCTCTAACAGTAGCCTCTCATACCTCCCTTGGAACCGGACATATTGCAGTAGCGGCAAATCATGAGCAAAAACTAAAATATATGCCTTCATTAACATCTGGAGAGAAGCTAGGAGCCTGGTGCCTAACTGAACCTGGGTCAGGGTCCGATGCATCGGGCATGAAAACAATTGCAGTTAAAGAAGGTGATCATTACATCTTAAATGGTTCCAAAATATTCATAACACAAGGTTCGGTTGGTGATATCTATGTAGTGCTTGCTAAAACTGATCCTTCACTTGGAACCAAGGGCATCAGTGCATTCATAGTAGAGGGAGAATGGGAAGGTGTGAACCCTGGACCAGGAATGCATAAGCTTGGAATGAATTCCTCTGATACAACAGAAGTGGTTTTTGAAAATGTGAAAGTTCCGGCTGAGAATCTTCTCGGAGAAGAAGGAATGGGATTCATTGACACAATGAAAGTACTGGACGGTGGGCGTGTCGGAATTGCAGCCCTATCTGTTGGTATTGCAAGAGGCGCTCTTGAAGAATCCTTAAAATATTCAATGGAGCGTAAGCAGTTTGGTACAGCTATTGGAAATTTTCAATATATGGAAGGCAAATTAGTTGATATGGCTACCGAAATAGAAGCTGCAAGGCTGCTTGTACTTCGCGCTGCCTGGTTAAAGGATTTAGGAAAGTCATACACAACAGAAGCATCGATGGCTAAGCTTTTTGCTTCTGAACTTTCTGTACGCGCGGCATTAGAGGCAATACAGATTCATGGTGGGTATGGATATACCAAAGAATACCATGTTGAACGTTTTTTAAGAGATGCAAAACTGATGACAATTGGAGAAGGTACTTCTGAAGTTCAACGACTGATTATAGCCCGGGAACTTAAAAAGACGTTGAGCTAAAATAGTCCGGATTAGCACATTTCAATTCATCCTGGATAGTATTTTGAAGCAGGGTATTCAAATCTCTATCAAACTTCTTTCCGGGATTCTCTTTTTTCCCAGTAAATAGTAATGATAAAATTTTGGTAAGAAATATCACGGTTGAATAGACTAATACTTTCGGTTGCCTTAACTTCTATACACTTTGATTCCGTGATACCCCTAACTAACTACAAGCCCAATCATAAACCTTAGCCTTTATGTCTAAAAACTTATTCAACATTAACGATGCTCTTCTTTTTGAATCTGAATTAAATGAAGAAGATCGATTGATCATGGAAACGGCTCGTGATTATGCACAGGCTAGCCTGGAACCACGAGCGCTTAAAGGAAACACGGAAGAATTCTTTGACAGAGATATCGCTAAAGAAATGGGTGAGATGGGCTTACTGGGAATCACGATTCCTGAACAGTATGGTGGTTCTGATGCCAGCTATACAGCTTATGGTTTGGTTGCCAGAGAAGTAGAACGTGTAGATTCTGGGTACCGGTCTTTTATGAGTGTACAATCTTCCCTGGTTATGTATCCCATTTCTATCTTTGGAACTGAGGAGCAGAAGCAGCGTTTTCTACCAAGGCTTGCTTCAGGTGAAATCATAGGATGCTTTGGGCTTACCGAACCTGATCATGGTTCTGATCCGGGCTCCATGGTAACAACCGCTGTAAAAGTTGATGGCGGCTGGAAAATGAACGGAGCTAAAATGTGGATCACCAACTCCCCTATCGCTGATGTAGCAGTTGTTTGGGCTAAAGCTAAAGAGCATAAAGATGATGAAGGCGTTATCCGTGGTTTCCTGGTTGAAAAAGGAATGAAGGGTTTTAGTGCTCCCCATACAAAATTTAAGATGTCGCTACGAGCCTCTGAAACCGGAGAACTCGTATTCGATGATGTATTTATTCCAGATGAAAATATGTTCCCTGATGTGAAGGGACTTAAAGGACCATTCATGTGCTTAAATAGTGCACGTTATGGAATTGCATGGGGAACAATTGGCGCCGCTGAATTTTGTTACCAAAAATCACGTCAATATGTACTCGACAGAAAGCAATTTGGAAAACCTTTAGCCGCAAATCAGCTTATACAAACCAAGCTGGCCAACATGCTGACAGATATTACTGCAATGCAGATGCTGGCTCTTCGACTTGGACAACTTAAAGATGCTGGCAGGGATCATCCTTCCATGACCTCTTTGGCTAAGCGCAATAACTGTGGTAAAGCGCTGGAAATAGCCCGAATCTCCCGTGATATGCATGGAGGAAACGGCATTGTTGGTGATTATAGGGTTATACACCATGTAATGAACCTGGAATCAGTAAATACCTATGAAGGCACTTATGATATTCATGGACTAATCCTGGGTAGAGAGATTACCGGAATACAATCATTTACTCCGAAGGGGTAACCTTTTTGACATTCCTTGGCTCTTTTCTATTTCCCTAAAAAAGGTATATTCTTCTAATTCACTCTCTAATAAAAACTTAGGATAGAAATGGTTAAGAAAATACTTCTGGGACTTGGTGTTATTTTCGTAGTCCTTCAGTTCTTCAGAATCGATAAAGAAAATCCGGTAGCAGATCCGTCATTGGATTTCATGGAATTGACCAGCCCACCTGCTGAGGTAGCTACTATTCTAAAGACTGCTTGCTACGATTGCCATTCCTATAAAACTGAATATCCCTGGTATACCAATGTAGCTCCTGTCTCCTGGTGGATTGCCGATCATATCAATCATGGGCGGGGTGAACTGAATTTCTCTGAATGGGCCAACTATAGTTACAAAAGAGCTGATCATAAATTAGAAGAAGGAGTAGAAATGGTTGAAGATTTTGAAATGCCACTTCCTTCATATACATGGGCACATGGAGACGCTCGCTTAAGTGATACTCAAAGAGAACTACTCATAGATTGGTTTAGTGACCTACGTGCCGAAATGAAAGAACAGCAAGACCAAGATGATTCAGAACAGGAAGAAAATTCGGAAGATCATGAGCATGAAGAAGGGGAAGGTCACGATCAATAATCTACTTCTTAGTATGTTATCCGGGAATAATTCGATGCATCAGTTATGAACAAACTTCTTGCTGAAATAGCTGATTGTACTGTTTGCTCTGCCTCGTTACCTCTCGGCCCCAGGCCTGTAGTTGCAGCGTCATCTACGAGTAAAATCCTTGTTATCGGTCAGGCGCCGGGCACTAAAGTTCATGCATCCGGAATACCCTGGGATGATGCCAGCGGAAATCGTCTCCGGGAATGGATGAACATCGATAAAGAACTGTTTTATGACAGTTCTAAAGTTGCAATTGTTCCTATGGGATTTTGTTACCCGGGAAGAGGTAAATCCGGTGATCTACCACCAAGACCGGAATGTGCCCCACTTTGGCATGAATTGTTACTTAGCTCAATGCCCCAAATAGAGCTTACACTACTCATCGGCACTTATGCTCAGCAGTATTACTTAAAAGAAAGGGCTTATAAAACGCTCACTGAGACTGTCCGGAATTTCGATGAATTTCTTCCTCAATACTTCCCTCTTCCACATCCTTCTCCAAGAAATAATATCTGGTTGAAGAAAAACTCCTGGTTTGAAAATGACCTTCTCCCGGAGTTTAAAGATAAAATATCACGGCTTTTATAAATATTATTCGACTGCTTAGGGGTATCAGTAATTCCGGGTGTACTAATTAGGAAAACCGGAATAAAATAAGTGATAACCAATGATTCGATTGTGCAGCCTTTTCATTTTTATAGCAGTCCTGATTTTATTTGCCTCATGTGATGAAGTCACAACCCTGGAAGAAGAAATTGAGGAAATTGAAGAGCAGGTAGTAGCCAGTGAATTCATAGATTTACCAGACCAACCGTATAACTATGCTAACCCGGCACTACCTGCTTTTTTTAACGACAGGATAAATACTGAACAGAATAATACACCAAATTCTAATCCTATTACTGACACTGGAGCTACATTAGGAAGAGTTCTTTTTTATGACAAGAACCTTTCTGCAAATAATACGATTTCTTGTGCTTCATGCCACCTCCAGGAAGCAGCCTTCTCTGATAATATAGCTTTGAGTATTGGCTTTGATGGGGGCGAAACGGGTAGAAACTCAATGGGTTTATCCAACGCCCGGTTTTATGAAAATGGACATTTTTTCTGGGATGAGCGTGCTTCGACTTTAGAAGAACAAGTATTGATGCCCATTCAGGACGCTGTTGAAATGGGGTTAACATTAGGAGAACTTGTGACCAAACTATCTGAACAGCCTTATTATCCTGTTCTATTTGAAGATGTGTATGGAGATGATGAAATCACTTCTCAACGAATTTCGTTAGCTCTGTCTCAGTTTGTTCGTTCTATCGTTTCTTATCAATCAAAATATGATGAAGGCAGAGCACAGGTAAATGACTCAGAAGATGATTTCCCTAACTTCACAGCTATAGAAAACCAGGGTAAGAGACTTTTTTTCTCCGGACGTACGGATTGTTCCAACTGTCATACCTCTGATCTATTTGTGGGTGATGAAGCCCGGGACAATGGTTTAGACGCAGTACTTACTGACCTCGGACTTGGAGCTACTACAGGGCGAAACCAGGACAACGGAAAGTTCAAGACTGGATCTCTTCGCAATATAGAGTTGACAGGTCCATATATGCATGATGGAAGGTTCGAAACCTTAAGAGAAGTAGTAGAACATTACAATAACGGAATACAGCGAAGCCCAAATCTTGATAACAGGCTTGCAACCCGAGGAGGAAATCCTGTTCGGATGAACCTCTCTAACCAGGAAATTGATGCATTAGTAGCATTCATGAGAACACTCACTGATCAGCAATTAATTACAGATGTAAAGTATTCTGACCCCTTTAAAGAATAGTATTACTCGTACTAATAGAGACCCTTCAAGCTATGCACTGATACTGCATAGCTTTTTTATTTAAACCTGTTCTATTTAGAAGCTTTATATACTTAAAGTAGGATGTATTAAAATCATTTTACTATTATGATCCCTCAAGTAAATTACCTTAACATAAATAAAACTTCTTTGGGGATTCAACCGTTTATAAGGCGGTTGTTTTTATAAATACTTACTAAATGAATACGCTTAAGAAATCTTATTCTTTTTTTTCGGCTTTACTATTTCTGCTTACTGCTATCTCAACAAATGAGATTTACTCTCAAGAGGTAACCCGTACCAATGTAACTTTTGATAATGGCAGGTATACTCTGCATGGAGAACTTATACTACCTGATACTTCTCAGAATGCCCCGGTATTGATTTTTTTGGTAGGTTCGGGAGCAAACTCATCTCATAGAACTATTTATAAAACTTTTTTAGAGGAAAATGTAGAAGCTCTTTTTTTAAACGAAGGAATTGGCCTCCTTTACTTTGACAAGCGAGGAGTAGGAAAATCTGAGGGAAAGTGGCAAAGAACAAACCTCTATGAAAGGGCTGATGATGCAAAAGCAGCTATCGATTTTTTAAAAACCCAGGGACGTGTTGATGAAGAAAGGATCGGTATAATTGGACATAGCCAGGGTGGCTGGGTTGCTCAAATCATAGGTGACAGATATAGAAATGATATCAAATTTATCGCTTCACTGGCTGCCCCTACATTTGATGTAAAGCTCCAACTCACCAATGATTACTACAGTCGGTATCTTTGTGGTGGTGAGGATGATAAAACGGCATTTGATAAAGCTAGTAAGAAAGCTAACTCAGATATCAACTGGGTATCCTGGTTTCCTGTTACTAAACCGTGGAGACAGTTAAAAGAAATTCATGAATTTGACCCAACTCCTCACCTCCAGGAAATTGATATCCCTGCTTTTTTTGCATTCCCTGAAAACGATTACTTTGTTTACCCTGGTTGGGCAATCGGATCGCTTAATGAAACCTTTGAAAGTAGCGTTCCTGATAATTTCAGCTTGCAAATTATTCCCGGGGCAAATCATGACTTCCGCTTAGCCGAGAAGTGTACCTCTGATGGTGAAGCTGCTCGCCAGCCCTACTCCGATTACTTTCAACAGGTCTTTAAAGATTGGGTGCTTAGCAATATCTAAAGCTCCCTAATCCAGATATTTTTAAACTGAATTGGATCCCCATGATCCTGTAGAACCAATGGTAACTTGGGGTCATGAGCTACATAGTATGGAGTACCTATGTAACAAGTTGGTCCAAGTAGCTCTACATTGTTTTGAACTAACACACCATTGTGAAACACGGTAATTTTTGCTGGTGAAACCAATGTACCTTTTTCGGAAAACTTGGGAGCCATAAAAATAATATCATATTCCTGCCACTCTCCTACTGGCTTTGATGCGTTAACTAGCGGAATATGTTGTTTGTATACTGAACTTGCCTGACCATTATTATAGGTTGGGTTTTCATAAGAGTTCAGGATTTGAACTTCATACATTCCCATAAAAAAAACACCGCTATTGCTATAACCCTGACCACTTCTCCCTTCTGCTTTAGGAGCCATCCATTCTATATGAAGCTGCACATCACCAAAAGCTTGTTTCGTTTCAATAGCACCGGTTCCAGGGTTCACCACTATTGATCCACTTTCAGCCAACCAGGGAGCCTCAGAAGTAGCTACCCCAGACTTCAGAAGTGGAATTTGATCTTTCATGTCAACCATACTTGCACCTAATCCCATTTGCACAGTTTGCCAGCTTGATAAACTACTACCATCAAATAGAACAATCGCATCAGACGGAGCTTTTGTTCCAACGCCCGGAGTCACTTTTTCCAGATCTACATACAGCTCGGTTGCTTCTGGTACTGCTTTTTGAGCATACGCAGTGGTTGAAATCAATAATGTTATAATAAATAGGTTAACTTTTTTCATTTCCATTGATTTTGCTTCTTTTAAATTTTAAGCTAATATAAAACTTTTAGTTAAAGATGGTTCTCAATCCATATGAATACAGTAATCAATTCCAATGATTTCTATTTATAAAATAAAACCTGCTTTCCAAAAGCTACTAAAACCAATCCTGAATTTACTATACAAGATTGGAATTTCAGCAAATCAAATCACTATTTCCTCAATTTTACTTTCCTTACTTATTGGAATTAGTTTCTGGTATGCTGAACAAGAAGCACTGTTTTTTTTATGTGTTCCTGTTGGCCTGCTGTTTAGAATGGCTCTTAATGCGCTTGATGGAATGATGGCCCGGCAATATAACCAACAATCAAAGCTTGGAGAAGTATTAAATGAGGTTGGTGATATTGTTTCTGACTTCTTTATTTACCTCCCTTTAATAAAATTCTTCCCAGAACAGCTTTACTATATAATAGTTTTCCTTAGCCTCAGTATTTTAAACGAGTTTTCAGGTGTAATGGCAAAAATAATTAGTGGAAATAGAAGGTATGATGGACCTATGGGGAAAAGTGATAGAGCTTTTATTGTTAGCTTAATATCAATATTACTATTCTTCGATATTGGTCTTTCTAGTTATATGAGTTGGGTCTTTTTTACAATAACTTTACTACTATTTGTTAGTACTTACAAAAGATTATCAGGAGCCCTATCAAATGCAGAATAATTTTTTACGATTAGACTACCTGGAAAATAATGACCTTCTGCTTGTAATCATCCTAATTTTTGGAATTCTTACATTTGCTTCACTTTTATTTTTCCTCCTTGGAAAGCTAAAACCCGACCTCAATTTAGTTGAGCTAAAATCCAGAACTAAATCCTGGTGGTTTATGACCATTATTTTTTTGGCAGCCACTATGTTTAGCACAACTATTTCCTATTTCGCCATAGCTTTTTTATCCTTTGTTGCATTTCGAGAACTGTATTCTATACTTGATTTCAGGAATGAAGATAGATACGCAGTTTTTTGGGCTTATTTAGCAATTCCGATTCAATACTATTTAGCATACATAGGTTGGTATGGCGCATTTATAATTTTTATACCTGTTGTAATGTTTTTGATTTTACCGCTTCGCCTTGTTTTGAAAGGTGAGACTCAAGGTATTATTAAATCTATGGCTTCACTTCAATGGGTTATAATGCTATCTGTGTTTGGTATTAGTCATATGGCTTACTTTTTATCCCTTCCTGACATTCCCAACTTTGAAGCTGGTGGTCGCGGTCTTTTACTTTTTCTAGTTTTTTTGACAGAAATCAATGACGTACTTCAATTTACGTTTGGCAAGCTATTTGGCAAACGTAAAATAATTCCAAAAATAAGCCCCAATAAGACTTGGGAAGGATTTCTTGGTGGCATTATATCTACTACGATAATTGGGTATTTTCTAAGTTTTCTTACCCCCCTTTCTGGCTTTGAAGCTGGATTTGTTAGTTTTATAATAGCTTTTTCAGGGTTTTCAGGTGATATAGTAATGTCTAGCATAAAAAGGGACATTGGAATAAAAGATACATCACAGGCAATTCCAGGTCATGGTGGCGTTCTTGACAGAATTGACTCACTAGCATACACTGCACCAGTATTTTTCCACTTGGTTTATTTCTTAGCTTATTAATATATGCAAAGAATTGTACTTCAATTTATCTATTCCTTTTTCCTAAAATGGACTCTAAAGTTATTTATCGGTGTAAAGTTCGATAACACCGATTTTCTCAAAGAAGAAAATGCATTTATTATTCTTGCAAATCATAATAGTCATCTGGATACCATTACTTTATTAGCTTCTTTACCCCCTTCTATTATACATAAAGTTAAACCTGTTGCTGCCGGCGATTATTTTGGCAAGACAAAACTCTTAGCTTTGCTCAGTTCTTATTTCATTAATGCTTTATTGATTGATAGAAAAGCCGAAAAAAAAGACCCTACTCAATCTCCTATTTCCAAAATGATTAAAGAAATCGACAATGGTAATTCATTGATTCTATTCCCAGAGGGTACTAGAGGAGAACCAGAAGTAATGAAGCCTTTAAAACGTGGAATAGGATTGGTATTGGCAAAACGAAATCATATACCATATATCCCAGTATATTTAAGTGGAATGGGGAAAACACTTCCAAAAGGCGAGAAAATAATTGTGCCGTTTAATTCATATGTCAAGTTTGGGAAATTTCAACGAGTAAAGTCGGAAGATTCCAAAAAGATCATATCTCAAATAGAGCACGATATTGTTGAGCTTGGGATGACCAGGAAAAACTCAGCTTAACTTTTCGCCAACCGTATCGAAATTCCTTGTGTAAACACATTTGAAATCACTCCCAGTACATTCTTTCTACTATATCTCCCTGAACAATTCGATCGACTACATTCATCCCTTCAATAACTTCCCCTATAATCGTATAACGGCCAGTCAAATGAGGAGCCCATTGATGCATAATAAAAAACTGGCTGCCCTCGGTATCGGTACCTGCGCTGGCAATTCCTACTTTGCCTCTTAAGTATTGATCTGTTGTAGCTTCCGTAGGTACTACATAATCAGGACCACCAAATCCATCCTGTGTTTCGATGTCTCCTCCCTGAATCACAAAATTAGAAACAACTCTGTGAAAAGGTATTCCATGATAGGCTCTCGCCCTCATTAAACTATCAATTCCTGAAATAGTAGCCGGAGCTGATAGTACATCAAGTTGTATTCTAACACTCCCTTTCACTGTTTCGAAAACCAGTATGGGATCGTGACCACGTTTTGAAAGCCGTCTCCAATCCGGTGTTCTGAATTTTGAAGGATATGAATCACCCATCAGGATGTCCCACCCCTGATTAACCAGTGTCCTGTTCAGAGCTACGTTTCCTTCTGAAGCTAATGAATCTATCAGGCCTTGAGCCTGAGTTTCGAACCGTGTTTTTAATACCTGTGATATGGATTGATACACTTCTACATCTTCAGGAAGTTGGAACCTGGTTAACATTTCCTCTAGAATTGAATAATCAGAATCTAAGATGAGCGCCGAATCTGATAATAAAGCTCCCATTACAAAAATCATTGATCTATCAGCAGTATCCAAACTTTCCAATAGTAACTCTTTTACCTGGAATACAATATTGTCTTCTTTTTGAGCATCATCCAAATCTCTCCACCAGCTTGCCAGGCCTTGTATCGCATAAAATCTGTTTAGCCTGTTTTCAGACTTCATATCCTCTCTCAATAACTCAACAACTTCCTCAGGAGAAAGGAATTTCTTCAGAATATTATATTTCAATGATTGCAAATAGGGCTCATCTCCTGCAAAAGCATATACTTTATCTTTATACCTCTTTGGATTTTCAATAGTATTTAGACCTTCTAACCGAATTAAAGGCTCAACAGTGATTGTTAACCCAGCCTTATTCAATATTGCTCCATCAAGGTCTTCAGCCATTCCTTCATGATTTTGGATTGCTCTCAAAGCTTCTAATTTCACATTAGGATTCCTGTTATCAAGTAAAGCATTCAGAATTACAGTCGAATAGCTGGTCTTTTCATTTCTCGAGATACCCCGTGCAATCTCAATGGCAAGCTGAGGGTTCATGAATTCATATTCTTCTATAGGAAAATGGTTTAGTACTAAATCCACATTTTTAGGAAACAATATCCTCGCTATATATTGATTTGCCCCTTGCCCATCAGGATAATAGTTCGCCCATAAAGCAATTAATTCCTGCTCATTCTCAGCAGAAAGTTCTTTTCGAAATCTATATAAACCATATAAATAGGATTCTGCAAGAAAACGATCATCAGCTGCTATAGCTCGTGATATTATTTCAAGTTCCTGTGAACCTTCTAATTCAGTTCTACCTGATAGCTTCCCGATAGCTAATGCTACTGCAAGCTCTTCATCATTGTCTGAAAATGTTGATGCTTCTAACAGTAATTTTAAAGACTCTTCATTTCCCTTTTCACCTAGTAATGTGGCCAAACCTTCCCTGGTTTCAGGGTTTTCAGTCCACATAGCATTCAGTTTCGCTACCTGTTCTTCACTGAGCTCTTTAAACCATAATGATGCCCAGGATTCTTTCGTATTTGCTGATGAAGCTCGATCAATAAGTTCATCAATATTCGAAACCTGTGTACTTATCAGTGCCTTCCAGGCCTGAATGCGAACTAAAGAATCCGGGTCATCAGTAAATACAAGTATGGCTTCATAGTCTCTATCGAAGATCGCTTCATAAAGAGATGGGTAGCCTTCTGTGATAGCTTTCTTAAAATCGGGGTCTATATTATTGCAGGAAGAACCCACAAAAGACACCATTAATACCACTAAAACGATGTACATACTTTGTACACATTTTTTATTGATCTTCATCTAAAAACTCCTTTACTTACACATGTTTCACACATTAAGCGATTTTTACTATGGATAATGCACATTTAACCAGAAAACAACAGGAATTCTTTTCCTTCATTTTAGACTATAAAAAAGAATATGATGTATGGCCTACCTATAGGGAAATAGCCGATCATTTCGGGTATAAATCGCCTAACAGTGTAACTCAAAATATACAAGCCTTGCTTAAAAAGGGATACCTGGTAAAAAGAAATGATGAAGAGTATGATTTACCTCCTAGTAAAAAAGAACTTTTTAGTGACCGGGTACCATCTGAGGGCATTCCTGTCAGGGGCTTAATCGCTGCTGGTTATCTCCAGGAAGCAGTGGAAGCCGATCTTGGAAGTATAACAATGGCTTCACTTTTCCCAAATCTGGATCAATTATTCGCACTACGTGTTTCAGGCTTTAGTATGAAAGATGCCAATATTTATGATGGCGACTTTGTTCTCTTAATGGATACCGAGCTTAAAAGCGGAGAAATCGGTGCAGTGCTTTATAATGGTGAAACTACTCTGAAAAAAATATTTTGGGATGACAACGGCCTCCGGCTTGAAGCTGCCAATGAAGAATATGATGATATTTTCGTTTCTCCTGATGTATTTGAAGAAGTCAGAATTATTGGAAAGTACATTGGCCATGTAAACCGACAAGGGTTTCAACGAGCAGCTTCAAAAGTAGCCTGATTGGGCTACTTTCTCCTGTAGTGTCCATCAAAAATGGTAGTCCAGGTCTTTCCTTCATCTGAGGACTGCTCCCATAGTTGACGTACGTGATCATCAGTTAGATGAAAGAATGTAAGTTTATAATCCAGCTTTACACCACCCTGCCCTACTCCTGAGCCTTTATAATTCATTGTTTTTGCTTCAGCATCATACGTGCCTTCAAACTCAATGGGTATTCCCTGGTTGTCGATCCATTTCTGCTGCCATGTACCGGTAATTAAATTATAATAGTTAAAACTCTTACCGGAATATGCCGGATTAGAGCTCGTCCAGTTTTCCAGGATTACACAATCCCCAAGAATCAATTCAATTTTGCTATTCCCTGCTACCTGATCCTGGGGATTTTTAACTTCCCATTCTCCGATCCAGAAGTCAAATTGACGGTACTCAGGATTCGATTGACATCTGGTTTTTTGAGTTTGTTGTGCCATAGTTGCAAGTGGTAAAAAACTAAGGGCTAGTAATAACGCTGTCTTTTTCATTTCAATTCTTATTTGAGATTCTCCTGATCTTAACAAGAATTAAGGCTGCGATAAAATGAAAGGAGTAAAAATTAATCGGATTTTACCGATTCGGTAAGCCACTTTTCCCTATGCTGAATGGGAGTTAAGCCAGTGTACTTTTTGAAGGCATTATAGAATGAGGCTTTCGTATTGAATCCTGACTCGCTAGCTACACCGTTCATATTAAGTGTAAGTTCTTCTGACTCTAGCAAGCTTTTTGCTTCCTCTACCCTGAACTCATTTACAAACTCCGAAAAACTTTTCTCTAAATAGTGATTCAATACTTGAGATAAATGATGCTTAGGTGCGCCAACATAGCCGGATAGTTTTTCAAGGTTCAAATCGCGCATCAGGAACATCTTTTCTGAACTCATTAAAGTGTTGAGTTTTCGTGACAAGTGCTGAAATTCTGCCAAACTTAGCTTCGAGTTCTGGTACTTGATCGTTTTACTCTCTTCAACGGCCTTTGGCTGATCTATAAACCAGGAATACCCGATGTAGTAAATAAAGAAGCTCATTGAAATAGAAATGGCGTAATCATACTTCAGTACATAGCCTATAGTATAAACCATCAGGTAATATGAACCGAAGGATATTACAAACAAAGCAAAGGCATGGCTAATCTTCTTTACCCTCGTTGTACTGACTTTTAAAGAATCTATTCTTTGGTTAAAAATTCTGAACACAATTATGGAATAGGTAACTAATGAGAGAAGCTGTAGAAAAGGAACCAGTCTTGAAATCAGAATTTGTAAAGAGGATAGCGAAAGAGTCCCATTCATAATCGAGAGTTTAACTTCAGCGCTACTGAGATAATATGGGCTATTGTAACTCACAAAAATCAAAAAGGGTACAAAATGGATGAGATTCTTCAATGAAGAAATATGAACCTCTTTGAATTGTGACTGGATAAAGAAATACAATAATGGGCCATATAAAAAGTAAAATGGACCACTAATCCCGCTAAAGTGCGGAAACATAAATCGATAGCCACTCCAAAAAAATACATATTCAACCAGAGTAATAGAAAATAGCAGCGTAATTACAGCAAGAAGAGCATTATCCTTTCCTCCTTTTTTAAAAAGCAGGGTGATAAGAAAAAAACCCTGAGCAGAGGCAAACAAGAAAAGAGATGTCCATATATCAAGGTTAGGCTCGGTCATTTATGCTGTCGTACTTTAGGTTAACCTCAAAAATCTAATAACAACTTACCAGATAGTAAAATCTCTAAAACAATTAGCGCTCAATCGGGGCAAAACTTAAGAAGTTTCTATCGTTTTTTTGTTTGTTTTAAATAGGTATTACCGTATCTTTGCAAGCTCTGATAAAATCGCAAAAGAAATTAAATTTACCATTATGTACGCGATCGTTGAAATTGGCGGACATCAATACAAAGTTGCAGAACAAGATGTATTGTTTGTAGACAAGCAAACTGGCACCGACGGAAAACTAACTTTTGATAAAGTTTTGTTAGTTAAGGATGACAGTGGCGTTAAAGTTGGAACTCCTGTTGTTGAAGGAGCTGAGATTTCCGCAACTATCCTTGATACTGTTAAAGCTGACAAAGTTCTTGTTTTCAAAAAGAAGCGTAGAAAAGGATATCAAAAATTAAATGGTCATCGCCAGGTAATGTCTCAAATTCAGATCGAGGGAATTACAGTTGGTGGTGCAAAGAAAAAAGCGGCTAAACCAGCTGCTAAAAAAGTAGAAGCTGCAGCTCCTGCTACTGAAACTTCTGACTTATCATCTAAAACTGTTGCTGAACTTAAAGCAATGGCAAAAGAGCAAAAACTTGAAGGCTATTCTTCTATGAAGAAAGCTGAACTAATTGCAGCATTAAGTTAATTTCTAAAGAATAAATTAAAGGTATACACAAATGGCACATAAGAAAGGTCAAGGTTCTACTAGAAACGGACGTGATTCAGAAAGTAAAAGACTTGGTGTTAAAAGATTTGGTGGTGAGTTTGTTCGCGCCGGAGGAATTATTGTTCGCCAAAGAGGAACAAAATTCCATGCAGGTACTAATGTAATGCGTGGTGGTGATGACACTTTATTTTCTATAACTGACGGTCACGTTGCATTTTCAACTTCTACTGGTGGTAGAAAGTTTGTAAATGTAGAACCTGTTAGCTAAAACACATTTTGTTTTATTTAAGCCACGCCAAAAGCGTGGCTTTTTTTTTATCTTAGAAATATGAAATACCCTGAAATACCCGGACTAGATTTAACTATTCATTCCATTTTTTGCATTGGGCGAAATTATGAGCTACATGCCCTGGAAATGGGTCATAAAAGTCCATCCAAACCCATGGTCTTTTTGAAACCATTAAGCTCAATTTGTTATAATGGTGCTAACATTAGGATTCCTAAAGAATCCAACGATGTTCATCATGAAGTAGAATTACTTATTGCAATCGGAAAAGGTGGAAAAAATATTCCGAAAGAGGATGCATTGCAACATATCGCCGGATATGGAATCGGAATTGATTTTACTGCAAGGGATTTACAAGCACAAGCTAAAGAAAAAGGACATCCCTGGAGTGTGGCTAAAGGATTCGATGACTTTGCTCCCATTAGTTCATTTGTACGTTTTCAGAATCAAAATGAGCTTGATGAGCTAAGCGTTGAACTAAAAGTTAATGGGATAACGAGACAAAAAGGAATCACTTCAGATATGATTTTTGACATCCCAACCCTGGTATCCTATCTGTCTACTATTTTTACTCTTAGTGAAGGCGACATTATATTTACCGGTACACCAATGGGGGTTTCAGCAGTTCAATCAGGTGATGTGGTTGAAGCGGTTTTAGATGAAAACAAGGTTTCTTTAACCGTAACTATAGCTTGATGAGATATTTTCTCTGTTTCATTTTCGTTATATCATCTGGTCTAAAAGCTTTATCAGCTCAAGAGCAGGAATATATTTGGCCAACAGATGCGAGCCCCTATCTAACCTCAACTTTTGGAGAAACACGCTCGGCACATTTTCACTCCGGTTTAGATATTAAAACCTGGGGCAGAGAGGGATACAAAGTATTTGCCTCAAAAGACGGAATAGTATATCGATTTGGTGTTTCTGTAGAAGGTTATGGCAAGGTTATTTACCTGAAACATTATGATGATACTTACACCGTTTACGCTCATCTACAGCGTTTTAATGAAACATTTCAGGCACTTGTTGATTCAGTCAGAATGAAGGAGTATGCTTTTGAAATCGACCTGTTAGTAGATTCACTAGGTATAGAGGTTAAACAGGGAGATGTAATTGGCTATACGGGCTCAACAGGTGTTGGTCCACCCCATCTGCATTTTGAGACTAGGGATTCGAATTTCGAGCCATTCAACTCCTTACTTACAAACCTAAGTGTAGCCGATACTATTGCGCCAACAATTTCTGCTATGATGGTATTCCCATTAACTGAACAATCCAAAGCCAGAGAATCTCGGTTTCCCCAGGTATACTACCCTTCAAAAAACTCTGATGGAAGTTTGAACTTCGATGTCATCCAATCGAATGGCCCCATAGGTATTGCCATTTCTACTTTTGATGAAGCTGATGGAGTAGAGAACAAATATGCTGTCTATGAATTAACTATGCTCCATCAATCTGACACTTTGTTTCACCAGGTACTGGATGAGTTCACTTTTGATGAGTCCGAAACTATGTTTTTAGATCGACTAACAGCATTTAATGCCAGCAGAAGATCTTACCAGACCCTTTTTAAGAAAGATGGGCCTCCTATCCCTTTCTATGAGATAGTAGATGATAGAGCACAGATTAATCCAGTCGACTCCATCGCGATATTGACAATTATTGCAAAAGACTATTATGGCAACGAAACAGTAGCAACTGTTGAAGTTGAGGGTCAGGCTGAGAATATTTCTACCGAAAACCTTTTCATAAATACCCCGATGTATTCTTGGTACTGGACTGAAGATTGGGCAGTATTAGGCGGAACAAATACAATCAATTTTGAAAAACCTGAGTTCGGAGTAACATGGAATAACGAATTGAACCAACGTCTCTTAAACAATGAAGGTCAACATATACTTTTTGCGAGATTCCGTCCCGATCAAGACTACTCTTTTTCTACTCCTGACAAAAAACTAACTATAAAATTTAACCAGCAGACCTTTTTTGATACACTTACTGTTGCTGCGTCCAGTTATCTGGTTGATGACAGAGTACATGTTTCTATTTATCCAGCTTCTATCCCTTCAAGAAAAGATTTTGAAATACAATACTTCCTGGGTTCAAGTTTTGAAGAAGGAAAAAATTACAGACTTTTCCGATTTGACAGACTCCGGGACAAACTTAACTATGTTGACTCTAAACTGGTTGGGAAAACGATCCATGCTACACCATCAGAATTAGGCGAGTTTCTTATAATAGCAGATGATGAACCACCAATCCTGGAAGCTCCTGTACTCATTACTACCAATTATGAAAAGTCATTTATCCATATTAAAGCAACTGATTCTTTATCCGGAATTGACTTTAAGAACACTGAGATTTTAGTAAACGGAATACGGGGAATAGTTGAGTATGATAACGAGGAAGATTTGCTCATTTATTATCACCCGTCATTTATTCCGGAGAAAACCAACTCTATTGATATAAAAGTAGTGGATAAAGCCGGAAACTATAGCCTCCGGTCTTTCCAAATCTAACTCAGATATAAGCTATACAACTTACTTCAACTAGAACACTCTTCGGAAGTGTTTGAACTGCAACGGTTTCTCTTGCTGGTGGCTCTGATTCAAAGTAACTGCCATATACTGTGTTAACATCTCCAAAATCTCCCATATCATCTAAAAAGATGGAACACTTTAGAACTTTTGAAAAGTCAGATCCTGCTTCTGCTAATACTTCTCCCAGGTTCTTCATAACCTGTTTTGCCTGAGATGCAGCATCATTTCCAACTATCTCCATGGTTTCAGGGTCTAAAGGTATCTGCCCTGAGCAGTACACTATTCCATTATAAATAGTAGCTTGGCTATATGGCCCGATTGCAGCTGGTGCTGTTGATGTAGAAACAATTTTTTTTGACATATCAAGTGGATTATTGAATGGTAGTTAGTCTTGTCTGTTATTGCACAAAATTCATTATATAGTTACTTTCTTAAACTAAAAAAGAATTTCTAATCTTACACTCTCAAAAGTAGAAAAATGAAAAAGCTTATCTACAATCTCTTCACACTTGCTCTTACTATAGTGATTCTATCTGGCTGTGGGCCTGAGGGCGACCCCCTAATAAAGCCAATCAAAGATGGTATTAACTCTCAAAATTATACAGCTGCATTAGCATGGGCGGATACTGCCATTGCTAAAGACCCAATGAATGGTACAGCATACTATTACAAAGGCTATGCATATAGCAAAATGGTTACTTCGGAAATGAACCCTGAAAACCGTATCACTACCTATGAAAAGATGCGTGCTGCTTTAGATAAAGCAGAGGAGTTATATGCTACTGCAGAAGAACCAACTGCTGAATCTAGAAATATTGTTCCATTGACTTTAGAAGCCTGGAGTCGTGAGCATAATGAAGGAATCCAATATGCTACGAATGATAGCTTAATGGGAACCGTAGAAGATCCGCTTGGAATTTCAATTGCTCACTTAGTAAATGCTACTACTATAAATCCTGATAGTACGCTTTCGTTTGATGTACTTGCTCAAATCTACTACATGGACTCTAATTATGAAGGTGCTGCTACAGCAATGCGTACTACCATAGATCTTAAAAATCCTGGTGAAGCTTCTGAATATGACAGACTATCTTCTTATCTAACGCTTCAGGGTAAAACTGAAGCTTCAGTTGCAGCTTTAGAGGAAGGCCTTGCACTTTACCCCGACAGCCTTAGCCTTGTTCAAAAAATTGCTGATGGATACTTCAAAGTTGGTGAAACTGAAAAAGGCTTATCTGTTATGAAAGACCTTATTGACAGTGATCCTGGCAATGCCCGTTACCACCTTGTTAAAGGTTCGAATGTATACCAAAGAGTATTGACCCTTTCTGATATTGAAGACAAGACGGATGAGGTTAAAGAAGAAATCAAAACGCTTACTGATGTAGCTGAACAGTCATTATTACGAGCTGCTGAGCTTGATGATACTAACCCTATTACTTTCAACACGCTTGGAGTTCTATATCAGAATAAATCAGCCGACTTATTTGATATGAGAAACAACACGCTTGATAATGATGAAGCTGATCGTTTCGATGCTCTGGCTAAAGAAGAAGCAACAAGAGCTATGGTAAATTATGAAAAAGCGGTTGAGCTGGATCCTGAAAACACTCAGTATTGGGCAACCTTATTCAGAATTTATACTACTCTCGATATGAGAGAAAAAGCTGAAGAAGCAATGAATAAAGCAGGAATGTAATTCCGCTTACTCACTAATTATATCTATGAGACCTTTATATACAACCCGAATTGCAAGCCTCGTGCTTGTAATCGGGTTTTTTTTCGCATGTTCCTCGTCTAAACCCTCCATTGATTCCTTAATCTCTGAGAATCAGTTCAACCTGGCATTGGAACAAATTGAAACTGAACTTTCTGAAAATCCTGATCAACCTGGGTTACTAATCCAAAAGGGTAAGATTATGGCTCAGATGGCAGAGAACTCTGCTCCTGAAGCTCGTTTCGATCAATATATGACTGCAGTAACTTCATTTGAAGAAGCTATAAAGGTTGGAGCGGATTCTACACAAGAACAAGATATTTCTTCTACCCTTCATAGTTATTGGGTTTTTGAACATAACACCGGTACTGCTGTGTTTGAAGATGAGACGGTTGAACAACGACTGGCTATATCTTCCGCACATTTTAATAATGCTATTGTCTTAAAACCTGGTGAAGCAAGCAGCTACTTATCCCTGGCAACTACTGAATATACTTCTGGTGAACTTTCATCAGCTATAAGTACACTTAACAGGGCAAAAAATACACTCAGTGAGGTTCCAGAAACACTCTATGAAAATCTTGGTTTTTTACTTTTACAGAATGGAGAACCTGATCAAGCTGTTTTCTATTATGAGCTTGCCAATACGAATGTGGCAGCTAATAAAAATATAGCTTTCGGATTAATTAACGCCTACATCTCAACCGAAAACACCGAGAAAGCTGTAGCTTTACTTGAGAGCCTGGTAAAAAACAATCCAAATGATGCATCTTTAAGAAACGTATATGGAACTCAGTTGTACCTAATTGTGGAAGGCATTATTCAAGACCTTAATGCTGCATACCAAAGCAATGATTCTCTTTTGGTTAATCAACTAAAATTTGAAGCTGAAGGAGTAGGTGAGCAAGCGGAACAAGAACTTATTCAGTCTTTTAGCCGGGACTCATCAAACGTTGAGTACATCGAAAGTCTTGCTGTTTTCTATAATAACCTAACAGCAAACTACCTCTTTGTATACGAGTCTGCTTTCGATAGTGACAAGCCAATATTATTAAATAAAGCCGGGACCTTATTAGACTTTGCAATTGAATATTATACCAAACTGGCAAGGTTAGAACCCGGAAATGGAAGTGTCGCTTCTACTATCGATAGTTTAAATAAACTAAAAGAAAATCGTTTTACTCCCTGACATCTATTATTTATGAAATTTAATACCAAAGCCATTCATGCCGGGCAGCATCCTGAAGAAACTTCAGGAGCTGTTATGCCTCCAATATTTCAAACATCTACTTATCAACAATCTGCTCCAAATGTACACAAGGGCTATGATTACGCTCGTGTAGGCAACCCTACCCGTACAGCTCTTGAAAAAATGATTGCCGGATTAGAAGGTGCTGATGAAGCTGCTTGTTTTGCCAGTGGAGTAGCTGCAATGGATGCTTTGATGAAGATGTTCAAACCTGGAGATCATATTATATCTTCAAACGATCTCTACGGAGGCTCTTACAGGTTATTCACTTCAGTATTTGAGCAGTATGGTATCAATTTTACTTTCCTGGATATGACAGACTTGGAATCTGTTAATGAAGCGATTACTCCTTCTACAAAAATGATGTGGATTGAGACTCCTACAAATCCATTACTAAGAGTTGTTGATTTAAAGGCTTTAGTTGGGTTGGCAAAAGAAAATAATATCATCACGATTGTTGATAACACCTTTGCTTCGCCATATTTACAACGTCCTTTAGAGTTTGGAGCTGATGCAGTATTACATTCAGCTACAAAATATTTAGCTGGCCATTCTGATGTGATCCATGGAGCGGTTGCTAGTTCACACCCGGAGATTATGGAAAACCTTCGTTTCCAAGTAAAAAGTACAGGAGCTGTTCCTGGCCCAATGGACTGTTACCTGACCCTTAGGGGCATTAAAACACTTGCTGTCAGGGTTGAACGATCTGTTCAAAATGCAAAGGCTATCGTTGAATACCTTTCTAGTCATCCTGAAGTAGAAAAAGTTCTTTACCCAGGATTAAGCTCGCACCCCCAACATGAACTAGCCAAAGCTCAGATGGATGATTTTGGTGCTATGCTTTCTTTCACACTGAAGGACGACTCTATTGAAGCCGCTAATAAGTTTATGAGTAGTACTAAAATTTTTACTCTCGCAGAAAGTCTTGGTGGTGTTGAATCTTTAATTAGCAACCCCGCCAGTATGACTCATGGTTCAATCCCAAAAGAGCTACGTGAAAAGGCCGGACTCAAGGATTCCTTGATAAGAATCTCCGTAGGAATTGAAGATTCAGAAGATTTAATTAATGATTTGAAACAAGCTTTTTGATATCATACTTCTGATACTTTTCCTATCTTATAAGCCTTAGAAAAGCGCTTACATTCAAATTTTAATAAACTATTCCTATGCGTAACGTTGTAATTGTTGAAGCAAAACGTACACCTATTGGGGCTTTCGGTGGAAGCCTCGCTTCTTTTACCGCTCCAGAGCTTGGAGCAGCTGCAATTTTAGAAGTTATCAAGTCCTCTGGTATCTCTCAGGACCAGGTACAGGAAGTTATTATGGGAAATGTTTTAACAGCAGGGATTGGACAGGCTCCTGCTCGCCAGGCTGCACTAAAAGCAGGGCTTTCAAACCTTACTCCTTCCACAACAGTTAATAAAGTCTGTGCTTCAGGTATGAAGGCAATTATGATCGCTTGTGATCAAATCAGGTTAGGTGATGCAGATGTGATTGTAGCTGGTGGAATGGAAAGCATGAGCAATGTTCCCTACTACTTGCCTAAACAAAGATATGGTTCTAAGTATGGTCATGTGCAAACTGAAGACGGTATTTTGAAAGACGGTCTTTGGGATGTGTATAATAACTATGCAATGGGCAATGCAGCTGAGCTTTGTGCCAAAGAATGTAACATTAGCCGGGAAGAGCAGGATGAATACGCTACGCTATCTTATAAACGTGCTTTAGCCTCTTATGAAGAAGGCTACTTTGATGATGAACTAATCAAAATGAATGTTAAGGATCGTAGAGGAAATGTTACTGAAGTAACAAGAGATGAAGAAATCGATCGTGTTAAGTTCGATAAGATTCCTACACTTCGCCCTGTTTTTGAAAAAGAAGGAACTGTTACTGCAGCCAATGCTTCCAGCATAAATGATGGTGCTGCAGCTGTTCTATTGATGAGTGAAGAAAAAGCCCAGGAATTAGGACTTAAGCCTTTGGCTCGAATCGTAAGCCATGCAAGCGCAGCAAAAGCCCCAGAATGGTTTACAACTGCCCCATCTGACGCTATTCCTATTGCGCTAGCTAAAGCTGGCATCACCAAAGATGATGTTGATCTTTTTGAGATTAATGAAGCATTCTCAGTTGTAGCGCTCGCTAATAATGAAATTCTGGAACTGGACCCTGATAAAGTAAATATCAGAGGCGGAGCTGTAAGTATTGGCCACCCAATTGGTTGTTCTGGTGCCCGAATCATAGTTACGTTGATTCATGCCCTCAAGCAAACAAATGGAAAACTAGGCTGCGCAGGTATTTGCAACGGCGGTGGCGGAGCTTCAGCACTAGTATTAGAATTGGCTTAATAGCACTCATTAAAGTTGACATTTTTAAATCGCTCAAGTATTATTAGCAATAATCTTTAATTAAACACGATATATCATACCAAACGGCTACTATTATTTTTGAATTACAGCGCAAATTGTATGGATATCAACGCTTATCTATTAATTAAGGAACACTTAAACCCGGTTTACTCTATTTAAACACTTCTACTATTTCTATATCAATCCTATTGGATTGTAATTTTTTCTAAACAGTAAACCATGATTCGGCAACTAATTCATTTTAGTTTCTTTCTATTGATTTGTTCAATACAAACAGGGTACGCTCAGCAACTTACTAAGGTCGCTGAAACCGATGCGTTCATTGATTATGTAGTGAATAATGAAGATTTGGGTATTTACCCAGCCTATGAGTTAACTGCACCAGTTATTAATGGCAATGCCCGGTTTACTATTCTTGAGCAATCTGTTTCGGAAAAACCAGTTCTAATAACTTCACAAAAAGCTCAGGCGTTAGCTCTTTCTTCTTCTGCTCGACCATTAGTAGAAACTTTATACCAGGGAATGTACAGAGGCCAACAAACTGCATCTCTCAAAATAAACCTGGCCCGTTTTTCGGAAAACTCAACACTCGTTACACGAAATATTAAAATTCGCGTGTTTAAGAGTGATTCGGATATCCTTGTCCAATCAAAGAAACTAAAAGCATCTGATCACCCATTAAGTTCAGGTGAATGGTATAAAATTCCTGTTTCCAAAAGAGGAATTTATCAAATAGACCGGCAATACCTTATAAGTCTTGGAATAGAACCTTCATCTATAAATCCAAGAAATATTCAACTCTGGGGCACAGATGGATATGTATTACCAGAGCCCAACAGCACAGAAAGGCCTGAGTTCTCGCAAATCCCGATTCTTGTTGAAGGAGAAAGTGACAATAGCTTTGATGAAAATGACAGAGTGATCTTTTTTGGAAACAGCCCGCATCAGGAAACTCAAACTCTGCTTACTTTCAACCATAAAATTCATCCTTACAGCGATACTACCTTTGTATTTTTGACTGTTGGAAGTTCCGCAGGTATTCGTTTGAGTGAATCCAACACCGGGCTTAATCCAACAAGCACTGTAACCACTTTTGAAGATTTCATCTGGAAAGAAGAGGAACTAACGAAATCTGAAACAAGGCAAAAGTCAGGACGATTTTGGCTGGGACAGAGAATCCCGGCTTCTTCTCAAAACCAGTTTATTACTGTCTTTAAAGACACATTACCAGGTATTGTTGAAGGTTCTAACATCCGGATTTCCGGTCGCTATTACTCCAGGGCCGAATCAACTCCATCTTTTGAGACTCAAGTTAACAATGAACCTTTTCAAAACTTCTCTATTTCCAGACTTTCAGTAAGCGCTGGTTATAATTCTTACGAAGGAGTTTCTGCAAGAGCATTTACTTTCGGAAATAACTCCTTCAGTCCGAACATTGAGAATGGAATACTTGAGATGACGTTCAAAATGTACAACACCGATTCTGGTGCAAACGCATTTATCGATTACCTGACTTTTGTTGTTGAAAGAGCTCTAATTGCAGAAAATAACCGGCTTTTCTTTTTCCCTCCAGCCGGAGGCTCTATTAACGAAATCGCAAATTTCTCACTGCAAGGTTTCTCTAGCACTCCTTACGCAATGGATGTATCTGAACCTATGCAGCCTAAATTGCTACGTGTTACTGAAAACGGAGCTAACCATAGTCTTGTATACCACACTGAGCTAAATACAAAACTAATGGTTCAATCCAGCCTGTTTACTCCGGGGCCTGGCCGACTTGTTCCAAATCAGAACCTTCATAACATTACTTCTTACCCTGATTATATAGTTGTTACTTCGGAGTTTTTTAGAGAACAAGCCCAGGAACTTGCTGATCACAGAGTGCAAAGTGGCCTTACTCCACTTGTGGTAACTCAAAACCAAATCCTGAATGAGTTTTCTGGCGGAAGTACAGATCCTACTGCCATCCGCGATTTCCTTAAATATCTATGGGATTTAGCTATTACAGATGGCCAAACTCCACCAAAGTACCTTCTTCTATTTGGAGACACTACTTATGACACTAAAAACATATTGTCGAACTCCTTTACAAACCATGTACTTACTTTTCAGAGTGAAGAATCTATAAATCGTACAGGCACCTATGGTAGTGATGACTATTTTGGACTAATGGATAATTCGGAAGGTATTCTTAATACATCTTCCAGAGTTGATATTGGAATTGGCAGAATTTCGTCTCAAACCCGAAGTGAAGCGTCTATCGCTATCGATAAGATCAAAAGGTATGAAAACCCTGCAAATGATGGAGACTGGCAAAATCTTTTCACTTTTGCAGGTGATGATGATTTCCCTGAACCAATTGCGAACAGGGATTTACATGTCGAAAATGCTGACGGTACAGCACGCCGTCTAAATCTTAATATACCAGGCGCTCGTTTAAAAAAGATTTATTTGTTCGACTACCCTGATGAAACCACAGGCGCCGGCCGTCAAATCCCGGCAGCTACCGAAGATCTCATGAATACGTTAAATAGCGGAACACTGTTGTTTAACTATTCTGGTCATGGAAATTCTCAAACTCTAACTGATGAAGAGCTATTCCGATCAGAATACATTTCAGAGCTCACTAATAGAGACCGGCTTGCTTTAGTTGTTACTGCAACCTGCCAGTTCGGAAGATATGACGATATAAATGCTCAATCAGGTGCGGAAAAGCTCATTTTTGCAGATAACGGAGGAGCCATAGCGAGTTTTACTACCACCCGGGTAGTATATACCAGCAGCAATCCAAACAGCCTCAACTATGGGTTAAATATCAATCTTTCTCAAAAAATGCTGGAACGAGAAGACGATGGTACTCCCCTTAGGTTTGGAGATATAGTTCTCCGAACTAAAAATACCAGTATTGGTGGTGAAGCGAATGCACGAAAATTTATCCTTTTGGGTGATCCCGCAACCCGCATCGCATTACCAGATAAAGCAGCACATACTGAAACAATATATGGAGTAAATGTTGCTGAGATTGACACAGTTCTTACTATAAAAGCCCTGGACCAGGTAAACATGTCTGGTTATATATCGACTCAAGATGGAACACTGTTACCAGATTTCTCAGGAGAAGTGATTGTTACATTATTCGATGCTCCGAGAACTATTAGCATTCCCCAGGATCGTGAATGGGTTGAAAGCAGAGGTTGTAACCTTAACGCAGGTACTGAGCTGGAGTGTACTTACACCGCTGAAAATGATGTGCTTTTCAAAGGAAAGACAATAGTTGAAAATGGAAGATTCAACCTCTCCTTCATTATACCTAAAGACATTAGTTTTTCACCCGAGAATGGACGAATCATACTCTTCGCTTCAAATGGAGAAACGACTGCTGGTGGTTCATATTCAGATGTAATTTTTAATGGTATTAATACCACAGCAGTAAATGATGGGAAAGGCCCTGCACTGGACATTTTTCTTAATGACGAAAGTTTTATAAACGGGAGTCTCTCAAGCGACTCTCCAACATTAATAGTGGAACTGGCAGACAGTTCCGGGATCAACACTACAGGTACAGGAGTAGGACATGAAATAATTGCTACAATCGATACAAAACCCCAACAAACATTTGTTCTCAATAACTTTTATGAGGGCGCACTAAATGATTTTACCAAAGGTCGTATCGAGTACCCTCTGGACGAAATTCCGGAAGGTAACTATGCGCTTAAGGTTCGGGCATGGGATGTTCACAATAACCCTTCGGAGAAAGAAATTTTCTTCGAAATAGCTTCAGAAGATGAGCTGGTTGTAGATAATATCTATAACTATCCAAATCCAATGAATAACAGAACGTCTTTCACTTTCGAACATAACCAGCAAGGGAATCCATTAGAAGTAGATATTCGTATTTACACTCTTAGTGGAAAGCCCGTGCAACAGTTAAAAGAATACATACAAAATACATCGAGTTCTTATGCCAGTATTCCATGGAATGGCCGTGACAGGGATAATGATCGCCTGGGCAACGGTACTTATATTTATGTGCTTCGGGTTACAGCAGATACCCCCGAAGGAAGACAATCAACCAGAAAAATCGAAAAGCTCGTGATAATTAGATAAGAAAATCTAACATATTGTTATCTTTTATCCGTTATCTTCAGAGCCTAAACTATTTCTCATTTTTTATGAATAAAATATTTTTGTTAGCTGTTTCAGCTATACTCTTTTTATCACCAGCCGCGTTGCGGGCGCAAGTTGCTATTACTGCTGTACCTTTCCTCCAAATTGAACCAGATTCAAGAGGAGCTGCGATGGGTAATACCGGAGTGGCAATTGCAGATAACGCAGCCGCTCTTTTTTGGAATCCTGCAGGTCTTGCTTTTCAAAAAGGAAACCAGGCAAGTATTACACATTCAAACTGGTTAGCAAATTTCAATGTAAATGACTTGTTCTATGATTACCTGGTTGGGAAATACTATGTAGAGGGAATAGGAACGATTGGTGCTCACCTCACCTATTTAAACCTGGGCGAGCAAGCTCAGACAGGTGAGCAAAGCTCTGATATCATTTCAAAATTCAATAGTTATGAGCTGGCTCTCGGTTTATCTTATGGCTTTGAGGTGAATAAGAATCTTGCTTTGGGTACCAGCTTGAGGGTAATTTATTCCAGTTTAGCAAATGGAACTACTATCAGTGAGCAAAAAGTAAATCCAGGCAGTAGTGCCAGTGTTGATTTAGCCTTACTCTATAAATCAGATCATTTTCTCCTGGGAGGAAATAAAGCTCGTTTTAGCAGTGGCTTTAACTTGTCTAATATTGGATCCGGGATGCAATACACTGACAACGCCCAAAAAGATCCTCTGCCAACACTTCTTAGATTTGGTGTAGCATTTGACTATGACCTAGATGCAGAAGGGTTTAACAGAATTACAATAGCTTCTGATGTAACCAAAATAATGGCTCGTAAGAAGCAGGAAATCAGAACACTTCCAGGTGGCACACAAGATACTTCCTTTGTTGCCTCTGGCCCTATCGAAGCATTATTCGATTCATGGGGAACCTACCAACACTTTGACGGGCAAGAATTTGTTGATCTAAACCTTCTACAGCAATTTACTCTCGGTGTTGGTACCGAGTACTGGTATAACAATACATTCGCTCTTCGTGGTGGATATTACTATGAAGACCCAAACAATGGTGATAGAAAGTACATCACTTTTGGTGCTGGTTTAAGACTCAATTCTTTTGGGGTCGATTTCAGTTATATAAAAACATTAGAGTCCGATCATCCGTTAGCAAATACGCTCCGATTTAGCGTCTTACTGAACTTTTAAATGGAATGAGATTAACTCCCTTTTTTATAAAGAGCATGTTAACCTTAGGCATGCTCTTTTTGGTTGGTCTAAATGATATCTATGCACAGGAAGTGCAGATAAAACGCAGTCACGCCATTTCAACTCACAACCCTATTACAAATTCAGTTCCTACAACAGGAACCCTGAATGTTGTTGCTATTATGGTAGAGTTTCAGCCAGACACAAACCGATTAACATCTGGTACAGGGGTTTTTGGAGCAAACGGAATGGACGGTTTGCCATATTTGCTTCGTGAGGAAAACACAAGAGTAGATCCACTTCCGCATAACAGAGACTATTTTGAAGCGCACCTGGAGTTTACGAAGAATTACTATTCCCGCTCTTCCGATTCTCAACTCAATATAAATTACCAGGTTCTTCCTAATGTTTATCAACTGGATAAAAAAATGGAAGAGTACTCTCCAATTGGAGAAACTTTTACACTGGAAAAAATTGCTGCTTTAATCCAGGATTCCTGGCAGGCTGTTGAAGATGCCGGTGGTTTTGATGCTACTGGATTAGACCCGGAAAACACTGCTTTCGTAATTTTTCACGCGGGTATTGGGCGAGATGTTGAGCTTACGGGTACCAGCCTCGATATAACCCCTTTCGACATTCCTTCACTTTATCTTAAAAAATCAGATTTACAGGAACTGCTTAACAACCCTGCCTTTGATGGGTTCGACATCAATGGCGGAACATTCAGAGTTACCAACTCAATGATTATACCGCGAACAGAGTCCAGACGAGGAGAAGATATCCAGGAAAACGAAATCGTATTCCCTCTTTCTATCAATGGATTACTAACTGCGTCTATTGGAAGTCACCTGGGATTGCCTGATTTGTTCAATGTAGAGACGGGCGAACCAGCCATTGGTCGTTTTGGATTAATGGACGGCGCTGGTTTCTTTGCTTATAACGGGTTACTCCCACCAGAACCCTCGGCCTGGGAAAAAGTTTTCTTAGGATGGGAGACTCCATTCGAGATTACAGAGCAAACTAGTGGAGATATCCTTCTTCCAGCTACATCACTTAATCAGCCAAACAGTATTGCCAAATATTCGCTTTCGTCTTCTGAATATTTTCTTATTGAAAACCGTCATCGCGATCCTGAAAATGATGGTGTAACTATAACTACAAGAAAATCTGACGGAACGGAGGTTCAGCAGGTTTTTACTAATAATGACGAGGATTTTGTATTCCAGCTTGCTGGTTTTGATACGCTGCTTGAGGCAGGAACTATCATTGATGTTGATAATTTTGACTGGAGCCTTCCTGGCGGTCTTGATATTGGATTGGATGAAGAAGAAGGCACCGATGATGACCGCTTTCTGAATGGAGGAATTTTAGTTTGGCATATTGATGAAGCCCTTATACAGGAAGAGTTGGGAAACTCCCTACCTGCTGTTAATACAAATGAAAATCGTAAAGGCATTGATCTTGAAGAAGCAGATGGAGCACAGGATATAGGCCGTGATCCTGGTCTGCTGGATAATAGTCCCAGTTTTGGTTTTGCGTTCGACTTTTGGTGGGCTGGCAATAATTACAGGGTAATTACTGCTACCGGAAGCATTGATTTAAATCCTGATAACATTTTTGGACCAGGTTCTTTCCCTAATACAAATAGCAATTCAGGGGCAAAGTCCTTTTTTGAGTTGTATGATTTCTCTGAAAATCTGCCAACTGCCTCATTTAAAATCCGATCTGTATCTTCAGCCGATTTCGGTTTTGAACCTCTTTTTTCATTGATTACAGATCTCCCCGATCTCAATACTCCTCAAAATGAATACTGGGACCTCTATCCCTTATCAATAGGTTTTAAGGAAAACACATCTGATACCCTACTCGTGATCCCAGGGTCAGGTAATGTGTATATTTTTGATCACAAAAATCCCGAGCTAGCTGAAGCGATAACATTTAGCACTACAAGCTCTCAACAACCTCTTTTAGGGGATCTGTTTATACTTGGGTCAAATCCATCACTAAGCTCTCAAAATCCACCAGAAGTAGATCTAAACTCATTCGATTTTGATGCCATGGGCGATACTGTGAAAGTATGGGACGTTACGGCACCGGCCAATAAGTCTTTTTTGACTTCAAGTACTGGAGACAGTTTACATCTGGATTTTGCAAATACCTCAATACTTATATCTGATGGCTCAGAAGTTGTAACTAATTCATCTTTTGACTTCCGATCCGAGATGGTAAATAGTAACATTATAGGAATCTCAGGGAACACAGCTAATTTTACTGGTGAATCGATTTCAAATTATAGTATAAATTCAAACAATAGAACGTTTGGGGGACTGATCAAAACGAATAGCTCTGCACTGTACTATATTTTTGGAGACAGTGAGTTTATTTTGGTAGACCCTTCGAATGACGATCCATTCACTACTATATTCTCTGAAGAAAATGCAGAATGGCCTGCAATTGTAGATGAGGCTTATATCTATCGAATTAACAAAACCGAAAGCTCTATTGAGGGATATAATAGAACCGGAGCATTGCTCGATAACATGCCTATTCATGCACCCGATGATATTCAGTTTATTGGCACTCCCTTAATTGCTGATATAACCGGAGATAACATCCAGGATATTATCGTGATTGGGCAAGATGACTATTCAGTAAATATCTTTGCCTATGAGACAACCGGAAATTTAATCTCAGGATTTCCTCTCTATGTTGGTAACGCAGCAAATAAAACTACTCAACCTATTCACCCCTCTTTCTATGGGGATGTATTATATGCTGTGAGTCATACGGGAGACTTAAAGGCATGGAAACTCAACAATTTCACATCTTCCCAATGGCCAAGCCGATATGGGAGCAACCCATTCAATAAAGTTTCCGGTGACATCCAGCTTTCAAACTCAAACCCGGTTGAGTTTTCGGTTTTAAACGAGAATGAAACTTATAACTGGCCAAACCCAGCTAATGCGCTAACCAATATTCGCTATGAGGTTGAAGCACCTGGAGGCACTGTTGAGGTTACTATCATAGACTACTCAGGAAGAATTGTATTTGAACAAACCGTTCAAGCCAATGGAGGAACAGCTGAAGAAATACAGGTTACAACAAGGGATTGGGCAAGCGGAGCTTATTTTGCTATGATAAAAGCAACCGTTGAGGGGAAATCTGAATCCAAACTTATTAAAATCGGAGTAACTCATTGATTAAAACTCCATTTACATATCTCACCCTCCTTCTTGTATTGGTTTTAGCCCCTGGGTTCCTTTACGGTCAAACTAACCCGGAGTATTATGATTATCCTCAAAATCATCTGAAATGGTACTCTATTGAAAGTGATCATTTTATCGTTCACTTCCAGGAAGGAAATAGCAGGTCAGCGCAGGTTGTTTCAAGGATTTCGGAAGAAATTTACGGGCCTATCACAGACTTATATCAACATGAGCCAGATGAAAAAGTAAGCATAGTACTCAAAGATCGTGAAGACTACTCAAATGGTGCGGCTTATTTCTTCGACAATAAAATTGATATCTGGCTCCCGTCCCTCGACACTCCTTTAAGGGGTTCACACAACTGGATGAGAAATGTTATTTCTCATGAGTTCACACATATTGTACAGATTCAGGTAGCTATGAAACGGAAAAGAAATCTACCTGTTTTATATTTCCAATGGTTGTCTTATGAAAAAGTTCGAAGGCCAGATGTTCTCTACGGATTTCCAAACGGGATTATCTCTCTCCCTTTTGCGTCAATAAATATCCCTGCATGGCTTGCTGAAGGAACAGCACAGTTTCAACGTACAGGTTTACAATATGATACCTGGGATAGCCATCGTGATATGATCCTTAGAACAAGGATTCTTTCTGACACTTATTTCTCCCTGGCTGAAATGGGAACCTTTTCTTCCAAAACCAGCCTTGAAAGAGAAACAGTATATAATCAAGGTTATGCATTCGTAATTTACCTGGTACAAACATTTGGTGAAGATGTGCTTCGTGAAATCTCCATTTCTTTAGGAGAAAAAGGAGTATATGATGTTGAAACAGCTATCGAGATGGCTACGGGTATTGATGGTAATACTGTTTTTGAAAACTGGATCCTGGAAAGAAAAGAATTTTATACTGAAGCAGTAGCTAATTTGGAAACAACAGATTCAGAATATATTGAGCCTAATGGTTTCTTTAATTTCTTTCCAAAAAGATCGCCTGATGGAAGCTCTGTAGCATACCTCTCCAACAAAGGCCGTGATTACTCCCTCCTTTCTCTTTATATCAAAAAAGATGGCATCGAAACTGAAATAGCACAAGTTGATGATCGAAGTTTCGAAACACATCACAATCATGCAGATGCTTTAAAGCCTACGATCCCTTTCTTAAGCACTTCTTACTCATTCTCACCCGATGGTAGTAAAATAATCTACGCTGTGAATAAGAAGAACAAGTATGGCGAGTTTTACAGAGACCTGTTTCTATTCGATATTGAGACTTCAAAATCTACTCAATTAACTAAAAGTGCGCGAATCGAATCACCAAACTGGAGCCCGGATGGTTCGAGTATTGTGGCCATTCAGTATCTAAAAGGAACACAAAACCTGGTGTTGCTAGATCCTGATGCCCCCGAAGAAATCACAAAGCTTACTGATTTCCATGATGCTGAAACTGTTTTCACACCTGCATGGCATCCTGATGGTAAAACCATTTATTTTTCCATTGCTGATTATTGGAACCGCAATATTTATTCCCTGAACCTCGATTCCAGGAATATTACTCCGGTACTTGAAGATCAGTACACTGATTATCGCGACCCTGTAATTAGCCCGGATGGTAAATCTATCTACTTTTCTGCCGATATAGATGGAATATTCAATATTTATAGAAAGGACTTAAATGATGACCAATTAGATAAAGTTACCAGTACGCTTGGTGGTGCTTTCATGCCTTCTGTAACCAACTCAGGACTCTATTTTTCTGAATATGAAGCCGATGGTTACAAAATCAAAACGATAAGCAGAAGGTCAGCTGGTTCTGACTTTGGATATTATAATCCACAAATTCCTGAATTCTCATACCCCGTTGATAACGACTCCGGTATCGAATACTTAAATACTTTTGATGACAAGGACATTGATGAATTTTCCTTAAACGAAATAGCCATAGCAGATACTGGTAGCTACACTTTTGAATTGGAAACAAGAGGTGAATCCGATATCAGGACTTACCGCTCATATGAAGATACTTTTACCAGCTTTTCATTCTTCCCTGTTCTTAGATTTGATAACTATACCCAGAAAAACGGAAGAAATGGTGCATTGATCAGAGATGGAAAGTTTGGAAAATTTGGTGGGAATCTTCTCCGTGATATGAAGCCAGGTGTATATTTTGCATCACGAGATATGTTGGACAGACTATCAATTTTTGGAGGTATGATGCTGGGAGTAGCATCCCGGCCTGCTGAAAGTATCGGGGAGTTCTTTAAACCAGACAGAATTTCCAAGCTTGATAGAGACGTATTCCTCACCGCTGAATATCGTGGACTTCCTTTTATTAAAAGAAGCTGGTCACCAACTGTTGCCATCGAAATTTATAACTTGCACAGAAACGTGGATGATGGCCTTTCTATTGAGGAGTTTCCATGTACCTCATGTGCTCCAGATACCACTAATGTTAATATCGGGTATGAGATTTGGCAAGCAGACTTCTTTCTACGAAGTAAACTAAGCAGAAGAAGTCTACTTGAACTAGGCATCGGGTATACACCTTATAGAATTACCACTGACAATTTCTTCTCCAGAGAATTAGATGCTCTTATTTCCGGTTCATCATCTGAGTACTTCAAAGGAACCACCCTTTCTGCTGCTTATACCTTCAATTTCTATGAATATTCTGAAGACGCTGATATCGCTCCAATTGGATTAAAAGGGTATTTGAGATACCAATACCAACCCTCGAAACTTTTGGAAGAATATGAGATCAAAGACGGCTCGCTGGTTCCAATATTTAAAACCTCAAAGAACCATTCAACCGAATTTCACATACGTTACGGCTTTAGAACCTTTGGTTCACAAGCATTTCAGGCCCGTGCTCGAGGATTTAGCTATTTCAACACCCCAAATGATTCGTTCTATACAGACTATATCGGCGGTTTCTTAGGAATGAGGAGCTACCCGTTTTTTGCTCTTGGAGGAAATACCACTGCATTTACAAGTTTAAGCTGGTTCACTCCAATATTTAAGAATATGAATAAACAAATTGGACCATATTCTTTCGATAAGCTATACGCGCGGTTCTTTTTTGAAGCTGGTAATGGTTGGTACCCGGGAAGTAGTGGTTCATCTAGTGATAGATTAGATATTGGAAACAAAATCAAGAGTGGTATTGGAGCTGAATTGAGGCTGGCAACTAATGGTTATTATTTGTTCCCTTTAAAGTTTTTTGTAAGCGCAGCTTATGGATTTGACAAGTTTACGCTTACACTTCCTGAAGATTTTGTAACAGATACTCAAAGTAACCGCGTTACTTATGGGCGAGAAATACTTTTCCATTTTGGCTTAACCTTTGATTTTGAATTGTTATGAGAAAACTGAC
This sequence comes from Balneolaceae bacterium, assembly GCA_040222185.1. Classification (GTDB taxonomy): domain Bacteria; phylum Bacteroidota; class Rhodothermia; order Balneolales; family Balneolaceae; genus JAVKDP01. The sequence continues at coordinate 37,610 of JAVKDP010000054.1, read as the reverse complement.
CTGCATCATAGTTTTAGTTTTTCTGGGAACTGCCCACATTCTTAAGGCACAGCCCTATCAGCATTCTTTAACAGGTTCTATTCTAAAAATTGATGAACCAATTAACGTCTCTCCTACTCTTTCCATTCAAGACTTTAGATTTGAACCTGCTGAGGGTACTTCAACCTCATTATTTGACCTTCCCAAAACAAAACCCGGTGCAGCATTTGTCGCTTCAGCACTTATTCCCGGATCAGGGCAGGCGTTAAATGGGAAATGGGGACGGGCAGCAGTTTATTTTCTTACTGACCTGGCAAGTGTAGCTTATTATATAAGCCAGAATAATATAGCCAGGCGTAATGAACGCTCTTACGAACGCTTTGCCAATAAAAACTGGAGTGTTGTAGCATACGCACAATGGTTGGTGGATTATTCTGAGGCAAACGGGTTATCAAATGGATATGAGACTTTGGCTGGTCAAATTGCGGGGTTAGAGCCTGACTTTACAAATACAACAAATGACTGGAATAAAGTAAACATCTCAACAATACGGGCTGTTGAAAGACAAACTCCATTCATTTACTCAAATGGCAGCCAAGCCAGCTTCTTTTCCCATGAAGTTCAGGATTATGGCTCTCAGCAATACTATGAGCTGATGAGTAAGTATTATCAATTCCAACCCGGCTGGCAGGATTTCCACCTGGATAGGATTTCAGATCCGGCTCATGTATATCTTTATTCCTGGGACAATAGTATGATTACAGCGAATTTTATTGAGGGCAGAGACCGAGCTGAAGAGTTTAATAGCAACTATAGAAATGCCGGGAACATCATTAAACTTGTGATGGTAAACCATGTAGTGTCGGCTTTTGATGCATTCTTTACAGTAAAACTCAAAAATGCCCGGCTTGAACCGAGTGCAAATGTTTTAAGACCCGATTCATTTTCTCTGACCTTGCACTTTTAACATCCTTCATCAACTCGTATTATTGGACATGTTAAAACGACTACTTACTAACAAGTTTTTTTATATAAGTATAGTCACCATTGCTTTGGTTGGCGCTGCAACGCTTTATGTATTTGATGCGTTCTTGATGCCAATGTATACCAATTACAATGAAGGGGTTACAGTTCCAGATGTAACCCGGGTTTCTCTTGAAGAGGCAGAAGTGCTACTCACTAGTTATGGATTACGATTTGAAGTAGCGGATCGACGCTCAAACTCAGCCTTTCCTGCAAACTATGTTATTGATCAGTCTCCCTCTTCATCAGTAATTGTTAAACCAAATCGCAAAATATACCTGACGGTAAATACTGCTGTGAAGCCTAAAGTTGAAGTTCCGAATGTGGTAAACCTTTCATTGCGGAATGCTCAAATACAGTTGCAAAACTACGGTCTTGAAGTGGGTTCTATAAGCTATGAATCTTCACGTTTTAAAAATGCCGTACTAAGACAATCAATAGCAGAAGGTATTGTAGTAGACAAAGGCGCTACTATTAACCTGGTAATTAGTGATGGTTTAGGCGACAAAATTGTTCAGATCCCGGAAATAATCGGATTAAGATTACCAGAAGCACAGCTAAAGCTTCGTGAAGCAGGCCTGAGAGTTGGAGAAATTCGTTTCCAGCCTACCAAAGATATTGTTCCAAATACCGTTCTGGATTTTACTCCTAAAGTCACAGAGCTTATTGAAGGTGAATCACTGACACTAGTGATTTCGGAACGTTTTGAGGTAACTGAAGAGAGCGAAAGTGGAGTTATTATCGTAGATTCAACCCGAAATAACTCACCAAGCCCTAACCAGCTTGATAAGCCGAATCAAAACAACTAATCAATGGATTTCAATCTCCCAATTGTTGCACCATCAATTCTAGCTGCAGACTTTAGTAAACTCGAAAGTAATATCATCGACACTTTAGAAGGTGGTGCTAGCTGGATTCATTGTGATATTATGGACGGCCACTTTGTTCCGAACATCAGTTTTGGGCCTGGAATTGTAAAGCATGTTGACAAAATTGCACCTGATGCTTTTGTTGATGTGCATTTAATGATTGAGAACCCTGACAACTATACTGACGCTTTTGTTGAGGCTGGAGCGGATCTTATTTCAGTTCACTTCGAAACATGTCCTCACCTCCATCGCTCTATTCAGAAAATAAAAAGCCATGGTATTATGGCGGGTGTAGCAATTAACCCAGCTACTTCGCTTCATGTTATAGAACCTATTCTGGAATACGTTGATATGGTTGTAATAATGAGTGTAAACCCGGGTTTTGGTGGGCAAAGCTTTATTGAAAGTAGTTACGAGAGGTTACAGGAACTGGCTGATATTCGGGAAACAGGAGAGTACAGCTTTCTTATACAGGTTGACGGAGGAGTAAATCTTAAGAATATTCAAAAAGTAGCTGATTCTGGCGCTGATATCCTGGTTGCGGGAAGCAGTGTTTTTAGTGCAAAAGACATCCCGGGCAGAGTTAAGGAGCTCCAGGGAAAAATCACTTCTTAAACTACAAGCCGAAAAAAGCCTTTATCAATTGGATTCTGGTTTTACAAATTTCGAATCACTACCTTTTCTCATTCCTTTTAATTTTAAATAATCTGCATTATAGAAGACGCTAGAACACTTTTAGAACAAATTATCCAACTTAAAGATATCGATCCGATTTCAGTTTTTGGATTGCATGATCATAACCTTCGTCTACTGGATAAGTCCTTCCCGGAGACAAAAATTAATGCCAGGGGTGAACGGGTAAAGATTACAGGGCCAAGTGAAGAAGTTGCACTTGTTAAAGAGATTATTGAGGGTATGATAGAGGTAGCAGGCCGGAAAAAAACGGTGGGCGAAGACGATGTGAATACTCTTATTGCACTCAAAACAGGAGAACTCAAGTATAAGAAGAGTCCTATAGATATTGGAAACGGCGAACTAATCCTTTATACACATAAAGGACAAGCTGTACTTGCCAAAACTCCGGGTCAAAAAGAAATCTATAAGTCCTCGGCTAAGCATGATATTGTATTCGCTATTGGACCTGCTGGTACAGGGAAAACCTATACTTCTGTTGCCCTGGCTGTAAAAGCACTAAAAGAAAGAAGAGTTCAAAAAATCATACTTGCGAGACCCGCTGTTGAAGCAGGTGAAAATCTGGGATTCTTACCAGGGGATTTAAAAGAGAAGATTGATCCATACTTACGTCCCCTTTATGATGCTTTAGAAGATATGATTGATGAGGATAAACTGGATCATTATCTATCAAAGAATGTTATAGAGATTGCTCCTCTTGCCTATATGCGCGGACGTACATTAAATAATGCATTTGTAATACTTGATGAAGCGCAAAATGCTACGAACACCCAAATGAAGATGTTCCTTACAAGAATAGGGTTTAATAGCCGTGCTATAATTACAGGAGATATTACTCAAACAGATTTACCCCGAAGACAACAATCTGGGCTGGTATCGATACAGAAAATCCTTAAAGGTATTGAAGGTATCGACTTTGTATATCTTGGAGAAGAAGACGTTGTAAGGCATAAACTGGTACGAGACATCATAAACGCCTACGAAAAATTTGACGAAGCCGAAGAACGTGAGCGACCCTAAAAAGACTTATTGCGCTGCACTTTATGAGGGTACATTCTCTGTCGGTTTAGATAAAAAGTTTAACCGCATTCCGAGAGATGGCAAGCCCGCAAAGGCGTCGCTAAAGATTTCGCTCAACCCATTTCTAATTTCCACAGTGGATAAGAAAATTCTTTTTGATTGCGGAATTGGTGAGTTCGGGGAAGATACCGGGCCAGAAGTAATACGAGATAATCTGGCAGAGCATGGTCTTGATGAATTTGATATAACAGATGTTTTCCTAAGCCACTTGCATTATGATCATATAGGGGGTCTTGCACACAGAGAAAATGGGTATTGGGAACTTACTTTTCCTGATGCCAAAATCTGGGTATCCAGGGAAGATTGGGAAAGAGTAATGGCTAAGGATGTATTCTATGATGAGGAAAAAACAGGGTTTGTTGCTTTTCTGGATGCAAGAGCTGATATGAATTTCCTGGAGGCTGAAGATCAGCCTTATCCTGAAATCAAAGTCGAAAAGATTGGAGGGCATACAGAGTTTCACCTGGTTTTGCTTTTTGATGATGGTAATGAGAAGTATATGCAGGCTGGTGATGTTATCGCTACCAAAGGGCAGGTAAATCGTAAATTTGCTGCCAAATATGACTTTGACCCCGAAACAAGCCAAAAGCAAAGGGAAAGACTAGCAAAAATTGCTTTTGATGAAGGATATACCATCTTAGGCTTTCATGATGACTTTACGCCCATATTCAATCTCATCGACTACGATGACAAACTTGGGTATAGTACAGAAACAATAGAATCTTATGTCCCTTCCTGAGCATATACATGTCATAAAAAACCATCTTGTAAGTTTGGGTTTTCCCAGCTCTATAGATGCTGCTGTAATTCTTGGTTCAGGATTAGGAAGTTTTGGAGATGAAATTCAAAACCCAATATCTGTTTCTTATTCAACCATTCCATCATTTCCCCAGTCTACCGTAGAAGGACATACTGGTTCCTTAATCTTTGGAGATATAAATGGGAAATCTGTATTGGCATTTTCCGGACGATTCCATTTTTATGAGGGCTATGGTTTTGATAAAACGGTACTCCCGGTACAACTGGCAAATGCATTTAGTGTAGATAAGCTCATCATATCCAATGCAGCCGGTGGCATAAACCTGGATTTTCGTGTCGGGGATTTAATGGTTATCAACAATATCCTTAGTCCGGCTAAAAAACTCGACTTTCCAGATGATAACAACTGGAAAGATGAATTGGTTGCTACATCAGGTAAAGCAAGAACCATAGCCCAGGAACTTAATATTCCTACCAAGCAGGGAAGTTATTTGTATGTAACCGGCCCTAATTATGAAACCAAGAGTGAAATACACGCCTTTCGAAGCCTTCATGGCGATGCTGTTGGCATGAGTACTGCCCCCGAACTTCTTGAAGCTGCTCGTATTGGAACCAAAGCAGTTGCCATCTCCCTTATTACCAATGCTGCAGCCGGTGTTACTGATCAAAAGCTGGATCACGATGAAGTAAAAGACGCTGCTGAAATGAAGAAAGAAGTTTTTGCTAAGCTGGTTACCGGGTTGATCGGGAAACTCTGATAAGTAAGTAAAAGGTTTATCTTTAAATCTGTTAGTACTTAAAACCATCACAGGTCTTTAAATAACTTTTTAAAATCCTTAAATGAATTCAGGATGCGTTTTGAGATAATTCTGTAAATATTCTATTACCTAATTGAATTAGGTAAAAAGATTTTGCAACTTACCTAAGTGAATTAGGTACACGTTCAAAAATCTGAATATTATGATCTCACGGGAATTAAAAGCTGCTTCATCAAAACCAATGATTTTATCCATACTCGCGAAAGGCGATAGTTATGGTTACCAAATCTTACAGGATATCTTAAAAATATCCGGAGGCGAATGGCAATGGTCGGAAGCCATGCTCTACCCTGTCTTACACCGGTTAAACTCCGAAGGTCTCATTCAATCAAGATGGGAGATTCAGGAAAATGGCCGGAAACGCAAATATTATGGACTAACCAAAACTGGTAAAGAAGCACTTGTATTAGAGAAAAAACACTGGTTAAACATGCATAATGCTTTAGTAGGCTTATGGGATGGGTTAGAATCTTCACCTTCAACTAGTTAAGAGAAAGTATGAGTGTTTTCCATTTAGAAACAGCTATCAGCAATTGGAAAAAAGGTTTATTCAAGAATAGAAACCTTGAACCCGGTGCTATTGAAGAACTGGAAGCTCATTTACGGGATACCATTGAAGCTCGGATAAATGAAGGTTCAAACGATGAGGAGGCCTTTCTCAAAGCTACAAAAGGAATTGAGGATGGATTCAATGAGGTAATAGATGAATTTCAATTTACAAGCGCTACTAATGAGCCAAAATCTAAATGGGCATCATCATGGTGGATTCCTGCTTTGTTACCAAATATTCTAAAGGTGCTTCTCAGGACCTTCAAAAGAAAACCCGGATACACTTTTATAAATGTTTCGGGATTGGCAATTGGTATGGCTTGCAGTATCCTGGTGCTGTTCTATGTTAAACAAGAACTCTCCTTTGATAACTTCCATACCAACTCTGAAAATACCTACAGGGTGGTTAAAACAAGGTCAAATAGTAGCGGAGAGTTTAAATCGGCCCGTTCACAGGTTCCTATGGGCCCTGCTATTCAACAAAACTTCCCCGAAATCGAAAATGCCACCCGCTTTTGGAAAGCCTTTCAACCTGTAGTTGGTTTTGATGGGAATCATTTCAATGAAAATGGGTTTTATTTCACAGATAGTAATGTTTTTGATGTTTTAACCTTTGATATGATTCAAGGGAATCCTGCCACCGCATTATCACTTCCTGGCACAGTTGTAATTACCAAATCTACCGCAGATAAATACTTTGGTGAACTAAGCCCAATTGGCAAATCACTATCATTTAAAGGTTATCCGGAAGACTCACTAGAGCTTATGGTAACCGGTGTTCTTAAAGATTTACCAGATAATACTCATTTCAAATTCGACTTCCTGGCTTCAGCTTTAAACCTGGAAACAGAAAAGGATAACTGGGGTTCTCATAAATCCATCTGGCTATATGTGTCTTTATCTCCAAATGCTGACATTGCCTCATTAGAAAAAAAGATCGGCCCATTCGTAGACGAACAGTCCGGAAAAGACCCCAATTCAAAGTTTAAAACTCAGGTTCACCTCGAACCCATTTCCTCTATTCATTTATACTCTGAATTTGCAGGAGGTTTTAAACCAAATGGTACTATTTCTTATATCTATTTATTCTCCTCACTTGCAATTATTCTACTCATAATTGGCTGTATTAATTTTGTCAATCTTGCAACAGCTAATGGTTTTGGAAGAGCCAAAGAAATTGGTATCCGAAAAGCCAATGGATCATTAAGAAGTCATATAATTTTCCAGTTTCTGGGAGAAACTGCATTTCTTACTACCATAGCCGGTTTTATTGGCCTGCTTTTAGCCAAAGCTTTTATCCCTTTCTTTAATAATGTCGGTGGGATTAATATTCAATTCGGAAGTTTTTTCGAACCGGTTACTTTAGCCTCATTTCTTGTATTAATCGTAATCGTAGCCTTATTGGCTGGATCCTATCCAGCGGTTTTCCTTTCAAGGTTTATGCCTACTGCAATTTTCAAGACCAGTAACTCGAATTCAAAAAAAACAGAACTTCTTAGAAGAGTATTGGTTGTTTTCCAGTTTGCTGTATCGGTCGTATTGATTATAGGCACTTCGGTTATGTATAAACAGCTTTCGTTTATCCAGAGCAAAAATCTGGGCTTTGAGAAAGAACATATACTGGTTGTACCCTATCCTGAAAACGAAACTGCTTTTATTGAAAGCATCCAATCTCAATCTGGCATTTCGGGTTTTTCTATTTCAAAAAGAGTACCTGTAAACGACATTAATTATGACAGCAAAACATTTAGAATTCCTGAACTGGATGTTACCAAGAGATTCCAGAACTATGTTTCTGATGAGTTCTTTATTGATACCTATGGAATGAAACTCAAAGCAGGACGTAATTTCAATCCTGAAATTGCATCTGACCGAGCGAACTTTATTATAAATGAACGAGCGGTAAAAGAGTTAGGTTGGGGATCGCCTGAAAATGCATTGGGTAAACCCCTGGATTGGAATAGGAACAGTGAGAACGGAGTAGTTATCGGAGTACTTGAAGATTTCCATACGACCTCGCTTTATGAGGAAGTTGACCCACTAATACTAAATTTTTCTGAGGGTAATTATTGGAAGACTTTTGTCTCAATAAAGATCTTGCCCGAAAATAAACCCCGTACTCATTCTATAATAGAAGAAGCATGGAGATCATCTTCTCCTGAAAGTGCTTTCTATAGTTTCTATATCAATGACAGTTTAAACCAACTTCATGACAGAGACACCAAGCTCCAGGCCCTTTTTAGCTTCCTGTCAATCCTTGCAATTATTGTATCAAGTATGGGGCTTTTTGGCCTTACTTCTTTTATGATTTTAAAAATGCAGAAAACAATAGCACTACATAAGATTCTAGGTGCCAGCATTGCACAGATTGTAAGTTTAATCACGAAGAATTTTTTCCTACTCGTACTTATCGGCTTTTTGATTGCGATCCCCTTTTCAGTTTTTGGGGTTGATAGATGGCTTCAAAACTTTGCCTACCAGGTTCAACTTGGGTTCTGGGAAATATTATTAGCAGGGCTAATTATAATTACCTCAACTTTAATAACTGTGAGCTATCAAACGATAAAAGCTTCCCTTGCAAATCCTGTAAAAAGCTTAAAGAGTGAATAATTATGAGCAATATTGATTTGGAACAAAGAATTCAGGAGTGGCGAAACTCATTATCAAAATACAGGGAGCTTGAGCCCGGTGCTATTGAAGAACTGGAAGCCCATTTACGGGATACAATAGAAGCTCGGATAAATGAAGGTTCAAACGCTGAGGAGGCCTTTCTCAAAGCTACAAAAGGAATTGAGGATGGATTCACTGAGGTAATAGATGAATTTCAATTTACAAGTGCTACCAATGAGCCAAAATCTAAGTGGTCATCATCATGGTGGATTCCTGCTTTACTACCTAATGTTTTAAAAGTATTACTAAGAAATTTTAAGCGTCAACCAGGATACTCTTTTATAAATATATCTGGCCTGGCAATAGGAATGGCCTGTTGTTTTATCATATTTCTATATGTTCAAGACGAAACTAGCTATGATACATTCCATGAAAAAGCTGACCGTATTTACAGGGTCGATCAAACGAACATGTGGAATAATTTTGAAAGCAGGTTCTCATCTACAGGTCCCGGTGTAGCTGGTATACTCAAGGATGAACTACCCGAGATCGAAACCATTGTTAGGGTTAATAATCAAAGTGACCTCCTGGTAACAATCCAGGATGGCTCTTCAGGCGTCAGGTATTTCGAAGAACCAAGTGTTTTGGCTTCTGATTCTACTTTTTTTGATGTTTTTACTATGGAGTTTGTGGAAGGGACTCCCAGTGAAGCTCTCAACAAACCTTATTCTTTTGTTATAACTGAGGAAACAAGTAAGCGATACTTTGACGGTGAGCCAGCACTTGGTCGCTCTATTACTGTTGGTAATCCCGGTAATGAAACCTCATTTGAGATTACTGGAGTGGTAAAGGAGATGCCAAAGAACTCTCATTTCAAGTTTGATTTACTTTCTTCGCTGTCTTCTTATCCTAATGTAACGCGCCGGGAAGATACCTGGCTATGGACAATCTTTGTTACCTACGCGGTACTTAATGAGCATGCTTCTATTGACCAGGTAAGGGAAAAACTACCTTCAATATTGGAAAAACATGCAGAAGCTAAACTTTATTCAGCTTTTGGTATGACTGCTGAAGATTTCGATGGATCAGATAAATCATGGAATATGTTTTTGACCCCAATAACTGATATTCATCTGAAAGCGACCGAGGCTGGTAATCGTATTGGAGTAGTCAGTGATATTTTCTATGTGTACGTATTCTCCAGCATAGCTATTCTGATAATTCTTTTAGCTTGTATTAACTTCATGAATTTATCTTCGGCCAGATCAGTTCAACGAGCCAAGGAAGTAGGAATACGTAAAACTTTAGGTTCACAGAAAATTAACCTGATTGTTCAGTTTCTATCTGAGTCCATTCTCTTTGCCTTTCTGAGTTTATTAATTGCAATAGGTCTTATTCTCGTTGCTATTGAACCTTTCAACCAAATTGCTGCCAAACAGCTGGTACTATCTGATCTTCTGGCTCCTTTGTACCTTATTGGCATTTTTGGGTTTACCATAGTCATCGGTTTGATTTCGGGCATTTACCCTGCTTTATACCTGACTTCTTTTAATCCGATTGAAGCTTTTAAAAGCAAGCTACCATCTGTTTCTAATAGCAAACTGTCTTTTGCACAACTAAGAAACTTCTTAGTGGTTTTTCAGTTTGCTATCTCCATCATACTGGTTTCCAGCAGCATAATTATCTATCAACAACTACATTTTCTGCAAAACAAAAACCTTGGTTTTGAAAAAGATAATGTCCTGATAATTGAGAATATCGAACAAATCGGTGAAAGTGCGGAAACGTTTAAACAGGCTGTTTCTGCCAAAGCCGGAGTATTACAAGCGGCTCGTTCTAACTCAGTTCCTCCCAACATGTGGTACGAAGACTTTGGAGCTGTATATGGGAGTTCTGAGCCAGAGATATCATTAAACTCGGTGGTTGTGGATGACCATTTCATTCCAACAATGGGCTTCGAGATAGTAAAAGGAAAGCAATTCGAAGAAAATGCTACTGTGAATGAAAGATATGCTATACTTAATGAAGCAGCAGTTGACCAATTAAACTGGGGTGCGCGAGCATCGAATAATCCGAACTTTCCGCTTGGAGAATCTATTTTGTTTAGTGGCAATGATTTTCAGTACGAAATAATTGGTGTGGTTAAGAATTTCAACAGCTCTTCATTGCATTATAATATTCTACCCATGGCGATTTTCCATGAAAGCAGTAATATATGGAGAGGTCCGAATAGCTTTCTTTCAGTTCGCATCAACAGTTTGGATAATGCCAGGTCTTTGATTGAAAGTATTCAACAAGAATGGACTGCCATTGCTGGTGATTTACCTTTTGATTACACTTTCCTGGACGACCAACTATTTGCCCAGTATGAATCCGAGCAGCAGATTGCTAAAGTGGTAAGTGTTTTTACATCACTTGCTATATTTATTGCAATACTTGGGTTAATTGGTTTAATCTCGTTCACTATAGAGCGAAAAACTAAAGAGATTGGGGTTCGCAAAGTAATGGGCGCTTCCGTTCGGAACATAGTTTTTATGTTATCTAAGGAGGTAACCATACTTATTGGTTTAGCCTTGATTATTGCCACTCCCCTGGCCTGGTATTTAATGGATGACTGGCTTCAAAACTTCGAATACAGAATACAGATAGACATCTTTATTTTCCTGATTGCCGGGGTAGCTTCTCTTGGTCTCGCCTGGTTGGCGTTAAGCTTTCAAACTATAAAAGCAGCTATGCAAAACCCCATTAAAAGTCTACGTAGTGAATAACTTAGACATTAACAGTTAGAACAAAAAAAGCCACGATGGATAGGTATCATCGTGGCCCTTAATTCTCTCCTGACATTTTAGGTACAGTGTTTAATGCATGTTAAATCACTCTTGACGAGTTTAGAATTATGTCTGCCCACTGCCAGGCTCTTTCGAACCTCAACTTTACATTCTCAGCTTCAATCCTTTTATCCTGACCTTCTAAAGCCTTTTGTAGGCCATACAATGACCAACCATTCTCAGGGAAAGTCTCGAGATCTTCGAGGTAGATTCTTTCTGCTCCTGCAAAGTCTCCTGATTCCAACAGGATTGCTCCCAACGACTGGCGAATTGGGTAGTGCCAATCAGCAGGCTCGTTATAATTTAAACGATCTTCCAAGGCAGCCGCTTTTTCGAGGATAGTAATCGCTATGGAGTAATTCCTCTCTTTACCTTCTACCTCTCCTTCAAGGGCCAGGGTTGCAATCTGAAGCACGCTATAAGCATCATTTATCTCCCAGACTGTAATCTTTTTCATGCTTTCATCTGAGCTGATCTCCTGTAAAGCCTTCAGTTCTTTCTTCGCTTCTTTTGTATTCCCGAAGCTTGTGAATGCTACACCTCTAGCATAATGCCAAATAGCCAACGGGTATTTTAAGTCAGAATCTGGTTTTGGTATTTCCAGAATTTTCTCCCACTTGCCGAAACGAACGTAAGCATAGATTGGAGTAACCCAGTAATGTTGTAATGTCCCAAAACCCTCCTCTCTCATAAGGTTTTGATCGATATGATTGGCCATATGCTCTGCAGCCATAATTGCCTTTTCACTATTACCCTGCATTGTAGCCATTGCCCAGAGGAAATGACGATTATGAGGCACATAAGCTACAGGGTATATTCCTTGTTGACGACATTGAGTGATGTACTCATTATCCACAAGTATGGCTTTTTCATTTACCTCCACCCCTTCCTGGTACTTTCCTGTTCTGATATAAATGTGCGAAGGCATATGAACCAGGTGACCAGCACCAGGGACCAAATCTGCCAGTATATCGGCTCCCTGGAGAGCTCGACCCGGCCGTTTTGAGGCTTCTACTGCGTGAATATAATAATGGATTAAACCAGCGTGACGTGGATTATTCTCCAGACCTGTTTCCAGGACTTCAAGAATTTCGGGTGTCCATTCTTTTGGTTTACCATCTCCTGTCCAAAAATCCCATGCATGGATCACCATTAGAGCTTCAGCTAACAATGTTCGAATGTGCGGATCATTAGGATATTTCTTTGCAAGAGCTCGCATTGCATCTGCATATGCATAATCCAGTTCTACCCGATCTGATAGTGTCTCGTCATTGGAATACCTCTTAGACAAGGCTTCAATCAACCCTTTTTCTTTTTCTGATGCATATTCGAGCAGACTCTTAGCTTTTTGAATAGCTTCATATGCTGGTTTAACAGCTGAAGCTTCCATTGTAGCATTTAGATTTGGTCCTAAAACCAACGCCATACCCCAGTATGCAATCCCGGATTTTGGATCAATAGAAGCTACCTGCTCATATGAACGATGAGCTTCCAAGTGATTAAATCCGTATGTAAGTGCTATAGCCTGATTAAAAAATATATATGCTAAATCTTCTTTTGAAGATATCTCAAAGTTATGAACTCCCATTCCTTCCAGAAGAGGAGCTATTTGTTCCTTAAACAATTTATCGCCTTGAAAAGGCTGCGAATTTGCTGAACATATGGCAAGGATGCTTACCATAAAACCCAGTACTACTTTTCTCATTTTTGTATTGATTACTTTTGTTGTTTATGATTTATTAATTCTTGACGTCTATTGTTTATTAGACTGACAAAACTACGTAGTTAGACCGCCCAGGGTACTACTCCTTACGTAAACAACAGGTATACAATTCATCAAAAATGAGGGACATTGGGTAAGCAAAAGCCCTCAGGCGTTCTATTTCTTCCTATCTGAGAAGATTTTTCTATAGAAGAGCCTTTTTTTAAACTAGGAAACTTGAAGTGATTCCCGTTCTATCTTGAGCATAAATTCGGTAAGATTATCCTCTGTATTTAGCCCCAGTTTTTTACGGAGCCGGTAACGCGCAGTTTTAACACTATCAGGTGAGATACCAAGAATAGCAGCCATTTCTTTGATGCTTAAGTTCAGCTTTACCAGAGCAGATAACCTCATTTCATTTGGAGTGAGATCGCCATATCGATCTTTTAATACGTGATAAAAACTGGAGTGAACTTCTTCAAAATGCATTCTGAATTGTTTCCAGTCATTATCGAGAGTGAAGCTATAATCAACCAGGTTTGATAAATTGTTCAACTCCCTTGATCCTCCTGCCTGTTTTAGATTTTCGACCTTCTCTTTCATCTCAACCATGATTTCATTCTTTTGAACCATGTTCAGACTTTGTGTAGTTAACTGCTTGTTCTTGAATTCTAAATCATGCTCAAGTTCTTTTCTTCTTAGCTTTTGAATTTCAAGATCAGCCTGCCCTCTTTGAATTTTCAATCGCTGGCTTCTTACAACCAATAGTACAATAACCAATACAAGAACAAATCCACCAATAAGAGCTGCTTGCATTGTACTTTTCTGCTCATTCTGAGCCTCGAGTATAGCAATCTCATTTTCCTTCTGGCTAACCTGGTATCGTATATCAAACTCAAGAATATTTCTTGCCCGCTCTTCATTTAGAATTGAATCTTTTACAGCTATTAATTCCCCCTGATGAACTAAGGCACTACTAAATTTATCGGAAGAAACCTCACTTTCTATAAGTACTTCAAGCGCTTCTTTTGCATAAACCCACTTTCCCTCATCCACGGCATCATTTTTTGACTCAAGTGCTGTAGATATCGCTTTTTGATAATTCCCCGAACTAAAATAATAGCTTGCTAAATCGTTTAGAAAGGGATATTTGACCGACTCATGCCCAACAAGTTGGGCTTGTTCATGAGCTCCTTCTAATACTTCAATTGCAAGGTCATAATCACCCATTTCACTATATATAGCCGCAAGGGTTCGAATTCCGTTTACTACCAAATAGTTATTTCCAAGAGAGTCTGCAAAGTTAATCCCTTCTTTAGCTAGCTCAACCGATTCCTCAAGCCTGTTCCTGTCTTTATAAAGGTTTGCCATATTATAAATTATCATTGGAACAGCGTGGCTTACACCTTTTTCTTCAAATATTGCCAGCACTTTTTCATAGTACTCTAAAGCTTTTTCAACATTATTGAATTTCTCTTCTAAAGTAGCGGCTTCTGACAGGGATATTGTTTCATTATACCAATCTCCGATTTCCCTGGCTTTATGAATGGCATCGTGCAGAAAACGTTGTGCCACACGATAATCACCCAGGTTTACATGAATAACGCCTAGCGCATTCAAGTTAAAAACCTCGCCTTTCTCATCGTTGATTTCCTGGGTAAGTTCGAGGCTTTTGAAATAAGTTTTAGAGGCTTCATCAAATTGCCCATTCTCGATATAGGTCGATCCAATAACCTGCAATACTCTTGATTCACGACCTTTTAAACCCAAATCTACAAATAGTGGCCGTGCATCAAATAAATAGTTCAGGGCAGTCAACGAATTACCTCTTATCAATTCAACCTGCCCCATTCTGAACATGCTTTCGGCAATAAGACTATCACTCTTTATGACCTTTGCCAAATCAAACGACTCTTCTGCAAAACTCAAGGCTTTATTCGCATCCTGATACCTTAATTTATCGGCAAGCTTGATTAGAATCTCAATTCGTTCCGCTCCGGAACTTGATTCCAGGTTTACTTCTAGTTCTTCCGTTGATAAACTACCCCCATGCTGCGCGAATGCAGAAGGTCCAATCCATAAAACAAGCACTATTAACCAGGATGAGATTCTCTTTGCCATACCCAAACACACTTTTTAAGAATATCAATATAAAAGAGTGTCTTCTACAGAGCAAGTTAGGTTAATGTTTCGCTGGAATCCTTGGAACCAGGATTAACTCTGTCTGTCTACCATCGATATACCAAACTCCTGATTCATCAAAAAAAGCATCTTCCTCCAGCATAATCCGAATTTCTTTACCCCATTCTTCAATATAGGTAGCCGCATTCAGTTCGATAGAGTACGCTGTATTCAAATGGAGCGGGTAGTCGCCTTTCACCGGAACTCCTCCTTGTGAATCCCACATTCCTAAAGTAGTTCCTGCCGCATGGCCATGATAGCCTATCGGATGTGTATAGATTGAAGGCTTTATTCCTTCTGCTATAGCTTGTTCTCTTGACATCTTCAGAACTTCGTTACCTGTTCTGCCTTCTTTAAAATTATTCGTAAAAATATCCTGTAGCCTATTTCCATTTCTCAAAGCTTGTTTGAGATATCCCGGAGCATCGCTTTCACCAGGTTTAAGAATATAAGCATGCTGTTGGGTATCTGTGTTTAATCGCAGGTATTTGATTCCAAAATCTACATGCAGCAAATCTCCCGGTAATATCACATTCTCTTCCGGCCTGCTGTCAAATGTTCTTAAATGATCGAAAGATTCAGGGTCTGCCCTTTGAATAGAAACACTTGGGTGAAACCAGGTTATTAGTTTCAAATCTCTTATTTTTTCTCTGTACCACCATACCAAATCATCAGTAGTTGTGATTCCTGGTTGGATTACCCTGTCTGAAAAGCCTTCAGCTATAATTTCATGAGCTATTCTGACTATCTGTGGATAAATAGTCATTTCCTTTTCGGTTCTTGTCTCCAGCCATCCAATCGCAACTTTCTCAGCAGAAACTATTCGATCTGAATACTTCTTCCCTATTGCTCCACTTAACTCTTCCAGTTCAGTCGCTACAATTCCATCTGCTAGCCCAAAGTGCTTAGACTTATTAACTCCGATTTTCTCCGGATCTCTTTCTTCAATAATTTCCTTTAACCTTGCCCATTGATCTGGCTGCGTTTCTTTATCCCATGCTTTTTTAAATGTTGAACCGACATTATATCGGGCAACGGCCAGGGTTTCGAGCTCCTCATTTATTCCTTTATCATATACAACCAGTATTGTTCGGCGCCGGGCGGCATGCCAGGTAGCTGGTAAAAGAGTTTCTATCACTGGATCTTCGTTATACTCTCTGGATATAATTAACCACATATCAATTCCTTCCCTTCGCATTATATCCGGAAGAACAGAGTTTATTTTATCTGCAAGAAGATCATCGATTACCTCAGCACGTTCTTTCATGGAAAGAATTTTTGGATAATCCTGTCCCATAGCTGGTATTGTAAACAGTACTATTATAGTAGCTAATATGATTTTCTTCATAGCCTTGTAGTTAGTTACATTGAAATTTAAAGTTAGAGCCTGTTCGATTTAATCAGGAATTTTAATTCTTACTCTCTAACCATTTTCTCATATTTGATCTTTGAGTTCTGTTTGCTCGTGAGTTAATCTCTGTTTCATACCTGTTCAATGCAGCAAGCTCAACCCGAACTCTTCTTTCTTCTCCCCATCTTGAGAAAACAACATCTACGGTTTGTCCAGGTCTTCTTCTGTCCAGTATTTCATCTATATTTTCAACGTCTTCGAGCTTCTTTCCTCCAATTGAGATTATTTCATCCTCAACCTCAATTCCGGCATTGTAGAGTGGGCTCCCGATTTTAGCATTTGAAGTCAATTTCCAAACTCCATTAACAGGTCTGATATTTCCGCCTAAATCAGCTTTCCTTGAATCCTCAAAAGCAAAATTTACTCCTACATCTCTTAATAGGCTTTCATAATCTGGCATTTCGGAATCAAATATAAACCGATCAAAAAAGTCAGTAGCAAATTCTTCGCCAGCATACTCCACAAGAGTAGCTTCCAAATCTCTGATTGAATACGGTATCTCAGTTTTACCAAATTTCTGCCAGATGAGCTTCATATAATCATCCAGATTCAAATTATTACCCATGCCTCTAAGTGACAAATCTAATGCAAGGCCTAAAACACTTCCATAAGTGTAATACGAAACAAAAATATTTGAATTATTTGTTGGGTCAATCGAAGTCGCTGCATCCACAAATGGAGCTCTGTAACTCATTTCAATCGGGTTAAAAAACTGTCTGCCCGGTGAGTTGATCACATAATTAAGCCCCCTGTCAAGACCTTCAATGTATTGGTCTTCGGTACGTATACCTGCACGAGCCAGTATCAATCCTGTATAATAGCTTGTAAACCCTTCGGCAAACCAAAGCTCTCCGCTCATATTTGCTTCTTCGAAACTGAATGGCTCTAAAGATGCCGGTCTGATACGTTCAACATTCCAGGCATGGAAAAATTCATGTGAAATAGTCCCTATACTGGTTTCTGCAAGTGGTTCATCAAGTGGTTTTGAACTTACAACATATGTAGAGTTACGATGCTCCATCCCGTCGCCACTCGAATTAGGCATATAGCAGGAAAGAAATGTATACTCGCCAAAATCAAACGTTGGAAGTTCACCAAATACCTCGCGCTGTTCCTCAACTATTGCAATCACTTTCGAGAAATATTCATTAACCTCACGATCGGATGCAGGAGTATGAAGGGCTAAGCGAATAATCTGCCCGTCTATCATCTCTTCTCGTAAATGATAATCTGCTATCTCTGTCGGACTATCCATGAAATAATAGGTATCAGGTGCGTAATAAGTATTTCCTTCGAGGCGCTTGAGCTGAGTTGCGACCTGCCAATTTAAATCTTCTCTTACATCAAATGTTACCTTAACCGGACGGTGAGAATAGTCTTTTGAAAAAACAAAGGTTGCCGGAATGTTCAAGTGAGCGTGAGTTTCATCAATGCCTGAATATGTACCTCCTGCTCTATTTGCGAACAAAGTATACTCAAACCGTACAGTACCATCATGACCACCTATATCCCATTGCTGAGGATTTGGCCGGGTTATTTCCAGCTCATTCCCTTCTCCGTCAAACGCTTTTACACCATAAACATTCTTAGCAAAATTATGAATCGCATAACGTCCCGGCGATGTTCTGCTCATAAGTACTTCTAGTGGTTTCACATCTAAATTGGAGAAAATCACACTTATGTTTGCTTCATGATGTACTGCATTATCGAATGAGATCTGATATTCGTTATAAGTTTGGGCAAATAAAGCAGTGCTACCAAAAAGTAACATCAAAAAAATGCGGGCGATCTTCATGTATGGTGGTTTATTTTTTTTTGAGAATATCATGAGTATTAGGCGTTGGTACAAACTATTTACTTTTTTTGAACTTTCTATCTTAATCTTCCATTTTTGAAGAATTTAAGTATCTTAATTGTATGAAAAGAATTTCCGGCATATTGTTCCTCGTTTTAGCCCCTATATTTTGTGTACAGGCTCAAGAACGAGACTCGATCAATGTAAATACTATTAGTTTTTTACCAACGCAGATGCTCGATTTCAATATTGAACCTATGCGTTTCACTCAAACTTCTTTCCATTACGAAAAGTCGAATTTTTTACATGCTACTGGCTGGTTACTTCAGGGACTAAAGTACACATCTGCATTAGACGAATTCACTGCTATATCTCCATTTGACTCCAGGGGTTACGAGCCTACATCATTTTCTGGTTATATCAATCATTTCCAAAGAAACCAATTGATTATGAATCAGGCGAATACAAGTGTATGGAAGGGTCAGTAACAACAACTGTTGCTGATGGTATCGGCATAATCGAGTTTTACAGTTCTAAAGGAAATTCACTTCCCGGCTCGCTGCTCAAAGATCTCACTGAAAATATCACAAATGCAGGTACTGATGATAACATATCCGTCATCATTTTGAAAAGTAAGGGTGAAGGAGCTTTTTGTGCTGGTGCCTCTTTTAGTGAATTGATGACAATTGATAGTGAAGAATCTGGTACAAAGTTCTTCATGGGCTTTGCAAATGTAATCCTGGCTATGCGTAGTTGCCCTAAACTTATTATTGTAAAAGTTCAGGGTAAAGCAGTAGGTGGAGGAGTAGGAATCGCAGCAGCAGGTGACTTCTGTTTTGCACATGAAAATGCTTCTATAAAGCTTAGTGAACTAACTCTTGGCATTGGTCCTTTTGTAATTGCTCCTGCAGTGGAAAGGAAAATTGGAATCTCTGCCTTCTCAACACTAACCATCCAGGCTTCAAAGTGGCAAACTGCTGATTGGGCTTTCTCAAAAGGTCTGTATAACTCCGTTTTAAATTCTCATGCGGAACTTGATCAGGAGATCAACACACTAGCAAATGAACTATCTGGTTATAGTATTGAAGCCATGAGGGACATAAAAACTATGCTATGGGGAGCAACTGATCACTATGATTCCCTTCTTAAAGAAAGAGCTGCAATATCCGGTCGATTAGCTCAAAGTTCATTCACAAAGGACTTTATTAAACAGTTCAACTCGAAGAGCATTTAAAATACTTCTTTTGGTGTAACAAGAACATATTCACTTCCATCTTCTCCCGAGTATGTAATCTCGGCTTTAATTTGAGCTACTAAAGATTTTACAAGAGACATACCAAGAGAGTCATTTTTTTCCTCTAGTAAGTCTACAGAGTTTCCTATTCCATTGTCATGTATTGTGAGTTTATATGAATCCTCTTCCTCTTCAAAAGTAACTGTAATTACCCCTTTCTTTGTTTTATTAAAAGCGTGTTTATAGCAATTGCTGATTAACTCATTTGTAATAAGGCCAAGTGGAACACCTAGATTCACATCAATTACGATATCCTCAACATGCTGTACAACCTCGATGTTATGATTGGTTTGCTTCATAGTAACTGATACGCTCTTCAGCAAATCTCCAAAGAAGCGCTTCACATTTACTTTGGCTAAATCTTTATTCTGATACAAGTTCTCATGTACTTTCGACATCGTAAGAACTCGCATTTTACTTTCCTGGAGTGCTTTTTTTGCCAGACCATCCGGCATTTTCCAACTTTGTAGCTCAAGTAAACCCGAAACAACGGCAAGATTATTCTTTACCCGGTGATGAATCTCTTTTATTAATACTTCTTTCTCATCAAGGGCTTCCTGGATGTCTTTCGTCTGTTCATCTACCAGTTCTTTCAGATCCTTTCTCTCCATTGCATTCAAACGAATATTAATATATAAGACAATGGCTGCAACGATTAAGGAGATAATAAACACAAAAAATATAGTGGATAACCAAAATGGCTTTTCTATTGAAATACCAAAGGTTGCAGGAACAGTACCCCAATCCGATTTAACCGACTTCGAAAATACCTGGAACTCATATTCCCCAGCTGGTAGACTGGTATATGTAGCTTCATTTATTCCAAAACCTGAATGCCACTCATCATCAAATCCCTGAAGTTTATATTTATAAAAAACCCGATGTGGATCTTTATAGTTTACAGCCCCAAATCTGAATTCAATATTATTCTCATCAAAATCTAAAGATAGCTGTCGTGATTCATCTAGCTCTTTAACCGACTGATCAAATAGTACTTCTCCATTCGACTCAATAGATCTTATAAAAGTAGAAGGTGCCGGATCGTTTTCCAACTCTTTGACACCCTTTGGATAATCGAAAGAGATAAGCCCTTTCCTTGCACTTCCGAACCATAAAGTCCCATTGTTATCTAATAAACTTGCATGACCATTCATTTCCACCCCTTTTCCATATTCTTGTAATGGAAAATGAACTCTATTCATTATTCCTGTTGTCATCCAGGTTTCAACATTAAAATAATTAATACCTCCATTTGTACCTTGCCACAAGCCACCATGTTCATCAAATTGTAGAAAAATAGTTTCATTCAGAAAAGCTTCATCCGCCTGAAAGTTTTCTACTTTCGTTATAGCAGTATTATCAATAGCTAGTCTTAAAACTGAAAAACCTTCAGTTGTTCCGATCCAGATATTCCCCGAGCGGTCTTCAGCAAATTCGTACACGCTAGATCCAGATATTCCATCTTCTTCATCAAAATATTGAAAGTTCTCACCATCAAAGTTAGCTGCTCCGTTTTCAGTACCTAGCCAAAGTGAACCATCACTATCCTTATATAAAGTATTTATATAAGAACCCCAGTAATCTTGAGTAGGAATAATCTTGTTAAAAGAACCATTTTGATATTTAATCAAAGCATCTTCAGCACCAATCCAAATCGTATTCCCGTCAATCAAGATATCATTGATGTAGTTACTCGGAAATTCATCTCTGAATCTATACCTTCTAAAATTATTCCCATCAAATTCGAGTAAAAGATTGCTATATGTCAGGAGAAGCAGATTACCGTTGGGTAACTCAGAGATATCCCAGATTTCTTCTTCGAAATAAGTACTTTCAGGTAGTGTAAAGCTCCTGTAGCTACCGTTTCTATATCTAACAATCGCATTATCTGTCCCAAACCAAAGTGTCCCATCTCTGGCCTTCATAGCACCATATACCGAGTTAAAACCATATTCAGTACTAATATCGTGGAACTTAAAGTTCTTGTCCTTAAAAATACTAACCCCATCGCCATCTGTAGCTATCCAGATTGTCCCTTCTTTATCTTTAACCAGCCGGTAAATATAATTACTGCTTAACCCATTTTTCTTAGTGATATGGACTGATTCTTTAGTGACCGGGTTGTAACAGAACAAACCTTTGCTCTCCGTCCCAATCCACATTGCTCCGTCATTGTCTTGTGAAATGCTAAACACAAAGTCTAGAGAATGCCCTTGAAGCCGGGTTACAAGTTCTACTGAGAAATCAGATTCTATTATAGCGAAACCTTTATCCGTAGGTATCCACTTAGTGCCATCCTGAGCTTCAAAAACCTGGTATGTATATTCCGGAGATCCTATTTCAGTAGATAGTGTTTTAAAAACACCCCGGCTTTCTTCATAGATATTTACACCATAGTCGCTGGCAATCCATGTAAAACCAAGTTCGTCAAAGTAAATATCCCAGATAGAGTTACTTAATAAACCATCTTCTGTCGTTAACTCTCTAAATGAATCATTTTCTCTGTTCCAGATAATGATTCCTTGCTCATAAGTTGCAAACCAAATTTCTTTTTGATCTGATTCCGTTATAAACTGAACAGTGAGTGTATCTAGACGGCTTAACTCTGGTAAATAGCTAAACTTTCCTGACTCAAATAACCCAACTCCTCCTGTTTCTGAAGAAACCCATAGATTGCTATTCGAATCCTCAAACAAATCATATAACAACTCGTCTCGAAGCCCATGAGATTTATTATATGTCTCGAAGTTGTACCCATCAAATTTTACCAGGCCATAAGCGGTTGCAAACCATACATATCCACGATCATCAACATGAACATCGTACACCTGGCTTGATGGTAAACCATCATTTACAGAGTATGTTTTAATGTTATACTTCTGCGCTATGGCCTCCACACATCCAATTATCAGTACTACCAGTAATAACGCTAGCTTTTTCTTAAGCAAATCAAGCCTTTCTGTTTTTTTCCTTCTTCCTTCCCCTACCTCAAAGCAAATCTAAATCATTATACCCAATTAGTATTATAATTGAAAAAAACGTGAAATACTATCTAAAATTCCACTCAAATAGTATTATTGCAGTTCATACTAACTAATCTCTTTTGATGAAATTTCTACTCTTTATCAGCTTGAACCTGCTTCTTTTAAATACCACGTTTGCCCAGGACAAATGGTCGGTTTCAGAACCCGATCTTGGTGAATCAAAACCGATTTCCTTTGTTACCACAGAAGGTACCTGGATGAACCTTGATGTGAGTCCAGATGGGAAAACTATTGTTTTTGACTTATTAGGAGACATCTTTAGCATTCCTGCTACAGGTGGAGAAGCTACTTTGCTAAGAGGAGGACATGCTTTTGAAGTACAGCCCAGGTTTAGCCCTGATGGTAGCCAAATTTCATTTACAAGTGATGCTGGGGGTGGCGATAATATCTGGATTATGAATGCTGATGGGTCGAATGCAAGCCAGATTACAAAGGAGAATTTCAGGTTAATAAACAACCCTGTTTGGACACCTGATGGAGATTATATTATCGGGAAAAAACATTTTTCATCTACGCGTTCTCTTGGAGCTGGTGAAATCTGGATGTTCCATAAAACAGGTGGGTCAGGGATACAATTAGTTGAGAAGAAAAATGCTCAGCAAGATATTGGAGAACCATCTGTATCACCGGATGGACGTTATGTTTATTATAGCGAAGACGCTTATCCAGGTGGATTCTTTCAATATAATAAGGATCCAAACAGCCAAATATATGTGATCCGAAGATATGACAGAGAAAAAGGTACTATTGAAACTGTAACTGGTGGAAATGGAGGAGCTGCTCGTCCACAAATATCTCCCGATGGAAAAACACTGGCTTTCGTTAGAAGAGTAAGAACTAAAACGGTGCTCTATTTAAGAGATTTATCTTCTGGATTGGAATGGCCTTTGTATGAGAACCTAAGTAAAGATCAACAGGAAGCCTGGGCTATCTTTGGGGTGTACACCAACTTTAACTGGACTCCGGATAGCAAATCAATCATAATTTGGGCTAATGGGAAGATTAATAACATTGATGCTTCTACAGGCGAATCATCAATTATCCCATTCCAGGCTCAATCTTCTCATGATATTGTGGAGGCTGTTCGGTATAAGCAGGATGTAGCTCCTGATGATTTCACAGTGAGAGCAATTCGAAACGCTGTGACTTCACCAGATGGGAAAACTGTCGTATTTAGTGCTGTAGGTTACCTTTGGAAGAAAAACCTTCCTGATGGAGCACCAACACGAATAACGAAGGAATCAGATTTTGAATTTGAGCCGGCCTTTTCACCTGATGGAAAGAAACTAGCCTACGTAAGCTGGAGCGATACTGAAATGGGTGCTCTTAATATCATAGATCTTACTAAAAGATCTGTCTCGATAAAAAAACTCACTTCTGAAAAAGGCATCTACAGGGAACCATCGTTTTCACCTGACGGAAATTCTATTGTTTATCGAAGAGAAAGTGGAAATGGCCAACAAGGTTTTGCCTATACACAGGAACCGGGTATTTATACTATTTCAGCTGATGGAAAGAACTCCAAAAAAATTATCAGTAGCGGAAACTTCCCACGATTTAATACTACTGGAGACCGGGTGTTTTATCAAACCGGAGGATACATATTTGGTGCTATTAACAAATCCTATAGAAGTGTAAACCTGAACGGCGAAGATGAACGTACGCATTTCACTTCCAAATACGGACATGAATTTGTACCAAGCCCTGATAATAAGTGGATTGCGTTTTCAAACCTTTATAAAGTGTACATCGCACCGATGCCAATGGCTGGTAAGGAAGTATCCCTTTCTCCTTCAACAAAATCTATTCCGGTTAAAAAGGTTGCTTCTGAAGGCGGGTATCATATGCATTGGTCTAAAGACAGTGATAAACTTCATTGGACTCTTGGTGAGGAATATTTCTCAATTGATCTAAAAAACAGTTTTACTTTTGTTGAAGGGGCTCCTGATAGCTTGCCTGAGCCTCCTAAAACCGGGCTTGGCCTGGGCCTTGAACTAGACACCCATGTACCAGAAGGTACTATCGCCTTTACGAATGCCAGAATCATCACTATGAATGGCGACCAGGTTATTGAAAACGGAACCGTTGTAGTTGAGGGAAATAGAATTACAGCTATCGGTAGTGATGTTCCTGTTCCGAGTGGAGCTAAAGTGGTTGATGCTACAGGTAAAACCATTATGCCTGGTATCGTAGATGTACATGCTCACTTAGGAAACTTCAGATTAGGTATCAGCCCACAGCAACAATGGGAGTATTTTGCGAATCTTGCTTATGGAGTAACAACAGCTCATGATCCATCTTCAAATACTGAAATGGTTTTCTCACATTCAGAAGCTATTAAAGCAGGCAATATGATTGGCCCAAGAGTGTATTCAACCGGGGTTATTCTTTATGGAGCAGATGGTGCGTTTAAAGCTGAAATAAACAGCTATGAAGATGCATTATTCGCATTAAAACGTACAAAAGCCTTTGGAGCATTCTCAGTTAAAAGCTATAACCAGCCACGTAGAGAGCAACGTCAACAAGTTATAAAAGCTGCTAAAGCTCTTGAAATGGCTGTTGTTCCGGAAGGGGGTTCATTCTTTTTCCATAATATGAGTATGATTCTTGATGGACATACAGGAATTGAGCACAATGTTCCTGTTGTTCCTCTTTACAAAGATGTTCAGGAGCTTTGGAGTGCCAGCAAAACCGGATACACTCCAACCCATATTGTTAACTATGGAAGTTTAAGCGGGGAGTACTATTTCTACCAGAAGTCAAATGTCTGGGAGAATGAAAAACTGCTTACCTTCACTCCGCGAAGCGTAATTGATCCGAGGTCAAGACACAGAACCATGGCACCTGATGAAGAATACGAGAATGGGCATATTTTTACTGCTCAATCTTCCAAATTACTGAACGATGTAGGCGTAAAAGTTAATCTTGGGGCTCATGGCCAATTACAGGGCCTTGGTGCTCACTGGGAGCTTTGGATGTTAAGCCAGGGAGGAATGACAAACATGGAAGCACTTAGATCAGCTACATTAAACGGCGCTCATTATTTAGGGTTAGATGATGACATTGGATCCTTAGAAGTTGGCAAGCTTGCTGATTTAATTGTGTTGGAAGAAAACCCACTACAGGATATCAGAAACACAAATTCAGTAATGTATACTATGGTAAATGGCAGACTCTTCGATGCAGCAACCATGAACGAAGTTGGAAACCAAAGCTCAGAGCGACTACCTTTTTGGTGGGAACGTGAAGGGTTCAACAACAACTTCGATTGGCATTCTGTAACACTTGAAGCTGCCGGACTTCAATGCACCTGCTTTGCTAACCACTAAGTAATTTGGTTTAGTTAAATTTTAATACTGTATTTTAAAAAGCCTTCTTTCAAGAGAAGGCTTTTTTTTCATTAAGTTATTTAGCTATCAAAAAAAAGAAGTTCGTAGCAATATCGATTGCAGCTCTGGGGGTAATCCTTTTCTCTACAAAAGCAGTCATTATCAAACTGGCATATCAGTACGATATTGATGCAGTCTCTTTACTACTTCTGAGAATGTTATTCGCTTTACCATTTTACCTGGTAATTTTTGGATTTCGCAGAAGCGAGTGGAAAGAGAAGCCACTTTCTAAAAAGCACCTGGCTGCAATTTTCTCACTTGGCTTTACAGGTTATTACGTTGCCAGCTATTTCGATTTTAAAGGCCTTACACTCATCAGTGCAAGCCTGGAGCGCTTAATTCTGTTCTCATACCCAACCATGGTACTGGTATTAAGTGCGATATTCCTCAAAAAGAAAATTACTGTAGCTCAATATGTGTCTATCTTAATCACTTATATAGGAATAGCAGTTATTTTTCTCGATAAGGGAGGTATAACAGAAGGAACAAGCTCTGACCTTTTCTGGGGCTCTACATTCATAGCATTAAGCGCCCTTGCCTATGCCATTTACCTGGTTGGAAGTAACTCGATAATCGCAAAAGTTGGAACGGTCAGGCTTACTACCTACTCAATGATCGTTTCTTGCTTTATGGTAATTATACATTATCTCATTACCATCGAGCCCGACTTATTCAATTACACACTTGAAGTGTACCTGTTGAGCTTTCTAATGGCAATTATAGCAACTGTAGTTCCATCTTTTTTAATAAATGAGGCTATCAAAAGGATTGGTGCCCCGAATGTTTCTATCGTAGGGAGTTTAGGACCGGTTTCTACCATTTCTCTTTCAATGATTTTTCTTGGAGAGTCGTTAACACTTATCCAATATGCAGGAGCGATTATCATTATTTGTGGAGTAATGGTAATCAGCAGGTCTAAATAAGTCTTACTTCTCCCTGATTAGTCTTAACGCTGTATTCAACTCAACATCAATTCTATTAACAATATCTTCTAAGCTGGGCTTAACTTCGACATCCGGCACCACTCCATTATCGGGTTGATCGCCGTAAGCAAACCCACCCATTACAGGCATATCGATTTCGATTCCTGAATTCGGTAACCTGAGAAAGAGAATCTGTCCCCCATTTATTCCCCTTACATTACCACCGGTTTCCTGGCCAATCAGCAAGCCCAGTTTTTGACGCTTAAAGTTTTGTGCTGTATAAAAGGCCAACGAGGTATTCGCGGAACTTGTAAGCATGTATACATTTCCTTTAAAAACATACTTCTTTTTCTTTTTAAAGCTATCCGAATCCTGAGATTGCCTAAAAATATAATATGTAGAGTCTGAACTTACTTCATCCGTCTCTAGTTCAAAGAACCATGGATTATCGCCCCAGGTTTGAACATAGGGTTTAAGCGTCTCCGGAAACTGCAAGTACCTCGTTCTTCCTTCTCTATATACCTTATTTGCAATTGGCTTTTTAATATCCAGGTATGAAAATAGCTCTACCGACATTTCATCATTTCCACCATTGTTCTCCCTGATATCAATAATAAGGTTCTCAATCTTCTTGCCTGATAATTCCTCGAATACGCCTTCTAAATAAGCTTTGTAATCAATAGTCATCGCTTTCCAGCCCATTAACCCGAAAGAGTTTATTGTAAGTAATCCAATATCTCCTTCCAGGATTTCAAAGCTCCACATTTCATCCCTGTTTTCCGGAAACTCAGGATATTTCATAGCAAGCTTTTCTGCTCGTTTTTCTCTTGTTATTAATGAGACTTCAATAAGCTCAGTTGTTTCTAATCCGTGTTTTCGGAATGAAAGATCTATTTTCTGACCTTGAAGAGGAACCAGTAATGGAAAAAAGACATCAAAAGCATTGTATCTAAAATCATAGCCATTTACTTCCATTTTACGAATTCTGTTTTTATACGTTGATCCATCGGCCGCTATATAGGGCAGTATGTTTTTTTGTATTTGAGAAACGTCTATCCCATTTATTTGCAAAACTTCGGAGCCTCTTTCCAAAACACCTTCGCTATCATCCACAACAGAGTTTATGACAATCATTTTGCCTCCAACCCATTTAAATGTAAAAGGGAGTTTATCT
Organism: Balneolaceae bacterium; assembly: GCA_040222185.1. Taxonomy (GTDB): domain Bacteria; phylum Bacteroidota; class Rhodothermia; order Balneolales; family Balneolaceae; genus JAVKDP01. The sequence continues at coordinate 9,489 of JAVKDP010000054.1, read as the reverse complement.
GCCTGACGATGAATTACAGAATTAATAGTTTTATTCTGGTTGTTAAAACCAACTTTGGTATGGTCGCACTTTAGGAGAGCTGTAAGTTTAGACATAGCGAGATAGGCTTCTCCATAAGTAAGAGGATTCTGAAATGCAGTCCTGAGTTCGTTAAGCCCCTTATCTATAGAAACCTGGTCATTGTACCTGTATGTACCTGGGTGCACTTTAAGAATAGCTTCTTCAATCAGAAAATAATCCGCCATCAATTGCTCTGTACTTAGCAAAGGCAGTGATTCAATATCTATTAGTTGTTCTATATCCCAGGTGCTTTCTGAAGCAATAGTTTCACCCGGTGATAATACTAATACCCTGTTTTCTGTACTTTCCCAAATCAAATCTCCTGAAGTGGTTGAATGCACAAATTTAAACTCTATTTCACCTCTGATATTTGTGAACTCTATGGTTCCTACAAATTCATCCCCATCTTTATTTAATACTATTGTTCTCTCCCAGCTTAAGGGAGCTGAATTACCACGAATCCCTACTTCTTCTATAGCGGAATCTGATAAACCTGTTAATCTAAACTCCACGATACTTTGAGCATTTGAGCTAACACTCAGAACCAGAACTAAAAAAATGTATGTACCTATCTTCTTCATTTTTACTATTACTTTGCGATTTGTTTGATCCAATTTCGTACGTAAAACACCTTCTATCGGCTCAAAGTATAATTTGAGACCAATTTTAATTCCCGAAAAGGATTAAAATAATCCTTTTACTTTTTGTATTAATTAAAGTAAGATTGCCGAATGAATTGTAATAATTGTGGTACAAAGCTAAGCGATACTTTTTGTACGAGTTGTGGCCAGAGAAAAAATTCGGGGCGAATTGTATTAAAAGAGTCTGCCCGGGAAGTACTGGAACACTATTTCGATTTCGATACTCCTCTTTTCAGGACGATAAAAGGCTTAACCATCAAGCCGAGCAAGGTTATAAAAGAGTATATCTTTGGAAAGAGAAAATCATATGCTCATCCATTCAGATACTTTATTCTAGTTCTTGCGGTCTACATTATCATTAAAAACTTAATCGATTTTGATCCTATAAAGGTATTCAGTGAAGTTATAGGAGCTCGAGAGCTCCCTGATCCAAACGCTATTTCTACAAAAGGGTCAAATTTCTTTTCCAGCCATATTAACTCTTTTCTATTTATATACACCTTTACTCTTGCAGGATTTACCAAGCTTTTTAACCGAAAATCGGGATTCTATTTTATCGAGTATTTAGCTTTAGGTTTTTTTGTGATTGCTCAATATATGTTCTTCTCAATTTTTATAACTCTACTGAGCAGTGTATCTCCCTATTTCTTCTTACTAAATTATGTGCTGATTCTCATTTACCCAATGTATGTTCTGATCACTTTCCATGAGGGTAAATTGATTTTTAAACTCATAAAAGCTTTTTTCGTTTCTGTATTAGCATGGTTCCTTTATGCATTTCTAGGGCAAATGATCTCCATATTCATTGTCATTTATTTTAATCTTTGACCGCTATAAAGAATTGAATGAACTACTTAGGAAATATCACAGTAGTCCTGGTTCCTTGTTTATCGTCTCTTCCTTCTATTGTGAATTTTCCCTTTAACTGATTTGTCAATGTATTCATAAGCGTTAATCCAAGTGAATTACCCTTACCCTTTTTGTCAGTCTTAACTCCTATTCCATCATCTTCTATAACAAGCTCTATAAATCCTTCCTTTTCATACATCCTGACTTTAATCTCACCACTCTCTTTCTCAACGAATGCGTGTTTGTAGCTGTTCACAATAATTTCATTTACTAAAAGTGAGCACGGAATTGCCTGGTTTAGGTTAAGTGAGATTTTTTCAACTTCTGCTATAAGCGATATATCCTTTTTCACATTAAGGTGCATACTACTTATAGCCTGGAGCAAATCGTTGACGTATCTTCTATAATCAATAAAAGCAAGGCGATCAGTGTGATACAGCATTTCATGCACCAATGCTATCGACTGAATCCTTGCCTGACTTTCCGTTAGTGCTTCACTCACCTTTTCACTTTTTGCTTCATAAATCTGAAGTTGTAACAAGCCGGAAATCACAGCCAGGTTATTCTTAACTCTATGGTGAATCTCAGCTAACAGGATTTCTTTTTCTTTTAGAGACTGTTTTATCTTTTCATTCGCTCGTTTTCTTTGGCTTATATCCGTTGCGACTACAACATTTCCTACTTTCTCATTATTGGCATTTACTAACTCTGACTCAGAAAGTAATACAGGGATACTTCTTCCCCTCTTTGTTTGTAAACCAAATTCGAATGTTTTCCCTTTTCCACCATGCTTATCATATACTTTCTGCATGTTTTTTAGATCATAAAACTCAGTGACATGCATACCAATAGCTTCATCCTTGGTATAGTGAAGCATTTTTTGTGCGGATAGATTCATTCCTACCAATAACCCTTCTGCATCTGTAACAATCAAGGCTTCATGAATAGATTCAATAATACTATCCAGGTAATCTCGGGCCAGTGTTCTTTTTTGAAGATTTGAAGCCATCTCATTAAAGGATGTAGCCAATTCACCGATTTCATCTTTTTGATTTATTTCAATCTTCTCATCTAAATCGCCTTCTCCCACTTTTCTGGCACTTCGATTAAGCATAGCCAGCGGCTTGGCGATTGACCTGTATACATAGAATGCTATCAGGAATGATATTAACACACAAACCAGGGTGAGTATTCGAATCACAAAATTAGCCTGTTTCAAGCCTAATTCAATTGCATCATTCTCCTGGTTCTGCTTATCAATTGACTTCTGCCTCAGGTTCGAGATCAGCGGAATTATATTATTCCGAAAGTAAGGGTTGATCGAAGTTTGAAATACAATACTTGCCTGTTCTTTATCCTCTTCATTGAGTTCGAGCCAGTCTCGGGTAATCACCTCGTAAATTCGAAAACGTTCTTCGAAGGCTTCCAGGTCAGGTGCGTCTTTTATGATTTCGGTTATCTCTGATGTATCCAATAACTCATTAACCATTTCTATGGATAATTTTATCGAATCCAATTCTCTATTAAACCGTTCGGTTAACTGAAAGTTTGATGGCCTGTTAATCGTAGTTAATACTTCCAGGTCACCCTCATCAACCCTTATAGTATTAAGATATACAAGGCTTTGATACAGACCTCTCTCAATATCAGCAGTGTACTGTACTAGTCTTGTTGTTTCGACATTACTTGACAACAGTCTTTTTTGGATCGAACTAGCGTACCAGTTTGATACCAATCCTACTGCTGAAATAAGAATACTTACACAAGCAAAACTGACTATTATTTTAAATCGTAGTCTCAATTCCCCGTTTTAAGTTCTACAAAAAATAACTCTTCGCCCATGTAAACTCTACTGAGTTGTATTAGAAAACACTCATGTAACATTTTACTTTTTTGGAGGCGGGAATGTGATAAATAAACTTATAACCTCAAATTCCAATATTTCTACTCTCTCGCTCTGGCTTATTCAGTCAGCTCTTTTCTACTGATAATTATGAACCTAAAACTAAATGAGAATAAAATCGATCTTATTTACCTAATACAACTTCAAGTGATTCTTTGAAATGTTTCATCTCTGATGGAAGACCAATCGTAACCCGAACACAGTTTGGTAGCCCAAATGCATTAATCCTTCTTAAAATCACTCCTTTTTTAAGCATCTCATCTGTGAAGTAAATGGCTTCTTCTTCAGTATCAAAAGTCATCATTACAAAATTAGCTAACGACCTAACATAACCGATACCTTTCTCATCAAAGTATGAGTATAAATCTTCCTTTCCCCTTTGAACAATTTCCATGCCTCGCTCTAAAAACTCGCTATCCTTAAAAGCAGCCTCTGCAGCTGCCTGACCAAGTGTTCCTGGCTCAAATGCCAGTTTTGTCTTAATCAGATACTGGATGATCTCTTCGTTAGCTACCGCGTATCCAACCCTGAAACCCGCCAAACCATATGCTTTTGAAAAAGTTCTGAGCACAACAACATTCTCGAAACCATAGCTAAGCACATCCGGATAATCACCGTTTGAGCTGGCATACTCATAATAAGCTTCATCCATAATTACGAGTACATCATTTGGAACCTCTTTCATAAACCATTCGAACTCTTCCTTATTTACATATGTACCGGTAGGATTATTTGGGTTTGCAATGTAGATCATTTTTGTATGTTCATCGATTGCGTTTAACATCCCTTTTAGGTCGAACCTGTAGCCATTAGTAAGAGGTATTTTTTTCAGTTTAATTCCCCTGATTTTAGCCTGAACGAATACGCCGATAAATGTAGCATCAGCGGTAACCAGGTTTTCCCTATTGTTGAAAAATGTTCTGCACAACCCGGCCAGGATGCTTTCTGAACCTGAGCCTACCATAACGTTTGACAACTCAACCCCCAACTTACCAGCAATTTCCAGTCGAAGCCTTTTTGAAAGAGGATCAGGGTAATCATGCACAATTTTAAGAGCATCCTGAACCGCACCTTCTACCTTTTCACTCCTTCCAAGCCTGTTTTCATTAGAAGCCAGTTTAGATATTTGAGTTGGATTGTATTCCTCAACAACCTCCTGAATAGTTTTCCCCGCCACATAGGGTTTCAACTCATTTATATTATGTGGAACCAGTGTTTTATTATGTTCGATGCTCATTTTATCCTTAATATTTTTTCTGCTTCGAAATTACGATTAAAAATGGGCTTTTGATAACATTGTATTCCTCGTTTTAAGAGTTTCACAATGCGAATGCTTTCTTTATTTTTGTGAGATGAAAAAAATACTAATTACTGGTGCCAGCAGAGGTATAGGCTTTGAAACGGCTAAAACCCTTGCACTTAGTGGAAATGAAGTGTATGCCGTGGCAAGATCTAAAGAAAAACTTGCTCATCTTGCCAATCAACATGAATTAATAAACCCAATAGAATCTGACCTGTCTACTGATGATGGGGTTTCTGCAATTCTTAAAGGCATTGAAGGAGTCGAATCTTTTGATGCTCTGATAAATAATGCAGGTACGTTGATTAATAAACCATTCATGGAGACATCCATTGAAGAATGGAGGTACCAGGTTGAAGTAAACCTATTTGCAGCTGTAAGATTGATCAAAACTCTTAAACCTAAATTAGCAGCTGGTAGCCATATTGTAAATATTGGAAGTATGGGTGGTTTCCAGGGGAGCGACAAATTTAACGGCCTTTCTGCATATAGCTCATCAAAAGGTGCACTTTCAATACTGACGGAGTGTTTGAGTACTGAGTTTAGCTCTGAGAACATTGCTGTAAATTGCCTTTGTTTAGGGGCAGTGCAAACGGAAATGTTAAACAATGCTTTCCCTGGATATAAAGCTCCGGTAAACCCGGAAGAAATGGGAAAGTATATTTCGGACTTCACATTGAATGCACATCATTATATGAATGGAAGAGTATTACCAATTGCATTAAATAATCCTTCATAGCAATAGTATAGACAACCTATTTTAATTAACTTCACCAAAACCAGAATCAGATACCCGCAGATGAAAAAGCGACTGCTAACTACATTATTTACTTTTCTTTTAATTCTATCCTACTCTTCTTCCTCAAAAAGCCAAACGGTTCAGCTGCTTGCAGGCAATACTTTAAATGGTGCTATGAATGGTACAATACTAGGTGGGGCATCAATGGCTATCGGTAATAGCTCTAGTTTCTATCCGCTCCAGGTTGGGTTGGGTTTAGGAACACTCTATGGTATTGGGATGGGAGCACATGATATTATACAAGGAGGCGGAAGTGAGGTTTTGGTTTCGGGACTTTTCAATGATGGGAACAATAGCTCCATTATTGTGCTTCTTGACACTTTTTATGGTGCTGCGGCTGGTTCAATTATTGTGACATCAATTATGCTTGTTGCGAATGAGCCTTTGGTTGACGGACTTCAATATGGAGCAGGAATTGGTGCCTGGGCCGGTTTCGGTTTCGGAATCTTCGACACTTTCTTTTTATCAGAACGAGTTACAGCTCCAACTGCGATGCTCACACCAGTTAATACTGCAAGTGGACTTATTGGACTAAACTTGAATAGAGATACGTCATTAGGGTTTGTAAACCCTACCCTGGTACAAACACTTGATTTAAGTAGCTCTTCGTTTTCTACTCAACTTAACCCATCAGTAGAGTTATTAAACTTCAGGCTTAACTTTTAATATCAACCTGGGCCATCATCTTCAATATTTCACGTACTGTGTTAATATGGCCCGCCAAAGACGGGTTTAATCCGTCACTTAAGTAATTCCATGCTTGTGGTTTTTCCTCACCAAGTCTGCGGCCTTGAGGATCGATAATAACTCCTCGTTTACCTGCTACTACTTCGATTACTTGTGCCATATCCATTTCGTCTATGGAAAATTCATGCATTAAATTAGCTTCCAACAGTTCTGAAATTACTGGTGTTGGAGTTATCCAAACCACAGGGTTTTCCAGTTGTTCTTCCAGGATTTCCTGTATGGTATTTAAATTCTCCCATGTTTCAGAAAGAGGTATCAGAGTACGACCAGGTGCAATATTTAACCTTTGAACATCAAATGTGCCAAGACTCACAAACACCCAATCTGGTTCTGAAAGCAAAACATCTCTGTCTAGCCTTCTTAGTGCATCTGTAGTTGTGTTGCCTGAAATACCTGCATTAATAAATTGAAACTCAGCATTCTCGCTGGATATCTCTAACAGGTTTTTAAAAATGTTGAACCAGCCTTGAACATCTTCTGTGGAAGAATCTCCCAATGCTACTATTGTCTCATTACCATCGAATGGAATTTTATCCAAAAGGTCAATTATCTCATCCTCTTTCAAAAGCTCCAGAGCTGCCTGTTTTGCATTCTGATCGAGATTTAACCTGTATTCCTGAAGTTCTTCCACTGTAATCCCTAATAACTCAGCTTCCGCTTCCACACTATTTCGACCAGGGAAAAGCGGATGCCTTTTACCAGCATGGTAAAATGGTATAATATATTGTTCTAATACACTCTTTTCGTCTTGGCTTAACTTCTTCTTTTCCATGTAATCTATGTTGTCAATTCTTGTACTAATTTTGGGACACCACTGTTGGCAGTATCATTTATTAAACTCCAGTTTTCTGGGCCTAACACTTCCGGAATGTTCGGATCGATAATATATTTTGGAATACCCTTTGCAGAATAATGAACCAGGCTTGCTGCTGGGTAAACTAGTAGTGAAGTTCCAATAACAATCAATATATCAGCTTGAGAAACCTCCATTGCAGCTTTCTCGATCATAGGAACCATTTCTCCAAACCAAACTATTGCTGGTCTTAATTGAGAACCATCCTTGGAATAATCCCCCATTTTGATGGGGCTATATCCAATTTCGGTAATCTCGTATTCGTTTCTCTCACTTCGGGCTTTAGTAAGCTCTCCATGTAAGTGGATTATATTTTTTGATCCTGCTCTCTCATGTAGGTCATCTACATTTTGAGTTACAATAACTACTTCGAAATGCTTTTCAAGTTCTGCTAGTGCTTTATGGGCTGAGTTAGGCTCCACTTTCGAAACCTGTTCTCTCCTCATATTATAAAATTCAAGCACTTTTGAAGGATTTCTATTCCACCCATCGATGGAAGCAACTTCGTTAATATCAAAACCTTCCCAAAGTCCGCCACTATCTCTGAATGTTGATAGCCCGCTTTCTGCACTAATACCAGCCCCGGTAAGAACTACAACTTTCTTACTTGGCATCTACAGCTAAGAGGTTAAACCAAGAGCTTTCGATCTGGAAATCATCAACAACTCCTGTGTTTGAGCCCTCTTTAAATGAACTCAGGATGCCTTTGATTTCATCCTGCAGGGTTTGTACCGCATTTTGAATCAATTCAGCATTAAAGCCCTGGTCTCCAAGGTTTAATGTAAACTCCATAGAAACCATTCTACCAAGTGCCCTGCCAAGCTCTACCAATTTTCTTTGAGGCATCTTCACATCAATCTCAAAGTTTAACATATCCTTGAAATAATCAGATGATCTAAGAGTCAAATCGTAATCTTTTAGGAAATCATATAAGTTCGCGCTTTTAAACTTTCTCATAAGCTTAAGCACTGATTCCGAAATCTGTTGGTATAAAATATCGTTTGAACCTTCAAATATCTGGAACGGGCGACTATCGACCGTTGATCTTCCTGCGATATGATCAAGTCTGTATCCTTTTGCTCCAGTTAGCTGCAATAATGACTGAGAAGCTTTTTGCATGTAGTCGGTTATTACCGACTTAATTGCATTAGCCTCAACATCCATCTTAGAAGTGTTCCTCTCTAGGGGGACGTTTATGCTAGTAAAGTTACACATTGCCGAACATACAGTGAAATAGGCCTGTAACTTTGAAATACGGAGTTTGACCTGATCATAATTGATAAGATCCTGGCCACCAACAAAGCGTTTTCTACAATGATCTATCGCTTCTTCCATCATTCTTTTTAAGAAGCCCATTCCCATCCCCGGAAATTGCAATCTACTTCTATGAAGTAAATCCAGCATCAAAGTAATTCCCGTACTTTTTGGCTCTAGCCTGTAAGCAGCTGGTACTTTTATATCTACTTTATTTCTTCCGTAAGGAAGCATATATAAACCAAGATTATTATAGTATTCTTCAACTTCAATTCCGCCATTTCTGGTATCATGGATAAAGAATGATATATCTCTTCCTAGTTCGCCTTTTGAATTTTTTTCCCTGGCAGTCATAAGCCAGTAGTCTGCCATTCCAGTAAGGCCAGCCCAATGCTTGAGTCCTTTTAATGAATATATGTTTGAGGCGTCATCTTTTGTAAAAGAGGTTTGCATTTTGAGAGCTTCAGAACCAAAATCAGGTTCTGTTATCATTAAGCCACCCATTTTTCCGGCATTTAATACACGTTCGTAAACTGAAGCCCTTGCGCTTTCATCTGCATAATTGGCAATTGGCTGTAAAAATAGTGCCCCGTTGATACCCATCATTAATGAAAGAGGTAATGATTCATAAGAGCTTGCCTCAAGCATAGCCAGTGCCTCAGCGGTGTGGCCTCCAAAACCGCCATATCTGGAGGGGATAAAAGCAGCAAGAGGTGTACGATTCATTATTGAATTCAGTGAACTCTCGGAGATTCCTCTGTTCAGCGCTTCTTTATTTGTTTCCTGGTCTTTAACAAATATTTGAGAAAGGCGGCTTTTATAGTCTTTTAAGAATGATTCGAAATCAAGCATACTTTGATTTTTTTGATCAATTATAACAGTGTAATATACGATTAATACGCGTCAATATTGATTAATTGAAGTAAATAAAAAAAAGCCTTACAGAAAGGGGAATCTACAAGGCTTAGTTGGAAAAAAGGAGGAGGCGGCGACCTACTCTACCACGTAAGCAGTACCATCGGCGCTGTAGGGCTTAACGGCCGTGTTCGGGATGGGAACGGGTGGGGCCCCTACGCAATAGCC